>PHCQ01000092.1 GCA_002840835.1 Betaproteobacteria bacterium HGW-Betaproteobacteria-16 | reverse complement strand
GGGCTGGTCCATCGTGCTGCTGGTGGTGCTGATCAAGGCGTCGTTCTACTGGCTCAACGCCAGCGCCTACCGCAGCATGGCCAAGATGAAGAAGATCAACCCGCGCATCATGGAAATGCGGGAGCGCCTCAAAGGCAATCCGCAGGCCATGCAGCAGGAGATGATGAAGATGTACCGGGAAGAAAAGGTCAACCCGCTGGGTGGCTGCTTCCCTATCCTGATCCAGATTCCGGTGTTCATCGCCCTGTACTGGGTGCTGCTCTCCAGCGTGGAAATGCGCAACGCGCCCTGGATGGCCTGGATCACCGATCTGTCTTCGCCAGATCCCTTCTTCATCCTGCCCCTGGTGATGGCCGCAACGACCATGATCCAGACCGCCCTGAACCCGCTGCCACCAGATCCGCTGCAAGCCAAGCTGATGTGGATGATGCCGCTCATGTTCTCGGTGATGTTCTTCTTCTTCCCGGCCGGTCTGGTGCTTTACTGGATCACCAACAACGTGTTGACGATTGCGCAGCAGGCGCACATCAACCACCGCATGGGCGTGCCATTGAAGTTCACGCTGCCGTTTGATCTCTTTAAAGGCAACACCCCGGCCAAGTGACCGGTTTGTTGTTCTGCTGAAAGGGCCGCTGTAGCGGCCCTTTCCCTTTCCATTCGCGCAGAATCAGCCCCATGCTCAGCACCCAGCACGACCCCATTGCCGCCATCGCCACTGCACCGGGTCGCGGTGCAGTGGGCATCGTGCGCGTGTCCGGCCGCGGCCTGGCGCCCTTCGTGCGCGAATTGCTGGGGCGGGAACTGCGTGCGCGCGAGGCCACCTACCTGCCGATCGCGGACGAACACGGCCAGCCGATCGACCAGGGGCTCGCGATCTGGTTTCCGGGGCCCCATTCCTACACCGGCGAAGACGTGCTCGAACTGCAAGGCCACGGCGGCCCGGTGGTGCTGCAGCTGTTGCTAGCCCGCTGTCTGGCGGTCGCGCAGTCCACCGCAACCCACGGCCAACCGCTGTTGCCAGCGCTGCGCCCTGCCCGGCCCGGCGAATTCACGGAACGGGCTTTTCTGAATGACAAGCTGGATCTGGCACAGGCCGAGGCCGTGGCCGACCTGATCGACGCCAGCACCGAAGCGGCAGCGCGCAGCGCCAGCCGCTCGCTCGCCGGTGCGTTTTCGGAGCGTGTGCACAGCCTGCGCGATGCGCTGATCCACCTGCGGATGCTGGTTGAAGCCACGCTTGATTTTCCGGAAGAAGACGTTGACTTTTTGCAGAAGGCCGACGCCACGGGGCAACTGCAGCGCTTGCAGGCCGCGTTGGCTGCGGTGATGTCTCAGGCTCGCCAGGGCGCTTTGTTGCGCGACGGGTTGAAGGTGGTCATTGCCGGGCAACCCAACGCGGGCAAGAGTTCCTTGCTCAATGCACTGGCCGGCGCCGAGCTGGCCATCGTCACCCCCATCCCGGGCACCACCCGCGATGTGGTGCAGCAGACGATCCAGATTGAGGGGGTTCCGCTGCATGTGATCGACACCGCCGGCCTGCGCGACAGCCCGGAAGTGGATGAGGTGGAACGCATCGGCATCGAGCGGGCCTGGAACCAGATCGCACAAGCCGATGCGGTGGTGTTCCTGCACGACCTCACCCGATGTGACGGGGCCGCATACCAGGCCGCCGACGAGGCCATCGCTGCTGCGCTGCCGCCTGGCGTGACGGTGCTGCAGGTGTGGAACAAGCTGGACCAGTGTCCGGAACAAGCCCACGCAAACAGGGCCGCCCTTGCCGGGCCCGACGGCATGCTTCTGTCCGCCAAACGCGGCGATGGCATCGACCTGTTGCGACAGCGCCTGCTTTCATTGGCGGGCTGGCAGCAGGGTAGCGAAGGCTTGTTCATGGCGCGGGAACGCCACCTGCAGGCGCTGGCCAGGGTCGAGACCCACCTGCTCAGTGCCTCAGGGCTGCTGGCGGCACAAGCCGAACACCTCGATCTGCTCGCGGAGGAACTGCGGTTGGCCCAGGGTGCGTTGGGGGAAATCACGGGTGAGTTCAGCGCCGATGACCTGCTCGGCGAGATCTTTTCGCGTTTTTGCATCGGCAAATAACACCTAAGTAACCGCTGGGAACCGGTCAGACACCGCCGGGAGCCCAACTGTAATAAGCGGTAAATACACATTGCAGGCGGAGCTTGTGGGCGGTTATCTTGCTCGCATGACAGACGTTGTCACCGCCACCACGCGCCCCGATATTCATGCCCTGGCTCACGCCATGCGGCACTGCAATGCGCTGGACGCCGTTCCCCTGACGCTCACCGAGCCGCAGTGGCAGATCGTGGCCAATTACCTCCAGCCGGTGTCACTGCAGCTGGGAAAGGTGCTGATCGAACAGGGTGTGAAGGACCGCACCGTGTACTTCGTGGAAACCGGCACCCTCACGGTGCACTACGAGGACAGCAAGGAGCGCATCCGCATTGCGGTGGTCGGTGCCGGGTCGGTGCTCGGGGAAGGCGCGTTTTTCAGCCATCTTCCACGCAGCGCCACGGTGCATGCCGGCAGCGACTGCCGCCTGTGGTGCCTCACCCCCCTGCGGTTTCGGGAGCTCTCCGTGCGGCATCCCGACCTGGCGCTCGAACTCACCGTGGCGATGTCGGCAGTGCTGGCGCGTCGCATGTACAACCGGCCCAAACGCATCGCCGTGACCTGAAATACGCCCTGTCTCTGAGTGCGGCGGAACTGAACCGAAACGCACCTGTTATTCCAACCATTGCGCCGCAGCCTGTTGCGCATACTCAAACCATGTTCATGCTCAACTGGCTGAAAGCCAAAAAAACCACCGCCAGCCGATCAGGCAGTTCGAGACGTGGACGACGCACTTTTGCGCAGACCACCCTGCCTCTGATTTCTCCGCGTCGGGGGCGCCGCATCCTGCGTCGTGAGCAGCTGTTCTCGGTGGTGCGGGAATCCATGATCCGTGGCGGGGTCCTGTCCACCAGCTACGAATTCAAGGTGCTCACGCTGGACGCGAACGGCGATGGTTTTCTGGTGCTGGTCGACCTCGCCTTGCCTACCGAGAGCATGCCCGACGAATACCTGCTCGAAATCGAGCGCTGGATACAGGCCAGCGCCCAGTCCAGACACGAGATGGAGGTGCGATCGGTGTACTGGCGCCGCAAGGCAGTCCATGACCAGCGAGGCATTGCGCTGAAGGCCGCCGTGGCGGCCCAGACCCGCCGCGAGCCTGCCGAGCCCAGCGAGACGGCGATTCCGGTACCCGACCGCAACCCGGAAAGAACCCGGGTTCAAGGCGTTCAGGCAGAAGAAGTGGAGGCTTTCCGGCGCGCGCTGCAAAAGGCGGCGAACCCGATCCGCCGCCCGCTGCTGGAAGAAGGGGAAAACCTGCCCGTGCCCGAATCCCACAGCGATTTCAGCGCCCTGAGCGAAACCCAGTACGGCAAGCTTTAGGGCAGTGCCCCCCACGCTCCGCCGCTCGCGCGGGTCGCTGCCCCCCGAGGGGGCTGATCCGGCTTGGGGCGGCCCGGCGCCGGATCTTGTACCCCCACGCTCCACCGCTGCGAGGGTGTGACAAGCCTCCGGCGCGAAATGCCTTTGACCAGAGATACCGTCGGGCCGGCTTTGCCGGACGGCTGGTATCGCCCCCTTGAGGGGGTGACGCGAAGCGGCGCGGGGGTGTTTCCAGGCTCAATGCCCGGCGAAGTCGACCAGGGTGAACAGGGGCAGTCCCGAGGCACGCAGTTTGGCTGATCCACCCAGTTCGGGCAGGTCCACGATGGCAGCGCCTTCCA
This sequence comes from Betaproteobacteria bacterium HGW-Betaproteobacteria-16, assembly GCA_002840835.1. GTDB lineage: Bacteria > Pseudomonadota > Gammaproteobacteria > Burkholderiales > Burkholderiaceae_C > Hydrogenophaga. Next base: position 13,757 of record PHCQ01000092.1, on the reverse strand, counting down.
TCACCTCGGCGCCGAGCTTCTCCAGCAATTTGCACCCGGCCATCATGGTGCCGCCGGTGGCGATGAGGTCGTCAATCAACACCACTTTGTCGCCTGCCCTCACCGCATCGGTGTGCAGCTCGACCGTTGCGCTCCCGTATTCGAGTTCGTAGGTTTCTTCGACCGTGGTGAACGGCAGTTTGCCCTTCTTGCGAATGGGCACAAAGCCCACACCCAGTTCGTAGGCCAGGACGGAGCCGATGATGAAACCCCTGGCGTCCAGCCCCGCTACCACCGTGGGCCGCAGTTGGGGGTCCATGTACCGATGCACGAACGTATCGATCAGCACACGAAACACTTTGGGATCCTGCAGCAGCGGCGTGATGTCGCGAAACTGTACGCCGGGTGCGGGCCAGTCGGGCACGGTGCGGATGTGGGATTTCAGGTAGGCAGAGGTGTCCATGGGCAAGGTCCGTTGCGGATCGGTCATTATGGGCCAGCCGTCTTTCGCAGGATCCCTGGCGCAGGGAGCAAAAGCTCGATGTGCTGAACCTGCTGCTGGCCCTCGCAACTGCTGGAAGCGACCTGCGTTGCTCGTTTCAGCCGGACAGCAGCTTGTCTTCCGCCAACGACAGGGCCTGTGCCTTGCCGCCCAGCACCAGGGTGTCGCCGCCCTCCATCACGGTGTCGTCGTCAAAAGCCGCGGCCTTGCCGCCGGCGCGGCGCAAGCTCACGAGCCGCACGCCGATCGCTTCGAGGGCCAGATGACCGAGGGTCTTGCCAACCGACCGTCCCGCCGTGGGCAGCGTCACCGTGTGCAGCCGCTCATGATCGATCTCGTCCAGGCTGTCGTCGTCGGCGCCGTGGAAATAACCGCGCAGCAGGTTGTAGCGCGCATCGCGCTGCTCCTGCACCACCCGGATCACACGCCGCATGGGCACACCCACCAGCGCCAGGGCGTGGCTGGCCAGCATCAGGCTGGCCTCGATGGCCTCGGGCACCACTTCCGTGGCGCCGGCGCCACGCAGTTTTTCCAGGTCCGCGTCGTCCACCGTGCGCACCACCACCGGCACATGCACCGCCTGTTCCTGCGCGTGGTGCAGCACCTTGAGGGCGCTGGGGGTGTCCAGGTAGGTGACGACCACCGCGCTGGCGCGATGCAGCCCCGCCGCCATGAGCGCCTGCAGTCGGGCCGCATCACCAAACACCACGGAATGTCCGGCCGCAGCTGCCTGGCGCACCCGGTCGGGGTCCAGATCGAGTGCCATGTAGGGAATGCCTTCGGCTTCCAGCAGGCGGGCCAGGTTCTGACCACAGCGGCCATAGCCGCAGATGATCACGTGCTTGTCCGCATTGATGGCTTTGCGCGCGATGCTGGTCATCTGCACCGACTGCATCAGCCAGTCGCTGCCCACGACGCGGCCGACGATGGCATTGGTGTAGAGGATGATGAAGGGCGTGGCCAGCATGGAGATCACCATGCTGGCCAGGATGGGGTTGAAGAGCTGCGGCGGCACCAGGTTGTTCTGGCCGGCCAGTGTGAGCAGCACCAGGCCGAACTCGCCGCCCTGCGCCAGGTACAGCCCCACCCGCATCGACACGCCCATGGATGCGCCGAACAACCGGGTCAGACCCGTGATCAGGGCGAGCTTGAAAGCCACGGACAGCGACAGCAGCAACAGCACGAGCGGCCAGCGATCAAGCACCAGCCGCCAGTCCAGCATCATGCCGATGGTGATGAAGAACAGGCCCAGCAGCACATCGTGGAACGGCCGAATGTCGGTCTCCACCTGGTGCTTGTATTCGGTCTCGGAAATCAGCATGCCGGCCACGAAGGCACCCAGGGCCAGGGACAACCCGGCGTGTTCGGTGAGCCAGGCCAGCCCCAGGGTGATGAGCAGCAGGTTGAGCATGAAAAGCTCGTCGCTCTTCTGGCGCGCCACCAGGGTCAGCCACCACCGCATCATTTTCTGCCCGCCGGTCAGCAGGATGCCCAGCAGCACCACGGCCTTCACCAGCGCCAGCCCCAGCGCTGGCAACAGGTCTTCCGGGTCGGCCGCGAGCGCGGGAATCAGCACCAGCAGCGGCACCACGGCCAGATCCTGGAACAGCAGAATGCCCATGACACGTTTGCCGTGCTCGGATTCCAGCTCCAGCCGTTCGGCCATCAGCTTGATCACGATGGCCGTGCTGCTCATGGCCATCACGCCGCCCAGCGCCAGGGCAATCTGCCAGGAGATGTCCCACCAGGTGGGCAGCATCAGCGTGAGCGCCATGGATGCCCCGGTGGTGATGAGCACGGTCAGCACCACCTGGGACAGGCCCAGGCCGAACACGTGGCGCTTCATCGCCCTGAGCTTGGGCAGACTGAATTCCAGCCCGATCACAAACATGAGGAAGACGACACCGAACTCGGCCAGGTAGCGAATGCCGCTGGAATTCTGGGCCAGCGCGAGCGCGTTGGGCCCGATGAGGATGCCGACCACCAGGTAGCCCAGCATCGGTGGCAGCTTGAGCTGACGACACGCCACCACGCCCAACACAGCGGCCAGCAGGTACAGGAGCGCAATGTCGAGCGAATTCATGGGGCAGATATTAAGGGGTGGCGGTGCCTTCCGCATGGGAACGCAGATGCACCACCCCTCCGGCTCAGGGCGCCGCACCGCGCCGGCAGGCGCGCAGGGAAGGACTGCCAGGATCGACACGAACGGCGATAATCCGCCGATGCAGTTGCCATCCAGCTTTGACCCGACCCGCGCAACAGCGTTTGCCCGAGAAACTTTGCAGATTGAAGCCGGCGCCATCACCGCGATGGCGCAGCGGCTGGACGGCAGCTTCGCCCAGGCCCTGTCGCTCATGCTCGCCTGCCAGGGCCGGGTGGTGGTGATGGGCATCGGCAAGAGCGGGCACATCGGTCGCAAGATCGCAGCCACACTGGCATCCACTGGCACGCCGGCCATGTTCGTGCATCCGGCGGAAGCCAGCCACGGTGATCTGGGCATGATCACCCCAAGTGACGTGGTGCTGGGGATCAGCAACAGTGGTGAAAGCGAAGAGCTCACCGTCATCCTGCCGCTCATCAAGCGCATGGGCGTGCCGCTGGTGGCCATCACCGGTCGCGTGCGCTCCACCCTCGGGCAGCATGCCGAGGTGGTGCTGGACGCTTCGGTGGAAAAGGAGGCCTGCCCGCACAACCTCGCTCCCACAGCAAGCACCACGGCCCAGCTGGCCATGGGCGACGCGATCGCCGTGGCGTTGCTCGATGCGCGTGGCTTCAAGGCCGACGATTTTGCGCGCTCCCACCCCGGGGGCACGCTGGGACGCAAGCTGCTCACGCACGTGCGCGACGTGATGCGCACCGGCGATGCCTTGCCTCGGGTCACACAGGAAGCCGGGCTCATGGCCCTGATGCGCGAGATCAGCGCCAAAGGACTGGGCGCCAGCGCCATCGTCGACGACGACGACCGTGTGCTGGGCATCTTCACCGACGGTGACTTGCGCCGCCTGATCGAAAAAAGCGAGAACAACAGCGACCTGCGCAACCTGACGGCGCGCGAAGTCATGCACCCGGATCCGCGCACCATTCGCGCCGATGCGCTGGCCGTGACCGCCGCAGAGCTCATGGAGGCCACGCGCATTACCAGCGTGCTGGTGGTCGACGAGGCGGGCCGCCTGTGCGGTGCGCTCAACAGCAACGACCTCATGCGGGCGAAGGTGATTTGATCCCCCTGCGCCGCTGCGCGGCTTCCCCCCAGGGGCGGCGCTGGCGGCCTGGCAAAACCAGCTCCGCGGCGCCCTGGATTTGCACTGCCTCGTTCGGCCCTTATCTTCTCCCCGGTTAGCATTGCGCAATGTCTCCTGATCTGCCACCGCTGCGCCCCACGCTGAACTTTGCGCCTGAGTTGCTGCTGCGCGCGCAGGCCGTGCGCGTGGTGTTTTTTGATGTGGACGGCGTGCTCACCGACGGCGGCCTGTATTTCAGTGAAGCGGGCGAGTCGATCAAGCGGTTTCACACGCTGGACGGCCATGGCATCAAACTGCTGCAGCGGGCCGGCATCACGCCCGCCGTGATCACGGGGCGCGATTCACCTGCGCTGCGACGGCGCCTCGAAGCGTTGGGCGTGGTGCATGTGCGCTACGGCACGGAAGACAAGCGGCCCGCCGCTGAGGCCATCCTGAGTGAGCTGGGGCTGGCATGGTCGGACGCCGCGGCCATGGGCGACGACTGGCCCGACCTGCCCATGCTGCGTCGGGCGGCGCTGGCTTGTGCGCCTGCCACCGCCCACGCGGAAGTGCTGGCGGTGGTCCATCACATCACGCAGCGGGCCCCCGGCATGGGTGCCGTGCGTGAACTGTGCGATCTGCTGCTCGTGGCCAGCGGCGCTTATGCCCGTGAGCTGGAGGTGGCTGCGCAATGAACAGCACGTTGCCATTGGACCCGCTGGTGAAACCAGACCCGCGTGTGGTCAAGAAGCGGGTGTACCAGTTCTGGGACCAGGTCTCGATCTACCTGCCGATCCTGTTGATGGGTTTGCTGGCGCTGGCGTCCTACTGGCTGCTGCGCGCCACGCCCATACCCGAGGTGCCGCCCGCAGAGCGGGAACTGGTGCACGAGCCCGATTACCACATGCGACGCTTCTCGGTCAAAGTGTTTGACGCCAATGGGCGCATCAAGTCCGAGGTGTACGGTGCAGAAGGGCGGCACTACCCCGACACGGACACGCTGGAGATCGACAAGGCCCGCATCCGCAACTACAGCCCGGAAGGCATGCTGACCACGGCCACTGCGCAGCGCGTGACCAGCAACGGCGACAACACGGAGTTCGTCCTGGAAGGCGATGCGATCGTGGTGCGGCAGGCGGGCAAGAATGCCGCCGGCAAGCGGCTGCCCCGGCTGGAGTTCCACGGCGAGTACCTTCGCGTGCTCACCAAGTGGGACATTCTGTCTTCTGACCAGCCGGTGCTGCTGATCCGGGACAACGACCAGATGCGTGCCGACAGCCTGTTGTACCGTGGCGACCGCCAGGCCGCCGTGCTCAAGGGGCGGGTGAAGGTGCAGATGCAACCGCAACCGCAACCGCGATGAGCCCATACCTTCCATTGGTTGTGAGGTGACACCGGCATGTCTCAGCTCCCGCTCGTTTTCATCACCGGTGCTTCCAGTGGCATTGGCCAGGCGCTGGCAGCGCGTTTTGCGCGGTCTGGCTACCGGCTGGCACTGGTGGCGCGGCGCACGGACGACACACAGGCCTGGGCAGACGCGCAAGGCCTGGGCGCTGATCGTTGTCGCATCTATGGCGCAGACGTGAGCGATACCGACAGCCTCGTGGCGGCAGCACAGGCCTGCATGGCAGCGCAAGGTTTGCCTGACGTGGTGATTGCCAACGCCGGCATCAGCATCGGCATGGACACCGCCGAGCGCGACGACATCGATGTGATGGCCCGGACCTTTGCCACCAACAACACCGGCCTGGCGGCCACCTTCCATCCGTTTGTCGCTGCCATGCGCGAACGCGGCAGTGGCACGCTGGTCGGCATCGCCAGCGTGGCGGCCATCCGGGGCCTGCCCGGTCATGGTGCCTATTGCGCCAGCAAGGCGGCGGTGGTGGCCTACTGCGAGAGCCTGCGGGGTGAGCTGCGTGGCAGCGGGGTGGCGGTGGTGACATTGCTGCCGGGCTATGTGGACACGCCACTGACGCGACAGAACCGCTATGGGATGCCCTTCCTGCTGAGTGCGGATGCGTTTGCCGACCGGGCTTTTCAGGCCATCCAGGGACAGGTCAGCTACCGCGTGATTCCCTGGCAGATGGGCGTGGTGGCCAAACTGCTGCGTCTCCTGCCCAACCCGCTGTTTGACCGTCTGCTGGCCGGGCGGCCTCGAAAGCACCGGCAGAAGGGCCATAGCGCCTGACCTGCAATACGCGGAATCGACAGCCATGAAAAAAGCCCCTGGGCAAAACCGAGGGGCTTTTGTCTGAACCCGGTTTTCACCGGGTCAGTGATTCAACGCTGTGGATCAGTAGCCACCGCGGCCACCGCCACCGCCGCCACCTTCACGACGACCGCCGCCGCCGTAGGGGCTGCGGAAACCGCCGTCGCTGCCGCCACCACCGCCAAAGCCGCCGCCGCCACTGCGGCCACCGCCAAAGCCGCCACCGCCCGAACGGGGAGGACGCGCTTCCATCGGACGGGCTTCGTTCACCACCAGGCTGCGACCACCCAGCGACTGACCATTCATGCCTTCGATGGCGGACTGGGCTTCAGCATCGCTGCCCATTTCCACAAAACCAAAACCTTTTGAGCGACCTGTGTCGCGCTCCATCATGACTTTGGCGCTGTTGACAGAGCCAAAAGCGCCGAAAGCCTGTTGCAGGTCTTCGTCGCGCACGGTGTAAGGCAGATTGCCCACGTACAGTTTGTTGCCCATTGTTGGGACTCCTAATAACACTGAGAAAAATAGCGATGGAGCCCCGTTAGCAAACAAAACCTGTAGCACGCGAAACCAACCGATCACTTGTCAAGCGAGGTTTTTAGACCCACGCCAGCGCATTATGCGCTGAATGCCCCGGAACGAAAGACTTTTTTGTTAACGCTGGTGACCGCTTTTGGAGGCGATGCGCCGGCACAACACCACGGGCAATGCCGGATGGGAGGTCGGGAATCTGACCGTTGCCGGGCACCTGCGGCGCCAACGGGAAAGCAGGCCGGTTCGCCCATTGCCGCCTTGCACACAGGTGGCAATTGCCGGGAGGGGATTCCTGCTCCGGCCAGGGTGTTGGGGAGCGGGCAATCAGGTCGGGGCAGGTGGTTCAATTTATACTGCCACCCAGCGCCGATTTGTTCCGGATTGCGGGCGCTTTAAAAATGCCGCTAAAGGGGAGACTCCCGGTCTCGCACCTTGCGGCACCGGGTTTTCTTTTTTGGGCCTTGTTCGGCCCGAGGTGCATCCAAGTGATTGTCACGCCCCAAACGCGCCGTTTCACCGAGCCCTTGTCGCTGCAGAGCGGCGCGGTCTTGCCGGCTTACGAACTGGTCTACGAGACCTATGGCACGCTCAATGCCGAGCGCTCCAACGCGGTGCTGGTCTGCCACGCGCTCAACGCTTCCCACCATGTGGCCGGCTGGCACGCAGACGTGAACGGCCAGCCATTGGCGCGCAGCGAAGGCTGGTGGAACAACATGATCGGTCCCGGCAAACCGGTGGACACCGATCGCTACTTCGTGGTCAGTGTCAACAACCTGGGCTCCTGCTTCGGCAGCACCGGTCCCACCCACATCAACCCTGCCACTGGCCAGCCCTGGGGTGCCGACTTTCCCGTGGTGACGGTCGAAGACTGGGTGCATGCGCAGGCGCGCCTGCTCGACGCGCTGGGCATCGAGACACTGGCGGCCGTGATGGGTGGCAGTCTGGGGGGCATGCAGACCTTGTCCTGGACGCTGCAGTACCCGAATCGCGTGCGGCACGCGGTGGTGGTGGCCAGCGCGCCCAACCTCACGGCCGAAAACATCGCCTTCAACGAAGTCGCCCGCCGCGCCATCGTGACCGACCCGGATTTTCATGGTGGGCACTACCTGCGCGAAGGCACCTTGCCACGCCGCGGCCTGCGCATCGCCCGCATGATTGGCCACATCACCTACCTCAGCGACGACGTGATGAACGAGAAGTTCGGGAGATCGCTCAGACGTGCCGATGGCGAGGACCCGGCAGCCGTGGCCGAACTGGCTTACCGGTACAGCACACAGGATGTGGAGTTTCAGATCGAGAGCTACTTGCGCTATCAAGGCGACAAGTTCAGCGAGTACTTTGATGCCAACACCTACCTGCTCATCACCCGCGCGCTGGACTACTTCGATCCCGCGCGGGCTTTTGAAGGCAACCTCAGCGCGGCTGTGGCCCGCGCGCGTGCCGGGTTCCTGTTGATCAGTTTCACGACCGACTGGCGCTTTTCACCTGCGCGCAGCCGCGAAATGGTCAAGGCATTGCTGGAAAACCGGCGCGAGGTGAGCTATTGCGAAATCGACGCGCCCCATGGACACGACGCCTTCCTGCTCGACGACGCACGCTACCACCAGGCGGTGCGGGCGTACTTTGAACGCACAGTGGGCGCCACCCTTGCAGGGGAGGTAACCCATGGCTGAGCATGACGTGATGGATTCGATTGCCCGACTGGTGCCACCGGGCTCGCGGGTGCTCGACCTGGGTTGTGGCGACGGGGCGCTCATCGCCCACCTTCAGGCCACGCGCGGCTGTACCGGCTACGGCGTGGAGATCGACGACGCCAAGGTGCTCGCCTGCATCAAACGTGGCGTGAACGTGTTGCAGCTGAACCTGGAAGACGGCCTGACCATGTTCGAAGACGACGCCTTCGACGTGGTGCTGCAGATCGACACGCTGCAACACCTGCGCAACACCGAAACCATGCTGATCGAAACGGCGCGGGTAGGGCGCATCGGCGTGGTGGCCTTCCCCAACTTTGCGCACTGGCCGAACCGGCTGGCGGTGCTGCAGGGTCGCATGCCCGTGACCCGTCGGCTGCCCTACCAGTGGTACGACACACCCAACATCCGGGTTGGCACGCATGCCGATTTTGAGGTGCTGGCGCGCAGCTGTGGCCTGACCATCGTCGACAGCTTCGGCTTGCACCACGGCCAGGAGGTGCGCACGCTGCCCAACCTGATGGCCAGCACGGCGGTGTTCAAGTTTTCGAACTGAGGCGGTTCGGGGCGTTTCAGGTGCCCAGGTTTTCACGCGCCGCGTCGGCGGCGAAATCGCCGTCGGCGTGCTGGTCACCGGTTGCGATGCCAGGATACATCTCTGCAAAAGCCGCCCGAATCTGGGTCAGTGGCAGATCGTCAAAGCTGCCGCGTTCGTTGACGTAGGTCATGTGCTGGTTGCCGGCCCGATCGAACGGGTGGTAGAGCGAATCGTGCACGCCGTCGAACGTCAGCGGCAGCAGGCCAAATTTGTCACACAGCTCGATGTTGAAGGCCGGGGTTGCCTTTCGCCACGCGCCGTCGAGCCAGAGTTCGGTGTAGCCGTGCCAGGCGAACACATCGGTGCCCATGGTGCGCCGCAGGCGCTCGGTGGACAGGTGGTTCTTCACGTCGGCGAAGCCCAGGCGGGCAGGAATGCCTGACGCACGCGCCACCGCAGCGAGCACCACCGCCTTGGGCACACACCAGCCGAACCCCTGTTGCAGTGCGGTGCTGGCGCGCATGACGTGATCGGAGAGGTCAATGCGGTAGGGGTCGTACCGCAGGCCGTCTCGCACGGCGAGGTAGAGCGAAACCGCCCGCTCGCGAGGCGTTTCGCCCCGCATGTGCTCGCGTGCGAACGCGATCACCGCAGGGTGCGCACTGTCAATGCATGAGGTGGCGGCCAACAGCGTGTCGTGAGGATTCATGGCGCAAAGCTACCAGAGCAACCGGATGCCGGCCGACACATGCGGGACGGGTGGAAATCGGGGGGCGATGCAGCAGAGGCTCCGGGAGTGTGATTTTTCTCACTTCATAAATATCGGGACATGTCGATATTGTCTAAGACAAACAAAGACTAATCGGATTTCAATGGCGAATTCTCGTGGAGCTACTGATCAGTCGACTAAATGTGTCCAAGACAAATGAATGTCGACGACTCATCGGATAAGTCCTGTCGCCCGTGCCAGATACCGCCAGTGTCTGCTTGGTTTCTTTAACCGGACCTCACTACAACGCTTCCAACCATCATGAACTCAGCCTTTACATTCGGCATCGCCCGTCGCCTTTACGCCGTCGGCGCGGCCATTTCAATGGCGCTGGCCGCCTTGGGGGTGTATGCGTACGCCAGTCTGAACGACGCAGCCAAGCTGGCCGGTTTCACCGAGAGCACCCGTGTGCCCCAGCTCAACACCATGGCAGACATGGAGCTCTCGGTGACGCAGGTCTCGCTTCAGATTCGCCACGCCATACTGGCGCGGGATGCCCAGGAGTTGCAGGCGACACTGGCGTACATCGCCGACAAGCGCAAGCACATGGACGATGCGCTGCGAGCCTATGAAAGGCGGTTGTTCACACCGGAGGGCAAAGCGCATTTCGCTACCTTGCCGCCGCTGTTGGCGGGCTTCTGGAAAACCGGGGAGGCCAACATCGCCTTGATACAGCAGGGAAGGAAGGAGGAGTCCTTTGCCTACCTGGTGGACGTGACCATCCCTGCGCGCAACCAGTTGCTAGATGGACTCAAGGGCGGCACCGAGATCCAGACCAAGGGCCTCAGCAGCGATATCCAGCGGATTCAGAAGGACGCACTCAGTACCTCCAACTTGATCGCCATGCTGGCAGCGGCCTTGACAGTCGCTTTGGCGGTTTTTTCGACCTACATCGCCTCGGTGCTGCGCCGACGCGTGGCAGAGACCCAGGCCGTGGCCGAGCGTGTGCGCGATGGCGACCTGACCACCGCCGTGGCTGACAGCGTGCGCGATGAATTCACGCCTTTGCTTGCCACCATGAAAGACATGCAGGCTTCGTTGACACGTGTGGTGACCGGAGTGCGACTGGGCGCTGACAACGTCGCCACGGCCAGTGCCGAAATCGCACAGGGCAACAGCGACCTCTCCAGTCGCACCGAGCAGCAAGCCTCTGCACTGGAGGAAACCTCCGCCTCCATGGAGAAAATGGGGTCGACAGCCAGCCAGAATGCAGACAACGCCCGGCAGGCTAACCAGCTCGCTGCGAGCGCCAGTTCGGTGGCCATGCAAGGCGGCGAAGTGGTGAACCAGGTCGTGCAGACCATGAAAGACATCAACGACAGCAGCAGGAAGATCAGCGACATCATTGGCGTGATCGACGGCATCGCTTTCCAGACCAACATCCTGGCATTGAACGCTGCGGTGGAAGCCGCGCGGGCCGGTGAGCAGGGCCGTGGCTTTGCAGTGGTGGCCGGTGAGGTGCGCAACCTGGCGCAGCGCAGTGCCGAGGCGGCCAAGGAAATCAAGACCCTGATCGGCGCCAGCGTCGAGCGCGTCGAACAGGGCACGCAGCTGGTGGACAAGGCAGGCTCCACCATGCAGGAGATCGTGACTTCCATCCAACGCGTGTCGGACATCGTGGGCGAGATCAGCAGCGCCAGCAGCGAGCAGAGCGCTGGTGTGAGACAGGTCAGCGAGGCCGTCAGCCAGATGGATCAGGCCACACAGCAGAATGCCGCGCTCGTGGAAGAAAGCGCTGCCGCCGCTTCCAGCCTGCAACAACAGGCCCAGCAACTGGTGCAAGCAGTGAGCGTGTTCAAGCTGGCAAGTAACGTGGCCAGGCAGTCGTAGGTTCAGATGGGCGTCGCTGCTCGGACGGGAGAAGGCGGCGCCTGAAAAGCTTGTTTTCCTGCCAGCCCATCTTCGCCATGGTGATCGTGCACAACGTGCACACCGGGGTCATCACCGGCCTGAGCAGCGACCCAATTGCAGGACAACGGCGCAGACGAAGCCATTTCGCCCCAGGGTTCCCCAGCCTGCCCTGACACCTTCCGTGCGCCTCATTTCCATCAGCCTGCCGCTGGCGCCACGCTCGCAGCCCTCCCCCTGAATCGGTCGTGCACCTGATCGGCCCGGTCAATGTCTTGCGTCTCAGTTTGGAACTTAGGTACTCAGAGTGCGCATAAAGGCTGGGTTTGCGTGCACTTTGTGGACTTTATTGTGCCTTCAGTTGGCGCTGTGCTGGCCGATATTCCATGGACCAATCCGCTTTTATCGAGGACTTCCACCATGGACATGCGCAACGACGCCCAACACATCGCCCGCAATGACAGCGCACGCGCTGCCGCCCAGAAGGCTGCTGCTGAATTCCTGACCTTTCGCCTGGGCGCAGAGGAATACGGCATCGACATCCTGCGCGTGCAGGAGATCCGCTCATATGAAGAGCCCACGCGCATCGCCAACGCACCCCACTTCATCAAGGGCGTGGTCAATCTGCGCGGCGTGATCGTGCCGGTGGTGGACCTGCGCATCAAGCTCGGATGCGAGAAGGTGGAATACAACGGCTTCACCGTGGTGATCGTGCTCAACGTACGCGGCCGCGTGGTGGGTGCGGTGGTGGACTCGGTCTCTGACGTGCTCGAACTCGCGGGAGACCTGATCAAGCCTGCACCAGAGATGAACACCACCGTGGACACCGGTTTCATCACCGGCATTGCCAGCGTGGGTGAGCGCATGCTGATCCTCATGGACATAGAAGCCCTCATGTCCAGCGCCGACATGGGTCTGATGGACACCAGTCAGGTGCTGCAGTAATTCGCTGCCAGTCCCCAATTCTTCTTCCTGTCACAGAAGCCATAAGGAGTCGGCATGAGCCCGTCCGTTTCAAAAACCCCTTCGGTGGCGCGTCGCGTTGCCTTGTTGTCGGTTGCCCTGCTCGCAGGCGTGCTGATTGTGGTCAGCACCGTGATGGCCGTGGCCATGGAAAGCACTGCCCGAGAGCGGCAAGTGGATTGGACGGGCGACAAGGCGACGTCGATTGCCGGGTCGATCGATGCGTTTGACGGCACCGCGCGGATGATGACCGACCGGGCGTACAAGCCGTTCCGCCAGAAGTTCGCCGACAAATTCGATCTGGATGAAGAGGCCGGCATGCTCAAGGGCTGGGGCATGTTGCTGAACGACGATTTCACCGAAGTGGACAGCTTCCATGCGCAGAACGGCGGCGTGGCCACCATCTTCATGCGCAAGGGTGATGATTTCCAGCGCATCAGCACGTCGCTGAAGAAGGCCGACGGCGAGCGCGCGATGGGCACGCTGCTGGACCGCACCCACCCGGCGTACCCGCTGATGCTGGAAGGCAAGACGTACACCGGGCGTGCCGTGCTGTTTGGCAAACCCTACATGACTCACTACGAAGCCGTGCGCAACGAAGCTGGCGCGGTCGTCGGCATCCTGTTCATCGGGTTCGACGTCGCCGATTTCCAGGCTTCGCTGGACAATCTGGTGGCTGAAGCCAGGTTCTTCGAGTCGGGTGGCAGCTATGTCATCGACCCACGGAAGTCCAACGCCGACGCCGTGTTCATTTCGCACCCCACCGCCGCTGGCAAAAAGGTGCTGGAAGTGAATCCGCAGGCCGATGCCTTTCTGACCGAGTTGCGGAATTCCCCCGACGGCTTCGTGCGCAACGCCGCGGCACTCTTCAATACTGATTCCGATTCGCCATGGGCCGTCATGCGCCCTTCGCAGGCGGGCGGCTGGTGGGTCGTGGCCGAAGTGTCCGACGATGAAGCCATGGCCTCGTTCTGGGATTCCATCTACGCTTTTTGGGCCATGCTGGCCGCCGTGACAGCCCTGCTGGGTATCGCCATGTATGCCCTGGTGCGTCGCAACGTCAGCCGCCCATTGGCAGACCTGACGGTCGCGGTCACCACGGTGGCCCAAGGCGATCTGTCCCAGGCTTTCCGTTCCGACCGCAAGGACGAGATCGGTGTGCTGGTGCGCGAGGTCGAGAACATGCGCCAGCGCTTCGTCGCCATCATCCGCGATCTGCGCAGCGCCACGGACAGCATCAACACGGCGTCGATGGAGATTGCCTCGGGCAACCAGGACCTGTCTGCCCGAACCGAGCAGGCCGCGAGCAACCTCGAAGAGACGGCGGCCAGCATGGAGGAACTCACCAGCACCGTGCGCCAGAGCGCCGATGCGGCGCGCCAGGCCAACCAGCTCGCATCGAGCGCGGCCGAGATCGCCGCACGCGGCGGCCAGGTCGTGGGTCAGGTGGTCACCACCATGGACGAGATCAACCAGAGCAGCAAGAAGATCAGCGACATCATC
>PHCQ01000148.1 GCA_002840835.1 Betaproteobacteria bacterium HGW-Betaproteobacteria-16 | reverse complement strand
TCTCTGCTCGCGCTCGCGAAAGCGCGCAGCGGCGTTGTGGTTTGCAGCTTTCGTACAGTTGCTGCGGCTCAGCTTATCGAACGCCTGGAAGCCAGCATTGATAACGGACTTCACTACGTTGTAGAAGTCGATGCCACACGCAGAGTTGAATTCATGCGCGCCCGAGACGGCATCCGCTCATCCGCACCGAAGGAGCGGGTCGAAACAGCGAGCTGGCAACAGGTTAACCTGAGTATGTTGATTTCCACGCAATCTTGACCCCGGTTTTTCATCCAATATTGACCCCACCTGTTTCGCTGTAGCCGGGCTACGCGTCTGTGGATAAGTCTACCGTTGGTGCATCGGATTCTCCTTTTACAGTCGTGTCGTTCAGGGCCGCCCGTGGCTTCTTTCTCGGGCCTGTCTTCGCTGCTGCGCTGGAGTGTTTGAACCGCCAGCTTTCATTGCCGGTCTCCACGATGTGGCAGTGGTGGGTCAGCCGGTCCAGCAGCGCCGTCGTCATCTTCGCGTCGCCAAACACCTGGCTCCATTCGCCGAAGCTCAGGTTGGTCGTGATCAGAACGCTGGTGCGCTCGTAGAGCTTGGAGAGCAGGTGGAACAGCAAGGCACCGCCTGCCTGGCTGAACGGCAGGTAGCCCAGCTCATCCAGGATCACCAGGTCCGTGTAGACCAGCCGGTGCGCGATCTGACCGGCCTTGCCCTGGCTCTTCTCCAGCTCCAGCGCGTTGACCAGCTCCACGGTCGAGAAGAACCGCACCCGTTTGCCGTGCTTCTGAATGGCCTCGATGCCGATGGCCGTGGCCAGGTGGGTCTTGCCCGTGCCCGGTCCGCCGATGAGCACCACGTTGTGGGCCGCATCAATGAACTGGCCGCCATGCAGCGTGCGCACCAGCGCTTCGTCCACACCGGCCGGGCTGAATTCAAAGCCCGCCAGATCGCGGTGCGCGGGGAAGCGTGCCGCCCCCATCTGATACGCCATGGATCGCACCGAGCGCTCGGCCTGTTCGGCGCGCAGCAACTGGCCCAGGAACGCCTCCGGACTGAACTCGGTGTGCCGCGCCTGCGCGGCCACCTCGGGGTAGTTGGCGGCCATGCCGTGCAGCTTCAATGCCTTGAGCGCTGTGATGATGGCCTGGCTCATGACTGTGCTCCTTGGGCGTCGTCGCCATCCAGCGAGCGCAGCCGGTCGTAACGCTGCACGTTGGCCAGCGGCTGCACCGCCAACGTCAAGGGCGTCTTGACCTCCTGCGCATCGCCCGTCTGGCCACCAGCCTTCAGGCGCGCCAGCACGTTGAGCACATGCTCGCCACTGGGCTTGCCGCTCTCCAGCGCCAGCTCGGCCGCCACCAGCACCGGCTCCAGACCATGCACCGGCACGGCCGCCAGCACCTGTGCCATCACCCGGTCGCCACCCTCATGGCGCAGCAGAACAGCCTGCAGCTTCTTCAGCGGCTCGGGCAGGGTCTCGAAGGGCGCGCCGTTGCGCAGCGCGCCAGGCTTGCGCTCGATCAGGCTCACGTAGTGGCGCCAGTCGTAGAAGGTCAGGCTGCGCTCGAAGCTGCGCGCATGGCTGGCGATGCGGGTGTTCTCGGCCACCACGTCCAGGCGATCCGGGTACAGGCGCAGGCTGACCACTTCATGGGCGTGCTCGGTCGGCACGCTGTAGCGGTTGCGCTGCAGGTGCACCAGCGCCGTGCTGGAGACCCGGGCCAGCACCTCCACGTAGCCATCGAACGGCTTGGGGTTGGGCATGAGGCGCAGTTGTTCGTCCTGCAGCACGTCGGCCACCTTCAGGGTGGGCCATTCGGGGTGGTTGAGCTCGGCCCATGCGGCGCGGCACTCCTGGGCCAGCCAGTCGTTGAGCACTTCCATGCTGGGCCAGCGCTGTTTGAGCGCCTTGTGCCAGATGCTGCTGCGCCGGTCGCGCACGTTCTTCTCCACAATGCCCTTCTCCCAGCCGCTGGCCACGTTGCAGAACTCGGGCTCGAACAGGTAGTGGCCCGTCATGGCTTCAAAGCGCGCATTGATCACGCGCTTCTTGCCCGCGCCCACCTTGTCCACGGCGGTCTTCATGTTGTCGTAGATGCCGCGCTGGGGCACACCGCCGAAGGCCGCAAACGCCCGGGCATGGGCGTCGAACAGCATCTCGTGGCTCTGGGTCGGATAGGCCACCAACCAGAAAGCGCGGCTGCCACACAGCTTGGTGTGCGCCACTTCCAGGCGCCGGCGCAACCCGCCCACCCAGGCGTACTCGGTGCTCCAGTCGAACTGGAACGCGTCGCCCAACGCAAACTTCAACGGCACGAAGGCAGCCTTGCCGACCTTGCCCGACTGCTCCTCCCGCCAGCGCCGGGCAAAGGCGGCGACCCGGCCATAGCCGCCGACATAGCCCTGCTCGGCCAGTGCCTCGAACATGGCCTTGACGGTGCGGCGGTCGTGTTTGCCGCGGTGCTGGTCGGCCTTGAGCCAGGTGGCCAGCGTCTCGGTGAAGCCGTCGAGCTTGCTCACCACCACCCGCTGGGGGTACTTGGGCTGGACCATCTCGCCCTTGCGCAGCCACACCTTGATGGTGTTTCTGGCCAGGCCCGTGCGCCGCTCGATCTCTTTGATTGGAAGGCCATCGCGCAGGTGCATCCTGCGGATCTTCGCCAGTGTTCCCACGTTGATCACTCCTTGAACCCTCCTGCTCAAAAAACAAGCAGGAGACCTTACTCAAGGGGTCAGATTTGGATGAAAAAACTCAGCTCAAAGGGGTCAGATTTACGTGGAAATCAACACTATGACTTCACCCAGTGGCTGCAGGAGAACATCGACGTTTTGAACACAGCGCTGGGCCTGAACCTCATCAACGTGGACCGCGAGCAGGCGGCGGGTGCCTTCAGCATCGACCTGGTGGCCGAAGACGAGGGAGGCGCACGCGTCATCATCGAAAACCAACTGGAGAAGAGCAACCATGACCACCTGGGCAAGCTCATCACCTACCTGACAGCGATGTCGGCTCGCGTGGCGATCTGGATCGTCTCCGAGCCGCGACCGGAGCACGTGGCCGCCATCGCCTGGCTCAACGAATCTACCGACGCCGACTTCTACCTGGTCAAGGTGGAGGCGGTGCGCATCGGCGAATCTCCCGCTGCGCCGCTGCGCCGCTGCTCACGGTGATCGTTGGCCCCTCCGAAGAGACCAGCGTGCGCACCCAACGCAAAGAACTGGC
>PHCQ01000091.1 GCA_002840835.1 Betaproteobacteria bacterium HGW-Betaproteobacteria-16 | reverse complement strand
TCGCTTTCGCCGCTCAAAGCCATGCGTAGCACCGCTGCGGGGTTGTGCCTCGGCACAAACCGCTGCAGCTCTTCGCATCTTGCTTTGAGTGGAAAGTGATTTCATTTGGTGTCGAAATTGGTTGCGCCGTCCCAGTTCGATTCTGGCGGTGAGCGACGCATGAAGGCTACCTGCTCCGCCATGCGCCGGTAAAGGACTTTTTCCGCATTCTGCCTGCTCAGGTTAAGTAACAACACGTCGCAATCGTCCCACTGCTGCGAGCGCCACGCTTGCAGAGCCTGCTTCCACAAGACCAGTTCTTTCCTCAACTCTGGGGAGGCGTCGCTTGCCGGACACAGCGGTGTGTGAATGGTCACGGCCTGCGCCTTGCCCTTGACCCGCACGCGATCGAGTTCCTGCCACAAGAGGTCTGGACACTGGGCCCGCGTGGCCTCGCTGGCCACAATGGGCACGCCGTACTGCGCGGTGAGGCCTTCCAGCCTGGAGGCCAGATTGACGGCATCGCCAATGACGGTGTAGCTGCGACGCACGTCGGACCCCATGTCACCCACGCACATGTCGCCGGTGTTCAGGCCAATGCCGACGCTGATCGCGGGCAAGCCTTGTTGCGCGTGTTCACGGTTGATGGCGTGCACCTCGGCGGCCATGTGGAGCGCGGCTTGCACGGCGAGCGCCGCGTGATCGGGCGCAGGAACCGGCGCACCCCAGAAGGCCATGACGCAGTCGCCCATGTATTTGTCGATGGTGCCGCGGTGCTGGCGAATGACGTGGGTGAGGCGGCTGAACACGGTGTTGAGCAGGGCCTGCAGCTCGGTGGGCGCCATGGTTTCAGAGAGGCGGGTGAAGCCGCGCATGTCGCAGAACATCACGGTGAGTTCACGCGCGTCAGCGGCCATGGTGTAGCGGTCGGGGTCCTTCACCATTTCGTCGACCAGCTCCGGCGGCACGTAGGTACCAAACAGCTGGGCCAATTCGCGCTTGGACTTGCTCTCCACCAGGTAGCCGTAGCTCATGTTGAGGGCAAAGGCCAGCGCCGCCATGACCAGGCTGCTGGCCAGTGGCAGGACAAGGCCGTGGCCCAGATAGAGCCAGAAGTTCAGCGCCACGATGGCGGCCACCACCCCCACGCTCAATGCCACGGCCCGCGCGGCCGACAGCAGCGGCAGGCACAGCGCCAGCACCAGGCCTGCAAAGACCAGCACCACCACCTCGTAACCCAGCGCGTAGTCGGGCCGCACCAGGATCTCGCCGTCAAGCAGGCTGGCGATCAGGTTGGCGTGGGTTTCCACACCAGGATAGGTTTCACCCACGGGCGTGACGCGCAGATCGAGCAGGCCAGGGGCGGTGGTGCCCAGCAGCACGATCTTGCCTTTGAGCGCATCGCGTGGAATGCGGTTGGCCAATACATCGGCCGCCGAGTGGTAGCGGAACGATCCGCCTTGTGGCCCACCTCGACCCCGGAATGGCACCAGCGCCAGCACGCGATCGTCGACAGGGATGGCGAGCTCGGTTCCGGCCTGGGTGAGGCGCACGCTTTCCAGGGCCTGAAGGTTGCGCTGCAGCGGGCCATCTGCGGGAAATCCCGGCTCCACCTTGGGCAACCCCACCAGCCGGCGAAACATCGCCAGCGCCAGCGACTCGTAATAGCGGCCCTCATATTCGGCCAGCAGCGGCAGCGCGCGCACGACGCCATCACTGGCAGAGACCGCGTTGAAAAACCCGGCCTGCGGCGCCACCGCCATCAGGGAGGCGAGATTGGCGCCATAGCCATCCCAGCGGGTGGCGCGCACGTCGCGGCCCTGCAGGGCTTCGGCTTCCATCACCGGCTCAGGCAACACGCCGCCGGTGCGGCCATTGCGGTCGCTGGTGAAGTAGTAACCCAGCACCACGGGGCGGTCCTTGAGGCTGCGAGCCAGAAGCGCGTCGTGGTCCAGCGCCGGGCGCAGCCGTTCGATGTGTTCGGCCAGACCTGGCACATCGGCCAGGTCGCCCTGGGCAAGGGCTTCCAGCTGACGCAGGCCCGAGCTGTTGTCGGGTTCGGCGAACACAGTGTCAAAGCCGAGCAGGGCAATGCCATGGTCGTCGAACAAGGTGTCGACCAGGCGGGCCAGATGGTTGCGCGACCAGGGCCAGCGGCCCACCTCGGCCAGGCTTTGTTCGTCGATGTCGATGATCACGACCCGCTCGTCCAGGGTTTGCGGCATGGTGGCGCGCAGGCGGGCGTCAAAGATGATGTTGTCGAGCCGCTGCAGCACACCCATGGGCAGTGCACCCACGGCATGCAGCAGCGCAAGAATCAGCGGCAGCAGGGTGACGGCGATGCGTGCGCCGTGTTGGCTCAGCGCCTGCATGGGTCGAGCCGCAAGTGAGTGAAGGAAAGCAAGCGATGGGCAGCAGGTGACCAAGGGCCAGGGCCTGCGCCCGGCACCATCACTTCTGGATGAACTGCATTTGCGTGCCCGCCAGTTCAATCAAATCGCCGTGCCGCAGGTCGACGGCATCGGTTCCGAGCGGTTTGGAATTGACGGTGGGGCGTGTCGCCCCCTCAACCAGGGCCACCACGTAGCCGTGGGGGCGACGTGTGATGGCGGCCACGGCCACGCCGGGTTTGCCGATGGTGGTGACCACCTTGACCAGTGGCACCTCGCGCCCGGCCGCCGCACCCGACATGACCTTGATGGCGGCGTTGCCCACGGCGCTTGCAGGAGCGGCTGCAGGGGCAGGAGCGGGCTGTTCAACCACGGCGCCCGAATTGATCACCATGGTCTTCTCGTGCTTGTCCGAGAAGTTGTCGTTGACAAACTTGATCTTGTACTTGCCGATCTCGACCGTGTCGCCGTTTTGCAACTGTTGCTTCTTGATCGCCTTGCCGTTGACGTAGGTGCCGTTGGTGCTGTTGAGGTCTTCCAGGAACACATCGGCACCCGACATCTGCATGACGGCGTGCTCACCGCTGACCGCCAGGTTGTCGATCACGATGTCGTTGTAGGGACGGCGCCCCAGGGTCGTGCGATCTTTGGTGAGCTGCACTTCTTTCATGACGACACCGTCAATGGAAACGATCATTTTCGGCATGGCCGACTCCTGTGGACTCTTGTAAACGGGATCTGGAAGGCGATCATTGACCCAGCATTCGAGACAACAAACCCTTGCGCAAAGGTTTGCTCTTGGCGGCTGCCAGTATGACCGAAATATTATCGCGTCCGCCGCTGTCATTGGCGGCGTCGATCAGGGCGTGCGCTTTTTCGTCCAGCGTGCCGGCTGTCACGAGCAGGGCGGCGAGGCGCTGGTCGGAGAGCATGTCACTCAATCCGTCGGAGCACAGCAGGAAAAGATCGCCCTCTTCGACACGGAATTCGTTGACTTCCAGCAACACCGTGTCTTCCACGCCCAGGGCGCGGGTGACCAGGTTCTTGTGGGTGGCAAACTGGGCCTGCTCGGGCGTGATGAGGCCGGCGTCGAGCTGTTCCTGCAGCAGGGAATGATCGCGCGTGAGCTGCACGAAGTTGCCGTCGCGCAGGCGGTAGCAGCGCGAATCGCCCACATGGCCAATGAGCGTGCGGGCTTCCTGGAACACGCCCATGACCAGCGTGGTACCCATGCCGGCGTACTGCGGCTGGGAATTGGCTGCGTTGAAGATGGAGCGGTTGGCGTTGTCGATGCAGATTTCCATCGCGCGCTTGATTTCCCGCGAGCTGGCCTGTGCGCCACCCTCGGCCATCCAGCGTCCCAGTTCGCTGCGCACGAAGGTGGTGGCCATGGCGCTGGCCACCTCACCCGCGTTGTAGCCTCCCATGCCATCGGCCAGGATGGCGATGTGGTTCTCGACGTCCAGCGCCACGGAGTCTTCGTTGTTCTCACGAAGAATGCCCGTGTCGGTGAGGCTGAAATACTCAAAATTCATGATCGAGGTGGGTTGGGGCGGCCCCGCAAACCTGCTTGGTTGTTGTCTGAAGGGTTCGTCTGCACGATCACGGCGGTGGTTTCGAAACCTGTTGTTGTGGTCGCTTCTTCCTGCCCGGGTGCCCATGCCATCGTCCGGGCAAATGCGTTTTCGGTTGCCGTGTAGGCCACATTTTCCTGTTTGTCTTGCAGGCCGGTGGCCAGCACCTCGCGCAACCGGATCGAGAGCTCGGCCCCTGTCTGGAACCGCGCATCGGGCGATTTGGCCAGCATCCGATCCAGTATATCGGCGAGCGCCTGCGGCAATGCCGGGCGCACGCTGCGCACACTGGGCGCGGGCTGGTTGGCAATCTGGTACATCAGCGCCGCCATGGAATCGCCTGCCAGCGGCAGGCTGCCGGTCAGCATCTGGTACAGGGTCACACCGAGCGAATAGAGATCGGAGCGACCATCCACGCGTTGCCCCGCCAGCTGCTCTGGCGACATGAAGCTGGGTGTGCCCAACACCATGCCTGTCTTGGTCTTGCTGGCATCGGTGATGCGGGCAATGCCGAAATCGGTGACTTTCACCGACTGGGTGGCAGGGTCGAACATGATGTTGGCGGGCTTGATGTCGCGGTGCACGACATTCTGGCGATGCGCATAGTCCAGTGCCAGCGCCACCTGATCACCGATGCGAATCACCGCATCAACGGGCAGCAGCTGGCCCGCCCGGGTGTGTTCCAGCAAATCGCTGCCTTGCAGGAACTCCATGGCAATGAACGCCAGGTCGTGCTCCTCACCTGCGTCGAAGATGGTGACGATGTGCGGGTGTTGCAGGCGCCCTGCCGTTTCTGCCTCGCGGAAGAAGCGCTGGCGTGCGTCCTGCAGTTCATGGCCTTCGAATTCGGCGCTGAGCGCAAGCGTCTTGATGGCCACGACACGTCCGATCTTCGGATCGCGCCCCTGATACACCACGCCCATGGCCCCCTTGCCCAGTTCCTTCTCCACCTGGTAGCGGCCCAGCATCGATTTTTCCACACCGCCCGAAGAGAGCAGCAACGTGCCGCCCGGGTGAGACGCAGCGGTGCCCAGCATCACGGTTTCCGACAATGTCTTGGCACGGCTGCGGCGCTCCTTCACTTCCGCGTCCTTGGGGTCCATGTCGGCCATGTGTGCATACACCGCCTCGGCCTTGTTGAACTGACGCTTGCGCTCGTAGTCCATGGCGAGCTGCTGCAGGTTCTGCATCAGGTCGGCGCTGTGGGGCACCCGGCGAAACCGGTCAAAGGCCATGTCGAGCTGACCTTGCCCCTGCAGCGCCAGGCCCATCATGCGGTTGGTTTCGGCCGACTCCCGATCCGTGTGCTGTTTGCCGGCCTCGGTCGCGAGGAAGCGCCGCGTGGTGATGGCGCCGTGGCCGATCAGCAACAGGCTGGCGGGGAAAACCAGCTGGAGCCAGACAGACCCCGACGACAGCAGCACGAATTGCGACCCCAGCAAGGCAACAAAAAGCGCCGCGGTGATCCAGGCACTGGCGGCCGCGCCCAGCCTGGGCAAACCCACCACCACGTACAGCCCGACCAGCAGCATGGCGCCCAGGACCGCCAGGCCTCCCCACAGAGGCTCCGCAATGAAATGACCACCCAGAATGCTGGAGGTGATGTGCGCCATGGTCTCAGCCGGCGACATCGACGCAGATACCGGCGTGGCGAACGCACCACCCACGCCCGCGGCGGTGGCCCCAATGATCACGATCTTGTCGGCGTATTTGCTGGCAGGAATGGCACCCGAGATCACGTCGTAGAAGGCATCCACGGGAATCGCCCGTTGGGCCCCACCTTCGCGGTAGAACTGCGGCAGCACGCGGGCCGAGTCATCGCTGGGAATGACCCTGGTCCCCAGCCGCACGCCCTCGCCCGGCACCCACCCGATGTCGTCGATGCTCAGGTTCAGGCTGTGGGCGGCAATGCTCAGTCCCATCGACGGCACCGCCATGCGGTCGAAGTGAATGAACAGCGGCTCCCTTCGCACCACACTGTCGACGTCTGCTGTCTGATTGAGGTGCGCCACGGCGACGGCCGCCGAACCGATGGCGGCAAGCGGTTGTTGCGTGCGTATCGCGGGCAGTCCGAAGCCGATGGGGTCGCTGATGGCGTTGCGCTGGGCAAAGGCAGGCAAGGGCGCGTCGGGCCGACCCTGGGGCTCACCCAGACTGAACAGTGAGGGAACGATGACGTTGCCCGCGCGCCGCATGCTTTCACTCAGGCGCGCATCGGAGTCCAGCCCCCGCTCGGCGTCGGCGATGAACGACTGCAGTTCGCTGCGAGCCAAATCGCTCAGCTCGCCAATGGGCGCCGCCGTGGTGGACGAGCCATCGATGCGGGATTGCAGTGCACGCAACTCCGCCAGGCCGCGGTCGGTCTGGGGCTCGAAAAAGAACGCAGTGTGGGCAATGGTTTTGGCACCTGCGGCAGACAGCTGGTCGATCAGCTGCGCATGCACCTCGCGCGGCCAAGGCCAGCGACCGATGTTGGCGATGCTGCGGTCATCGATGGCAATCACGGCGATCCGGTCGCTGGGCTGCCTGTCGCTGCTGGCGACACCGAAGTCATAGAAGCGCCGTTCAAGGCCAGCGAAGAGATCGGTCGACGCATGCAGGGCCAGCGCGAGCAGCATCACCGCCAGACCCACAAAGGTGTCGGTACGCCAGAACGGGCCTCGCCTCCCTTCTGTCTTTTTTGCTCGCTTGCTGGACAAATATCACCCTGCAGAAAATGCGATTTGGTCGTGCACCTTGGACAAGTCACCCAACATCCCGGCGGGTGTCACCGCGTGATGGGTCTGGGGCGCAGGGACTCAGGCTCTGGTTTGTTGCATTTTGTTTCAAACCTGGCCGAAGTTCAAGCCCAGCTGTGTATTTAACGCCTCACTTTGACTAAGCGCGAAAAAAAAGGCAACGCGAACGTTGCCTTCTTCACGCTGGAGCGTGTGTTGTGGGGTTTACAACTGCGCCTTGAGCAGCTTGCCCAACTCGGACGGGTTGCGCGTGATGATGAAGCCCGACTCTTCCATGATGGCGAGCTTGGCATCGGCCGTGTCGGCACCGCCGGAGATCAGCGCACCGGCGTGGCCCATGCGCTTGCCGGGAGGCGCGGTCACGCCAGCGATGAAACCCACGATGGGTTTCTTCATGTTCGCCTTGCACCACATGGCGGCTTCGGCTTCGTCGGGTCCACCGATTTCACCAATCATGATCACAGCATCGGTGTCCGGATCGTCGTTGAATGCCTTCATCACGTCGATGTGCTTGAGGCCGTTGATGGGGTCACCACCAATACCCACGGCGCTCGACTGGCCCAGACCCACTTCCGTCAGCATGGCCACGGCTTCGTAGGTCAGCGTGCCGGAGCGGCTGACCACGCCAATGCGGCCCTTGCGGTGGATGTGACCGGGCATGATGCCGATCTTGATTTCGTCAGGGGTGATCAGGCCCGGGCAGTTGGGGCCCAGCAGCAAGGTTTTCTTGCCGCCAGCGGCTTCCTTGGCCTTCATCTTGTTGCGCACTTCCAGCATGTCGCGCACAGGAATGCCTTCGGTGATGCAGATGGCCATGTCCAGATCGGCTTCCACGGCTTCCCAGATGGCAGCGGCGGCGCCTGCGGGCGGCACGTAGATCACCGACACGGTGGCGCCGGTCTGTGAAGCGGCTTCCTTCACGGAGGCGTAGATCGGGATGTTGAAGATCGACTCGCCGGCCTTCTTGGGGTTCACGCCCGCCACAAAGCAGTTCTTGCCGTTCGCGTATTCCTGGCACTTTTCGGTGTGGAACTGGCCCGTCTTGCCCGTGATGCCCTGGGTGATGACCTTGGTGTCTTTGTTGATGTAGATCGACATGTGTGTTCTCCGGGCTTACTTGACGGCAGCAACGATTTTGGTCGCGGCTTCGGCCATGGTGTCTGCGGCGATGATGGGCAGGCCGGACTCGGCCAGCATCTTCTTGCCCAGCTCTTCGTTCGTGCCCTTCATGCGCACGACCAGCGGCACACTCAGGTTCACGGCCTTGCAGGCGGTGATCACGCCGGTGGCGATGGTGTCGCACTTCATGATGCCGCCGAAGATGTTGACCAGGATGCCTTCGACCTTGGGGTTCTTGAGCATGATCTTGAAGGCTTCGGTGACCTTCTCTGGGGTGGCGCCGCCGCCCACGTCCAGGAAGTTGGCCGGCTCGCCGCCAAACAGCTTGATGGTGTCCATGGTGGCCATGGCAAGGCCGGCACCGTTGACCAGGCAGCCGATGTTGCCGTCCAGGCTGATGTAGGCCAGGTCGAACTTGGAGGCTTCCACTTCGGCCGGATCTTCTTCGTCCAGATCACGGTAGGCCACGATTTCAGGGTGGCGGAACAGCGCGTTGGCGTCGAAGTTGAACTTGGCGTCCAGGGCCATCAGGTCGCCTTTGGAGTCGCAGTTCAGCGGGTTGATTTCAACCAGCGACGCATCGGTCTCCATGTAGCACTTGTAGATCTTGGCGAAGATGTCGACAGCCTGGTCGATCGAGGCGCCGGTCAGGCCAATGGCCGCGGCCACCTTTTTGCTCTGCTCGGCGGTGATGCCGGTCAGGGGATCGATCATCTCGGTGATGATTTTCTCGGGCGTGGAATGAGCCACTTCCTCGATGTCCATGCCGCCTTCGCTGGAAGCGATCAGGGCCACTTTCTGTGTGGCTCGGTCGGTCACCAGGGACACATAGAGTTCGTTCTTGATGTCGGCGCCGTCTTCAATATAGAGGCGACGCACTTTCTGGCCTTCAGGGCCGGTCTGGTGGGTCTTGAGCTGCATGCCCAGGATTTCGGTGGCCAGACGCTTCACGTCGTCGATGGTCTTGGCAACCTTCACACCGCCACCCTTGCCACGCCCGCCGGCGTGGATCTGTGCCTTGACCACCCACACCGGGCCGCCCAGTTTCTGTGCGGCCTCAACCGCTTCCTGCACCGTGAACGCCGCAATGCCACGTGGCACAGGGACACCAAATTGACGCAAGATTTCCTTGCCTTGGTACTCGTGAATTTTCATGAGGTCTCTCTCAGACTGGATGGATTTCCTGTTCCCGGCCGAACAGCAGGCAGCCGGACCGCGGGCACTGGACACAGCAACCGGGAAATGTATCATGCTGCGATGCACCAACCTGGATCGACGCACCGCTACGGAACGCGCGACTGTATGGGCATTTCCCTGAATCTGAACTGACAAGGCACAAGGCTATGGCCAAGGTATTCATTGATGGCGAGGCGGGCACGACGGGTCTTCAGATCCGGGAACGGCTGGAATTGATCCCGGCGGTGGAGCTGGTGAGTATTGCGCCCGAACTGCGCAAGGACCCTGCCGCCAAGCGCGAGCTGATGTCCCAGGTTGACCTGGTCATCCTTTGCCTGCACGACGATGCCGCTCGTGAATCTGTAGCGATGATCGACGCGTTGCCGGGCCACAAGCCCAAGATCATCGACGCTTCCACCGCCCACCGCACGGCACCGGGCTGGGTGTTCGGCTTTCCCGAGCTGGCTGCCGGCCAGCAAGAAGCGGTGGTCAATGCAATGCGCGTGGCCAACCCCGGCTGTTATGCCAGCGGCGCCATTGCCATGCTGCGCCCCTTGATCGATGCAGGCGTGCTGCCCGCCGATCACCCGGTCTGCCTGCCGGCCGTGAGCGGGTATTCCGGTGGTGGCCGGACCATGATCGAGGCGTATGAAAAAGGCGGGGCGCCCGCCTACGAGTTGTACGCCCTGGGTCTGAAGCACAAGCACATTCCCGAAATCATGGCCTACACCGGCCTGACCCGCCGGCCCATTTTTGTGCCTGCGGTGGGCAACTTCGCCCAGGGCATGCTGGTGGAACTGCCGCTGCACCTGGACACCCTGCCCGGTCAACCGACCGTCGCCGATCTGCACGCCGTATATGCCAAGCACTATGCAGGCAGCGCGTGGGTGCGTGTCATGCCGGCCACCGAAGACGGCAAGCTCGACGCACTGGCGCTCAACAACACCAACGAACTGGAGATCCGCGTTTTCGGCAATGCGGATGCGCAGCACGCGGTGGTGGTGGCCCGGCTTGACAACCTGGGCAAGGGTGCGAGCGGCGCTGCGGTGCAGAACCTCAAACTGATGCTGGGGATTTAGGGACCCCCACGCTCCGCCGCTGCGCGGGTCGCTGCCCCCCGAGGGGGCTGACCTTGCTTGGGGCGGCCCTGCGCAAGGTCTGTGACCCCCCGCTCCGCCGCTGGCCCCGACGGTATTGACCTTGCATGGGGCGGCGCTGCGTCGGATACTTCGGCGCGATCAATTTGTCGAAATCCGGTGTGCCTGCTCGTCGTGTGTCATGAAGGCGTCGGCATCCGGCTCGGCGCGATCCAGCACCCAGCCCCGAGGCTCCCTCATGCCCGCCCCTTCCCTGTTTCCTGAAGTTGCTCCCCAGCGCGCCACCCGAAGGGAGTGGGTGGCGCTTGGCGTGATCGCCTTGCCCTGCATGGTCTACGCCATGGACCTCACGGTGCTGAACCTGGCCCTGCCCGCCATCAGCGCCGATCTGCGCCCGTCGGAGGCACAGTTGCTCTGGATCGTCGACATCTACGGCTTCATGGTGGCAGGCCTTTTGATCACCATGGGCACGCTGGGCGACAAGCTCGGGCGACGGCGGTTGCTGCTCATTGGCGCCGCCGCGTTTGCCGCTGCCTCGATGGCCGCAGCGCTGTCTACCACGGCGGAAGCCCTGATTGCCACCCGTGCCCTGCTGGGCATTGCGGGCGCCACCTTGGCGCCGTCCACGCTTTCGCTCATCTCCAACATGTTCCGCGACGAACGCGAGCGGCGCGTCGCCATCGGCATCTGGATCTCCAGCTATTCGGTCGGTGGCGCCATCGGCCCGCTGGTGGGCGGTGTGATCCTGCAGTATTTCGCCTGGCCGGCCATCTTCTGGGCGGCGGTGCCGGTGATGCTGTTGCTGCTGGTGGTCGGTCCGTTTCTGCTGCCCGAATACCGCGACGCAAACGCCGGCCGACTTGATCTGGGCAGCGTGCTGCTTTCCCTGGTGGCCGTACTCAGCGGCGTCGCCGTGCTCAAGCGGGTGGCAGAAGGCCAGCCTGGCCTCGCGACCGGTGTGGTGGCCGCCATTGCACTGCTGGCCGCCGTGGTCTTCCTGCGTCGCCAGCGTCGCATCGACTACCCGTTGCTGGACATTGACCTGTTCCGACAACCCCGTTTCGCAGCAGCCATCTGCACGTATGCCCTCACGTCGTTCGCCATGTTCGGCGTCTACATCTTCGTCTCGCAGCACCTGCAACTGGTGCTGGGTCTCTCGCCACTCGTCGCCGGTGTCTGCACCGTGCCTTGGGCGCTGTCCTTCGTGGTCGGGTCGATGCTCACGCCGGCCATGGCACAGCGTTGGTCGGCACCGCGAACCATGCTGGGAGGCCTGGTGATCGCCGCCTTCGGGTTCGCCGGCATGACGCTGGCCGGCGGCGCTCATGGCCTGGTCTGGCTCATGGGGGGCATGGTGCTCATGGGTCTGGGCATGGCGCCGGTGTTTGCGCTGGGCAACGACATCGTCATCAGTTCGGCCCCGCCCGAGCGCGCCGGCGCGGCATCGGCCTTGTCAGAGACCAGTTCGGAGTTTTCGGGTGCGCTCGGCATCGCGGTGTTTGGCAGCCTGGCCACCAGCCTGTACCGGGCCGGCATGGTCGGCCAGTGGCCTGACGGGCTGACGGCAGAAGCCATGGCGAGTGCGTCCACACTGGGCGGCGCACTCACGGTGGCCGATGGATTGCCCGCCGCTCTCGCCGAGCCCCTGCGCATGGCGGCGCGTGCGGCCTTCGTGGATGGCCTTCAAGCAGCGGCGGTGCTGGGTACCGGCATCATGGTGGTCAGCGCACTGCTGGCCTGGCGCATGTTTCGAACCCCCAGCAAACCGGCCAACGCACCCGTGGCCATGGGTGGCTGAAGTCGCCCAAGGCGACGCTGAACAAGTCCCCGTGATGCGCGCATTGCCCAAAATCAATCGTCTGGATCGAAGGCCGCCGCACTTCCACGCACCACGCGCCGGACCACGTCGCTGCTGAAACCGCGCGTGAGCAGGAAGCGCATCTGTCTGGCCCGGTCGTTCGCGTCCAGCGGTGGTGCGCCGAATTTTTTGCGCCAGACCTCGCGGGCGCGCGGTTCTTCGCTGTCTTGCAAGCCGGCCACCGCCTCGGCCACCGCCTGCGGGTCCAGGCCTTTGGCCTGCAGCTCCTGGCGCACTCGAGCCGCTCCCAGTCGGGAAGCGCGCCGGTGCAAGACCGACTCCACCACGCGCTGCTCGTTGATGAAGCCTTTGGCCTCCAGTTCGTCCAGCGCCCGGGCCAGTTCGCCGGGTTCGGTTTCGTGCGGGGCCAGTTTGCGCTGCAGTTCCGCGCGCGAGTGCTCGCGCCCGGACAGCAACCGGAGAGCGCGGCCCTTGATCGACAGTTGGTCAAAGCCCACATGCCGGCCTCGGCTCACGGGTTCCGCCGCCTGGCCCCGGTCGGCCTTCATTCGGCCGCGAGCACCTTCTCGGCTTTGTCGAGCTTGTCGGCCTTGCCGGCTTTCTCGGCCTTGCCGCCCTTGGCCGGTGCCTCTTCCTCGTCGGAAGGCAGCAGGGGCACGCCCAGCTCGGTACGCACCTTGTTTTCAATCTCGAAGCGCAGTTCGGGGTTCTCGCGCAGGAATTCGCGCGAGTTGTCGCGGCCCTGGCCGATCTTTTCGCCGTTGTAGGCGTACCAGGCGCCGGATTTTTCGACCACCCGGTTGGCAACGCCCAGGTCCAGAATTTCGCCTTCCCGGCTGATGCCTTCGCCGAACAGGATGTCGAACTCGGCGGTCTTGAACGGGGGCGAGACCTTGTTCTTCACCACCTTGACCTTGGTCTCGTTGCCGATGGCTTCGTCGCCCTTCTTGATGGTGCCGGTGCGGCGGATGTCCAGGCGCACCGAGGCGTAGAACTTCAGTGCATTGCCGCCGGTGGTGGTTTCCGGGCTGCCGAACATCACGCCGATCTTCATGCGGATCTGGTTGATGAAGATGACCATGCAGTTGGTCTTCTTGATGTGGGCGGTGAGCTTGCGCAGCGCCTGACTCATGAGGCGGGCCTGCAGGCCGGGCAGCGAATCGCCCATCTCGCCTTCGAGTTCGGCCTTGGGGGTGAGCGCGGCCACCGAGTCGACCACGATGAGGTCGACCGCGCCGGAGCGCACCAGACTGTCGACGATTTCCAGCGCCTGCTCCCCGGTGTCGGGCTGGGAGATCAGCAAATCTTGCAGGTTGACGCCAAGTTTCTGCGCGTACTGGATGTCCAGCGCGTGTTCTGCGTCGACAAAAGCACAGGTGCCGGCGAGTTTCTGCATTTCGGCAATCACCTGCAGCGTGAGCGTGGTCTTGCCCGACGATTCCGGGCCGTAGATCTCGATCACCCGACCGCGTGGCAGGCCACCCACGCCCAGGGCGATGTCCAGGCCCAGCGAGCCGGTGGAGACGACCTGGATGTCTTCGATCACCTCACCCTCGCCCAGTCGCATGATGGTTCCCTTGCCGAACTGCTTTTCGATCTGGGCCAGGGCCACCTGCAAGGCTTTGGCCTTTTCGGAGTTGAGGGGGTTGGTCTTGACGGCGGTGTCCATTTGAAGCTCCTGAGCGTGTGAGTGGGTGATCGCTTACCAGACTTGTATTTGTGTACAGGCTGGATGCTTGAACAGCAGTTTACAGGCAAGTTGAAAAACAAAACACCAAAATATCGTCAGTTTGCCTTACCATTTACCGCCATGACCACAGCCCCTCTGCCGGCCGACGACCGCTGGCGCGCCGACCACCTGGGCCGCCTGCTCGGGCATGCCTTGCGCCGTTTCGACGAGCGCGTGCTGCACCTGATGTCGCGCGACCCGGAGGTGCCGCTGGCCCTGTCCAACCTGGCCGCGCGTGACCAGATCGGCGCGGCACACATCCACATCACGCGGCACCTGGCCCTGCAAGGCTCGCGCCTCACCGACCTCGCCCGCAGCGCGGGCATGAGCAAGCAGGCCATGGGCGACCTGGTGGCGCAATGCGAAGCCTGGGGCCTGGTGCAGCGCGAGCCCGACCCGGTGGACGCGCGCGCCCGGCGCATCGTGTTCACCGCCACCGGCCTGCTGTGGCTGGAGGCGTTCCGGCAGGCCGTGACCCACGCCGAGGGCGAATTCCGGGCGCAGGTGGGCACCGACGTGGCCACCGTGGTGGCGCTGGGGCTGGAGGCCTACGCGTTCCGGTGAACACAGGCCGGGGCGTGTGCAGCCGTCGCGCCCGCCCTAGAATCGACGCCATTACAAGGAGACAAGCATGCGCATCCTGATTGCAGAAGACGACCAAGTCCTGGCCGACGGTCTGTTGCGCAGCCTGCGCGCGGCCGGCGCGGCGGTCGACCATGTGGCCAGCGGCACGGAAGCGGACGCCGCGCTCATGACGAACAACGAGTTTGACCTGCTCATTCTTGACCTGGGCCTGCCGCGCCTGCATGGGCTGGAGGTCCTGAAACGGCTGCGATCCCGAGGCTCGTCACTGCCGGTTCTGATCCTCACGGCGGCGGACAGTGTCGAAGAACGCGTCAAAGGGCTCGACTACGGCGCCGACGACTACATGGCCAAACCCTTTTCACTGCAAGAGCTCGAAGCCCGGGTCAGGGCCCTGGCGCGGCGCGGCATGGGTGGCAGCACCAACACCATCAAGCACGGCCCGCTCGAATACGACCAATCGGGTCGCGTGGCCACCATCGACGGCAAGATGGTCGAGTTGTCGGCACGTGAACTGGGGCTGCTGGAAGTGCTGCTGCAGCGCGCCGGTCGCCTGGTCAGCAAGGACCAACTCGTGGAGCGTCTGTGCGAGTGGGGCGAAGAGGTGAGCAACAACGCCATCGAGGTGTACATCCACCGCCTGCGCAAGAAGATCGAAAAAGGCCCGATCCGCATTGCCACGGTGCGGGGCCTGGGCTACTGCTTGGAGAAGATTTGACCCCCCCCCGCGCCGGCTTCGCCGTCACCCCCCCAGGGGGGGCGGCGCACTGCGGCCTGGCGGAGCCAGTTCCGCTGCGCCCCTGGATCAACATCCCTTCGCCCAAACATCTTGGTAGATCTTCAAAGGTCTTGCGTTGAACCAGCGCGAATTTTCCGGCGCGCGGGAGTCGATCCAGAAATCCCGTGGAACCGGCTCCGCCGGGCCACAGGGATTGCCCCCCCGGGGGGGTGACGGCGAAGCCGGCGCGGGGGGGGCCACCATCTCCCCCGGCGCGGGGGGCGACAAAATCTCTTTCGGGCTGTTCCAGCGCGAGCAGCGCAGTCTGTTCGGCGAGATCCTGGACTGGATGCTTACGCCGCTGCTGCTGTTGTGGCCGCTCTCGCTGGCGCTGACATGGTTCGTGGCTCAGGGCATTGCCAGCAAGCCGTTCGACCGGGCGCTGGAGTTCAACCTTCAGGCGCTGACCCAGTTCGTGGTGAGCAACGACGGTCAGGTCACGTTCAACCTCACGCCCCAGGCGCGCGACCTGCTGCGGGCCGACGACAGCGATCTGGTCTATTACCAGGTGCTCGATCCACGCGGCGAGCTGATCAGTGGCGAGGGCGACTTCCCGCTGCCGCGCGACAACGAAGCCCCCGAGCCCGGGCGCGTGCTGCTGCGCGACGACCTGGTGCGTGGCGATGAGGTGCGGGTGGCCTACACCTGGTTGTCGCGCCACACCGACGGCGAGCGGCTGGTGCTGATGCAGGTGGCCGAAACCATGGGCAAGCGATCCACGCTGGCCACGGAGATCATCAAGGGCGTGATGGTGCCGCAGTTCGTGATCCTGCCACTGGCGGTGCTGCTGGTATGGCTGGCGCTGGTGCGTGGCATTCGACCGCTGAACGAACTGGAGCAGCGCATCCGCGCCCGCAAACCGGACGACCTGAGCCCGATCGAAGAGTCGTTCATCCCTCAGGAGGTCGCACCGCTGGTATCGTCCATCAACGACCTGCTGACCCGGCTCAAAGCCTCACTGACCACACAGCGGCGCTTTCTGGCCGACGCTGCGCACCAGCTCAAGACGCCGCTGGCCGGGCTGCGCATGCAGGCCGAACTGGCCCAGCGGGAAACAGACCCGGTGGAAATCCGCGGCTCGCTGCAGCAGATCGCGCGCTCCAGCGCACGCGCCACCCACACGGTGAACCAGTTGCTGGCACTGGCCCGCGCCGAAACCACGGGCCGCACCCTGCCCAGCGCCACGGTGGATCTGGCACGGCTGGTGACCGGCGTTGTGCGCGACTCGGTGCCCAGAGCGCTCGAACACGGCATCGACCTGGGTTACGAAGGTCCCGAAGAAGTGCCTCCCGAGTGCCTGATGGAAGGCAACCCGACCCTGCTGCAGGAGATGGTCCGCAACCTGGTGGACAACGCCATCAACTACACGGGGCGCGGCGGCGTGGTCACGGTGCGCATGCTGGTGGACCGGTTCAGCGGCGTGCAGATCCTGCAGGTGGAAGACAACGGCCCAGGCATTCCTGAAAACGAACGCGAACTGGTGTTGCAACCGTTCTACCGCGCACTGGGCACGAACGTGGATGGCTCAGGCCTGGGCCTGGCCATCGTGCACGAGATCGCCCAGCAACACGGCGCCACGATGTCGATGCAGGACGCTGAAACCCAGGGCCCACAAAAGGGCCTGCGCGCCTCGGTCCGCTTCGAGCCACGGCGCGACGAAGGACATGGACATCCTTGAGATCACCCCCCTGCGCCGCTGACGCGGCTTCCCCCCTCACTGGCACGCCCTTCGGGCGCTTGGAGGGGGGACGGCATCTTGGGCCGGCGGAGCCGGACCCTTGCTGCCCCTTGACCAAGACACTCCGTGCCGGAAGCTACTCGGCACTCCCACCTGCGCCGCTGACGCGGCTTCCCCCCTCTCTGGCGCGCCCTTCGGTGCTTGGAGGGAGGACGGCATCTTGGGCCGGCGAAGCCGGACCCTTGCTGCCCCTTGAATGGGCTTCCCCTCCGGCGCGAAATGCCTCATTCCAGAGATACCGTGGAACCGGTTTTGCCGGGCCACTGGTATCGCCCCCTTTCAAGGGGGTAGCGCGAAGCGCTGCGGGGGTTAAGCTTTATATACGTTGAGCTGCAAGCGTTCTCGCTCGATGGCGCGGGCCACGGCGGGCAATGCGGCAAAGCGCTGCACCAGACCCCAGGTGGCGGGCAGGGTGGTGGGATCGATGCCGGCGTAGCCGCCCCAGCGCAGCAGCGTGAGGGCGTAGGCATCGAGTGCGCCGGGGCGTTCGCCCACCATCCAGGGTGAGGCCTTCTCGGCCATGGTTTCGATCTCTTGCAGCATTTCCCGGTAGCGGGCAGCGCCAAAGGCACGGATGGCCTTTTGTGCCTCTGCGTCGTCGGTGAACTTCTCGGGCATGAACACGTGGGTGAACGTGGGATGCACCGTGTTGTTCATCCACACCAGCTTTTGCACCGCGCGCGAGCGCTCCACGCCAGCGGGTGGCAGGATGCCGGCCATGGGCAGCTTTTGATCGAGGTGCAGCAGGATGGCCACGATCTGGGTGACCACTTCATCACCGTCCACCAGCACCGGCACCTGGCCACGGGGATTCAATGCCAGATAGTCCGGGTTGCGCTGCTCGCCCTTGTGCAACTTGACCATCGCCGGTTCAAATTCGGCACCGGCCATTTCCAGCATGGCGTGGGGCACGAACGAGCAGGCGCCCGGTGCGAAGAAGAGTTTGAGGCTCATGGTGTGTCTCCTGTTGTCTGGATCGGGTCTGAACTGTCAAATCACGCCTGCGCAGCGGCGGGTCACGCGAGATGCTTGCCAACAATGCCGGCGATTTCGAACATGGTGACCTGGGGCTTGCCGAACACCGCCGCCAGCTTGGCGTCTGCGTTGACGCGGCGCTTGTCGGCCGCGTCTTGCAGGCCATTGGCCTTGATGTAGTCCCACAGTTTCTTCACCACCTCGGGGCGCGAGACCGCGCCTTCGCCAATCACGGCGGCCAGTTCGGCACTGGGCTGCTTGCCGGTGGCGGCGGTGGTCTTGCGTGGGGCCTTGGGCGTTTTGGCCGCCACCGCTTTCTTGGCTGCAGGTGCTTTTTTGGCGGCGGGCTTCTTCGCCGGTGCGGCCTTGGCCGGCGCACCCGGTGCTGTCTTGCGTGGCGGGAATTTGCTGGCGCGCGGCTCGAATTCAAAGTTCACCTTGCCGGCTTCCTTGTCCCAGGCCAGGAAGGCCTTGAACGCGCGTCGGGTGCGCATGGAGACGAACTTGTCGAGCAGGTCGGTCTTGCCGGTTTCCAGCAGCTTGCTCATCTGCTCGCGCGCCACCGGCTGCTGCAGGATGATC
>PHCQ01000147.1 GCA_002840835.1 Betaproteobacteria bacterium HGW-Betaproteobacteria-16 | reverse complement strand
AATCTACGACCGATGTGGCGCAAACTTCGCATACTGATCCTGCTGTTCATTCTGGCCACGGTCGCGCACAGGGCATGGCTGGAAACCCACGACCTGGAATGGAAGGACAGCCTTTATGTCGCCGTTTATCCGGTCAATGCCGATGGCAGCGAGGCATCCAGCCGTCATATCCCCCGGCTGGATGCCGACCAGTTACAGGAGATCACCGATTATCTGGCTGAAGAAGCGGCCAGATACGATCTGGCGATCCGCTTCCCGTTTCAGCTGAGGCTGGGCGCTGAAGTCGATCATCCGCCGCCGCAACCGCCGAAGAAAGGCACGGTGCTGCAGAACATCATCTGGAGCCTGCATTTCCGCTGGTGGGCCTGGCGCAACAGTCCGCCGGTCAGTGTGCCGCCCAGCATCAAACTCTATCTGCTGTATTACGATCCAGAGCAGCATCCGGTTTTGCCGCATTCCACCGCCCTGAGCAAGGGCCGGGTAGGTCTGGTCAACCTGTTTGCCGGTGAGCGCCAGGAAAAACAGAATGCGGTTGTTGTCGCGCACGAACTACTGCATACCGTCGGCGCCACCGATAAATACGATCTGGCCAGCGGACTGCCTTATTATCCGACAGGCTACGCGGATCCTGACAAACAGCCCGCTTATCCGCAGGATTATGCTGAACTGATGGCCGGTCGCATCCCGCTGTCACAAAGCAAGGCCGCAATTCCGGCCAGCCTTGCGCAGACCCTGATCGGCGAGCAAACGGCGGCAGAGATCCACTGGCTGCAGACAGGAGAAAAATAAATGGCGATTACAGATTGGCCGGCAGGCGAACGCCCGCGCGAAAAACTCATGCAGCAGGGTGCAGTTGCCTTGTCCGATGCCGAACTGTTGGCGATTTTTCTGCGCGTCGGTGTCGTCGGCAAAAGCGCCGTTGATCTGGCACGCGACCTCTTGAACCGATTTGGCAGCCTCAATGGCATC
The DNA here is from genome assembly GCA_002840835.1 of Betaproteobacteria bacterium HGW-Betaproteobacteria-16. Taxonomy (GTDB): domain Bacteria; phylum Pseudomonadota; class Gammaproteobacteria; order Burkholderiales; family Burkholderiaceae_C; genus Hydrogenophaga. Next base: position 2,277 of record PHCQ01000147.1, on the reverse strand, counting down.
TTCGCCGCCAGCCAGCAGGAGATCGCAGAAGTGCACGGCATGGGCAACAGCAAGTATGTGCAGTTGCAGGCCATCTTCGAGATGAGCCGTCGTGCGCTGGCGGAGCAGATGCAGGCGCGGGATGTGCTGACTTCACCGCAGCAAGTAAGGGATTACTTATGCCTGAAACTAGGCGGGCTGGTGCACGAGGTGTTCGTCGTACTGTTTCTGGATGCGCAGAACCGCGTGCTTGTGCAGGAGGAGATGTTCCGCGGCACGCTGACGCAGACCAGTGTCTATCCGCGCGAAGTGGTGAAGCGTGCCCTGCAGCACAATGCCGCCTCGGTCATCTTTGCCCACAACCACCCTTCCGGCGTGGCGGAGCAGAGCCGTTCCGACGAACAGCTGACCCATGCCCTCAAACAGGCGCTGGCGCTGGTCGATATCCGCGTGCTGGATCACTTCGTTGTGGCCGGTAACAGCACGCTGTCGTTTGCAGAAAAAGGCCTGCTTTAGCTTGTCGTGACCTTTTGATGGCTTGCCACCAGTTGCTTCAGCTCGGGGACACATGAGCCGCATTGGGTGCCGCATTTCAGTTTGTTCTGCAGCGTGACGAGATCTGCGCCCATGCGGATATTGTCGATGATCTCGTTTTCCGAAACATCGAGGCAATTGCAGACGATCTTGCCGCGGCTGCGTTGCCTGGTCGGCGGCGCGCTCAATGGCGCCAGCGCCCAGCGCCGCAGTTCGTCGGTCAACTGGCCCTGCGTCATGACCTCTTTCAGCCAGTCCGTCGCCAGAATTTCGCCTGTCAGCCGGACGCCGGTTACCTGCTGGTTTTCGACCAGGATCCGCTTGCTGATGCCGCGTTTGACATCGTTGTAGTGCAGCATGGGTATGTCGTCCGTCATGCCGAGCAGGCGATCGAGTTCGGCAATCAGGCTTTCGTCCGGTGCGGTGCTGTTGGCCGCACGCAAAATCATGATGCCGGGGTCGCGCCCGAACAGTCCGCAGGTGGCATATTCGAAGTGCTGGAGCAGCGGCCGGATTTTTTCCAGCAGTTGCAGGCTGAGGCCGCTGCGCATGACCGTCATGCGCCAGGGCAGGTCGAGTTTTTCCAGCTTGACGGCGGCGTGTTTCAGCTCCGGCTGGCGCGATACCTTGTCGAAGGCGCTCGGCATCAGTGCATTGACGCCGAGGCCGTTCATGTATTGCCCGCCCCAGTGCATGGGGATGAAGGTCTGGGCCGGCTGCATCTGTTCCGAGGTTTGCGCCCGCAGCACCAGCTGGCCGCGCTTGTTGCTGACCTTGACCAGATCGCCGGAGTTGATGGCGCGGCGCTGCATGTCATCCGGGTGCATGCTGATGACTGGTTCTTCCGCATGGTTGAATAATTGCGCCACGTTGCCGGTGCGGCTCATGCCGTGCCACTGGTCGCGCAGGCGACCGGTGAGCAGGTGCAGCGGATGCCTGGCGTCAGTTTTGTCGGCAGTGGCTTTGTAGATGGTGTTGGCGAACAGGGCCTTGCCGCCGGTTTTTTGAAACACACCGTCGCTGTAAAGCCGGGCCTTGCCCTGTTGCATGCCGGCCGGGAACGGCCATTGCTGCGGCCCTTGTTTGTCGAGCAAGGCGTAACTCAAGCCGCTGATATCGAGGTCACGGCCGCGCGTGGTTTCGCGGTGTTCGTTGAATATCTGCTCGGGCTGCGTGTATGGGAAGAGCTTGACGGATTCCGTACGCTTGTCGAGGCGCTGCCCCAGTCTTTGCGCAAAATCCGTGGCGATCTGCCAGTCGTGCCGCGCATTGCCCGGTGCCTCAACCGCCGGATTGACGTGGGTGATACGGCGTTCCGAATTGGTGACGGTGCCCTCCTTCTCGCCCCAGGTCGTCGCCGGCAGCAGCACATCGGCGAATGCGGTGGTGTCGGTGTTGTGAAAGGCTTCCTGCACGACAACCAGTTCAGCCTTGGCGAGCGCGTCATGCACGCTGTTCAGATCCGGCATCGATTGTGCCGGGTTGGTGCAGGCGATCCAGACTGCCTTGATGGAGCCGTCACGCAGCGCATCGAACATTTCGACTGCTGTTTTGCCCGGCTTTTCCGGTACGCGGTCTATGCCCCATAGCCTGGCGACTTCGGCGCGATGTTGCGGGTTGGCCAGGTCGCGATGGGCGGAGAGCAGGTTGGCCATGCCGCCGACTTCGCGCCCGCCCATGGCGTTGGGCTGGCCGGTCAGCGACAGCGGCCCGGCACCGGGCTTGCCGATCTGGCCGGTGGCGAGATGCAGGTTGATCAGCGCG
>PHCQ01000090.1 GCA_002840835.1 Betaproteobacteria bacterium HGW-Betaproteobacteria-16 | reverse complement strand
GGAACGCCTCAAAGATGTCGATCACGCGCTCGATCGCCGTCACATTCACACCGGTCATGGCGCTTCCTTCCAGGTTGGTCGGGTGGTCGAAATTCGGCCTGTTGAACAAATCGGATCCATCAGCAGGGTTTGTCTCTCGTTGTCCCATTATGTTCAAGATACCGAACGTTCGTTCTTGTCATGGAACTTATCAGTTCTTAGCATCTGCACGTATCAACCTGACGGAGACCAGACAACGTGCAACCAAGCAAGGACATCACCGTGGAGGAGCGTGCCGGCGGCGCCATATGGATCACGATCGACCGGCCCCTCAAACACAACGCGCTGGCCCGGGGCGTGCTCGCCGATCTGGGACATGCCGTCGCCGCGGCGGGTGCCCGGCCGGACACGCGCTTGATCGTTCTGACCGGGGCCGGTGAGCGATTCTTTGCCGCTGGCGGCGATCTGGTCGAGCTGTCTTCGGTGCGCGACGCGTCCGCGACGATCGACATGGCCGAACAATCGCGTGCCGCGCTCGACGCGGTGCGTACCTGCCCGGTTCCGGTGCTGGCGTACCTGAACGGCGATGCGATCGGTGGTGGCGCCGAACTGGCCTTGGCGTGCGACATGCGCATACAGGCCAGCCACGCGCGCATCGGCTTCATCCAGGCGCGCCTGGCCATTTCGTCGGCATGGGGCGGTGGTCCGGACCTGTGCCAGCTGGTGGGCGGCGCGCGGGCCATGCGCATGATGGGCCGCGGCGAGCTGATCGACGCACCGCAAGCGCTGCAGTGGGGCCTGGCCGATGCGCTGGCCACCGATGGGCCGGCGGGCAAGGACGTACAGGCATTCCTGGAGCCCTTGCGCACTTGCGCACCGCAGGTGCTGCGTGGCATCAAGGCGCAGACCGTGGCCTGGCGCCAGGGTGCTTCCTACGAAACCCGCCGCACGGTCGAACGGCAGCAGGTGCTCAACACCTGGCTGCACGACGACCACTGGCGCGCTTCGGACAAATTTCTGGCCAGGAGCGCGAAATGAGCGGCATGAACCCGGGCGTGCCCGACATGGAACCCCAACTGCGCCCCGTCAGCCCGAGCGGCATCGACGTGCCGGTCAGCGTCGGCCCCGAGGCCGTCCAGCCCGAGCGCATCGGTGAGGCGGGCGTCTATCCCTTCACCCGCGGCATCTTCCCGGACGGCTTCCAGGGACGCCTCTGGACCATCCGCCAGTACTCGGGCTTCGGCACCGCCGAGGAATCCAACGAACGCTACAAGTTCCTGCTGGAAAAGGGGCAAACGGGCCTGTCGGTGGCGCTGGATCTGCCGACACAGTGCGGCCTGGATCCGGTGCACCCGATGGCGCGGCCGGAGATCGGCAAGGTCGGCGTGTCGCTGTCCAACCTGAGCGAGGCCGAGATCCTGTTCAAGGGCTTGGACCTGTCGAAGATCTCGACCTCGTTCACCATCAACGGCACGGCCGCCATCATTTATGCGATGTACCTCGCCGTCGCTGACAAGCAGAACGTGCCGCGCGAGAAGCTGACCGGCACGATCCAGAACGACATCCTGAAAGAGTACGTCGCGCGCGGCACCTGGATCTTCCCGGTGCGACCGTCGATGCGCCTGATCGCGGACTCGATCCTCTACTCCAACGACGTGTCGCCGCGCTTCAACCCGATCAGCATCGCGGGCGCCCACGTGCGTGACGCCGGTGCGACAGCGGCCGAAGAGATGGCCTACACCCTGGCCAACGGCCTGGCCTATGTGGACGAGCTGCGCGCGCGCGGCGGCGACGTGGAGAAGTTCGCCAAGCGCCTATCGTTCTTCTTCTACGTCCACATGGACTTCTTCGACGAGATCGCCAAGTTCCGCGCCGGCCGCAGGCTGTGGGCGCGGCTGATGAAGGAGCGCTACGGCGTGCAGGATCCCAAGGCGCAGCACTTCCGCTTCGGCGTGGTGTGCGGCGGCTCGTCGCTGGTGGCGCCGCAGCCCTACAACAACGTGGTGCGCGTGGCGGTGGAGACGATGGCGGCTGTGCTGGGTGGCGCGCAGTCCATCTTCACGTGCGCGTTCGACGAGGCGTTCCAGATTCCCACCGAGTTCTCGGCCGAGCTGGCTGTGCGCACACAACAGATTATCGCCTTCGAGAGCGGCATCGGGCGCACGGTCGACCCCCTGGGCGGCAGCTACTTTCTGGAGCAGCACACCGACCGCATGGAGCAGCAGATCACCCAGGTGATGGGCGAGATCGATGCGTATGGGGGCGTGGTCCGTGCCATCGAAGACGGGTGGATCCAGCTGCGGCTCGCCGAGCGCGGGCTGGAGCGCAAGCTTGACACCGATTCGGGACGCAACGTGATCGTTGGCCAGAACCATTTCAAGAAGGTGGACGAAGAGATCAAGGTCGGCGACGTGTTCACGCTCGATCCGACCGTGGCCCAACGCGCACTCGACAAGTACCAGCGCGTGCTCGACACACGCGATCCGTCGGCGGTCGATCGGTCGCTCGCCCGGCTGTCCGCTGCGGCGGCCAAGGACCGCGAAAACATCATGCCCTACCTCGTCGAGTGCTGCCATGCCTACGCCACCGTCGGCGAAATGGTGGCGCGCCTGAAGGAGCAATGGGGCGAATTCAAGGAACCGGTGAACCTATGAGCGTCCAGAAAACCTCCGCTGCGTTGGCGGCCAAGCGGATACTGATCGGCAAGCCCGGTCTCGACGGCCACGACATCGGCGCGAAGATCATTGCACTGACGCTGCGCAACGCCGGCGCGGAAGTGATCTACACCGGTCTGCGCCGCAGCCCGCTGCAGATCGCCCAGGTCGCGGTAGACGAAGGTGTCGATGCGGTCGGCCTGAGCATCCTGTCGGGCAGCCACAAGGAACTCGTTGCCGATGTCATCGGGCAACTGCGCGAGCTCAAGGCGCACGGCATCAAGGTCTTTGTCGGCGGCACCATCCCGGCCGAAGACCAGGCCTATCTGCGCGAGTTGGGCGTGTCGGCGGTCTTCACCGCCGACATGTCCCTGGAAGCCGTCGTCGATTCGTTGGCGAAGAGTCTGGCATGAGCGCGCCACTTGCGGGCATCCGGATCATCGAGGTGGGCCACATGCTCGCGGGTCCGTACTGCGGCCTGATGCTGGCCGACATGGGCGCCGAGGTCATCAAGATCGAAACGCCCGAAGGCGACATCGGCCGCACCGTCAGCCCGCACTTCGTGGGTCCGCACAACGCCTACTTCGCAAGCCTGAACCGCAACAAGAAGAGCGTCGTGCTCGACCTGGCCAGCGACGAGGGGCTGGCGGCGCTGGGCCGCATCGTCGAGACCTCGCACGCGCTGGTGACGAACCTGCGGCCCTCGGCGATTCGCAAGCTCGGCCTCACCTACGACACGCTGCGCAACTGGAACGAGCGCCTGGTCTGCGTGGCCTTGACGGGCTACGGTCTTGATGGGCCGTATGCGGACAACCCGGCCTACGACTACGTCATTCAGGCCATGACCGGCGTGATGGCCTTGACGGGCGACCCGCAGGCGCCGCCCACCAAGGCCGGTTACTCCGCTGTCGACAACTCGGCGGGCCTGGTGGCGGCCGTGGGCTTGCTGGCCAAGATCGTGCAGGGCACGGGCGGCCAGGTCGACGTCGCGATGTACGACGTGATGCTCTCGCAGCTCAACTACCTCGCAGGCGCCGCGCTCAATGCCGGCGAGACCATCGAACGCCTAGCGGATTCCTCTCACCCCTACGTGGTGCCGGCGCAGATCTTCTCGACCACCGATGGCTGGCTCACGCTGTTCATCACGCACGACAAATTCTGGAAGACGTTCTGCGACGAGATCGGCCACCCCGAGTGGGCGGTGGATCGCAAGTTCGCCACCATGGCCGGGCGCCGGACGCACCGGGTCGAGGTCATCGCCGCCATTTCGACGGTGCTGCACCAGGCCTCGGCGGCCGAGTGGGTGCGCCGCCTGGGCCCGCTGGGCATCGTGGTGGCCGAAGTCGGCACGCTGAACGCGGCACTGCGCAGCGACATCGCCGCCGCGCGCGCGCTGATCGTGCCCCTTGGCGACGGCAGCTTGCCCCTGCAGGCGGTGGCGTGCCCGATCCGATTCCAGGGTTTCACTCCGGTCTACGGCTTGCCGCCTCTGCTCGACGAGCACGGCGACGCGGTGCTGGGAAGGGTCGCGACGTGAGCACGCCGCCGCCGCTGGACCGATGGGCGCTGAGCCGCGCGCTAACGCGCATGGCCAACGCGAGCACGGCGGAGCTGGCGCGGTCCGCGCCGTGCGTTGGGCCGGCGCGCGCGGCCCACCGGATCGGCGTCACCGGGGCACCGGGGGCGGGCAAGAGCACGTTGGTCGGACACCTGGCGCTCGAACGCCTGGCGAACGGTCGGCTGGGCGTGTTGGCGGTCGATCCGAGCAGCCCGAAGAGTGGCGGTGCGATCTTGGGCGACCGTGTTCGCATGGACGACCTGGCCGGGTCGACGGAGCTCTACATCCGCTCGCTGGGTTCGCGCCGTACCTCCGATGGTCTGGCCGACAACCTGCCCGAGATGCTGGACATCATGGACACGTTCGGATTTGACGAAGTGGTGCTCGAAACGGTGGGCGTCGGCCAGGCAGAGTACGCGGTGCGCGCGCAGGTGGACACGCTGGTCCTGGTGCTGCTGCCCGAGAGCGGTGACACGGTGCAGGCCATGAAGGCCGGGATCATGGAGATGGCCGACATCTTCGTGGTCAACAAGTCGGACCTCCCAGGCGCGCAACGCATAGCCACCGACATCCAGCGCATCGCCGCGGTGACCCAGCGCGCCGCAGGCGCGTGGCGCGCGCCGATCCTGCTGACCTCGTCCTCGCAACCGGACTCGATCCGCGCGCTCTCCGAAACGATCGATCTGCACCGGACTTGGCGCAACGCCGACCCGCAGAGGCGGCAGCACCTGCGCGCGCAACGCGCCCGCTACCGCCTCAGGCGCCTGCTGGAGATGCACGTCGCTGAAGCGATCACGGCTCAGTCCGACGAATTTTTCGACATCCCGCGAGAGCAGCAGCTGGCGACGGTGATGGGCGCTATGCGCATGGCATTCGATCCCTGACCCTCCAAGGAACGGCCATGTCCACATGTCTTCTTTCGTCGGCACAGGGCGCCCCGCACCAGGGAAGCCATGCGCGGGCGTTCGATACCCGTGCCTCGGGTCCGGGACCGCCGCGCCAGCCGGTTGGTCGATGGAAAAGGATCGTTGGAATCAAACACCAGGAGACAAATATGAGCAATTCTTCCCAGAGCACCTTCTTCAAGAAAATGCCGCGCCGGCACCTCTGCACCGCGGTGGCGGGCGCGGTGATGGCCATCGCGGCAAGCGCGCCCGCAGGGGCGCAGGTCAACGACGATGTTGTGAAGATCGGCGTTCTCGCGGACATGTCCGGCATCTACTCCGACATGGGCGGCAGAGGCATCGTCGAGGCCGTGAAGTTCGCTATCGCCGACATGGGCGGCACGATCAACGGCAAGAAGATCGAGATCGTCACGGCCAACCATTCCGCCAAACCCGACATCGCGGCGACCACGGCGCGCGAATGGTTCGACACGCAAGGCGTGGATATGATCATCAGCGGCCCCAGCTCGGGCACCAGCCTGGCGATTGCCAAGGTGGCCGCGGAGAAGAAAAAGGTCGTCATGGTGACGGGCGGCGTCGCGGCTCAGTTGACCAACGAAGAGTGCTCGCCGTACACGGTCCACTACCTGTACGACACGGTAGCCCTGGCGCGAGGAACCGGCACGGCGATGACCAAGCAGGGCGGAAAGAACTGGTACTTCCTGACAGTGGACTATGCCTTCGGCGACTCGCTGGAAAAGGAGACCACGCAGGTCGTCAACGCCAACGGCGGCAAGGTACTCGGCAGCGTGCGCCACCCGCTGTCGGCCTCCGATTTTTCGTCATTCCTGTTGCAGGCCAAGTCGTCAGGTGCGGATGTGCTCGGGTTGGCCAACGGCGGCGGTGACACGATCAATTCGATCAAGACCGCCAGCGAGTTCGGCATCTCCAAGTACATGAAGATCGCGGGCCTCATGCTGTTCATCACCGACGTGCATTCGCTGGGCCTCAAGCTCACCAGCGGCATTAACCTGACCGAAGCGTGGTACTGGGATTCAGACGACAAGTCGCGCAAATGGGCCGACCGCTTCCAGGACAAGATGAAGAAGAAGCCCACCAGCATGCAGGCGGCCAGCTACTCCGCGGCGTTTCACTACCTGAGCGCGGTCAAGCAACTCGGGTCGGACCAGGCCGACAACGTGATGGCGCAGATGCGCAAGGCCAAGATAAACGACATGTACACCCAGAACGGCACCATCCGCGAAGACGGGCGCATGGTCCACGACCTGCGGCTGATGGAGATCAAGAGCGCCGCAGACTCCAAGGGCCCCTGGGACTACTACAAGCAGATCCAGATGATTCCGGGCGACCAGGCCTTCGCGTCCAAGGCGGAGTCCAAATGCAAGCTCTGGAAATGACAAAGAGGCAATGACAGTGGGGCCCTTCGGGCCTCCGAAGGGCCTCTGATTTTTTGGCAACCACCAACCCAGGAGAGATGAATCATGATGACATCAGCGAGCGTGAAGAGCGCCAACAAGGTGACGGCCTCGGCAGGTGTTCGGGCGTCGATTGCGGACGGCAAGGATTTGCCGCTGCTCGACGTGGGCCCCTATCTGGCGGGCGTACCCGGCGCCCTTGAGCAACTGGCCGCGGACGTAAAGTGGATCCAGGAAAACCTGGGCTTCTTCGCGATCATCAACCACGGCATTCCGCAGTCCCTGATCGACGAGGCGTTTCGCCAGACCGAGAAGCTGTTCGAGATTCCAATGGAGGAAAAGCTCAAGCACCGGGTCGGCTTCCACCACCAGGGCTACCTCCCACCCAAGTCCTCCATCCTGAAGTCAACCGCGATCATGGAGAAGATCGCGGTCAACACCAAGAAGGACACCAACGCCGCATGGCTGTTCATGCGCAACCGCAATGTCGACGACCCGAAAGTGTTGGCCAAGGTCCGCCATCGCGGTTTGAACCAGTGGCCCGACAGCCTGCCCGAATTCAAGAAGGCGCTGTACGCGTACCAGACGGAGATGGAGCAACTCTCGCTCAAGCTGCTGCCGATCTACGCGCGCGCGCTGGGTCTTCCAGCGGACTACTTCGAGAGCATGTTCAAGGCACCGGAGTACTACCAGCGCTGCGCGTACTACCACCCCGAAGAGAAGATGGAAGAGGGCCAGTACGCGCTGGCCCCGCATTCCGACGGCAGCTTCCTGACGCTGTTGCCGATGACGCCGGTGCCGGGGCTGCAGGTGATGACACCGTCGAAGGAATGGCTCAAGGTCAGCTATGTCAAGGGCGCGCTGATCGTGAACACCGGGCAGGTCTTGAACCGCCTGTCCAACGACCGTTTCATCGCCACGCCCCACCGTGTCGTCAACCCGCCGATGAAGCGCTACGCACTGACCTTCTTCTTCTACCCGGACGACGACGCCAACGTGGGACCGATCCCGGCGTGCATCGGCCCAGGCGAGAAGGCGAAGTACGACTCGCGCTCCTTCTACGACTTCTTCGTGCCCTACCTGGACGACCTCTACCACTACAACGACGCCAACTTCATGAAAGAAGTCGAGCCTGAAGGGGTGACCTCGAAGGGTTGAGGGACCGTCATCGGTGAAGGCATGTCGCCCGCACGGGCCGGACCCGCGGCGGACGCCATGCCATGGGGCCAACTTGAAGGAGCAATGCGTGAGCAAACTGTTGATCGACGGTGAGTGGGTCGATGCACTCGAGGGCGACACCATCGACGTCATCGATCCCTGCAGCGGGCAGGTGTTTGAAAAAATTGCGAGAGGCCGGGCTGCGGATGTCGACCTCGCGGTGGCTGCGGCGCGCCGCGCGCTGCATGGACCCTGGGGGCGCATGACCGCCACGGAGCGCGGACGCATCATGCAGCGTCTGGGGCAGCTCATCCTGGAACACGGCGAGGAACTGGCGCAGGTGGAAGCCCGCGATACCGGCAAGCCCATGTCCGTGGCCCGCGCGGACGCCAAGGCGGTGGCACGTTATTTCGAGTTCTACGGCGGTGCGGCCGATAAGGTGCACGGCCAGACCATTCCCTACCTGAATGGCTACAACGTGAGCGTCGTGCGCATTCCCCACGGCGTCACGGCCCACATCATTCCGTGGAACTACCCCGCGCAGATGATGGGGCGCACGCTCGCCCCCGCGCTGGCCATGGGCAACGCGGCGGTGGTCAAACCCTCCGAGGACGCGTGCCTGAGCGCCTTGAAGCTCGCCGAACTGGCCATGCTCGCGGGGTTGCCACCGGGTGCGCTGAACATTGTGACCGGCTATGGCACCGAGGCCGGTGCGGCGCTGACGGCGCACCCGGACATCAACTTCGCGACGTTCACGGGCTCGCCCGAGGTCGGCGCGCAGGTGCAGCAATCCACCGCGCGCCACCATGTGCCCTGTGTGCTCGAACTCGGGGGAAAATCGCCCCAGATCGTTTTCGATGATGCCGACCTAGCCAAGGCCGCGCCCATCATCGTGCGGGCCCTGGTCCAGAACGCCGGCCAGACCTGCTCCGCCGGCAGCCGCCTGCTCGTGCAGGAAGGCATCTACGACCGCTTCGTCTCGACGATCGCCGCCAGCTTCGAGGCGCTGAAGGTCGGGGCGCCGGAGATGGACCTCGACTGCGGTCCGTTGATCAACGCCCGGCACCACCAGCGCGTGAACGCCTTCATCGCCGACGCCGTCGCCATGGGTGTGCCCAAATTGGCCGAAGGCAGCCTGGCGCCCGGGATTTCCGGCGAAGGCTTCTTCGTCAAACCCGTGCTGTTCGGCCCGGTGCCGCGCAATCACCGCCTGGCATGCCAGGAAGTGTTCGGCCCGGTGCTGTCGGTCATGCCGTTCAAGGACGAGGACGACGCGGTGCAACTGGCCAATGCCACGGAGTACGGCCTCGTCGCAGGCATCTGGACGGAGAACGGCAGCCGCCAGGCGCGCATGGCGCAGCGCATCGCAAGCGGACAGGTTTTTATCAATTGCTACGGCGCGGGCGGGGGTGTCGAGCTGCCGTTCGGCGGCGTCAAGAAAAGCGGTTATGGCCGCGAGAAAGGGCTGCTCGCTCTGGAAGAGATGAGCACCACCAAGACCATTGTTCAGCACTACGAATAAGGAAGACAACCATGTCCAGATTGAGCAACAAGATCGCGATCGTCACCGGCGCAGGCAGCGGATTCGGCGCAGCGATCGCGCGGGCCTACATCAAGGAGAACGCGAAGGTGATTCTTGCGGACGTCAACCTCGAAGCGGCGCGCGGGATCGCCGCTGAACTGGGCGACAACGCGAGCGCCGTGGCGTGCGACGTGACCCAGTTCGACCAGGTGCAGGCCATGGTCCGCCATTGCGTGGAACGCTTCGGTGTGCCCAGCATCGTGGTCAACAACGCGGGCACCACGCACCGCAACCAGTCGATGCTGGAGGTCGACGAAGAGACCTTCGATCGCGTGTTCGCGGTCAATGTGAAATCGATTTACCACATGACACGCGCGGTGGTCCCGTTGATGAGAGAGAAGAAGGACGGGGTGATCATCAACGTGGGCTCCGTTGGCGGCATCCGCCCGCGCCCCGGCCTCACCTGGTACAACAGCTCGAAGGGAGCCGTGAAAGTGATGACAAAATCCATGGCCATCGAGCTGGCGCCCGATGGCATCCGCGTCAACCTCATTTCTCCGGTCATGGCGCCCACGGGCCTGCTGAAGGACTTCATGGGTGTGGCTGACACCGCCGAGAACCGGGCGCGCTTTGTTTCGACGATTCCCCTGGGCAGGATGTGCGACCCGGTCGACGTGGCGAACACAGCGACGTTCCTGGCCAGCGAGGATGCGCGCTTCCTGACCGGCATCGAGATGCCGGTGGACGGCGGACGTTCCATCTGACGGCGGCCCGGCATGCACGTCGCTTCTCCCTGGCATCCGGGTGATCGCGCAACATGAGCGACATCATTCTTGAGACACGCCAGCTCACCAAGGAATTCAAGGGCTTCACAGCCGTCAGCCAGGTGAATCTGTCGGTCGTGCGTGGGACCATCCACGCACTGATCGGCCCCAACGGCGCCGGCAAGACCACCTGCTTCAACCTGCTGACGAAGTTCCTCGAGCCGACCTCGGGCACGATCCTTTTCAACGGACTGGACATCACGCGCGAGCAACCGGCGCAGATCGCGCGCCGCGGCATCATCCGCTCGTTCCAGATCTCGGCTGTTTTCCCGCATCTGACGCTGCTGGAAAACGTGCGCCTGGGCCTGCAGCGCGCGCTGGGCACCACCTTCCATTTCTGGAAGAGCGAGACATCGCTCAAGCCGCTCGATGCGCGTGCCCATGCGCTGCTGGCCGAAGTCGGCCTGGAGGACTTGGCCGACGAGCTCACCGTGAACCTGCCCTACGGTCGCAAGCGCGCCCTGGAGATCGCAACCACGCTGGCGATGGAGCCCGAGTTGATGCTGCTCGACGAGCCCACGCAGGGCATGGGTCATGAGGATGTGCACCGGGTCGCCGAACTCATCAAGCGCGTGTCGGCGGGCCGCACCATCCTGATGGTAGAACACAACATGGGGGTGGTCTCGAACATCGCGGACACGATCACCGTGCTGCAACGCGGCGCAGTGCTGGCCGAGGGGTCGTACGCCGAGGTTTCGAACAATCCCGCCGTGATGGAGGCCTACATGGGCACCACCGACGGCCAACTCCAGGGAGCGCACAGATGAGCGCACCGGCACTGGAGATCAAGAACCTGCAAGCCTGGTACGGCGAATCGCATGTGCTGCATGGCGTCGATATGGTGGTGCAACCAGGCGAGGTGGTCACCCTGCTGGGTCGCAACGGCGCTGGCCGCACCTCCACGCTGCGCGCTATCCTGGGGTTGACCGGTTCGCGCAAAGGCTCCATCAAAAGCAACGGGCACGAACTCATTCACCTGCCCACGCATCGCATCGCGCGCCACGGTATCGGCTACTGCCCTGAGGAGCGTGGCATCTTCGCCAGCCTGTCGTGCGAGGAAAACCTGATGCTTCCGCCCACGCTCAAGGACTCGGACAAAGGCATGTCGGTGGCCGACATCTACGAGATGTTTCCCAACCTGGCCGAGCGCCGCCACAGCCAGGGCACGCGCCTCTCGGGCGGCGAGCAGCAGATGCTGGCCGTGGCCCGCATCCTGCGCACGGGGGCCAACCTACTGCTGCTCGATGAAATCTCCGAAGGCCTCGCGCCCGTGATCGTGCAGGCCCTGGCCCGCATGATCAAGATGCTCAAAAGCAAGGGCTTCACCGTGGTCATGGTGGAGCAGAACTTCCACTTCGCGGCGCCGCTGGCCGACCGCTTCTACGTCATGGAACACGGTTGCATGGTCGAGACCTTCGGCGCCGCCGAGCTGGACGCCAAGATGCCGGTGCTCAACGAATTGCTGGGGGTATAGAACACCGTGGGTATCTTCAATCTGCCGAATTTGCCGTTCCCGGCCCTGTTGAGCCAGCTCCTCCTGGGGCTGGTCAACGGGTCGTTCTACGCGATCCTTAGCCTCGGCCTCGCCGTGATCTTCGGACTGCTCAACGTTATCAACTTCGCACACGGCGCGCTGTTCATGATGGGCGCGGTGCTGACCTGGATGGGGCTGAATTACTTCAATATCAGCTACTGGGCGATGCTGGTGCTGGCGCCGGTCATCGCGGGCCTGTTCGGCATGCTCACCGAGCGTCTACTGCTGCGCTGGATCTACAAGCTCGACCACCTCTACGGTCTCTTGTTGACGCTCGGGATCACGCTGCTGATCGAGGGCGTGTTCCGCTCGGTCTATGGCGTCTCGGGCCTGCCCTACGACACGCCCGACGCGCTGCAGGGTGCGACCGACCTGGGCTTCATGATCCTGCCCAACTACCGCGCCTGGGTGGTGGTGGCCTCGCTGAGCATCTGCTTCACGACTTGGTTCGTGATTGAGAAGACCCGGCTCGGCGCTTACCTGCGCGCCGGCACCGAGAACCCGCGGCTGGTGGAGGCCTTCGGCGTCAACGTACCGCTGATGATCACGCTCACCTATGGCTTCGGCGTCGCACTCGCGGCCTTTGCGGGTGTGCTAGCCGCGCCGGTGATCCAGGTGTCGCCATTGATGGGGCAAAACCTGATCATCGTCGTGTTCGCGATCGTCGTGATCGGTGGCATGGGTTCGATCATGGGCGCGATCCTGACCGGGCTCGGGCTCGGTGTCATCGAAGGCCTGACCAAGGTGGTCTATCCCGAAGCCTCGTCGACGGTCGTCTTCGTGGTCATGGTGATCGTGCTGCTCATCCGACCGACCGGCCTGTTCGGCAAAGAGAAATGACACGGAACCGATGCACAGAGCCATGAGAAAAATCACACCCGTTGTCTACGTGCTATTGCTGATAGCGCTTGTCGTGGCACCCTTCGTCGGCGCTTACCCGGTGTTCGTGATGAAGCTGATGTGCTTCGCGCTGTTCGCCTCGGCCTTCAACCTGCTACTTGGTTATACCGGTCTGCTGTCCTTCGGCCACGCGGCCTTTCTCGGCGGCTCGGCCTACGTGGCAGGCCATGCGATGAAGGTCTGGGGCCTGACGCCCGAACTCGGCCTGGCCGCGGGCACGCTGGCCGGCGCCCTGCTCGGTTGGGTCTTCGGCCTGCTGGCCATCCGCCGCCAGGGGATCTACTTCGCGATGATCACGCTGGCGCTGGCGCAGATGGTGTTCTTCATAGCGCTCCAGGCCAAGTTCACCGGCGGCGAGGATGGTCTGCAAGGCGTGCCGCGCGGGCAGCTGTTCGGCCTGATCGACCTGCGCAACGACATCACGATGTACTACGTGTTGCTGGTGATCGTGGTCGCTTCCTTCCTGCTGATCGCGCGCACCGTGCGTTCGCCTTTTGGCCAGGTGCTCAAGGGCATCAAGGAGAACGAGCCGCGCGCTCTCTCGCTGGGCTACGACGTGAGCCGCTACAAGCTGCTGGCCTTCGTGATTTCGGCCGCGCTGTCGGGCCTCGCGGGCTCGCTCAAGACGCTGGTGCTGGGCTTTGCCACGCTGTCGGACGTGCACTGGAGCGCTTCGGGCCAGGTGATCCTGATGACGCTGGTCGGCGGCCTGGGCACGCTGTCGGGGCCGCTGCTCGGCGCCACCGTGGTGGTGGTGCTCGAGAACAAGATCGGCGAGTTCGGCCGCCTGCTGGCGCGCCTCACGGGCATCGACTGGTTCAACACCCTGGGCGACTCGGTCACCATGGTCACGGGCCTGATCTTCGTGGTCTGCGTGCTGACCTTCCGGCGCGGGATCATGGGAGAGGTGATCAGCTTCGTACAGAGGTTGCGCGGCCTTCGAACGCGGGACGGCTGACCCCGGGCGATCCGGTGGCGCAGCGAGCGCTCAGGGGCTGATGGTCCTATGGTACGGTCGAATGTGGATCGCGTACTCGATCTTGGTCTTCAGGCACAGCTGCGGCAGTCTTCGATGGTCTTGCCGTGGTTGGGCAGGCTGCCCGGTTTCACCACCTCGACCTGGCCGCGCAATTTGGTCACATCGCGCACCGCGGTCTCGATGCGCTCGCGCAGGTCGCCGTCCACCTCGCTGGCCTCGACCTGCAGGCACATCTGGTCGTTGGCCATTTCGCCGCTGACCACCAGCCGGGCCTTCTGCACCTGCGGGTAGCGCCTGGCGATGTCGGCCACCTGAGAGGGGTGCACGAACATGCCGCGCACCTTGGTTGTCTGGTCGGCGCGGCCCATCCAGCCCTTGATGCGCAGGGCCGTGCGGCCGGTCGGGCAGGCGCCGGGCAGGATGGCGGAGAGGTCGCCGGTGCCGAAGCGGACAGCGGGTAGGCCGGGTTGAGCGTGGTGACCACCAGTTCGCCCACCTCGCCGTCGATCACCAGGCCCTCGCGCGCATGGATTTCGTACGCGACCAGGCCCAGGTCGGCGGTGGCGTAGTTCTGGTAGACCGCCACGCCGCGCTCGGCGAATCAGTCGCGCAGGCTGGGGGGGCAGGGCCTCGCCGTCCACCGCGGCCTTGCGCAGGCTGCCGATGTCGACGCCGTTGGCCTGTGCCTTTTCGACAAGGATGCGCAGGAAGCTGGGCGTGCCGGTGTAGGCCTCGGGCTTGAGGCCGGCAATCGCCTGCAGTTGCTGCTCGGTCTGGCCGGTGCCGGCCGGGAACACCGTGCAGCCGACCGCGTGCGCGCCGTACTTGAGGATGAAGGTGCCCGAGGTCATGTGGTAGCTGAAGGCGTTGTGCACCAGGTCGCCCGCGCGAAAGCCGGCCGCGTAGAGGCCGCGGCCGGCGCGCCAGTAGTCACGCGTGGCGCCCTCGGGTTCGTAGATCGGGCGGGGCCCGGCGCAGCGCCGAGAAACCACCGAAGGGATCGGTGGCGTGCGAGGTCTTCTGGCGTTCGAGCAGTTCGGTCTTGCGCGTGACGGGCAGACGCGTCAGCGCCGTTCGGCTGCTCACCGCCGATGCATCTACCCCGCGCGCAGGATCTCGGCAATGGCGGTGCTGTGCTGCTGGGCGAGCGCCACCTGGGTGGTCATCTCGCCCATCTGCTCGCGCTCGCGTTGTTCGGGCGGTCGGGTTTCCAGGGTGTCGAAGAATTCAGACTGTGCCATGGCTACAAATGTGTGAATGAAGTGACGGGGACAAGATAGGCCGCGGAACCGGCTGTGCCGGGCCGTAGGCCTCGCCCCCTTTGAGGGGGAAACGCGCCGGCGGCTGGTTACGCCAGCCACCTTTTCCGCCGCTTGTAGCTCTTGATGTCCTTGAACGACTTTCGTTCACCGCCACCCATGCCGAGGTAGAACTCCTTGACGTCCTCGTTGTTGCGCAGCTCGCTGGCCAGGCCGTCCATCACGATGCGACCCGACTCCATGATGTAGCCGTAGTCGGCGTATTTCAGCGCCATGTTGGTGTTCTGTTCGGCCAGCAGGAAGGTGACCTTCTCCTTCTGGTTCAGGTCCTTCACGATCTCGAACACCTCTTCGACGATCTGCGGGGCCAGGCCCATGGAGGGCTCGTCGAGCAGCACCACGCTGGGGTTGGCCATGAGGGCGCGGCCGATGGCGCACATCTGCTGCTCGCCGCCGGAGGTGTAGGCGGCCTGGCTGGTGCGCCGGGTCTTCAGGCGCGGGAAGTAGTTGTAGACCTTCTCCAGATTGCGCGCGATCTCGGCCTTGTCCTTGCGGGTGTAGGAGCCGGTCATGAGGTTTTCCTCGATGGTCAGGTGGGCGAAGCAGTGCCGTCCTTCCATTACCTGCACCACGCCGCGGTGCACGAGGTCGGAGGTGCTGAGGTTCTCGATGCGCTCACCGCGCAGCTCGATGCTGCCCTTGGTGACTTCGCCACGCTCGGCCTTCAAGAGGTTGGAGATGGCGCGCAGGGTGGTGGTCTTGCCCGCGCCGTTGCCGCCCAGGATGGCGGCGATCTTGCCTTCGGGCACGTTGAGCGAGACGCCCTTGAGCACGAGGATGACGTGGTTGTAGATGACCTCGATGCCGCTGACGTTGAGAACGATGTGGGGAGTCGTCATGGTGTGTTCCTTGGGAGCCATTCGAAAGACACGGCAAGCCGGTCTTTCGAAAGGCGGCTGGCGAACCAGCCGCGATCGATGATTCACACCCGCCACGAACGCGGTGCCCCTTTCAAGGGATACCAAGGGTCCGGCTCTGCCGGCCCCTTGGTGTCGCCCCCTTGAGGGGGTTGCGCGCAGCGCGGCGGGGGTGCCTCTTAGCTCTGGCAGTCCGCGCCGGTGCGGCGGGTCAGCTTCTTCTCTGCGGCGTACTTGTCGGCGGCCGCCTTAATCAGGGGATTGAGCACCGCAGGATCCGCATGCAGCCAGTCGGAACTCACCTCCCACTTGGACCCGTTCCACGTGTAGGCCCGCGCCGCCGAGGGACCCATGTGGTCCTTGCAGGTGGTGGCCAGGGGTTGCATCACATCCGCAATGCCGAGCTCTGCGAGACGCTTGTCGTCGATCTGCAGGTTCTCGTATCCCCATCGGGCCTGGGCGGGTGTCATCACTTGGCCCTTGCCAAACTTCTCCTGCGCACGGCGCACACCTTCCACCGCCACCATGGCGTTCATCAGGCCACGCATGTACAAGGCCTCGCCTACCTCTTCCTTCGGGCCGGAGCCCTGGCCCTTTGCGTGCAGCCTCTCACGCACCTCTTTGGCGATGGCGGAGTCAAACCCCGGGCCGGGCAACATGAGCACTGCGCTGTAGCCTGCAGCACCCGGCACTTCCTTCACATCGGAGTCGGAGCCGGACGGCCAGACACCGATCACATGGTCACGCGGGAAGCCGGTGGACTGCGCCTCTTTCAGCGCGGTGGAGTTCATCACACCCCAACCCCAGAGCAGCACGAAGTCCGGGCGCGCGCGGCGGATCTGCAACCATGCGGCCTTCTGGTCCACACCAGGATGCGACACCGGAATGGCGATCAATTCAAAGTCGTGCATCTTGGCGCGAGCAGTTACCACGGTGATCGCCTCCTTGCCATAGGGGCTGTCGTGGTACAGCAGGGCGATCCTCTTGCCCTTGAGCTTGTCGAGGCCGCCCACCTTCTGAGCGACATACTGGACCTGCGTATCGGCCGAGGTCCAGTGGCTGCCCCCGATGGGGAAGCTCCACTTGAACACCTCGCCGTCAGCACTTTCGCTCAGACCATAGGCTGGCGTAAGTATGGGAATGCCATCGGCAATGCCGCGCTCCGTCAGGGCCAGCGTGATGCCCGTGGACATGGTCTGAAACACCGTGGCGCCGCCGTTCTTGCCCTTGAGGCGCTCGTAGCACTCCACGCCGCGGTCGGTGGCGTAACCGGTTTCGCATTCTTCCCAGGCGATGCGCACGCCGTTGATGCCACCCTTGAGGTTGGCAAGTTTGAAGTAGTCGACGAAACCGTTTGCCCAAGGTGATCCGCTAGGCGCATACGGGCCAGTGCGGAAGGTGAGCAAGGGGAAATTCTGTTGTTTCTCTTGGGCGATGGCGTTGGTCGACATGCTCGGGGCGAGCAAGGCCAATACCGTCGCGAGTGTCGCGTAGGCTTTCTTCATAGTATCTCCAGATGTTGTGTGGGTTTCGCGTGGCCGGGTTAGTGACCCACTAAAGAGTCAGTGAGGAAATGGCCAGATCCTCAACTTTTGTTTTCCGAGTGACCAGAGCTTGGCCAGGC
The DNA here is from genome assembly GCA_002840835.1 of Betaproteobacteria bacterium HGW-Betaproteobacteria-16. Lineage (GTDB taxonomy): Bacteria > Pseudomonadota > Gammaproteobacteria > Burkholderiales > Burkholderiaceae_C > Hydrogenophaga. The sequence continues at coordinate 1,196 of PHCQ01000090.1, read as the reverse complement.
CGTGGGGTTCGACGATGAGGAACCAGACGATCAAGGCGCCGAAGACCATGAATTCGGTGTGGGAGACGGCCGCGGTGGAGATCTCCACACCCACGAGCGAGCCCACGGCGGGCAGGAACTGGTTGAGGTAGATGGGCAGCACGACGATGAAGGCCGCGCCGAAGAAGCTGCCCATGATCGAGCCCATGCCGCCGATGATCACCATGAAAAGCAGCTGGAAACTGCGGTCGATGGAGAAGGCCGCGGGCTCCCACGAACCCAGGTGCACGAAGCCCCACAGGCCACCGGCCACACCGATGATGAAACTGCTGACCGCAAACGCGCTGAGCTTGGCGTACATGGGGCGGATGCCGATGACAGCGGCGGCCACGTCCATGTCGCGGATGGCCATCCACTCGCGCCCGATGGCCGAGCGCACCAGGTTCTTGGCCAGTAGCGCAAACACCACCAGGAAGCCCAGGCAGAAGAGGTACTTCTCCACCGGCGTGTTGATGGTCCAGCCCAGCACGCTGAGGTTGGAGACCGAGACCGAGCCCGAGGCGGTGTTGTTGGTGAACCAGCCGATGCGCAGGAACGCCCAGTCGCAGAAGAACTGCGCGGCCAGCGTGGCAACGGCCAGATACAGGCCTTTGACGCGCAGGCTGGGGATGCCGAAGAAGATGCCCACCAGCGTGGCGAAGAAGCCACCCGAGAGCAGGGCAATGATCAGCGGCATGCCCTCGATGCGGATGTAGGTGTTGTAGGCCATGTAGGCGCCGACCGCCATGAAGGCGCCCGAGCCCAGGCTGATCTGACCGCAGTAGCCCACCAGGATGTTCACGCCGAGCGCGGCCAGCGCCAGGATCAAGAAGGGGATGAGGATGGCTCGGAACATGTACTCATCGACCAGCATCGGCACGCCGATGAAGGCGAATGCAATGAAGGCGAGGATGACCCAGCGGTCCTGCGCGATCGGGAAGATCTGCTGGTCGGTGCGGTAGGAGGTCTTGAATTGACCGTTTTCACGATAGAACATGGCGGGCTTTCTTCTTGTTCTGTTTCAGACGCGGTCAATGATTTTTTCGCCGAACAAACCTTGCGGCCGGAACAGCAGAAACACCAGCGCCAGCACATACGCAAACCAGATCTCGATGCCCCCACCCACATAGGGGCCGAGGTAGACCTCGGAGAGCTTCTCGCCCACGCCGATGATTAGC
>PHCQ01000089.1 GCA_002840835.1 Betaproteobacteria bacterium HGW-Betaproteobacteria-16 | reverse complement strand
TGATAGAATACAAGGCTTGACGCGGAGTGGAGCAGCCTGGTAGCTCGTTGGGCTCATAACCCAAAGGTCGCAAGTTCAAATCTTGCCTCCGCAACCAATAAAATCAAGCACTTGCTTGTCATCGAAGCCCTCGGAAACGAGGGTTTTTTTGTTTGTGACGAGGTTTGTGACGAGGTCTGTGCCGTCACAAAAATGCAAAGTAGTGTTTGTGACCAATGGGCTGTTGTGACGAGCAATCGGTCTCGACCGACCGGAACGCCCGCGCCTTTTGAACGCTCACAGGAAGCTTAATGGGTTACCACCTGTCGCCTTCAGGAGCGAAAGGGCCGATATACCTCGCGACCGAAAATGCGTAGTTCAAACCCGAACCTAGCTTCAACAAATGTTGAAAATGGCATTTGTGAGTGAAGTCTTGCGGAATACCTCTGGCGACATCGGGACACGAAGGGCAGTTGCGCAGCGGTTGACGTCGTTTGGTGCGGCTTTGCTTTCTTGTGCTGACTGCCATGAAGCGGCTGTTCTGTTTGGCGACGTGTAATGGCCCGAGTGGCGGCAGTACGGGGTAATGTGGCCATAGGACGCGCATCACACTGGCACGCGGGCCACCGCTGAGGGCGAGCGCGATGCGCCGAGCGGCGAAAGAGTGGAGCTTGAGCCGCCAGATTGGGATGAAGTGGCGCAACCAGCGCCGGACCTCGAGGTCGATCAGCGCATCAACTCGTGGGGAATAACTCAAGGGTAGCGACAGCGATTTTCCCAACGCTGAGGGTCAGGTTGCGCCCGTCACTGCCCAGAGACCGACATACCGGGTATGTCTCAGGCTGCTGGCCCGTAACGACCATTCAATTCGACTCAGCTCAGGCTTTCGGTGATTCAAAACCTATGACATGCTTGCCTTCATTCGGTTGGATTTCTTGTTCCTCAACTACGAGGCAGTGGCGGACGCCCAGCGCTGAGTCGGGGGGTGGCCCCGGTGCCACGCCGGGTGACAGGCGACCGCGATAATCCCCACATGTGCTTCCTGCGAGTCACCCGGCCGGGCTGGAAACGGCTGCTCTGCGCCATCACGCTGTGCTGGGCGGGCGCGGTGTCGGCCGCAGATCTGTCCTGGTTTGACGGCGACCGCCCGGGCCTGCCGGCGCTGCAGGCACTGGCGCTGTTGCGCGATGCGGGCAGCCACGGGCTGGATCCGCTGGACTATGGGGTCGATGCACTCGCTCCGGCCATTGATGCGGCGATGCGCCGGCCGGGTGCCGACCCGGGGCAGGAACTGCTGTCGCAGGCGATCACCACCGCCATGGAGCGCTACCTGAACGACCTGCACCTGGGGCGGATCGACCCGCGCCAGATTTACCAGAAATACCGCGCGCCGCAGCGCAACGGGTTCGATGCCGTCGCCGAGCTGCAGCGCGCGCTGGTGGCCGGTCGCCTGGAGGATGCCGTGCGCCGGGCGGAGCCCCAGGTGTCGCAATACCAACGCCTGCGCGAGGCCCTGGCGCAGTACCGCGCCTTGGCGGGCCACCCGGCCTGGCAGCAGCCGCTGCCCGCGCTGCCGCAGGCGCGTCAGGGGCGATCTCGCAAGCTCGAACCCGGGCAGCCCTGGACGGGGCTTGAGCTTCTGGCCCAGCGCCTGTCCTTGCTGGGCGACCTGCCTCCCGCTGTGCCCGTGCCCGTGAGCTACTACGGGGAGCTCGTGGAGGCCGTGCAGGCGTTCCAGCGGCGGCACGGCCTGACGGTCGACGGGGTGATCGGCAGGACCACGCTGGCCCAGCTGGAGGTTACGCCGGAGGCGCGGGCGCGCCAGATCCGCCTGACCCTCGAGCGCCTGCGCTGGACGCCGGTGCTGCAGGCGCGGCGCATGGTGGTCATCAACGTGCCCGAATTCGTCCTGCGTGCCTACGAAGTGCAGGACGGCCGCATCCGGCTGCGCCAGAGCATGAAGGTGATCGTCGGCAAGGCGCTGGATACCCGCACCCCGCTCATCGATGTCGACATGCGCTACATCGAGTTCAGTCCCTACTGGAACGTGCCATCCTCGATTGCCCGCGAGGAGACGGTGCCCCGCCTGCGGCGCGACCCGGGCTACTTCGACCGTGAGGGCTTCGAGTTCGTCACACCCGGCGGCGAGGTCGAGACCAGCCTGAGCGCCGCCCGGCTGAATGCCGTGATGGCGGGAGCCCTGCGCATCCGCCAGAGACCCGGCCCGCGCAACGCGCTGGGCGACATCAAGTTCGTGTTTCCCAACAGTGAGAGCATCTTCCTGCACCACACCCCGTCTGTCAGCCTCTTCGAACGCGAGCGGCGCGATTTCAGCCACGGCTGCATCCGGTTGGAACGGCCGGTGGACCTGGCCTCGTTCGTGATGGAGGGCATGCCCGGATGGAGCGAACCCGCCATCGTCGAAGCCATGGCCCTGGGCACGTCATCGACCGTGCGCCTGGCCGAACCGGTGCCGGTGCTCATCGCCTACGGCACGGCTCTCTTCAAGGAGGGGCGCATGCATTTCTTCGACGACATCTATGGCCACGACCGCCTGCTCGAAGCCGCCCTGTTGCTGCGTCCCGTGGCACCATCAGGACCTGTCCGGAACTGAAGCCACATGATCCACCCGCCTGCTTCCCGCCGCCGTTTCCTCTCCCGCAGCGCCAGCCTGGCCGCCGTGGCCGCGCTGCCCCTGGTCACCACGTCGGTGCGGGCGGCGACGGTACCGTCGCGCGACCTCGCGCTGTTTCACGCCCACACGCAGGAAACCCTGGACGTGGTCTACGCGGTGGGCCCGCAGTACCTGCCCGATGCACTCGGCTCGCTCAACCACCTCCTGCGCGACCACTACTCCGGCGCCATCGGGCGCATGGATCCGCAGCTGTTTGATCTGCTGCACCGCGTGCGGCAGTTGCTCGGCAACGGGAACCCGTTCGAGGTTTATTCGGCCTACCGCGAGCCCGCCACCAACCAGCACCTGCGCCAGACCCGCGAAGGCGGCGTGGCCGTGCGCAGCCTGCACATGGAGGGCCGCGCGATCGACCTGCGCCTGCCCGGCACGCCCCTGGCAGAGCTGCGTGATGCCGCGCTGTCGCTGCGTGCCGGCGGGGTGGGCTACTACCCCCGCGACGGCTTCGTCCACATCGACACCGGACGCGTGCGCAGCTGGTAGACCGCAGGCGTTCAGGCTGACTGCGCCAGCCAGGCGCGCCAGCTGCCCAGCCGCGTGATCCCGCTCGATCCCCTGGCACCGATCGCCTCGAACACGAAACCGCTCACCCAGCTGCTTCACCTTGCCGATGCTCAGCGGGGCGGAAATCCCCTCCACGAAGCTGCCAAGTGCCTGGCCGGCATCATCCAGATCTCCATGTCGACGGCACCGCCTCCCTCGGCCACGCGCACCATGCCCGGGCGCTGCACCGGGCCGCCCGCGAAGGTGTGCGCCGCACACCGCCACACGCACCGTGCACCAGCGTGTGCATCGCCGCGCAGAACCGCGCGGGCAGCGACTGCTGCGCTACTACGCGCAGCCACCGTTTGCACTGAAACGGCTGCGCAAAGCGCGCGCGGAGTTGGCCTACCGTTGCGCCAAACAGTACAGCGAGCTCCTCTGGTTTGCTGCTGGGCTTGTTCACCGTCACCCGTACCGGTAGACAGCGCTTCTTGAACTTGACGAAGCGCTATATGCCGGTGCCACGCAAGCGCATGCTCTGGGGCACTCAACTCGATAGGAGACCATCGTGGAAACTCAGACAAGGTCTGAGGAACCTCTATGAAGGGTTCGGCTTCTCACTTCACAGCATCGTCCAACTCGCAAGCACGTCATACGCACGCTATGAACGCCATGCTCGTTGAGCAGCAATGCTGCTCTTTTGGTTATGCAAGCAAGGTCGGATGTGTGACGACTCCGGGTCGGGTCAACCGCTCACTTCGGGGGCGATGAATCGTTCTTGAAGCGCGACCAGGCTGACATCGGTTGAGTGGCCGGAGACGGAGGTGCAGCCGTCGTTCGACCCTTCCATCCTCGAATGACAGGCGACTGCGGCGGCCGGCATTCGGGCGTACAAGGCTACCTGCAGCACCCAGCCTGAAGCCTTCATGTTCGACCGCGACTCTGTGGCAATTGCTTCCGGTGGTCAATAGCAAGCGTGTTCGCTGATGCGCATGCGTCGACGCTTCAGGGCGGTCTGCGGTTGTGCTCAAAAGCCAGCGCTTCTAAAATATTGCGGTTATTCACCTGTCCAAGGAACCAGTCCCATGCGCCACTGATGCAGCCGTTGAAACGACGGCAAATCTCCACTGCCCCCTGACGCGGGGGAGATCACTGCATCTTTGAATCATGTATGACGACTACTTTTCTTTCCTTGGAGGACGTGTCCTACGTCCTGCCGAATGGTGAAACGCTTTTCTCCGGTCTCAACGAGACTTTTGACAATCGCCGTACCGGCCTAATCGGGCGAAACGGCAGCGGCAAGACCGTTCTTGCGCGCATCCTTGCTGGGCAAATCCAACCTAACCAGGGGCGCTGCATGCGATCGGGCATGGTCCATTACCTCGACCAGCAGGTCAGCCCACGCGCGGACGCCACGGTCGCGGACATCGCGGGCGTGCGCGTTGCGCTGGATGCACTCAGACGTATCGAGGCAGGAAGCTCGGCGCTGTCGGACTTTGATGCGGTTGGCGACCATTGGGACATCGGGCTGCAGCTTCAACTGGCGCTTGAACAACAGGGCCTGAAGCATCTGGAGGCAGGCACATCGGCAAGTGTTCTCAGCGGGGGCGAATCAATGCGGGTCGCCTTGATCGGCGCTCAGCTATCTGATGCGGACTTCTTGATCCTGGATGAGCCCAGCAACCACCTCGACCGGTCAAGCCGTCTGGCTCTAAGTGAATGGCTGCAAAACTGGCCGCGCGGGCTGCTGGTGATCAGCCACGACCGCCAACTGCTTAGGGGCATGGAGCGCATCGTCGAGTTGTCTTCCTTGGGCTTACGCAGCTACGGGGGCAACTACGCCTTCTATGCGCAGGCCAGGACGCAGGAACAGCAGAGAGCGATCATCGCCCTTGAGCGCGCCAGACTTGACCGACGTCGCGAAGAAAACGCGATGCGCAAACAGCGCGAGCGTCAGGAGAAACGGCAGGCCCGTGGAACCCGCGAAGGCAAGCAGGCCAACCAGGCCAAGATCCTGCTCGATCGCCAGAAGGAGCGAAGCGATCAATCGATGGGAAAGCTGTGCAGGCAGCAGGCAGACACGCAGTTCGAACTGTCGCAACGTGTGCTCGAAGCCTCCTCGCAGCTTGCGGACGACATTCGCATCCATTTGCATGCGCCTTTCCCTGCCAGCATTGCCCAACGTCATGTGGCAGCGTTGGACAAGGTGGTGCTGCCGTTTGTGCCTTTGGCGAACCAGCGAATCAGCCTATTGGTGAGAGGGCAACAACGCATTGGCTTGCTGGGACCCAATGGCTGCGGAAAATCCACCTTGCTCAAGGTCCTCGATGGCCGTATCGCGCCATTGGCAGGCGCTTGCAGGATAACGGACAGCTTGGCGTATCTAGACCAAGCACTGGATATCCTGGATGCGCAGCGCTCGGTGTTGCCGCAACTGCAGGCAGTCAACCACACCTTGAGCGAAGGCGATCTGCGCATGCGTTTGGCGCAACTGGGGCTGGACGCGCAGAAGGTTGCCGCACCCAGCGGATCGCTCAGCGGCGGAGAGCGTCTCAAGGCTGCGCTGGCTTGTGTTCTGTACGCCGCCACGCCGCCGCAGTTGCTGTTGCTCGACGAGCCGAGCAATCATCTGGATCTGCCGTCCTTGCAGGCGTTGGAGAGGTTGTTGTCGAGCTATCAGGGTGCATTGCTCGTGGCATCGCACGACCTTGACTTCCTGGGCGAGCTCCGGCTGACCGACTTGTTGGTAGCTGGTGCCGAGGGCTGGGCGTTGATGCCTGCAGACAGCCTCACCCAATGACTGATTCCGACTGGGGAATGGCCCACAAAGATCACCGAACGCCGGCTCTGGCAGGAGGTAGGTAGCCAGTGAACCGGCGGCGGGCGCCCCCCAGCGGTTCACATGGCTGAGGCCTTCCGGCTGCGTGCCCGATCTGCCGAGGGCGAAGAAATACCGGCTGGCCGAGTTCTGGAACTCCAGCAGGCCGGCGAACAGGCTGGATATCACCAGCACCTCCATGGTCTTGCCCAGCCACAGCACCACATAGGTGGAGGCCAGGGTGAACAGCACCGCCGCCGGGTTGGCCAGGGACACGCCATCCACCGTCGTGATTTCAACCACCTTGTCGACCACGCTGCCGGCACCCAGACCGGTCACCACCGCGAACGAAGTCACGGCAAACAGGGTGGCGATGAGTGCGACAGCCATGTAGGTGGTGCGAGGCACGGTTTTCTTGGGTTCGACGGCTTTCTCTCCGTAGATGGCCGTGGCCTCGAAGCCAATGAAGGAAGCGAAGGCGAATGCGAAGGCAATACCTGCTGAGCTCGCCAGCCCGCCCACCAGGATGTTCGAAGGATCGAACGAAGCGCCCCATTGCAGCAGCTCAGGCCCCCCTTGATGAAGATGGCCGTGCTGGTAATGATGAGCACCATGAGTTCCATTACCAGCAGTACGCCCAGGATGCGTGCGCCCACGTCCACCCGGCGCAGAGAGAGGTAGGTCGCCACACACCAGGCCAGTGACGACCAGCCCCACCAGGGCAGGCCACCGACCTGTTCGGCCACCAGACCGCCAAAGAGGCCGTAGAGCGACAGGTGAATGGCCAGGTGGGCGAGCAGCGAAGGGAATGCCGACCCTACGCCGAGGCGGAGACCCAGGCCGCGCCCGATGTAGGCGAAGAACGCTCCCACATTGGTGACCCGATGCCCCATGGCCGCATGGCCGATACTGAACAGCAGCAGCACCAGGCCCACCAGCAGGTAGGCGCCCGGCGCTGCCGCAGCGTTGCCCAGCACGATGGCTGCCGGCAGGGCGCCCGTCATGCCCACCAGCGGGGCCACCGCCGCGATCACGAAGAAAACGATGTCGACCGCCACCAGGCGGCTCTGATGCAGCGACTGGCCAGCACCGTCACTGGCATGAGGAGCGTGGTTGGATGTGCTCATGGCGAACTCCTGGTTTGAAAATTGCTGTGCCCCGGGTTGGACGGGGGCCTGGGCAGATGGGTGTCGCGATGCCAGGAATCACAGTGGCCGCCCGCTATCAAATCTGCGCAGGATGTTCTAAGGGTTACCACCAAGACCATGCAGCGCCTCACAAGGCAAGCTGGGTACAAGGAGTTTTCAAGGTGGCGTTACAGGAAACGGGTGCCGATCAGGCACCGTCGTCGCATGAGGCGACAGCGTGGGTCCGTGCGGTGCAGAGCCAGGACATCGATGCCTACGCGCGCGCGCAAGGCAGTTGGGCGCTGGCCTACGAGCAGTTGTCCAGCGGCCGGTTCGAAGGCGGTTTTGTCATCGTGCAACTGCCTGGCTTGCGACTCTTCAACGAAAGCACCAACGTGGTGCTGCGCCAGCAAGGCCGGCTGGGTGACGAGGTGTATGGCTTTGCCATGTCGCTGGCGCCGGTAGAAGAGGTGTATTTCCATGGCCGCAAGGTGCCGCCGCATGCGGTGATGTGCGGACGCGGCAACGACATCGACCTGGTCACACCGGCCGGGCATCAGCTGATTGCACTGGTGGTGGATCGCTCGCTGCTGACCCCGCTGTGGGAGCGCATGTACCAGAAACCACTGGCGCTCTGGCTGGAGAAGCAACTGGTGTTGCAGGCCTCCGCCGAATCGGCTGCGGCGCTGCGCCTGAATCACCAGCAGATGCTGCGCCAGGCCCTCAGCTTGAAGACCTTGCCCGACATGCCCGCGCCCATGCTGCAAATGCGCGACGATGTGCTCATCGAATGGATCGAGGCGCTGCCGCCCGCAGTGGACCTGGGCGATCTGCAAACCCACGAACGGCGCAAGCGCATGGTCGACCGGGCTTGCGAACTTGCCTTGGCCCAGCCGGACGAGCCCTTGTCGATCCTGCAGGTGTGCAGCCGGGTGGGGGCCAGCCGGCGCAAGCTCAATTACTGTTTTCAGGACGTGCTGGGCACCTCGCCCACCAAGTACTTCCGCGCCTTGCGCCTCAACGGCGTGCGGCGCGCCCTGAGTCAGCCCGATGCTCGCACCACGGTGCAGGACGTGGCAGCGCACTGGGGGTTCTGGCACCTGGGTCAGTTTTCGCTGGATTACAAGCGCCAGTTCAAGGAACTGCCTTCACAGACCTTGCAGCAAGCGCGCGGGTGAGCGGCCGACTTCCGGCAGAGACGTGACTTGGACAGCCCTGATCCCGGCCTTGCGCAAAACCGATCACGTGATTGCAGGGGGTGTCATCAAGGTTCCGGTTCGGTTGGCCCTTCCCGTTCACTGAAGCGATATCAATTCGCAAAGTCCACGTTGGCGAAACGAAGGTGTTTCATCATGCAGCCCCTTTGGGTGACGCCCGCCATCGCTGGCCAAGCTGGCCGAACAGGCCCAGCAAACCGCGCGGTGCGTACAGACTGACCACCACCGCCACGGCACCCATGGCAATCAGGTACCAACCGCCCGAGATGCCGAGCGAGGTGGCCAGGACTTCCCGCAGTGCAAACCAGATCAGCACGCCGATCACCGGGCCGCCGATGGTGCCGATGCCGCCAATGAGCGTGGCGAACAGCATCATGACCACCCAGTTCACGTCGAAGGCAGACGCCGGCACGACGAACATGCCGCCCATGAAGTACACGGCGCCGGCCAGGGCGGTCATGCCGCCGGAGATCACGAAGGCGACCAGCCGCACACGCTGCACGTCGATGCCCACGCTGCGGGCGGCCACTTCGTTGTCGCGCACCGCTGTCATGGCCAGGCCCAGCCGCGAACGCATGAGGATCTGCAGACCCGCCACCGAAGCCATGCCCAGTGCACAGGCCAGCCAGAAACTGATCTGGCCAAACAGCGCAATGTCGTCCAGTGCCGACATGTCCAGCGTCATACCCGAACTGCCGCCGAGCGCCGAGGTTTTTGAGACCAGCAGCGTCACCACCTCGGCCACCACCCAGATGCCGATGGCGAAGTAGGCGTCGCGCAGGCGGAACAGCGCGGGTGCGATCAGTGCCGCACACAGCGCACCGGCCACACCGGTCAGCGGCAGCAGCCAGTAGGGCGAGACGCCGGTGCGCTGTGCCAGATCGAACAGCACGTAGGCGCCCACACCGATGAACAGCTGGTGACCCAGCGACATCAGGCCGCCGTAGCCGGCCAGCAGGTTCCACATCTGCGCCATGCAGATCGCCAGCAGCACCTCGCTGGCCAGTCGCATCAGGCCGGCGTCCAGCCAGTGCGGCGCCAGCACGGCCGCGATCACGAAGGGAAGGGTCCAGGCCAGGGGAGCAAGCGGCGCGGCCTTCATGCGCGGCCTCCGGCCAGACCCTTGGGCATGATCATCAGCGTGACCAGAAACAGCAGGTGGGCATACAGGGAGCCCGAGTTGGAGTCGATGCGCTGTCCGAACAGTTGCGCCACACCCAGCACCAGCCCACCGGCAATGGCGCCCCAGAACGAACCCAGCCCGCCAATGATCACCACCTCGAACGCCACCAGCATGCGTTCCACACCGGAGAACGGCGTGAACAGCGTGCGCTGCGCGAGCAGGTAGCCCGCGCCCATGGCAAAGGCCGCCGCCAGGCCCATCACCTGGCAAAACACCCGCTCGGGCTTCACGCCCATGAGCCGCACCACGTCGGGAAAGTCGGCGGTGGCGCGCACGGTGCGGCCGAACTCGGTGTGTTGCAGCACCCATTGCAGACTGGCGAACAGGGCCATTGCCAGCAGCAACATCAGCACCGGGTACACGCCCACCGACATGCCGAACAGGTTCATGCTGGCGCTGCCCAGCGCACCGGCGTCCACCGCACGCGAGTCGGCACCAAAAACCTCCACCATGCCGTTGCGCAGCAACACTGAAAGCCCGAACGTGAGCACCAGCGGCGTGAGCACATTGCCCGTGCGCACGGCCCGGTTGAGCAGCGTGGCCTGCAACACCCAGCCAAACACATAGCCGATCAGCACCACGGGCAGCAGCATGGCCCACACCGGCACGGTGCTGAACCAGCCCACCAGAAAGAAGCCGGCGTAGGCGCCCAGCACGATGAATTCGCCGTGCGCCAGGTTCACCACCCGCATCACACCGAACACCAGCGCCAGGCCCAGGCCAAAGAGCGCGTACAGCCCACCTAGCAGCAGGCCATTGATCAAGGTCGACAACCAGTCCACATCATTCCCCAAAATAGGCCGCAGTGACCTGCGAAAGCTCGATGGCCTGGCTGGCGCCCTGCAGCGTGACCTGCCCCTTGAGCAGACAGCTGACCTGGTCAGACACCGCGCAGGCGCGTGCCACGTCCTGCTCCACCAGCACGATGGACAGGTCCGCCCCGCGGATGCGTTCGAAGGTGCGGTAGATCTCTGCCACCACCAGCGGCGCCAGGCCCAGCGACAGCTCGTCGCAGATCAGCAGGCGCGGGTTGCTCAGCAAAGCACGGCCGATGGCCACCATCTGCTGTTGCCCGCCCGAGAGCTGCATGGCATTGCGCTGGCGCAGGTCCTTCAGCACCGGAAAGATCTCGTACACGGTGTCCAGCGTCCAGGAACCCTTGCGCCGTGTGAGCGTGCCCATCTGCAGGTTCTCTTCCACCGTGAGCGAAGGGAACAGCATGCGTCCCTCCGGCACCATGGCGATGCCCCGGCGCGCCAGTGCTTCGGCGGGCAGGTCGGTCACGTCGGCACCGTCAAAGCGGATGCGCCCGGTGCGGGGCTTGAGCAAGCCGGTGACCGTGCGCAGCAGCGTGGTCTTGCCGGCGCCATTGGCACCGATCAGTGCCAACACCTCGCCCGCTTGCAGCGACAGGCTCACGCCGCAGATGGCCTGGAAATCGCCGTAATACACGTCGACCTGATGCACTTCAAGCAGCGGCATTGGCGGGCACTCCCATGTAGATTTCGTGCACGATGGCGCTGTCCATGACCAGGGCCGGCGTGTCTTCCAGCAGCTTGCGCCCGAAGTGCAGCACCATGATGCGGTCGGCCACCGCACGCAGTGCCTGGGCGATGTGTTCGATCCAGATCACCGCGTAGCGCTGCTTGAGTTCACCCACCAGTTCCACCATCTGCTGCACCTCGCGCTCGGTCAGCCCGCCGGCCACTTCGTCGAGCAACAAAAGGCGCGGGCCTGAAGCCACGGCCTTGGCCATCTCCAGGCGCTTGCGGTCCAGCAGGGGCAGGGCGCCGGCGGTCTTGTCTGCTGCTGCCGCCAGCCCGCACAGGCGCAGCGCGTCGTCAGCGGCCTGCGCAGCCGCGTCGCCGTGGAGGCCGCCCGCAAAGGTGGCTGCGGCCAGGGCGTTCTGGAACACGCTGAGGTTGCCAAAGGGCTGCGGCACCTGAAACGCCCGTGCCACGCCCAAGCGCGCCCGCTGGTGCACGGGTGTGCCGGAGATGTCGGTGCCTTCCAGCACGATCTGTCCGGCGTCGGCAGCCACCGTGCCGGTCAGCAGATGGAACAGCGAACTCTTGCCCGCGCCGTTGGGGCCAATCACACCCAGGCACTGGCCCACCGACAGATCGAGGTCGATCTGGTCCGCCACCACCACCTGTCCGTAGGCCTTGCACAGACCTCTGACTTGAAGAGTCATGGGTCGGTCTTCACTTGAGCTGGGACAGCAGCTCCAGCTTCCCGCCCAGGGGAACGGCTGGTGCCAGCGTGTTGTTCACCACCACCAGCTCGAACGGATGCTTCGATCCCTCGGCCGAGCGGCGCCATTGCCCGCCCGCCAGCGAAGTCTTGGCCACGCTCTTGATGGGGCTGTTCTTGAAGTCCACCTTGCCGACGATGGTGTCCAGCGTGGTGTTCTGGATCGCGTCGCGAACGCCCTTGCGATCGAACGGGTCGCCCGCGGTCTTGAGGGCGCCCAGGCCCACTTCCCACAGCGCGTGCACGTAGCCCAGCGGTTGCGTCCACTGGTTGCCGGTGCTCTTCTCCCACTCGGCGGCCAGTTCGGCCGCGCTCTGGCCGGTGAGGGAAGAGCTGAACGGAAAGCTGGGCGTCCACCACACCTCCGTGGACATGCCGTTGCCCGCCGTGCCCAGGGCCTTGAGTGCGCTGGGGAAGAGGAAAGCCGCCGCCACGGTACACACTTCGGGATTGAAGCCCTGCTGCTGTGCCTGGCGCCAGAAGGTGGCGAAGTGGCTCTCGTACATGAAGCCGGAAACGATGTCGGCGTTGGCCTTTTTGAAGGTGGCGATCTGGTTGCTGAAATCGTCGGTGGCCACCTTGAAGAAGCCGCCGGTGGTTTCGCGATAGCCCGCCTTGTTCAGGGCCGGGGGCATGCCCATCAAACGGTCGGCAAAGGCCGCGCCGGGCGGGTTGTCGATGTAGAGCGTGCCGACCGATTGGCTGGTTTTCACGCTGCCCCACAACGCGGTGAAGGTCTTTACCACGTCGTCCGCACCCCAGAAGAAGTTGAACGAGAAGGGGAAGCCCTTGCTGACCTTGCCGTTGCGTGCGAACAGGAAGGCCTGCCACGGGGTCATGGTGCTGATCATGGGCACGCCATGCACGTCGCAGAGCTGGCCCGCAGGTGTGGCCGCGTCACCGTCCTGCACCAGCAGCAGGTCCACTTTTTCGCGCAGCACCAGCTCACTGGCCACCTGAACCGACCGGTTGGGGTCGGACTGGTTGTCCTTGAGCACGATCTCTGCCGGCACGCGCTTGCCACCCACCTCCAGACCGTTCTTCAACAGCGCCTTGAGCTTGGCCAGGTGCCACTGGTCTGAGACGCCAAAGGGCGCGCGCGGGCCAGACAGGGCGGTGATGTAGCCGATGCGCAGCGGCTTCGACTGCGCAATGGCAAATCCCGGCAGGCTGCCGGCGGCCGTGAGTGCGAGCGAACTTTTCAGAAACTGGCGGCGTGGGGAGGGGGTTGAAAACGAGGGTCGCAGGTCGGTCATGGTGTTCTCCAACATTGAAATTTCAGACGGGGAGGGCAGTGGCGCAGGCGCCTGTGTACTTGAGCAAGGTGGTTTCAATCAGCTCCCTCGGCATGCCTTGCGTGATGAAGACAAGCCGCGAACGGCGGTCTTCATCGGGCCAGGCGGCCAGGCGATCCGGCGGGTGGATCAGGTGTTGCGCGGCGTGCACCACCAGGGGCTGCGATGGGTGCTCTGCAATGTGGATCAGGCCCTTGAACCGCAGCAACTTTTCGCCGCGCAGCGCGGTGAGCAGCGACAGCCAGTGCTCGAAACGTGCGGCTTCAAACGGCTCATCCACGGCGAAGCAGTGCGTCTGGATGTCGCCCACGTGCGGCGACGGAAACCGTGTGAACACCGACCTTGGCGTTGACGCGTGGGTGCTCCCGAGCCGGAAGAGGCCGGTGCTGTTGCCTTGGCTCTTGCCGAACGGCGCCAGAAACCGGGTTTCCAACCGGAGCAGGTGATCGGCGTGCAAAGCGCCGTGCGGCATCTGGTGCTGGGGTGCACTGGCGTTCATGCGGCTGAGCCGCTGAGTCAGCTGCTCCAGTTCTTCTGCCCGCACGAGGTCGGACTTGGTCAGCAACAAGGTGTCGGCCGACGCCACCTGACGGCGGGCCTCTTCGTGCTGGTCGAGGGTGTGGAAGCCGTTGTGCGCGTCCACCACCGTGGCCACACCGGCCAGCCGGTAGGCGGCGCTCGTGTCCGGGTCGGTCGCCAGTGTGTGCATCACGGGCATGGGATCGGCCAGGCCTGTGGTTTCCACGATCACCCGATCAAACCGCACCGCGCCACGTTCGGCCAGGGAGCAAAGCTCGGCCAGGGTCTGGGTCAGGTCGCCACGCACCGAGCAGCACACACAGCCGCTTTGCAGCAAACGCACCTCGGGCGCCACGTGCTTCACCAACAGATGGTCCAGTCCCGCCTCACCCAACTCGTTGATGATCACGGCGGTGTGTTTCCACTCCGTGCGCGTCATCAGGTTCTTGAGCAACGTGGTCTTGCCGCTGCCTAGGAAGCCGGTGAGCAGGATGACGGGATGGCGCGGGTCAGCGTTCATACACACAGCGCCCTTCGAACCAGGTCTGCAGCACCTGGGTCTTCCCAATCGCTTCCGGCTCCACATCGAACAGGCGCGCATCCAGCACCGCCAGATCGGCCGACTTGCCCACTTCGATGGAGCCGGTGAGGTGACCCAGGCCGATGGCCTGCGCGGCGTTGATGGTGTAGGCCTTGAGCGCGTCTTCCACACCAATGGCTTGCTCCGAGCAGAGTGCGCCTTCCATGCGGCCGGTGGGATCGCGGCGGGTGACCATGCCCTGGATCGCCGGCCAGGGGCTGGGGTCGGGCACCACCGGCCAGTCCGAGCCGCCGGCGATCAACGCACCCGCTTCCACCAGCGAGCGGATGGGCGCCAGGCGGTCGACGAGAGCCTGCGGCAAGGTGGTGCGTATGGCCTCGACGATCACGCTCGGGTACCACAGCGGCGGCGACAGGTCGGCGACCACGTTCAGCTCGGCGAAGCGCGGAATCTCTGCCGGGTCGATGAAGCTGGCGTGGGCGATGTGGTGCCGCAGGCCCGGGCCGTTGAAGCTGCGCAGCACGTCGATGGCGTCGAGCGCGGCGCGGGTGGAGGCATCGCCGGTGCAGTGGATCTTCACGCGGATGCCGCGCGTCTCACAGTCGGCCAGCACCTTGGCCAACTGTGGCACGGTCAGCGTGGTGCCACCCCGAAAGCAGCAGCCATGGATCGCGTCGGGCAGGTAGGGCTCCAGCATGGCGGCGGTGCGCGAGGTGGGCACGCCATCCAGAAAGATCTTGCCGGCGTCGGGCATGAAGTGCCGGGTGCGGAAGTCCTCGCGCATGGCCAGCAGCTCTTCGGGCATTTCGCCCGGTGCCAGTGGCGCCTCCGTCACCGGGATGGACCCGACCACCCAGGCGCTCAGGCGCCCTTCGTCGTCCAGCGTTTTCACGGCACGCAGCACGGCTCGCGAGGTCAGTGCTTCCTGCATGGCGGTCACCCCCAGGGCGTTGAGCCGTTTCACGGCGTGCGCAGCGGCTTCCACGTCCAGACGCGGCGTGGCCGCCAGCGCGCGTGCCAGCGCCAGTTCCACCAGACCGCAGGCGGCTTCCACCAGCAAGCCAGACGCTTCACCGGTGGCCGGATCGCGCACGATGCTGCCATTGAGCGGGTCGGGCGTGTCCTGGTCGATGCCGGCGGCGGCCAGCGCGGCCGTGCTCACAAAGCGGTTGTGCTGCGAATCGTCACGCAGCATCACGGGGCGGCCACCGGCGGCTTCGTCCAGCCGCAGGCGCGCGGCGCGGTCGATCTGACCGATCAGTGACGAACCCCACATGCCGCCCACGATCCACTCGCCGGGCGCCTTTTGGCTGGCCGTCTCGCGCACCGCATCGAGCACCTGCTCAAGACTGAGGATGGGCGGCACGAACATCTCGTACAGCTCGGCCCGGCCGGCCCAGACAAAGTGGTTGTGCACGTCCAGCAGGCCCGGCATCACCATCTCGCCGGGCAGCTCCACCACCGGCGCACCGGGCAGTGCGGCCCGGGCCTCTGCGAGCGTGCCCACCGCAACAATGCGGCCGTCGCGCACGGAAATTGCTTCTGCCCATGGTCGTTCAGGCGCCATGGTGCAGATGCGGGCGTGATGAAAAATGGTTTCATTCATGGTGTGGCTTCGATGTCAAGAAGGATTGGGAAAACTTTCAGGCAGGGAATCCACCGTGGCGAAACGGGCAGCGTTCGCTAACCTTGGAGCGCCATGTCCACAGAAAACACCGCCTACCTGAGAAAGCCCGACGAACTGCTGGTGGACCTGTACGCCAGTGCCGCGCAGCCAGGCCGCTGGACACAGTCGATGGACCGGCTGTGCGGCATCACGGGCGCGCAGTCGGCGGTGGTGCAGGCGTTCCGCTTTGAACAGGGCCGGGCGCAGGTTTTCTGGTTGGCACAGGACTCGCGCACCCGTGTCACCACCTCCGTGCAATCGCCTGAACTTGCGTCGGGCGACAACCCGCGAATGGATCTGCGCCGTGCGCTGCGTGGTCTGGACCGTGTGGCTGGCGACGACGAGCTGTTTGACCCCGAGGACGAGGCGCGTCCTCGTTTGCAACAGCGTCTGGCGACGCTGGGCCTGGGCCGCTTTCTGGGCACGCTGCAGGACGTCGGCCGGGGTGTTTACCTCGGCCTGGCCTTGCACCGCTCGGTCGACGACGCCACGAATTTCGGTGATGAGCACATCCGCCGCCTCGCCGATATCGCACCCCACCTGGGCCAGGCCTTTTTGCTGACAGACCAGCTGCAGGTGTCGGTGCAGCGCGATGAGCGCCTGTGCCGACTCATGGACAGCCTGTGTTTTGGCATCGTGTTGTGCACTGGGGACGGTCGGGTTCAGTGGGCCAACCAGCAGGCGAGCGCCATGCTGGAGCGCGACGCGGCGCTGAGCCTGCGCGGTGATCACCTGTACGGCCGCTCTGCCGCCGAGACCCAGACGCTGCTCGCTGCCTTGTCTGTGGCCTGCCAGGCCGGCCAGCAACGCGTGGGCTACCTGCGGCTGGGCGAAGCAGACCAGGTGCTGCATGTGGCCATACGACCGGGTGACGACCCCTCTTCGCTGATGCTCGTGATCTCCCGCGCCGCACAGCCGCTGGACTTGCCCGCACTGGCGCTGGAGAGCCTGTTCGGCCTCACGCCCACCGAAGCCCGCCTGCTGGGCGCCATCGCCACCGGCAGCACGGTGGAGGAATATGCACAGATGCGTGGCGTCTCCGTGGGTACCGCGCGCGTGCAGCTCAAGCAGATCCAGGCCAAGACCGGCCAGCGCCGACAGGCCGATCTGGTGCGCCTGGTGCTGTCTTCGGCGGCGGCACATCTGGTCGCTCCAGGGCATCGGCGTGCAGGCTGAGGGGCTGCGGTTCAGAACGACCAGGCCGCGCGAATGGCAAACTGCGTGCCCTGCGTGCGGTTGCGCGCACCAAACTCCTTGTACAGGTGAGCCCAGATCAGCGGCCAGTCCGATCCCAGGTCGAAGAAGCTGATGGCCGGGCCCAGTGCCATCACCCTTGAGCGGTTGCCGTCCTCGAACCTCACACCATTGACCTTGTCGTCGCTGATCTGCTGGTAGAGGTAGCCGCCCACGCCGAGGGTCCACGGGCCGACGTGCTGGCCGATGGCAAATTCATGCTGGTACTCGATGCCCGACTGGTATTGGGTGTCCTTGTTCTTCCCATGGAAGTTCAGCTGGATGTTGGAAGACACTTCCAGGCCCAAGGCGCTGATCCAGGTGAATGCCACGGCGGGTGAAGCGGTCCAGTGGTTGGAGCCGGTATTGGTGAGGCGGTCGACCTTGTAAGAACCCGTGGGCAACTGCAATTCCACGCGACCATTGACGAACAGGCCAGGTGACGGCGCCCACTTCACCATCACCGGAGTGACGGTGATGTCACCCACGGCGCCACTGGTGCTCCTGAGTCCCAGCGGCCCCATGGGCGTGGGAACCGTGAGCCGGTTGTCCATGTCCAGGTACGGCACCACGGCAGAGAAGCCGTAGGTCCCGCCCAGCAGGGGAATGTCGGTCGTCTTGATGATGGCCAGCGCCGTGCTGTTGACATTGAGCTTGATGCCCACTGGTGAACGATCACCGTGGGTATCGCGCAGTTCGCTGGCGCTGTAGGCCGCGCCTCGCAGGCCCACTGTGGCGCCTGCCGAGGCCGGGGGCAGCATGCCGGCGCCGAAGTCGAACACGCCGAACGGTGTGATCGGCGCGCCACTCTCGACGCTGTAGGAAGCGGTGGCGGCACAGGCCAGGGCCATGGCAATCAGGTGCCGGGCCGGTGTGCGAACGGAATGGCGGGTCATGGGAGGCCTCTCGTGGATCAGGGTGGAACAAACTGCAAACCTGATACGGAGGTTAGGGATCGGTGCGCTGGCTGGCACCTACCAAACGGGAGGGATGTCGGCTAGGGTTTACGCGAAGGCGGCTTGCATTGATCAAACACTGCGCCCTTGAACCACATCGTGTTCAAGCATCAAGAAGCTCAATGACCATGGAGCGCAAGCGGGCAGTGGCATCAAAATTTGAGCCGATTTTTAAAGAGTCATAGAATATGCATCTTTAACACGGAGTTCAGTTTGCGCAGGCGAGGCCATACCGGTCGCGCGTCAAGTCTGCATGCCTTCTCCGCAGGAGCTCGCCATGACCACAGTCGAACAAGCGCCGCCGCTGGCCCGGGCGTTGCAACAGTCCTACCGACACGGATTCATCACCGACGTCGAGAGCGACTCGCTGCCGCCGGGGCTGGACGCCGACACCGTGCGCGCCATCTCGCGCCGCAAGCGCGAACCTGATTTCCTGTTGCAATGGCGCCTGTCGGCCTTCGAGCGCTGGCAGTCCATGGTGCATCCGCAATGGGGGCAGCTCCGCATCGAGCCGGTGGACTTCCAGGCCCTGAGCTACTACTCGGCGCCCAGGTCGCAGAAGGACGGTCCCAAGAGCCTCGCCGAGGTGGACCCCAAGCTGCTGGAGACCTACGAAAAACTCGGCGTGCCGCTGCACGAGCGGGCGCGCCTGGCCGGGGTGGCGGTCGATGCGGTGTTCGACTCGGTGTCCGTCGGCACCAGTTTCCGCGAGCAGCTGGCCGAAGTCGGCGTGATCTTCTGTTCGTTCTCGCACGCCGTGCAACACCACCCGGAACTGATCGAGCGTTACCTCGGCACGGTG
>PHCQ01000088.1 GCA_002840835.1 Betaproteobacteria bacterium HGW-Betaproteobacteria-16 | reverse complement strand
AACAGTCGACCGCGTCGAAATAACCGCCTTCATTTTGAGGGCGGTTTTTCTTTTGTCTAACCTTTTAAATAAGCACAGGAAATGATTATTTGATTATGGTAAACTTCAATTAAGTAACTAATTTATCTTCAAGGAAGTAACCTTATGCCTGCAATCTATCCATTTACTGCAGTTGTTGGTCAGGAACGTATGCGGCGAGCATTGGTCTTAAACGCCGTAGACCCCCGCATTGGCGGCGTCCTCATCCGCGGTGAACGCGGAACCGCCAAATCCACCGCCGCACGCGCATTGGCTGCCCTGCTGCCATCAGTAAAAACGGTTGAGAACTGCCGTTTTGGCTGCGATCCCGATAAACCCACCACCTGGTGCACCGAATGCCGCGACCGTACCGCCGCCGGTGAACAATTAAAATCCGTTTCACGCCACACGCCATTTATCAACCTGCCGGTATCTGCCACCGAAGACCGTGTGGTGGGCACCCTGGATATTGAAAAAGCCATTCAAAAGGGCGTCAGAGCTTTTGAGCCCGGTGTTTTGGCCGCCGCCAACCGCGGCTTGCTTTATATCGATGAAGTCAACCTGCTGGACGATCATGTAGTGGATGTGCTGCTGGACGCCGCCGCCATGGGTGTCAACAATGTGGAACGCGAGGGAATTTCTTTCACTCACCCTGCACGCTTCATATTAGTAGGCACCATGAATCCCGAAGAAGGCGATCTGCGGCCGCAACTGCTCGACCGCTTTGCCCTCTCCGTTGAAATTCGCGGTATTCGTGATGCACGCGAACGCGTCACCATCATGGAACGCAACCTGGCTTATGAATCTGATGCTGTGGCATTTAGAAAAGATTTTGAAGGCAAAGAAGAAGAACTTTCAGAACAGATCGAAAAAGGCCGCCATCTGGTTGACCAGGTAACCCACACCAAACAAAATCTGCTTTCAATTGCTGCGCTGACCTCTTCATTGAATGTGGACGGGCACCGCTCTGACCTGGTGATTCTCAAGACTGCACGTGCGCAAGCTGCCTTTGACGGACGCACCTCCATCACCGACCGGGATATCGCCTTGGCCGCTGAACTAGCCCTGCCTCACCGCCTCAAGAGCGGTCCCTTCCAACGTGAAGAAATGGGCATGGAAGAACTGCAAGAGCGTATTGAACAACTCTCCGGCGGAACCCCAAGCGGCACCAATCAACCCTCCACCTCTGAATTGGGCGACGAAGACTCTTCATCCCCAAAAAAAGCGTAACGCCGGAACAAGCCGGCGAACAAACCCCTGAACAAGGGGAGCCGCAACCCTCCCCGCAAAATGTATTTGATAAAAACGACGCCTTCTGGTGGACGGGCGGTCAAAAGACGCCTGTGGGCGAAGAGTTCAACCCCCGCAAACTGGATACGCCGCTGGATAAAATGATGCGCTCGTATGCTGGCCGACGTTCTGTGACCCGCACCGAACGCAAACGCGGACGTTATATTCAATCCACACCGGCCAATGGTCGCACAAATGATTTGGCCTTTGACGCCACCATCCGTGCGGCTGCGCCTTTTCAGCGCGACCGCAGCGAGATCCGCGAACGCAACAAAGTAGCTTTCGCCATCCGCCCCGGTGATTACATGAAAAAAATCAGGGTGCGGGGATGGCCGCGAGTGCGGCCAGAAACTGCTGGCGCCACCAGTGCACATCGTGCTCACGAATGCGTGCCAACAAGGCCTGGTGGCGGCGCTGGCGTTCGTCCAGGGGCATCTGCAGCGCCCGCTGGATGGTCTCTGCCGTGCGCAGCGTGTCGTAGGGGTTGACCTGCAGGGCTTCGGTGAGCTGTTCGGCCGCGCCGGCAAAACGAGACAACACCAGCACGCCGGGGTCTTGCGGATCTTGCGCGGCCACAAACTCCTTGGCCACCAGGTTCATGCCGTCGCGCAGGGGCGTGACCAGCGCGACGCTGGCCGCGCGGTACAGGCCAGGCAGGCGCTTGCGGGCCACGTTGCGGTGGATGTAGCGCACCGGCATCCAGTCGAGCTCGCCAAAGTCGCCGTTGATGGAGCCGCACAGGCTCTCCAGCTCCTGCTTCAGCGCGGCGTAGGCGTCCACCGATTCGCGGCTGGGCGAAGCGATCTGGATCAGCGTGGCGCTGCCGACGTTCTCCGGGTAACTCTGCAGCAACTGGCGAAAGGTCTTCAGGCGCTGCGGCAGGCCCTTGGAATAGTCCATGCGTTCCACGCCCAGCAACAGGCGGCGGCGCGAGTACTCGCGCCGCATCTGGGCGTACATCTCCTGTGCGTCCTTGCCTTCGCCCAGCGCGGTGAATTCGTCCACGTCGATGCCGATGGGAAACGCCTGCACCTGCAGCGTCTTGCCGTAGGCGCGAAACTCGTGTTCGCCCAGAATGTCGGCCGAAGTCTCGGTACCCACGTAACGGGAGAAGTGCGAGACATCGGCATTGCTCTGCAGTCCCACGAGGTCGTAGGCAAAGAGCGAACGGATCAGCCAGTCGTGCGCGGGCACGGCGGCCAGGATGAGCGGCGGCGGCACCGGAATGTGCAGGAAAAAGCCCATGCGCTGCTTGCAGCCCATGGCGCGAAGTTCGGCGGCCAGCGGGATCAGGTGGTAGTCGTGCACCCAGATGATGTCGTCTGGCTTGAGCAGGCCGGCGAGCTTGTGCGCAAACATCTGGTTCACGCGCCGGTAGCCACCGATGTAGCCGGCATCAAAATCGGCCAGATCGAGCCGGTAATGGAACACCGGCCAGAGCACGCCATTGCTGTACCCGAGGTAGTAGCTGTCGTGGTCCTCGCGACTCAGGTCCACCGTGGCCAGCTGCACGTTGCCCGCCTGCTGCAGATGCAGGTCGCCTTCGCCGGGCGTACCGTTTTCCACAATCTTGCCGCTCCAGCCAAACCACAGCCCGCCCGACGCCTCAAGCGCCTGCCCCACCGCCACCGCCAGTCCACCCGAGGCGGGCTTGCGAGGATCCGCGATGCGGTTGGAAACGACAACTAGACGACTCATCCGATACCCTCCAGTTTGCAGAAAACGATCCGGGGCAAACGACGTGCCTTCCTCCAGAGACGCGAAGCGGCGCAGGGGGTGTTCACGCTAGATCACTGTGTCCCAGGCCGCCGACAGGCGCACGGCCGCATTGATGATGCCCACCATCGAATAGGTCTGTGGGAAGTTGCCCCACATCTCGCCGGTGACGGCGTGGGTGTCTTCCGACAGCATGCCCAGCGGGTTGCGAGCGGCCAGCATGGTTTCAAAAATGGCACGGGCCTCGTCGACACGGCCAATGCGGGCCAGCGCGTCGATGCGCCAGAAGGTGCAGATGTTGAACGCTGTTTCGGGCATGCCGAAATCGTCTGGTGCTTCATAACGCCGCATGTAGGGGCCGTCGCACAGATGCTCTTCCAGCGCCTTCAAGGTGGCGATGAAGCGCGGGTCCATGGGGTCGATGATGCCGACCTCGGCCATCAGCAACACGCTGGCGTCCAGATCGCGGCCGCCAAAACTTTCGGCAAACGCCTGGCGCTCTTCATTCCACGATTCGCTCAGGATGCGGTCGCGCATGTGGGTGGCGTGCTGTTGCCAGCGCGCCGCCCGGCCTGGCAGCTCCAGCGTATGGGCTATCTTGGCCAGGCGGTCGCAGGCGGCCCAGCACATGAGTGCGGAACTGGTGTGCACCCGCGCGCGGGTTCGCAGCTCCCACATGCCGGCGTCGGGCTGGTCAAAAATGCGCACCGCCTGTTCGCCCACGGCTTCAAGCCGCTCGAACTCGGCCAGGCCCGCCGGGTGCAGCAGGCGCTTGTCGTGAAACGCCTGCGCGGCCGCCAGCACGATGTTGCCGTAGACGTCGTGCTGGAAGTGTTCTTGCGCCTGGTTGCCCACGCGCACTGGCCCCATGCCGCGGTAGCCCGGCAGGTTCTCGCACAGACGCTCCGGCAGTTCCCGCTCCAGGCCAATGCCGAACAGCGGCTGCACATGCCCGCCGTTGGCGCCCACCACCGCATTGGTCAGCCAGCCCAGGTAGTCCTCCATGGTGCTGACCTCGGCCAGGCTGTTGAGCGCGCGCACCACAAAGAAGGCGTCGCGCAGCCAGCAATAGCGGTAGTCCCAGTTGCGCTGGGTGCCCGGCGCTTCGGGGATGCTGGTGGTCATGGCCGCCACGATGGCGCCCGTGTCTTCGAACACCGACAGCTTGAGCGTGATGGCCGCGCGGATCACCGCTTCCTGCCACTCCAGCGGCAAGGCCAGGCGGCGGGTCCATTCGCGCCAGTAGCTCAGGGTCTCCTGCTCAAAATGCCGGGCGGTGTCGCCCACGCCTTCTGCCAGGGTTTCGTCGGGACCGAGCAAAAAATTGTGCTCCCGGGTGAGCAGAAAGGGTTCCTGGCTGATCACGTGCGAGACCGACGCGTCCGTCTGCAGGCGCAGGGTCTGCTGGTCGCCCACATACCGGATGTGGTTGCTGCCGGAGGTGATGGTGGGCGTTTGGGCACCCCAGTGGAAGCGTGGCGTCAGTTGCACCCGCACGCGCGGAGCCCCTTTGAGCGGGCGGACCCGACGCACCAGCATGGTCGGTCGGAAGAAGCGCCCGCGGGAAGGGAAGCGGGGCGCGAAGTCGGTGATCAGCAGCCCCTGGCCGTCGCGGTCCCACAGTTCGGTGTGCAGCACAGCGGTGTTGGGGGCGTAGTACTGACGTGCCTCGGCCAGGTTCTCGATCTCGATGGCGAACGCGCCGGCGCCCTCGGCGCCACCGAGCAGGGCGTGGAAAACCGGGTCGCCGTCGAAGCGGGGCAGACAGCTCCACACCACGCGTCCATGGGGGTCGATCAGTGCGCTGAAGGCGCAGTTGCCCACCAGGCCCAGCGACAGCGAGGCCGGCGCAGGAGGGGCAAAACCACGGGGCTGGTCGGCAGAGGGCTTGGGCATCTTCATCGGGTGGAGGAAATTTCAGGAGAGACTTGTGCCAGCCAGGCGCGAAGCGCCTGGGGGTCTGCGATGCGGTGCAGGGCGCAGCTGTGACCATTGCCGACCTTGATGCCGGCACCGCCCAGACGCTGAACCACCTCAAAGCCGGCTTCGTCGGTCACGTCGTCCCCGGCGAACAAGGGAATTCGACCTTCGAAGGGCGGCTCGTCCATGAAGGCCTGGATCGCGTGACCCTTGTTGACCCGGGCCGACTTCACCTCCACCACGGCCTTGCCACGAAGCAGTTGCAGGCCGGGGTTGTCCCGCACGGCATCGACCATGGCGTCCACGCATGCGGCTTCCAGTTCGGGTGCGAGGCGGAAGTGCAGCGCCATGGCGGTGTGTTTGTGTTCGACCAGCAGACCCGGGTGTCTCGCTGCCAACGCATTGGCCGCTGCCAGTGCCGGACCGAGGTCGGGCACTTGTTCCGGCGCCAATGAAACCACACCCCATTCGGCGTGCCGGACCGCGCCATGCTCGTAAGCGGCGGGCAGTTGCAGGGGGGCGATCAGCGGTTCGATGTCGGCTTGTGCGCGCCCGGTGATCAGCGCGACTGCGCCTCCCAGCTGCACGTGCAGACGCTCCAGCAGGCTCAGGAGCTCGCCAGGAATGACCACGGCATCGGGTCGGGGGGCCAGTTCTGCCAGCGTGCCGTCGAAATCGAGAAACAGTGCCGACCGGGCGGTCAGCAGGCCAGGTAGGGTATTCATTGGGTGCAACCCTAACAGACTTGAAGCCGCGTTGCGGCGTTGTGGCACTTTCTTCCGATCTGTCGGGTGCGGGAACTGTTGATTCCGCAGGTGCGGGTCAGCGGCTTCAGACGGGAGGCTCTTGTGCCTCGGCCTGCATGCGTGCAGCAAGTGCTTCCACGCGCGCCTGGTGGATGCGCAGGCCCACATCGGCACCGGTCGCGCCTGCGGCCATGGCCTGTGCCGCCACGTTCGCCGTGGAGACCGCACGGGTCACATCCAGCGCGAGCTGAAGGTGCTCGCGCTGGGGGTAGGGTTTGTTGTCGTGACCGAGCCGCCCGCGCGCGTCGCACTCGCAGGCCAGCAGCACGTCGGCGAATCGGGCGTGTTTGCGGAACGCATCACAACGCTCCAGCAGCCGCACCAGCGCGGCCGCATGGAAGTCCAGACTGCGGTGAATGTGGCCGTGTTCGCGTGCGACCACGTCGGCCAGTTCCCGGCATTCCACTGGCACCCGCAGGCGCTCGCTCAAGTCCTTGAGCAGATGGGCGCTGCGCTCCTCGTGGCCAATGTGGCGCGGCAACACATCGGCTGGCGTGGTGCCCTTGCCCAGGTCGTGACACAGGCAGGCGAATCGGGTGGGCAGGTTGGCGCCCAGGCGCGCGCTCATGTCGAGCACCATCATCAGGTGCACGCCGGTGTCGATCTCCGGGTGGTAGTCGGCGCGCTGCGGCACACCCCAGAGGCGCGCCACCTCGGGCAGCAGGCGCTGCAGGGCGCCGCATTCGCGCAGCACCTCGAACATGCGGCTGGGCCGCTGCTCCATCAAGCCGCGCGAGAGTTCCTGCCAGACGCGCTCCGCCACCAGGTGGTCCACCTCGCCGTGGTCCACCATCTGGCGCATCAGGGCCATGGTTTCGGGTGCGACCGTGAATTCGGGAAACCGAGCCGCGAACCTCGCCAGCCGCAGGATGCGCACCGGGTCTTCGCCAAAGGCAGCCGTCACATGGCGCAGCACACGCTCGCGCAGGTCGCGCTGCCCACCAAAGGGGTCGATGATCGCCGCGTTGGCTGGTCGTTCTGCGTCGGCCTCCGCCACCGCCATGGCGTTGATGGTGAGGTCGCGGCGGGCCAGATCGTCTTCCAGTGTGACGCCAGGGGCGGCGTGGAAGGCGAAGCCGTGGTAGCCCGGTGCGGTCTTGCGCTCGGTGCGGGCGAGGGCGTATTCCTCTCGCGTTTGTGGATGCAGAAACACCGGGAAATCGCGGCCCACGGGCAGGAAGCCTTTTTGCACCATGTCTTCCGGCGTGGCGTCCACCACGACCCAGTCGCGGTCGACGTGTGAGGTTTCAGGCAATGCGTTGCTCTGCGACATGAGCGCATCCCGAACCGCGCCACCGACCAGATAGGTTTTCATGGTGACAAGTGTAGGGTCGCGGCCTGGGAGCCTCCAAGGCCGGTCAGCCCTGATGGTCAATGACCGTCAAAGCTCCAGGTGCTGCGTCAGGGACAAACGGGCAGTCCCTCCGGCCCAGAGGCGTTGAATGCCGGTGGAATGGGCGTCCAGCGTCACCTCGATCACACTGGGGGAGGGCTTGGGCATGAGGCGGCCCTGCTCGAACACAAAACGTGGCCGGGACAGGCCCAGCCGGTCATGCAGCCAGCAGGCCAGTGGCCCGGCTGCCATGCCGGTGGCCGCCTCTTCGTTGATGCCGTAGCGCGGCGCAAACATGCGGGCGGCGGCGTCGCGTCCCGGGCTGTCGGGTTGCTGGCAAAACACATAAAAGCCAATCAGGCCGTAGGTGTGGCTGAGGGCGTCGATCAGATTCAGCTGGGGCCGCAATGCAGCCAGGCGGGCACGGTCGCGCACACCCACCAGCAGAAAGGCATTGCCAGTGTTCACCACCATGGGCGGCAGCGTTTCAATCAGGTCTTCGGGTTGAAGTTGAAGGGCATCCAGCACTTGCTGGTGATGGCTGGCGGACGCGAGTGCGGTGTAGGTGGGCGCACTTTGCTCCATGGCCACTTGCGTGCCTTCAATCCGGATGGCTCGGGTGCCGTCGATGGTTTCTTTGCTGAGCTTGCCGGAACGCAGTTGGCCGAGGTGCTGCATCAGCCAGAATGAAGCGATCGTGGCATGCCCACAATGCGCGATCTGCTGGGTCGGCGTGAAAAACTCGAGCCTGCGCGAAGCCATGGAAGATGTGCTGACGAAGGCGGTCTCCGACAGACCGATGCGAGCCGCAATGGCCTGACGAATGTCGCTCCCCAGGCCATCGGCCGCGAGCACCACCCCGGCGGGGTTGCCGCCCGGCTCTGCCTCGGCATCGATGAAGGCGTTGACGGTGTAGACAGTGACGTTCATGGGGGTCCAGCCTCTGAATGCGACTTCAGCGGCCGAGTCTGTAGGGTTCTTCGAAGTCCAGAAAGTCGTGTTCCGCCAGCGCCCCCTCCACCCAGGCCTTCACCCCTGGCAGCGCGCACACCCGCTCCACATACGCCGCCAGGTCAGCGGGCAATGGTAGGCCGTAGGTCTTGATGCGCATGCACACCGGTGCGAAGTACGCGTCGGCAATGCTGAAGTCACCAAACAGCAGGGCGCCCTCAGGCTGCGCCGCCAGCAGCTCGCTCCACAGGCCACACAGGCGAGCCATGTCGGCACGCACGCCGGCCTGGTCGCGCCAGATCAGTTTTCCTGTGTCGGGCAACGAGGCTTCGATGTTCATGGGGCAATGGCTGCGCAGCGCGCCAAAACCGCTGTGCATCTCGGCGCAGACGCTGCGTGCCCGGGCCCGAGCGCGGGCTTCGGCGGGCCACAGCTGTTTTTCCGGGAAGCGTTCGGCCAGGTATTCGGCAATCGCCAGCGTGTCCCACACGGCGAAGCCTTCGTCCATCAGCACCGGCACCTTGCCCACCGGGTTGACCCCTCGCAATGCCTTTTTGAAGGTCGAATCCGCCTCGAACGAGTCGAAGCGCACCATGACTTCTTCAAACGCAATGCCGGCCTGCTTCATCAGCACCCAGGGGCGCATGGACCAGGACGAATAGTTTTTGTTGCCGATGTAGAGCTGCATCATAGGAGGTCACCCCCCGCGCCGCTTCGCGTCACCCCCCTCTCTCTCGCCTTCGGCGGGAGGGGGGCGGCACCTGGGACCGGCGGAGCCGGATCTTCGGTGCCCCTGGATGACGCTGCTGCGTGCGATGAGGTGTTTGGTTGAACGAACCGCCATGTTAGTGGCGGGCGGCCTCTTCATTGATGCCAAAAAAAACGCTGATTGATTCAGCGCTCAGTTTCGGCCGACCATCAGGGGCGGACGTTCTGCCGGTATTCGGTGAGGCGGCTGCGGCCACCGCGCGTGCCAAGGTAGGCGGGGGCGACGGCGTGCACGCTGGTGGGCTCGATGCCCAAGGACGACAGGCCTGGCCACTGGCCGGTGGCCACGTTGTCCACGCTCATGGCGGCGAGGTTGTCGCGGCTCATCAGGGGCTCGCCGGGTGCGAGTTCCATCATCAGGGCCTGCAGCTTGCCCAGCGCCATGGGAAGCGGCAGGATCGGGCGTTCGCGGCTGCCATGGCGCCCGGCCAGGCGCACCAGCTCGGCCAGGGTGAGCACGTCCGGCCCGGCGCATTCGAAGGTCTGGCCCACGCTCGACATGGGCAAGCCTTGGTCTTGCAGGCAGGCGACCACGGCGGCGGCCACGTCCTGCACCCAGACCGGCTGGAACCGCGCGTCGGCACCCGCCAGTGGCATCACCGGAAAAATCGATTGCAGCCGCGCAAACAGGTTCAGGAAACGATCGCCGGCACCAAAGATCACGCTGGGACGCAGGATGCTCAGGTCCAGCCCGCCGTTGCGCAGCACTTCTTCGCCTCGCGCCTTGCTGCGCTGGTAGCGCGAAGGCCCGTCAAGGCTCACCCCCAGGGCGCTGACATGCACCACGCGTTTCACGCCCGCGTCGCTGCAGGCACGCACCAGGGTTTTGGGCAGCGCCACGTGCGCGCGTTCAAAAGCGGCCTCATTGCCATGCAGGATCGCCACCAGGTTCACCACCGCGTCGTGCCCTTCCAGCAGCTGGGTGAGCTGCACGGCGTCGTGCACATCGGCTTCCAGCACCGTGAGGCGCGGAAGGTGTTGAACCGGCGCAGCATTGATGGCGCGGCGTGTGGGTACCGTGATACGCCAGCCCAGCCGGTGCAGCTGTTCGCAAACCTGCCGACCGACAAAACCAGTGCCACCGAGAACGAGAATGTTGGGGGTTTGGGACATGAGGTGAAGTTGGGGGAGTAGGCGAAGGGTTGTTGAGGGGGTCAGAGGCTGAGAGTTTTTTGGGCGTGTCCGAGCAACGCCCCAAAGCGTGCCCGATCAAGGCGCAAAGCACAGCCATAGCTCGGGCTATGGCGCGCATTTGCAACGCAGAGCGGGTGCGTTTTGGGGTGGTGAGCGGGAATGGGCAAAAGACTCTCAGCCTCTCAGGGCAGATCGCGATTCTCGGCTTGCGCGGTGGCCTCGCGCGGGCCAACCACACCCAGCCGGGCACGCAGCGACTGGGGTTGCCCGCTGATCAGGGCGGCGTAATTGGTGGTGTTGGCCAGTACGTGTTTCACGTATTCGCGCGTCTCTTCGAAGGGGATGTTTTCAGCCCAGATTTCACCGGGCAGATCAGGGCCGTTGCGCCAGACGCGTGGTCGGCCGGGGCCGGCGTTGTAGGCGGCCGCGGCCAGCGGCAGCGAGCCTTCGAAGTCTTCCAGGGCGAGCTTCAGGTAGGCCGTGCCGATGAGGATGTTGGTGTCGCGCTCGGTGATCTGGTGCGGGCGGAAATTGGTGAGGCCGATCTTTCTGGCGGTCCAGCGCGCGGTGGCCGGCATCACCTGCATCAGGCCCGAGGCACCCACGTGCGAGCGTGCATCGGTGACAAAACGGCTTTCCTGGCGGATCAGGCCGTACACATAGGCCGGGTCGAGCCCGATCTCGTTGGATCGGCGAACCACTTCGGCCTGGTGCGGCATGGGGAAACGCTGGGCGTGGTCAAAGACCACGCTGGTGCGCAAGCTGGTGTTGATGCAGCGGTCCCACAGCGCGTGGCGGCAGGCCAGGTCGGCGGCGGCCAGCAGCTCCCGCTCGGGCATGCCGCCCGGGGTGTGCAGCGCCACGGTGTAGTTCCATTCGCGCACGCCCTCGCCACGCAGACCCAGCTGTATGGCCGCCAGCGCCCGCTGCAGACCCGGGTGGCTGGCGGCGGCTTCTCGTTCCTGCGGGGTCAGGGGCGCCGGCGGTGCGGGCGGCGTGATGGGGTGGCCCAGTTCTTCCAGTGCCAGTTGCTCGTAGAAACCGTTGGGCGAGGCGATGCTGTCGTAGAGGGCGCGGGCCTGCACGGTGGCGGCGATCGGGTCGGGCTCGCGCAGGGCCTGCATGGCGCGCGCGCGCCAGTAGATCCAGGTTGGCTCGTTCGCCTGGGTCTCGCTCATGTGGGCAATCGCGTCGCGCACGTGGCCCCAGGCACCCGCGCGCATGCCGGCGCGGGCCTTCCAGGCCAGGTGGTCGTCGGTCATGAACGCGTCTTGCCCGTGGACAAAGTAGCCCAGTGCTTCGTCCTGCAGTTTCTGGGCCGAACGCTTGCCGATCACGCCCCAGACCCAGCTGCGCTCTTCCTGCGTGAGCTGCGCGACCCAGCGCTTGCGGTTCATTTCCTCTGCCGCGGCCGCCGGGTCGTTGAAGGCCAGGCGGATGGTCGCCAGGACCACCATTTCCTTGGTGCGCGTGCGAATGGCCGTGAGCTTCTCATCCAGGAACTGCGCCGGGTTCTTGGCCACTTCATCCACCAGGGGCACCCATTGCGGGTCCAGCATGGCCACCGCCTGAGCCACGGCAGCGGGCCGGTTGGCGTCCATGGCGAGGCGAGCGCGCTGCCACACCGCCTGCTGCTGGAGGTGACCGCTGTCCAGAAAAGCCTGGGCTGCCGTGGCACAGCCGTCATCCGCATCGCGCTGGGCGTGCCACAGGGCCTGCACCTGCAAGGCGGCTTCGCCGGCCGGGATGCGGTTGGCGGCGGCGTCGAGCATCAGCGCATAGCACTGGATCTGCCGATCGTCGTTCATGCGGAACGTCGGCAGTTCGGCTGAAAAATTGGCCCAGTCGCGCTGTTTGGCCAGTTGCAACAGCCAGTCGTTGCGCAAGCGGTCTTCCCAGTAGGTACCCGGGTGGCGCCGCAGCGCGGCACGAATTTCCGAGGGGCTGGCGGTCTCCAGCCGTGCCTTCATTTCCCAGTAGCTGGCCAGGGGCTCCAGCACATGCCCGCGCACCGAAGGCAGCAGGGCGCTGAGGGCGGCGGTATTGTTCCGCCGGAAGGCCTCGCGCATTTCCAGCACGGTCGCGTCTGCCGTGCCTTGCGCCCATGCTGCGCCCTGCACGCACAGCACAGCCATAATGGCCCAAAGACCCCGCCTCAAGTTCACCGGTTTCATGTGCTGATTATGGACATCAACGATCGCGAGAGTTCCCCAGACAGTGGACCGGCCGACCCCGCCGGACAGACGGCCGCCGAGCGCAAGGCGGTCTGGCGCAAACAATTGGTCGACAAGCGCCAGAAACTGGCCGACCGGGCCTGGCGCAACGACCTGTTGCAACGGGTCATGCGGGTCTGGCTCATCGAACGCAGCGATGCGGTCATTGGCGCCTACTGGCCCATCAAGGGCGAATTTGATCCCCTGCCGGCCCTGTTTCGCTGGCAGGAGGCGGGGCTGGAAGAAGACGCTCAAGGCGCGCAGCGCCACCGGCGCATCAGCCTGCCCGTGGTCAACAAGATCGACAAGACCCTGACCTTCTACACCTGGTACCCCGGCTGCCCGATGGAAGAAGACGCCTACGGCATTCCCAAACCCAAGGACACCGAGATCGTGGTGCCCACCCTGATCTTCGTGCCATGCGTGGGCTACGGGCCCGGCGGGTACCGGTTGGGCTATGGCGGCGGCTTCTACGACCGAACCCTGGCCAGCCTGCAGCCCAAGCCTTTTACGGTGGGCCTGGGTTACGACTTTGGTTACCTGCCCTATCTGCAGCCTGAGGCGCACGACATGCCGCTGGATGCGATCCTTGCGGATACTGGGGTGATGTGGCCCCAGAAATAGGGCCCGAGCTGCTGGAACCCCCGCCAATTTAGAGCAGGTGAGAACGTCGGAATGCGCTTGAGTTTCGGTGGCCGACCGACCTGTTGCATGCGACTTTTTGACCACGATTGTGGGTAGCCGGCGTT
Organism: Betaproteobacteria bacterium HGW-Betaproteobacteria-16; assembly: GCA_002840835.1. Classification (GTDB taxonomy): domain Bacteria; phylum Pseudomonadota; class Gammaproteobacteria; order Burkholderiales; family Burkholderiaceae_C; genus Hydrogenophaga. The sequence goes on along the minus strand of PHCQ01000088.1, from coordinate 6,030 downwards.
TTGCCGTTTAAATCAGAGTTATGCATCGCACACGCACGCACAGCGAGGTCGCAATGAACATCGAAGAGTTCATGTACGGCTACAAGGCCGCATGGGAGCAGCGCAATCCGTCGATGTTTGCCGCGCTGTTCCTACCCGACGGGCAGTACCACAACACACCATTCCAGGTTCAGCGTGGTACTGAGCAGCTCGTCGAATACTGGAAGCGGGTGCAACTTCAAGAGGACGTCAAGGTCACGTTTGACGTCCTGGCCACTGCCGCGACATCTGGCGTTGCGCACTGGCACACCACCTATCAGGTCGCGTCGGAAGAGTTGTTCCAAATCTGGGCCAAATCAACAGGCACCAGCCTCGTGGCTCGAAAGCCTGGCGATCCTTTGCCAAGAATGGTGCTCGATGGTGTTCTCCAGGCCAGGTTCAGTGGCAGCCACTGTTCGGAGGCTCGCATCTGGTGGCACAGCTTGCCTCAGTCGGCGTGAGGCGCAGAGTAACGACGCCTAATCCTTCGTATATGGATTCACCCTCAACGGCAAGGGGCAGTCCGATTGATGCTCACTGGGTAGAGCACCCGCAGTCGGATATCCGGTATCTGCGGCGGGATTGTGCGTGTCCTGTGCTGGCATGGAATCTGCGTCACCGTGTCGCTACACAATGCAAGCGGCTGTTGATGAGCCGAGAGCGAATCGGCGTTGTGCGGAGTGGGGCGAACCCGGCTGGTCGTGCGGCGGGCCATCAGACCTGGGTCGGCCAAGGTCACCCCGCTGCGCGGGTCGAAGGTTCAGGGGTGCTCGGCCGTGGCGTGCACTTCGGTGATGCGTTTTTCCCTGCGCACCAGGTAAAGCCCGCTGGCGACCACGATGGCGGCGCCCAGCCAGGTGTGGGAGGCGGGCAGGCTTTGCCAGATGAGCCAGTCGAGGCCCACACCCCAGGCCAGCGCGGTGTACTCGAACGGTGCCACGGCGGACGCCTGGCCGTGGCGGAAGGCTTCGGTGATGGCGAGCTGGCCACCGAAGCCGGTGATCGCCAGGGCCAGCAGCAGCGCCGCGTCGTCGGGCCGGATGGCCACCCAGTTCGGCAGCGCCAGTGCACCCGCGCCGAACGACATCATCACCATCATCCAGAGGATCAGGCTTTCGCTGCTGTCGGTGCGGCTGGCCAGGCGGCCGGCGATGGCGGCCACTGCGTAGCAGAAAGCCGCACCCAGCACGGCCAGGCCACCCACGGTCACGAAGCTGGTTTGCAAGGCGTCGCCGCTGGGGCGAAGCGCAATCAGCACGCCCACAAACCCGATGCCGATGGCCCACCAGTGGGCCGGTGGTACGCGCTCCTTGAGCACCGGGACAGACAGCGCCGTGATCAGCAGCGGTGCGATGAAAAACAGCGTGTAGGCGGCAGACAGGGGCAGATCGCGCACACCCCGCGTGAACAGGGCCAGCATGGTGATGCCCAGCACGCCGCGCAGCAGGTGCAGTGGCCAGCGCACCCGGCGAACGGTGTGCCAGGTGCCGCGCCAGGCGATGTACAGCAGCACCAGAGGCAGCGCCGTCAACCCCCGCAGGGCGGCAATCTGCAGCACCGGGTAGCGGGCAGACAAGGTTTTGAGCACCGCGTCCATGAGTGCAAAAAATCCCACGGCAGCCAGCATGAAAACAATGCTGCGCAGGTTGCCGTTCAATGGATTGCGGGGGGATGACATGGGTGCAGTGCGATGAGCGAAAGCGCGAGAGTGTGCACCAGTTCCGTGCAAGCTGCTGGCGCCAAAGGCCTTCAACCGGATTGGTCCAGCGCGACGCACCTGGATCGTTGTGCATGCAGCGCCGGGCAACGCCGCCGTCTGATGCTGAGCCACGCCATGGCGCGAACCGGCCTCAGTCCATCTGATCGAGTGTGTCCGGGTCGGGCACGTCGCCAATAGCCTGGCGTGTCAAGGCGGCCTGTTCCAGCAGCCAGTTGTAGAAGGCCTTCACCTCGGGCCGCTGCATGCTGCGCTGAACCGGCAGCAGCCAGTAGACCAGGGGCGAGTCGATGCGTGTGTGGGGCAGGGGTTCCACCAGATCGCCGCAGGCCAGGCTCTCGGCCACCAGCGGCAGCCGTGCCAGTGCCACCCCTTGCCCGGTGAGCGTGGCCTGAACGATCTGGTGGGCGTAGTTGAAGTAGAGCCAGCGCTTGGGTGTGAGGCGCGCCTTCGCGCCAGCGCCGCGCAGGCGCGACTTGCCCACGGTGGCTGGGGTGCTCGCGTTGGCGGCCTTGGCGGCCTGTTCGTCGATCCAGCGCTGCCAGGTCAGCCATTCGAGGTGGCGGGTGCGGTGGGCATCGCCTGCTTCGATCAGGGTGAGTTGCGCCAGATCTTCCACTTTCTCGATCCGGTGTTCCCGCAGCAGCCACGGACTCACCACGGGTGTGAGCTGTTCGCCGAACAGACGCACCGCCTGGGGTGCCACGCCTTGAGGCACGGTGTAGCGCAAAGCCATGTCCACGTCGGCGGTGGCGAGGTCGACCTGTGTGTCAGAAGTGTCGATGCGGATGTCGATGTCCGGGTGGTCGCGCTGGAATGCTTCCAACCGAGGAATCAGCCACATCGAAGCGAATGATGCCCAGGTGGTCACGGTCACGCTCTTGCGACCCGCGCTCTGCCTGATCTGGCGCACCGCCGCATCAATGCGTTCCAGCGCCATGCCGGCGGCGCGCAGCAATTGCGAGCCTGCACTGGTGATCTCCACCGCGCGTGTGTGGCGCAGAAACAGCGTCACGCCCACCTCGTCTTCCAGTGCCTGGATCTGCCGGCTGACCGCGCTCTGGGTCAGCGAGAGCTCGTCGGCCGCGGCGCGAAAGTTCAGGTGCCTGGCCACGGCGTCAAAAGCCCGCAGATGCCCCACCGAGATCGGGCGGGAGCGCGGCAGCCGGTCGTTGGGTTGCATGGTGATGATGCCTTCATTGATGCGGAAATCGAATGAATAGCATACCGCCATTTCATTGGACGAAGCAGCGTGCAAGGCCGACCATATCAACCTGTTCCACTGTCTCAGGAGTCCACCATGTCGTACCTTCCAGCCTTTTCTTCTGCCATTGCAGCCTGCTCGAAGATCCGTACCTGCATGGCTGGCGCGTGGTCTCTGGCCCATGGTCGCGCACTGGCACTGAAGCCCGCGCAGCCGACGGAACTGCGCATCCTGCGAGGCCATGTGTGGGTGACGATGGGTGATGCCCTCCAGCCGTCGGCATCCCATGGTCAACACGTGGCGGGCGACCTGTTTCTGTACGCCGGCGATGTGCTGCAGGTGCCGCGCGGCGCGCGCATGGTGATGGAGTCGATGGGTTCAGCGGCCGAACCTGCCGTGCTGTTCGACTGGGTCCAGCGGCCGGACCCAGTGTTGCATGCACGGCCCGGCCGCTTCAGCCGCGAGGTGCTGGCGCCCGGGCGGGAAATGGCCCAGGCGCTGCGCCAGGCCGCGCTGGCGTTCACCCGCCTGGTGCGGGGGCTGCTGGGCTATGGCGAGTTTCTGGTGGCAGGGCGCGGCAGGGTGCTGTCGCGGTTTGAAGGCAACCCGCCCTGAACGCACACTGAAGGCAGCGCTGAACCAGTCCCACGCGGCGCGCGCATGCGCGGGGACTGAACGGCGTCGCCTCAGAACTGCCCGGTGAACCGGTAGCGGGAGGCCGGGTGCCACAGGGCGGCCACAGAGGCCACCTGTCCCATGGAGTGCGTCTGGCGATGCAGCACCAGACAGGGCTCGTGCGCCGCCATCTGAAGCAGCTCGCCCACCTCGGGTGGTGGTGAGACCGCTTCGATGGCGAACTCCACGCCTTGCAGGGGCGCCACGCGCATCAGGTAGGCGTTGGGTGTCTGGGTGGCAAAGTCCTGCGCCAGGTAGTCCGGTGCCACGCGTGGATTCACGTGACGGTCTTCCACCTGGATGGGGGCGTCGTTCTCGAAGTGCACCACCACCGAGTGAAAAAGCGGCGCGCCGGGTTTGAGCCTGAAGCGCCCCGCCAGCGCATCGGTGGCCTTGCAGCGCTCCAGGCGCTGCAGTTCGCTGCGGTGCCGGTGACCACGCGCGGCGATCTCGTCAGCGATGTTGCGGATCTCCACCAGCGTCGACTGGTACTTCTGCTGCGCCACAAAAGTGCCCGATCCCTGCACCCGCTCCACGATCTGCTCGTTGCCGAGTTCGCGGATGGCACGGTTGACGGTCATGCGCGAGACGCCGAATTCAACCGCCAGCGCTTCCTCGGTCGGAATGGCATCGCCTTCCTTCCAGACGCCACGGTGGATCTGCGCCAACACGTGGTCCTTGATCTGCTGGTAGGCCGGAACAGAGGCGGTCATAGGGTTTTTACGGATGTCGATGGCTTCTGATTGTATTGACGTGATAAATCCTGTCCACCGATAATGTATATACAACTTGACGATTTCAAGTTGAATATGTACCTACCAATTGTGGAGCGACCATGAAAGACCTCTCCCTGGAGACAAGCACCACGCGCAGCCCGCGCGCCCTCAGCCTGCTCAAGCTGCTGCTGCTCAGCAGCGTTGGCGTGTTCCTGTTCTTCGTACAGGTCGATCTGGGTGGTCGCAGCACCATCCTGGTGGACCACCTCAGCGGCTACCTGGTGCGTGAGCAGCGCACGCTGGCGGTGGTGTTCATCGTTGCCCTGATGGTCTACGGCGCGCTGCGTCCGCTGCTGGACGGCAGCTGGCGGCGCAGCTGGGGCGTGGCCCTGTTCACCGCCATCAAGTGGCTGGGCCTGGGGCTGGCGGGCATCCACCTGGCGAACCTGACACCCGAGTGGGCCAACCAGAAGGACATGCTGCCTTTCCTGTTCGAGCGGCTGGCCCTGTCGGTGGGTGTGCTCATCCCCATCGGTGCGCTGGCGCTGACCTTCCTGCTGGGCTTCGGGCTGCTGGAGATCATCGGCGTGCTGCTGCAGCGCGTCATGCGCCCGCTGTTCCGCACGCCCGGCCATTCGGCACTGGACGCAGTGGCCTCCTTCGTGGGAAGCTACTCGGTCGGCCTGCTGGTCACGAGCAAGATGTACGCGCAGGGCAAGTACTCGGTGCGCGACGCCGCCATCATCGCCACCGGGTTTTCCACCGTCTCGGCCACCTTCATGGTGGTGGTCGCGCGCACGCTCGGCCTGATGGAGCACTGGACCTTCTACTTCTGGGCCACGCTGCTTGTCACCTTCGCGGTGACCGCCATCACAGCCTACATGCCACCCATTGCCGGCATCGCACACCGCGACGCCGCTCCCGAACCGGCCGACGGCCAGGGTCGCCTGGCCCGTGCGCTGGACGCCGGTGTCGCTCGCTACGAATCGCGCGAGTCCCTCACCACCATGTTGTGGAACAACCTGCTGGACGGCCTGCGCATGTCGGCCACCGTGGTGTCCAGCATCCTGGCTGTCGGCTTCATCGGCATCTGCCTGGCCAAGTTCACCCCGGTGTTCGAGTGGATCGGCCTGCTGCTCAAGCCCGCGCTCATGCTGGCCGACGCCATGCTGGGCACCACGGGCGCCAGCGCTTCGAGCGGGGCCTTCGCCTCGGGCCTGGCCGAGATGTTCCTGCCCGCCATCCTGCTCAAGGACGCCGAGTTCGCCGTTCGCATGTTGGCCGCCATCGTCTCGGTCAGCATGGTGCTGTTCCTCTCCGGCTGCATTCCCTGCATCCTGGCCACCGGCATTCCGCTGCGGTTCTCGCACCTGCTCATCGTCTGGCTGCTGCGCACCGTGCTGAGCATCGTGCTGGGCGCCGCCGTCATCGCACTGGCCCTGTCCGCGGGCTGGCTGCCCACCCCCTGACCGTCACCCTCATTCACGCCCTCAAGCAAGGAGCCCCTCATGACATCGAACACCGACCCCCGCCTGGACCCCACCCGTGTCATCCGCGCCCCGCGCGGCAACACGCTGACCTGCAAGAACTGGATCGCCGAGGCCGCCTACCGCATGATCCAGAACAACCTCGACCCCGAGGTCGCCGAGAACCCGCAGCACCTCGTGGTCTACGGCGGCATCGGCCGCGCCGCGCGCGAC
>PHCQ01000009.1 GCA_002840835.1 Betaproteobacteria bacterium HGW-Betaproteobacteria-16 | reverse complement strand
GACGGCCAAGCAGATCAACCCCGATCTGTACCCCACCGAAGTGACCGCCCAGGGCAAGACCCGCGCAGAAGTGCGCGCCGAACTGGCCCAGGCTCGCCGAGACGGTAGCCTGAACGTCAACGGCAACGAGTACCCGGTCAACTGATCGAGGTCTGGCGAAAGCGCCTCAAGCCCGGCGGCCTGCAAAGGCCCCGGGCTATTTGCCTCGTGGGTCTGGTACAACCCGCTCATCACCGAGGGCCACCATGACCACATTCACGCAAGTCGTCCTGTTCACCGATACCGATGGCCGCGCCCGCTTTCGCGAAGAAACCATTGAACTGAGCGAGGGTTCACCCGCTGCGCGCCTGTCACCCCCGATGCCTGCAACGGTGCTGCAACTGCGCCAAAGCCCGGTGGGTTTTCGCAGCGAATTCCATTGCACGGGAACACCGCAATGGCTGTTCGTGCTGCAGGGAGAGATGGAGATTGGACTGCAAGACGGCAGCACCCGCGTCTTCGGACCCGGCCAGCACTTTTATTCAGCCGACACCCTGCCCGCAGGTGCGGAGTTTGACCCGCAAGTGCACGGCCACAGGAGCCGACAGGTGGGTGACGAGCCGCTCGTCACGGTGTTCGTGAGGTAGACCAGCCCGCTTCCGGAGCGAAGTGCCTGATCCAGAGATGCCGAAGATCCGGCTCCGCCGGTCCAAGGCATCGCCCCCCTTCCAGGGGGGTGACGCGAAGCGGCGCGGGGGGTAGCCTGTTACCTGATCCTGCCGAAGCTCGTCCGCAGAGGATCGGCCGGGCCGCCCTGGCCACGCGGGCCGGAGCCACCCCGGCCACCACCACCTCCACCGCCGCCTTTGCCGCTGCGGTTGCCCGAGCGCATGGCATCGATGCTGGTGCGCAGCGGATCAGGTTGACCTCCCGGCGCGGCAGAGCGGGGGCGGGGCTCGCGGATGCGCAGGCTGCCCAGATGGGCGTTGGGTCCCGGCTGGCGCTCGGCGCCGGGTTCGCGCTCTTCACGCGGTCCACGATCTTCCCGTGGTGGGCGGTCCATGCGGTCACCGCGGTCGGCCTGCTGGCGCGGAGGGCGCTGGCCCGGCCCGCCGTTGCGGTTGCCGCCATGGCGCGGCTGTCCATTGCCACCGCCGTTGCCGTTCGCACGCTGACCACCACCGTTGCCCCGGCGGCCTTCGCCGCGAGGACCGTCGATCTGGGCACCATCACCAGCGGGGCGCTGGCGCTGGCCGCCCCCGCCGTTGCCGCGGCCTTGTGGTTCGCCGGCCTTCTTCTCACGCACACGCTGAAGCATTTCGGTGCGGGCGGCCTTGGCAGCAGCAGCCATCACGTCGCGGCTCGGCGGCTTGCCCGCGCCGCCCCAGATGGTCTGGCGGCCCATGGCGATGGGTTCGGCCTTTTCACCGGGTTCGGGCATGAACTCAGGGAAGATCTGCACCGGAATCTGTTGCTTGGTGAAGCGTTCGATGTCCATCATGAAGCCTTCTTCGTCCAGGCTCACCAGGTTCACGGCTTCACCGCTGTTGCCGGCGCGGCCGGTGCGGCCGATGCGGTGCACATAGTCTTCGCTGACGTTGGGGATTTCATAGTTCACCACATGCGGCAGCTCGTCGATGTCGATGCCGCGCGCCGCGATGTCGGTGGCCACCAGGGCGCGGATGTCGCCGCTCTTGAATCCGGCCAGCGCTTGGGTGCGGGCACCCTGGCTCTTGTTACCGTGCAGCGCCATGGCCTGGATGCCGTTCTTGGTGAGGAACTCGGCCACGTTGTTGGCGCCGAACTTGGTGCGGGTGAACACCAGCACCTGGCTCCAGTTGTGCTGGTTGATGATGTGCGCCAGCAGGGCCTTCTTCTTGCCGCGACCCACGGGGTGGATCACCTGCGTGATGCGCTGCACCGTGGTGTTGCGCGGGGTCACCTGGATGTGTTGCGGGTCCTTGAGCAGGGCGCTGGCCAGATCACGGATTTCGTCGCTGAAGGTGGCCGAGAACAGCAGGCTCTGCTTTTCCTTGGGCACCAGCGCCAGAATTTTCTTCACGTCATGGATGAACCCCATGTCGAGCATGCGGTCGGCTTCGTCGAGCACCAGCATTTGCACGCCAGACAAATCCAGGAAGCCTTGCTGTTGCAGATCGAGCAGACGGCCCGGGGTGGCCACCAGCACGTCGACGCCACGCTTCATGGCGTTGATCTGCGGGTTCATGCCAACGCCACCAAACACCACAGTAGAGGTGAGCGTGAGGTGTTTGCCGTAGGTGCGCACCGACTCTTCCACCTGGGCCGCCAGTTCGCGGGTGGGGGTGAGCACCAGGGCGCGTATGGCCACGCCGCCAAAACGGTTCTTGGCGCGCTCGCCTTCGCTCAGGCGGTGCAGCAGGGGCAGGGTGAAGGCGGCGGTCTTGCCGGTGCCGGTCTGGGCGCCTCCGAGCAAGTCGCGCCCGGCCAGAACGGCGGGAATCGCCTCGGCCTGGATGGGGGTGGGAGTTTCATAACCGTGCTCGCGCACAGCTTGCACGATGGCCGGGGCCAGATTCAGATCTTCAAAGGTCATTGTTTTTTGAGGCGCCCGTCCAGGGCGCTGGGGGCATCGGCCACTCCGGTCGTCGCCTCTTTGTTGGAAGCGGGTCCCGGTCAGTCTGGGGCAGATGGATTCAGGAAGTTGGTGGCAGCAAGTGAATTGCGCTCACCCCAGCAAAAGGCTGGTGCCGGGCCAACTGATGTGCCCAACAGCCCGTATTGTCGCACGAGTGCGCGATTCGCCGCTTTGAAGGCGCCCTGACGAAGGCGATGCAAGCTCTGAGGGGATAATCCAGGGTTGCGCGGCCCTCCTGGCCGCGGCTATCTCAGGCGAAACTCCCATGGCTCAATACGTCTTTTCAATGAACCGGGTCGGCAAGATCGTGCCGCCCAAGCGTCAGATCCTCAAGGACATCTCACTCTCTTTCTTCCCCGGCGCCAAGATCGGCGTGCTGGGCACCAACGGCTCGGGCAAATCCACCCTGCTCAAGATCATGGCCGGGCTTGACAAGGAGATCGAAGGCGAGGCGATCCCGATGCCAGGGATCCGCATCGGGTACCTGCCGCAGGAGCCCCAATTGGATCCGGAGCAGACCGTGCGGGAAGCCGTGGAAGCGAGCATGGGCGCCGTGCGTGCGGCGCAACAGCGACTCGAAGAGGTGTACGCGGCCTACGCCGAAGAAGACGCCGACTTCGACGCGCTGGCGGCCGAGCAGGCCCAGCTTGAAGCCGTCATCTCCACCGCCGGCACCGACAGCGAACACCAGCTCGAAATCGCCGCCGACGCGCTGCGCCTGCCGCCCTGGGAAGCCAAAATCGGTCTGCTCTCCGGCGGTGAAAAACGCCGCGTGGCTCTGTGCTGCATGCTGCTGTCCAAGCCCGACATGCTGCTGCTCGACGAACCCACCAACCACCTGGATGCCGAATCGGTGGAGTGGCTGGAGCAGTTCCTCAAGCGCTTTCCTGGCACCGTGGTGGCCATCACCCACGACCGCTACTTCCTGGACAACGCGGCCGAGTGGATTCTCGAACTCGATCGTGGCCACGGCATTCCCTACAAGGGCAATTATTCCACCTGGCTGGAACAGAAAGAAGCCCGCCTGGAGCAGGAGCAGCGCACCGAAGACGCGCGCACCAAGGCCATGAAGAAGGAACTGGAGTGGGTGCGCCAGAACCCCAAGGGCCGCCAGGCCAAGAGCAAGGCGCGTCTGGCCCGCTTCGAAGAGCTGAGCGATGTCGACTACCAGAAGCGCAACGAGACCAACGAAATCTTCATTCCCGTGGCCGAGCGCCTGGGCAACGAAGTGATCGAGTTCAAGAACGTGAGCAAGAGCTACGGCGACCGCCTGCTGATCGACAACCTTAGCTTCCAGATCCCCGCAGGCGCCATCGTCGGCATCATTGGCCCCAACGGCGCGGGCAAGTCCACGCTGTTCAAGCTGGTCAGTGGCAAGGAGCAACCCGACAGCGGTGAGGTGAAGATCGGCCAGACCGTGAAGATGGCCGTGGTGGACCAGAGCCGCGATGATCTGGCGAACGAAAAGACCGTGTGGGAAGACATCTCGGGCGGTCTGGACATGATCACCGTGGGCAAGTTCCAGATGCCCAGCCGCGCGTATTGCGGGCGCTTCAACTTCTCGGGTGGCGACCAGCAAAAACGTGTGGGCAGCCTCTCCGGTGGTGAACGTGGGCGGCTGCACCTGGCCAAGACCCTGGCCGAAGGCGGCAACGTGCTGCTGCTGGACGAGCCTTCGAACGACCTGGACGTGGAAACCCTGCGGGCGCTTGAAGACGCGCTGCTGGAATTCGCTGGCTGTGCGCTGGTCATCAGCCACGATCGCTGGTTCCTTGACCGCATTGCCACCCACATTCTGGCCGCCGAAGGCGACAGCCAGTGGGTGTTCTTCAACGGCAACTACCAGGAGTACGAGGCCGACAAGAAGAAGCGTCTGGGCGAAGAAGGTGCCAAGCCGAAACGTTTCCGCTACAAGGCGCTCAAGTAGACCCACCCCCGCCGCGCTTCGCGCGACCCCCTCAAGGGGGCGATACCTTGGGCCGGCGAAGCCGGATCCTCGGTATCTCTGGAACGAAGGCACGTCGCTCCGGAAAAGCTCTGAATCTCCCCTGCCGCGCTTCGCGCTACCACTTTTTGTGTTGACTCTTCCCATGACCGAAGAACAAGTCCTTGCCGATACCCGCCGCTGGCTGGAGAAGGCCGTCATCGGTTTGAATCTGTGTCCGTTTGCGCGCTCGGTGTATGTGAAGAACCAGGTGCGTATCGTGGTGAGTCAGGCGCGGCATCTGGATGCGTTTCTCGATGATCTGGACCGTGAGCTCGATTTGCTGGTAAACACGCCTGCCGATCAGATCGACACCACCTTGCTGGTGCACCCGACCCTTTTTCCGCATTTCGAGGTCTTCAATGATTTCCAGAACGTGGTGGACGACGTGGTTGCCGAGCATGAACTGGAGGGCGTGATCCAGGTGGCGCATTTCCACCCGGACTTCCAGTTCGAAGGCACCGATGCTGACGATGTGACCAATTTCACCAATCGGGCGCCGTACCCGGTGCTGCACCTGTTGCGAGAGGACAGCGTGGAGCGGGCGGTGGCGTCAGAAGGCGGAGATGCAGAAGCCATCGTGGAACGCAACCTGAAAACGCTGCGTGATCTGGGCGCTGACGGCTGGCGGGCACTGTTGCAAAAACCCTGAACTGAATCGCTTTTTCATCCCTGCACAAGGCATTCGCTTCTGCGTTTGTTCGACATAATGGGCGCCAAACAGCCCCACGTTGGAGAAGAAAGCAGATCCGCCGCATGGATGCCAGCAATACACAGGCCTTTGATGCCTGCCTGAGAGAAGCCCTTGCCCAGACCCGTGAGTGGACGCCTCGCTGGCTCGACAAGCTGCGGGATGCCTTGTACCAGCGCGAAGGCACGGTGGCGGGCCTCCAGGAAAAACAGGCCCTGGTCGAGGCCAGAACCACGCTGGACGGCTACCGGGACCGCATCACCTCCCGGTTCCTGGAGTTTTTTGCCGAGGCCGTCCATGTGTCGCTGGCTGCGGATGGCGGCACGTCAGCTCGCAAGCTTTCAACGCTGAGCTTCGACGAACTGGAGCTCATGGGTGATGAGCAGGTGCAGGAAACGGTCGAGCTGGCCAGGGTGCAGCAGGTCGTCAAAATGGCCGCCGATGAAGAGCTGGTGGCGCTCAACACCCTGATGAGCAGTGTCCAAGGGCATGCCATGGTGCGCCCCGAGTCCAACCCTTTGCGCACCGAGGTCGTGATCGGCGCCCTGATGCGCGCCATCAACGGCCTGCATGTGGATCCCGTGGTGCGTTCGCGCTGGCTGCAGATGGGCGCTGTGGCACTGGGTGGTGAGTTGCAGAAAATGTACGCCCACCTGAGCCGGCAGCTGGATGGCTTGGGGGTGCGGCCAGCGGGCTACAACCTGATACAGGCGCCGGACGTGCGCAGTCCGCCCAAAGCGCCGGTTCACACCGAGTCCGTCACCGCCGATTCCGTGCTGGGCTCCAACGCGCTGCTGACGCTCGACCACCTGCATCAATTGCTGATCGGCAATCTGGACCAGTCGGGAGACCGTCCCAGCGATCAGGGCGTGTCGGGCTCGGGCAATGCGATGGTGCGCACGCTGGCGGCCGAGGTGGTCACCTTTATGCTCAAACGCATTCATGAAGACAAGCGCCTGATGCCGTCCGTGCGGCAGGTGCTGCTCGACATGAAGCCGGCACTCCTGCAGCTCGCCCGCAGCGATCCCCGTTTTTTTGCCGATCGCCAGAATCCTGCCCGTCGATTGCTGGACACGGTCACGGCACGCAGTCTCGCCTATACCAGCGAGCAGGACCCGGGCTACGAACCGTTTGCGCGTCAGGTGCGGGGCATCCAGCGCGCGCTGGAAAAGCCTGGGGCGGATCTGGCCAGCCGGTTTCCCAAGTTGCTGGAAGAGCTGACGCAGTCGCAAGCGCTGGCGCCTGAACAGGCGCAAGCCAGAGGGCTGGCCGTGAAGACCCTGGTGCGGGTGGAGCAGCGCAACATGCTGGCCGAGCGTGTGGCGAATGAATTCCGCGCACGCACCGACTTTGATCGCGTGCCGGGAGTGGTGCGCCGGTTTCTGACCGGGCCATGGGCTCAGGTGGTGGCACAGGCGCGCATCGACATGCCGGACACCCATTCAGCAGACATGTCCCCTTCGGGCTCCGCAGCCATGAGGTACACCGACATTCTCCCCGACCTGCTCTGGTCGAGCCAGCTGGCACAGGCCAGCCGCAACCGCCCGCGCCTGATCAAGGTGATCCCGGGTGTGCTGCGCACCTTGCGCGAAGGCCTGGATTCGATCGACTACCCGCGCGACCAGAGCGAAGCCTTTTTTCAGACGCTGATGGGCCTGCACGAAGCGGCCTACAAAACCCAGCGACCCGAAATCCAGCTAGAGCCGCCGATCAGCCTGCAGGTCGAGGAAGACCTGGAGCCCTGGATTCATCCTGTGGAGGCCAAGGACTCAGGTTTCATGGAGGATGCCTTCCTGGAAAGCACGACCCAGCCTTCGTTCCAGGACACCCAGCCGATGCAGCGCGACTGGGCCGACATCAAGTTCGAAATGGCGGAAAAAAACCAGGCCATTTCCGTGGGCACCTGGGTGGATGTCTGGCACGAAGGGCAACCCCTGCGCGCGCAGCTCACCTGGGCCAGCCCGCACAACACCATGTTCCTGTTCACGGCAGCCAATGGCCGATCCCTGTCGATGACCCGGCGCGGTCTGGACAACCTGCTCGCGAACAACCGCCTGCGCGTGGTGGCCAACCACGGCGTGATCGACGAGGCGCTGGACGAGATCGCGCGGCAGGCTTGGATCAACAGCAGTAAGGGCGGGTAGCTCCCCCCGCGCCGCTTCGCGTCACCCCCCTCTCTGGCGCCTTCGGCTTGGAGGGGGGCGGCACCCCAGGCCCGGCGAAGCCGGTTCCTCGGTGCCCTTGGAACAATGCACGCGCCCCGGAGGCTTGGTTTGACTCAACACTCGGCGCTGTGGCGTTCGGTCAAGTCTTCCTGAGTAGCTTTTTTCTCACCAGATGAATGTTGTTGCGCAACGCGTAGAGTTCGTCGGTGTGGGAGAGGGGCACCACGATTTTTTCGGCTTTGCTTTCCAGGGTGTCCAGTTGGTCCAGCAGGGATTGCACCGTGTCGCCCTCGTTGTCACCCTGGGCTTCGGCGCGTTGTTCGATGTCGCGCAGTTCGGCGTACCAGCGGAACACGCGGGAGCGGATGCGGAAGGTGTAGAGCGGTGGCACGACGCGGGAGAGGGGCAGGGCCAGGGCGATGATCAGGCCCATGGCGAGCCACATGCGTTCGATCAGGTTGGCCATCCAGAAGGGCAGGTAGCGCTGGAGGAAAGGCGGCCCGTTGGTGATCGCGCGCACCGCTTCCTGTGACACCGGCACTTCGGTGTGTTCCAGGCTGGGGTACTCGCGGGTGCGGCTGAACCAGCCTGCGCCACCGTGCAGCTGGGTGGCCGTCTGGGCGAACAGCTGCAGGATGGCCGGATGGGTTTCTGTGCTGGCAAGCAGGCTGGTGGTGGATGCCACCAGGCGAACGTCCTGCTGTGGATTGTTGGCGGCCAGGTCGACCACGCCTTGAGGCAGTACCACCGGTGTAAGGTAGCCGAAGCGACGCGAATAGGCTTCGCTCTGCGCGAAATCCAGCAGGCGGATGCCGGGGGTCTGCAACAACATCTGCACCATCAGCGACTCGGGTGCCGAAGCAAAGACCACCGCGTCGATCTGTCCATCCAGGAAGGCCACGGTGGCCGGTGTCTGTTCCATTTCGCTCAACTGAAGCGAGCCGGGCGGGATGCGGTTCACATCCAGCAGGGTGGAAAACAGGCGCGGCACCCCGCTGCCGGCCGTGCCCACGTTCACATGCCAACCACGCAGCTCGGAAAGGTGGCTCACCGTGTCGGACTGGTGCAGGCGTTGCGCTGCGTCTTCGCGGTAGAACAGCCAGAGCGGCTCCACAAACAGGCTGCCCAGCGAGGTGATGGCGTCTTCGTCGTCGAAGCCGATGTCGGCCGTGCCGCCCTGTACAAACCCGAGGTCGGCCTGGCCGCTGCGCAGCAGTGCCAGGTTGTCTGAAGAGCCTTCCGAGCGCAGCAGTTCGACCTCGATGCCATAGCGCTTCAGGGCCTCGGCATAGCGTTTGCCAAACTCGTCGTAGGCACTTTGTTCGGGGCCGGTGGCCAGCACCACCCGCTTGGGCGGGGTGGGGTTGAGCCACCAGTAGGTGAGGGCCAGCAGTGCGACGGTGAGCAGCGCAAACGGGCCGATCGATGCCACCAGGTCGCGCAGCGAGAGCAGGGTGTAGCGGATGTTTTTCGGCATTCCGCTACGTTATCACGCCGCCACACGCACGCCGGGCTCCGGTGGCGCTGCGGCGGGTTTGAAACGCCGGGCTCAGGCGCGTGCAGTGGCGACGTTGCCCCGGCTGTTGAGGCGGAAGATTTGCACTGCGTCCTGCACCACGACCGCTTGCGTCTGCAGGGAGCCGGCGGCGGCCGCGAGCTCTTCCACCATGGCCGAGTTCTGCTGGGTGACCGAATCGAGCTGACCCACCGCTTGGTTGATCTGTGCAATTCCCATGGACTGTTCGGTGGATGCACTGGTGATATCGGTGATGAGCACGTTGACCTGCTCCACGGCGCCCACCACGTTGTTCATGGTCTGGCCGGTGCTGTGCACCAACTGGCTTCCCTGCGCCACTTTCTGTGCCGATTCGTCGATCAGCGTCTTGATTTCCTTGGCAGCGGTGGAGGTGCGCTGGGCCAGGCTGCGCACCTCGGCAGCGACTACCGCAAAACCCCGGCCCTGCTCACCAGCGCGGGCGGCTTCCACGGCCGCATTGAGTGCCAGGATGTTGGTCTGGAACGAAATGCCCTCGATCACCTGAATGATCTCGCCGATCCGGCTGGACGAGCGGCTGATATCGTCCATGGTGTTGATCACCTTGCCCATCGCGTCATTGCCCTCGCGGGCTACGGTGGCTGCGCGCTGGGACAGGGAAGCTGCTTCGCGAGCTGACTGGGTGCTGTGCTCGACTGTGCTGGCGAGCTGTTCCATTGAGGCAGCGGTTTCCTCCAGGCTGCTGGCCTGCGCTTCGGTGCGCGAAGACAGGTCCCGGTTGCCACTGGCAATCTCGTTGGACGCCACCTGCACGCCTTCAACCTCGTGGCGCACGTCCGAAACGACGGCCTGCAGGTTCACATTCAGTTGGTTCAGGGCTTTGGCGAGTTCGCCGAACTCCCCGTTGCCAGCCCCCTGAAACCGGGTGGACAGATCGCCCGCGGCCATGGTGTTGGCGAACTGGATCGCCTTTTGCAGGGGAGTTGTCATGGAACGGCGCAGCAGCCAGGCGGCCAGCACAGCCATGCCAATCAGCGGAATTACCATCGCCGTTTGCGCAGTGCTGCTCATTCCGGAAGCGAATTTGCCAATGACCAGACCGGACAAGGCCAGCGCCACACAGATGCCACCAATGGCACGACCCAGGGTGAGTTCGGTGAGGCGGTTCAGCAGGCCCCGCATGCCGGTGCGCACGACGCGACCGCGATGCAGCGCGATGCGGGTGTTGCCGCTGTCACGCTCGGCGCGCATGCGGGTGTAGAGGGCCTCTGCCTCCTGCACCTGTTCACGGGTGGGCTTGGTGCGCACAGACATGTAGCCCACGACCTGACTGTTGACAACGACCGGCGTGGCATTGGCCATCACCCAATAGTGGTCGCCGTTCTTGCGCCGGTTCTTCACCAGTGCGGACCAGGGGGAGCCGCTCTTCAAGGTTTCCCACATGTCCCGGAAGGCTTCCTGAGGCATGTCGGGGTGTCGCACCAGGTTGTGAGGCTGGCCGATCAGTTCGGTGCGGTCGTAGCCGCTCACCGCCACAAAGGCGGGGTTGCAATAGGTGATGTGACTCTGCAGGTCGGTGGTGGAGACGAGATTGACACCGTCTGGGATCACGAATTCGTTCAGGGTGACTGGCAGGTTGTTGCGCATAGGGGTCTTGTGGAGGCGTGTATTCCGTGAGACTGCGGATCTGCAACAGACACAGCCAGCGCGCCTCACATCTGAAGTATCGGCACGACAGCACAAAACAAAAGGGCAAAAAGAAGGAGGAATATTGCTAAGTACTGATGTATGTCAGAAGTGACCGATCAGTGCACTTCTCGCCTGATGTGTCGCTGGCCAGCGAGGACCGGTGCGGCATTCAACTCATTGCCGTTCAGGGAGCGGGCTCCAGGCTCATGACGGTGTAGGCACCATTCACCTGGGTCGCGGTGAAGCGCACCTTGTCGCCGACCTTGATCTTGCCCAGCAGGGCCGGGTCACTGACCTGGAACACCATGGTCATGGGAGGCATCTCCAGGTTCTTGATCTCGCCATGCTTGAGCGAGACCTTGTTCGCGGCGGTGTCGATGCGCCGTACCTCGGCTTCGGCGAAGGGCAGGGCTTCAGCTGTCTCATTCGCAGGTGCCGCGACCGGATGGTGTGCGTTGTGATCCGCCGTCTGCGACATGCCAGGCACGGCGACAGTGGCGAGCAGGAAGGCGAGGGACAGTGGTGCGACTTTCATGTGGGCTCCAAATGGAATGGTGTGGGATTGGCCGTGCGGGTCAAGTGCGGAAGTACGACTGGTACACACGGCTGCTGCCGTCCTTCATCACCAGCACCACGTCGTAAGGATCGCGGCGGTCGCCGTAGACGGCGCCGTCCATGCCCGGGCTGCCCACCGGCATGCCGGGCACCGAGAGGCCAATGGCCTGTGGTTTCTCTTTCAGCAGGCGGCGGATTTCACGCGCGTTCACGTGGCCTTCGATCACATACCCGCCAATCAGTCCGGTGTGGCAGGAGGCGTATTTGTCCGGCAGGCCCAGGCGCTTGCGTACGGCCGTGTTGCCGCTGTCGAACACCTGGACCTGGAAACCGTCGGCCTGGAGGTAGGCCACCCAGTCGCCACAACAGCCACAGTTCGGGTCTTTCCAGACCTGCAGCACGGGCAGGGTGTCAGGGGCGGTCTGGGCCAGAGCGGCGGTGCCGAGGAAGGGCAGGCCGATGGCGGCGGTGAGCAGCTTGCGTCTTTGCATGGTGGTTCTCCTAAGTTCAAGATCAGGCATTGGGTGCGACACGGATGGTGCCGCGCATGCCGGCTTCAAAGTGGCCGGCGATCAGGCAGGCGAATTCGAAGTCGCCCGGGCGGTTGAAGGTCCAGACAATGTCGCCGCGCTTGCCGGGCGGCACGTGGGCCATGTAGGGCTCGTCGTGCTCCATGGCGGGAAACTTCTTCATCATCTCGGCATGTTCGGCCAGTTCAGCCGATGTGCCGATCACGATCTCGTGCATGACCTTGCCTTTGTTGACTGCGCGCAGGCGCAGGGTTTCGCCTTCGCGCACGTTCAGGTGGCTGGGGCTGAGCTTCATGTCGTCGGTCATGAGAATCTCGATCGTGCGCTGGGCCTTGCCTGGATCGGCAGCGATGCCCCAGGGTTTCTGCTCCTTCACGACGGGTCCGGCGGGCTTGCCATGTTCGTCGCCATGCGCGCGGGCGATGGTGGTGCCCAGCGCCCAGGGCAATGCCAAGAGGCTGAGCTGGAACTGGCGGCGGCTGATGGTGTGCTTCATGTGTGTTTTCCTGGTGGGTCAATGTTTGTGGCCGGAGCCGGCCCTGGGTTTGTGGGCGGTGGCGTTGGCGGGCTGGACCGGCGCCGCAGGCCGGCTGGCTGCGGGCGCGTCACCGGTCTCCACCAGCCGGGCCTGGGAGCCGGGTGGCATGGTGTACCAGCCCGGGTCGGTGTAATCGCCGGGCTTCTGGTCGGCACGCACCTTCAGCATGGTGAACATGCCGCCCATTTCGATGGGGCCGTAGGGGCCGGTGCCGGTCATCATGGGGAAGGTATTGGCCGGCAGTTCCATTTCCATTTCACCCATGTCGGCCATGCCGCGTTCGCCCATCACCATGTAGTCGGGCACGGCACGCTGCAACGGTGCCACCAGTCCGCTGTGGTCCACCCCGATCATGGTGGGTACGCTGTGGCCCATGGCGCCCATGGTGTGGTGGCTCTTGTGGCAATGCATGGCCCAGTCGCCCGGCTCGTCGGCAATGAATTCGAGTTGCCGCATCTGGCCCACGGCCACGTCTGTGGTGACTTCTGGCCAGCGTGAACCCTTGGGCGTGGGGCCGCCGTCGGTGCCGGTCACTTCGAACTCGATGCCGTGGATGTGCACCGGGTGGTTGGTCATGGTGAGGTTGCCTACCCGCACGCGCACGCGCTCGCCCAGCCTGGCCACCAGCGGTGAGATCGCCGGAAACACGCGGCTGTTGAAACTCCAGATGTTCTGTTCCAGCATGGTGTTGATCTGTGGCGTCATGCTGCCGGGCTCCACGTCGAAGGCGTTCAGCAGGAAGCAGTAATCGCGCTGCACGTTTTCGATCAATGGGTGCTTCTGCTTCGGGTGCGTGACCCAGAAACCCATCATGCCCATGGCCATCTGCACCATTTCATCGGCATGGGGGTGGTACATGAAAGTGCCGGGGCGCCTGGCCTCGAACTCATAGACAAAGGTCTTGCCGGGTGGAATGGCCGGCTGGTTCACGCCGCCCACGCCGTCCATGCCATTGGGCAGGCGCTGGCCGTGCCAGTGGATGGTGGTGTGTTCGGGCAGGCGGTTGGTCACATAGATGCGCACCCGATCGCCCTCGACCACCTCGATGGTGGGGCCTGGGCTCTGACCGTTGTAGCCCCACATGTTGACGTTGAAGCCCGGCGCCATTTCGCGCACCACGGGCTCTGCCACCAGGTGGAACTCCTTCACGCCATTGTTCATGCGCCAGGGTGCTGTCCAGCCGTTGAGCGTGACCACAGGGTTGTAGGGGCGTCCGGCGCCGGTGGTGCCGGGTGGCGTCCAGGGGCCGGCGGTGTCGGCCGATGTCTGTTGCACCGCTTCTGGAATGGCGGCCAGTGCCACCCGGCTCACGCTGGTGGCGGCCACGGCAGTGGCGGCTGCACCGGCGAAGAAGTGCCTTCGGTTGATTGTGTTGTTCATGTCAGTGTTTCATGGGTTTGCGGGCGGCTTCAGCGTGCCGAAGGTGGCTCGTTTCAGTGAGCTTGCGCAGAAGAGGTGCCGGCGCCCGTGGCGGTGGGGGCGTCGGGCCCGGTGTAGTCGGCACCGGCGAGCAAGGCTTGCCAGTCGCTGTGCGCGCGCCAGTAGTCGCGCCGGGCTTGCAACGCAGCGTCGAGCGATGCGATGCGTTCACGTGCACTGGCCAGCAGCTCCCAGCTGCTTTGCAGCATGCCGTTGTAGCGCAGCAGGGTTTCCTGTTCCATGGCGGTCTGCAGCTTGCCCACCACGTCCTGTGCATGCTTGGCGCTGGCATGGCGCAGCCGCACCTGGGCCCATGCCGCGCGTGCCATCGAACGGCGCTGGGCCGCCATGCTCAGCAATTCGGCCTGCGCCTGTACCGCGCCTTCCAGTGGATGGTCCCGCAGCACGCTGGGGTCGTCCAGATGCGGCGGTGTGGCGAGGCCGTTGCTGCCTTGGTCTGACATGGCCTGCAAGGCCGACTCGGATGCCTTCACCCAGGCATCCCAGCGGCCGGCACTCAGCCCTGCAAAGCGCCGCTGTGCGGCCAGCAGTTCCAGCCCCAGTGTGGGGTGGCCGCGCAGCACGGCGCCTTCAATGTCGGCTTCTGCGAGATGGGGGCCGGGCTCGGCGCTCACAGGAAGGGCGGGCAGGCCGTCGGGCAGCCGCTGGTCCAGCTGTGCCACCGAAGCCGCATCCCAAAGGCCCATCAGGCCGGCGAGCTTTTCGCGCGCCTGCATCGACGTGACCTGGGCGTTGGCGGCGGCCTGCCATGCGGTGGCTTCGGTCAGCTGCTCGCGCATGAGTTTGGCGTGGCTCCAATTGCCTGCCTTGACCATGCGCCGACCCAGTTCGCTGCCTACCTGGGTGGCGTGCAGCACTTCGTTGGCATGCCGGGCAGCCTGCCGTGCGGCGACCGCGTCGACCCAGGCCCTTTCCACCGCACGCCGGTGCTCGGCATAGGCGACCTGCACTTTGGCAAGCGCCAGTGCATTCATGCCGACACGGGTGTACAGATCGGGGCGATGCCGCAGGGACAGGCGAAGCGCCTCCAGCACGCCCAGCGGCGCGTCGCTGGCGCTGCCGGGCATGGGGGATTGGCGTACCTGATCAGGGTTGCGGGCTTCCCAGCGCAGCAGATCGATGTGGCCGCGCGGGAATTCGGCCACCCGCTCGTTGGCCCGACGCCAGATGTCTCGGGCCTGCTGGAGATCGGCAGGGTTGTCGACGGGCTGTGCGCTGCCCGGCGTGGGCAGCGTGAGCGAGGGCGGGGCTGGCGAAGCGGTGGCCGGGTCGGCGGCCAGCAAGGCGGGCACCTCGGGGGACGCCTGACCCCAGGCGGGGCTGGTGCCTGAAACCACCAGCGCTGCCACCAGTGCGGACAGCAGGTGAGGGGGGCGCCATCGGCGAGCGGGGTCGACGGTGGGCGCGGGGGGCGGCAAAGACCGCAAAGAACGTGTCATGAGCATCTCCAGGAGCACTGAACAGCGCCCGCATGGTGCCCTGTTCAGGGCGCAGCGGACGCACTTCGGGTAGGGATGCTCAGGAAATGGGTGGTTTGTTGCCTCTGTGCGGTTCAGAACTGGCAAAGTGCTCCACGGGCGGCACGTGCAAGCTGTGTGATGGAGAAGTCTGAGCGTCTGACGGCAGGGTGCGGGTCATGGCCGGTCCGTTGCACAGATCGCAGACGGCGTGCTGGTGCTCAGCATCATGCGCCGATGCGTCGTCATGCGCGGGGAGCGCTGTGGCTGCGTGATCGGGGCAGGGCATGGTGCCCATGGCCACCGCCGGTACCCCCTCATGAGACGGCAAACTGCTCATTGCCACCGCCATGGCGTCGCCAACCAGGCCACGCAGTGGCAGGAGGGCGATCATGAAGACGAGCAGCAGGCGGCGCATGGAGGTGAATGATACGGTGCCGGGCGTTTGGTTCCCTGTGGGGCACATTGGCCCCGAGCCGATCAGGGGAACTGCCGGCACAGAGCGGCCGCGGGGAACGCGAAAATGATGGCCTGAATGAACAATCTGCCCGACCAATGAAGGAGACCCGATTTGCGCATAGGAGAACTGGCCCGTTTGACGGGCACCACGCCCAAGGCGATCCGGTTGTACGAGGCACGCGGTCTGATGGGTGCGGTGACACGGCAGGGCAGCTACCGGCAATACGGCGAGGAAGACTTGGCCCGCGTGCAGCTGATTCGAAAGGCACAGTCACTGGGTTTTCGCCTGGCCCAGCTGGAAGGGTTGGCGCATCTGCATACGCCACAGGGGTGGTCGCGCATGGCGGCCTTGCTGGAGGCGCGGCGAGCGGCTGTGGCGAAGGAGATGCTGCATTTGCAGCAGTTGACCAGGCAACTGGCGGAACTCGAAGCAGAGCTGAACCGTTGCGATGCGGCGGGTGCGCCGCTGCTACCCGTGTGCGAGGCGCTGAACCATGCTCAACCCAGCACGGTGGTTGCGAAGTAGGTGTAGAGCGGAATGCCCAACAGGATATTCAGCGGAAAGGTGATACCCAGCGCCAGCCCGAAATAAAGCGAAGGGTTTGCCTCCGGGATGGCGTAGCGCAAGACGGCGGGTACGACGATGTAGGAAGCGCTGGCCGAGAGCACCATCAGCAAGGCGGCATCAGCTGCAGGCAGTTGCAAGAGAACGGCGAGTGCCAGCGCGATCGAGGCGTGTACAAGCGGGCCCAGGATCGCATAGGCAATCAGGACAGGCGACTGGCCACGAACGGAGCCAAAGTTCCTTGCCACCATGAGCCCCATGTCGAGCAGGAAGAAGGCGAGCATGCCTTTGAAGAGGTCGCTTGAAAAAGGCGCCATCACGGCGCTGCCAGCATCACCGCTGAGGTAGCCAATCGCCATGGCACCGAGCAGCAGCAGATGCGCACCGTTGGTGAACGACTCATGAAGGATCTTGCCCAAGGGCGGTACGCCACCAGACCCACCTGCCAATGGCACCGCAGCGCCGCCTGATGGCGAGAGGACCATGGTGCCTGCGGGCGCGTGCCGCAGCATGTTGGCCAGCATCACGGCCACAACGATGGCCGGCGATTCCATGACGACCAGTGCCACCGTCATGTGGCCTCCCGGGCTCATGTGGTTGGCTTCCAGGTATTGGGTGGCGGTCACGAAGGTCACCGCGCTCACTGAGCCGTAGGCCCCTGCGATGGCGGCCGCATCAAAGCGTGACAGGCGGTTCTTGAGCAACTGGTAGCCGATCGCGGGCACGATGAAGGCCATCAGCATCGCGGCTGCCAGGCTCACCATCACCGAAGCGTTCAAGCCGGACTCGGCCAGCGCAAACCCGCCCTTCAGGCCCAGGGCCATTAACAGGTACAGCGACAAAAACTTTGCGATCTGCGGCGGGATCTCAAGGTCGGATTTGAGTGCACCGGCCAGCATGCCGAAGAGGAAAAACAGGATGGCGGGATCGAGCAGGCTTTGCATGGGACAGGTCCTTTGCCGCCGATGCTAGGGGTTGGAATGCATTAAGTAAAATCGATTTATTTCTACCGATGAATAGGTAAAATCCTATGAATGTCACGTTTCGGCAGCTCCGACTTTTCCTCGCGCTTGCAGACACAGGAAGCGTCAGCCGTGCGGCGCGGGCGTGCCACGTGACTCAACCCACGGCGTCCATGCAGCTCAAGGAGGTGTCCGACTCGGTGGGGGTGCCACTCTACGAAGTGATCTCCAGGCGCGTTCACCTGACCGATGCCGGCAGGGAACTGGCCAGAACCGCGCGATCCATCGCGGACGATTGGGCCGCGTTCGAACAACGGATCGATGCCACCAAAGGTCTGACACGCGGTCAGCTCAGGGTGGCTGTGGTCAGTACCGCGAAGTACTTCGTGCCGCGCCTGCTTGGCACTTTTTGTGCGAAGTACCCGGACATCGACATCGCACTGGAAGTGTTGAACCGCGACGGTGTTGTGCAGCGGTTGCGAGACAACCTGGACGACCTCTACATCATGTCGATGCCGCCGACCGATATCGATCTCGAAGATCAGGTGGTGATGCCCAATCCGCTGGTGGTGATCGCCGCCCATTCCCATCCCCTGGCCAGGAAGCGCCAGATTGCTCTGTCCGACCTCAGCCCGTTGCGGTTCATCCTGCGTGAGCGAGGATCAGGCACCCGGATGGCGGTGGACGCACATTTCAAGCGCCTCCGTTTCAAGCCCGATCTGCGCCTGGAGCTGGGCAGCAACGAAGCCATCAAGGAAGCGGTGGCCGGCAATCTGGGGGTAGCCGTCATTTCCAGCCATGCACTGCATGGCCTGGCACACGAGCACGGTGTGTCGGTCCTCCCAGTCGAGGGCTTTCCTATTGATTCGCACTGGCACGTCGTGCGGCAGAAAGGCAAACAGGCTTCGCCAGTGGCCAAGGTGTTCATGGAGCATCTGCTGGCCCAATCCGGCAAGTGGACCCGGTAGGTCTGCTTCACGGATGCGAGGGGCAGTGCACACAGGCATTGACTCTGCCCCGCAGGGCAGACCGACACTGCCGTCTTCTTTTTCTTGGAGACGATGCATGGCAAAAAAAGTGCTGGTGGTGCTGGGGCACCCGGCTTTGGACAGCTTGTGTGCGGGCCTCGCGGAGGCTTATGCCAGCGGCGCACGTCAGGCCGGTGCTGATGTGCGGGTACTGGCATTGGGCGAACTGCGGTTCGATCCGGTGCTGGCGGCGGGCTTCCGGGCCGAACAGTCGCTGGAGCCTGATCTGAAACGGGCACAGGCCGAGATCCTGTGGGCCGAGCATCTGGTGTGGGTCTACCCGGTGTGGTGGGGGGCGATGCCGGCCCTGCTCAAGGGCTTCATCGACCGCGTGCTCCTGCCCGGCTTTGCGTTCCGCTACCGAAAGGGCAGCACCGCCTGGGACCGCTTGCTGGCCGGGCGCTCGGCAGAACTGCTCGTGACCATGGATTCGCCGCCCTGGTATTACCGCTGGGTGACGCGCATGCCGGGCCATGTGCAGATGAAGCGCGCCATTCTGGATTTCTGCGGCGTGGGGCCGGTGCGCGTGCACAGCATGGGTCCGGTGCTGGGCGCTTCCGAAGTGCGCAAGACCGACTGGCTCGCACAGGCGCGGCGGCTGGGCGAGCGGCAAGGCGTGCCGTCTTGCGAGCGATGGTGGCTCTTGCCGGCCGCTTGGTGCCGCTGATCGCGCCAGGGGCGACGGTCTGATCGTACGTGTTCGCGCGGCGGGGGCCAGCCCATCTTGCAGATGCCCGGTCAGGTCCTGTTGACTGAAGGAGCAGCCAGCTTCATCGAGCTGTGTTCTGCGAACAGGGCGCTCGATGCATGGGGGCGTGGTGCGCCTGGAGGTTGCACATTGTGGCAATTCTGCCGGGTCGGCAGTGGCTCGTTCCTTGCTCCTGTCGCATCATGCGACTGGCGCGCCCTCGAATGCTCGCTGGGCGTGCGCGGTCGACCGCAAGGCCTTCACAACCACCATGCCAGTGCATGCGTTGCGCAAGCTGACCACGCCATCAAACCAACGGAGGAAAGGCATCCATGGAAACCATCACCCAATTTTTCACCTTGCTGGAAAACCTGACCTGGGGCTGGGCGCTGATCCCCATCCTGGTCGTGTTTGGTGTCTTCATGACCGCCTTGACCGGGTTTGTGCAACTGCGTTTCTTCACCCGCATGTTTCGCGTGCTCTCACCCAAAAATGAACACGCCGACCCCAACCAGATCAGTGCGCGCCAGGCCCTGTTTGTTTCGCTGGGCGGGCGTGTGGGCGGCGGCAACATCGCCGGGGTGGCGGTGGCCATCACGCTGGGGGGACCTGGAGCCGTGTTCTGGATGTGGGCGATTGCCCTCGTGGGCATGGCCACCAGCCTCGTCGAGTGCACGCTGGCCCAGGTCTTCAAGCGCACCACCGCGGACGGCACCTACCGTGGCGGGCCAGGAAGCTACATCCGGCATGGTCTGGGCGAGCAGTACCGGTGGCTGTCCATCCTGTATGCGGTGTGTCTGATGGCATCGTTCGCCTTTGGCTTCAACGCCTTTCAGAGCAACACGTTTGCTGGCGCGATCAACAACAGCCTGGGCATTGACCGCGTCTGGTCTGGCGTGTTCCTGGCCGTGGTCACTGGCTTCATCGTCTATGGCGGCATCCGCCGGATTGCCAAGGCTTCGGATGTCTTGATTCCGGTCATGGCGCTGAGCTACATCGGCATGGCCCTGCTGGTGGTGGTGCTCAACATCGCGGAAGTGCCACGCGTGCTGGCCTTGATCTTTTCCAACGCGTTCGGGCTGGAAGAGGCCGTGAGTGGTGGCATGGGGGCGGCCATTGCCCAAGGCCTTCGGCGGGGCTTGTTCTCGAACGAGGCCGGGCTGGGCTCTGCCCCCAATGTGGCAGCCACAGCCTATGTGAAACACCCCATCAGCCAGGGCATCACGCAGTCGCTTTCGGTGTTTCTCGACACCATCGTGATCTGCTCCTGCACGGCTTTCATGATCCTGTTGAGCAGCGCCTACGTGCCGGGTGCCTCGGACGTCGATGGCATCGTGCTGACCCAGCAGGCGCTGGTCTCGCACCTCGGTGACTGGTCGCAGTACTACCTGACCTTCGCCATCCTGCTGTTCGCATTCAGCTCCATCATCTACAACTACTACCTGGGTGAAACCGCGCTGAGCGAGCTGACCGGCCACCCCATGGCGCTGCATGTGCTGCGGGTGGCCATTGTGGCAGTGGTGTTCCTGGGCGCATCTGCGCCCGGAGCGACGTCGGTCTTCTTTTTCTCCGACCCTCTGATGGGGCTGCTGGCGCTGGTCAACCTGATCGCCATCCTGATGCTGTTCCCGGTGGCCATGCGCCTGCTGAAGGACTACCAGGAGCAGTTGAAGGCGGGGTTTGAGCGACCCGTGCTGGACCCTGCCAGATTCGCCGACCTGGATATCGACACGACTGCTTGGAACGCCTCACCTACCGCTGCCCGGAAGCCCGCTCCCTGAACCGAGAGCATGGGCTGAAGCCCGAGGCATCAACGCAAGTCGGGCGCCACGCCAAACGGCACCGGCTCGTGCACGGGCAAGACGGCTTCGGCCCGCTTGTCGTCGGGCAGGTCAATGGCGGGTGGCAGTTCCATGCCTCTGCGCTGCATGACGGTGCGCAAGCGATCAGGGTAGTCGGTGATGATGCCGTCCACACCCCAGTCGATCAACCGTCCCATGTCGGGTATTTCGTTGACGGTCCAGGGGATCACGCGCAGGTTCAGTGCACGGGCGCGCGTCAGCACCGGCTGGCTGAGATCCTGGAAATGGGGTGACCAGAGCTTGCCCCCCGCGGCGGCCACCATCGAAGGTGCGTCTTCGAAATTGGCGAGTTTCAGACTGTCGGTCCACACACCCGAGCTCAGGGTGTCAAAGTGTTCACGTTGTGCCGAGAGATGGGACAGCGGCATGTCTGGCGCTGCCCGATGGACCTCGCGGAGCAGGTGCCAGTCAAAACTCTGGATCGTGGTGCGCGAGCTCATGCCGTGTTGTTGGATCACTTCCAGCACGGCGCGCACGAATTCGGCCTGTTCAGGCGATTCGTTCGGGTGATTGGGGTTGTGCTTGAGCTCGATGTTGAAGCGCGTGTGATCCGCCCTCAGCGTCTTGATCCGCTTGAACAAGGCGGCCAGCGTGGGAATGCGTTCACCATCAACAGGCCGCTGGCTGGCAAAGTCCCGCGCGTAGCGACTGCCAGGGTTGATGCGTCCCACGTCAAAGCTCGCGATTTCGTCCAGACTCAGTTTGTTGAACGGACGTCCCCGCGCCTTCAGCCACTGATGGCTGGCGTCGCGCGTGATGTCCGGGTTGGGCACGGTGTCGTGCGAGACCACCGGAACCCCTTCTGCGCTGAGCACCACGTCAAGTTCAAGGGTGCTCACACCAATGGACAACGCTTGCTCGAACCCGGCCAGCGTGTTTTCAGGCGCCAGTCCGCGAGCTCCGCGATGGCCTTGCGCATCAAAAGCCAGAGCCGCACCCGCGCACCACAACGACAGGCCAACGGCGGTGGTGCAGCTCCAGCGCAACCATGTGAGGCGTTGAACGGTAAAGGGCGGTTGGGATGTCATGCACGGTCCTGATCAGAAAGTCCGCGCATTGTGGCAGCGCCACGTGACCCCTACAAGTCGGTCAAACCTGCATGCGAAACACCGTGTAAGTGGAGGTTTCTGATTCGGGGCGAGAGGCCGCGCAAGAGGAGAGGGGGGAGGCCGCCTCAGCGGCGCAGGGAGTGGCTGATCCTCTCCGGAGCGAAGTGCCTCCATTCCAGGGGCGACAAGGGTCCGGCTCCGCCGGCCCGAGCCGTCGTCCCCCTCCAAGCCGAAGGCGCAAGAGAGGGGGAAGCCGCCTCAGCGGCGCAGGGGGTGAAAGACCTGCCCTGCGCAGGGGGGTGATCTCTCAATGCCCCAGGATCTTGGACAAGAAGTCGCGGCTGCGTTCGTTCTGCGGGTTGTTGAAGAATTCGTGCGGCGTGTTCTGTTCAACGATTTGGCCCTGGTCCATGAAGATCACGCGGTCGGCCACGGCCTTGGCGAAACCCATTTCGTGGGTCACGCAGATCATCGTGATGCCCTGGTTGGCCAGCTCGATCATCACGTCCAGCACCTCCTTGATCATCTCGGGATCGAGGGCAGAGGTGGGCTCATCGAACAGCATGATCTTGGGCGTGAGACAGAGCGCCCGAGCAATGGCCACGCGCTGCTGCTGCCCGCCCGAGAGCTGCAAGGGGTACTTGCCAGCCTGGTTGGCGATCTGCACACGCTCCAGTTGCGCCATGGCCTTTTCTTCGGCCTCCTTCTTGGGCATCTTGCCCACCCACATGGGGGAAAGGGTCAGGTTCTCCAGCACGGTCAGGTGAGGGAACAGGTTGAACTGCTGGAACACCATGCCCACTTCCTTGCGGACCTGGTCAATGGCCTTGATGTCATCGGTGAGTTCAGTGCCGTCCACGATCAAATGGCCTTGCTGGTGCTCCTCCAGCCGGTTGATGCACCGGATGAGGGTGGACTTGCCGGAGCCGGAAGGACCGCAAATGACGATGCGCTCGCCCTTGGCCACGTCCAGGTCAATGTCCTTCAACACGTGGAAGTCATTGCCGTACCACTTGTTGACCTTGTCGAATCGAATAATGGGTTCAGTCACAGGAGTTTCCTTGTTATGAGTCTTGCGAGCGAAGAGGCCGAATCCAGGGGTGCCGCGGAACCGGCTCCGCCGGGCCGCAGGTACCGCCCCCTTGAGGGGGGATTCGAGCTACACGCAGTGAGCGAGAAACGGGGGTGGTCTTGATCACCTGGCTTTGCTGGCCGAGAGTTGCTTTTCCACCCATAGGCTGTAGCGCGACATGGCGAAACAGAAGATGAAGTAGACGACCGTGATGAACAGGTAGGCCTCGATCTTGAAAGGACGCCAGTTCACGTCGGAGTTGAGCGCCAGCGAGAGGGCGCCGGTGAGCTCGTACATCGAGACGATGGTCACCAGCGAGGTGTCTTTGAAGATCGAGATGAAGTTGTTCATCACGCTGGGCACCACCATGGCCAGGGCCTGAGGCAGCACGATCTTGCGCTGCGTCTGCCAGTAGCTCAGTCCCAGCGTGTCGGCTGCTTCGAGCTGACCTTTGGGAATGGCCTGCAGGCCACCACGGATGATCTCGGCCATGTAGGCGGCCGCGAACAACGTGATGCCCACGATCACCCGCACCAGCACATCGATGGTCACGCCCTGGGGCATGAACAGCGGGAACATGAACGAGGCCATGAACAGCACCGAGATCAATGGCACGCCACGGATGAGCTCGATGTAGACGATGCAGGCCGAGCGGATCGCCGGCAGGTTGCTGCGCCGCCCCAGTGCCACCACGATGGCAAGCGGAAACGCCAGGAAGATCGACACCGTGGCCAGCAGGACCGTCAGTGGCAGGCCGCCCCAGAGGTCGGTGCGCACGGGGCTCAGGCCCAGCACGCCGCCGCCCATCAACGTGAAGAAGATGGCCATGATCCCCACCCACATGATGGCGAGCCAGGGCTTCCAGAACACACGGATGCAGCTCACGATCAGGCCCGCCACCATCAGGCTGGTGGCCACGACCGGTCGCCATTGCTCCTCGAACGGGTAGCGGCCCAGGAGGATGATGCGGTACTTCTCGGCCACCACGCCCCAGCAGGCGCCTGTGCCCCGCATGTCCTGGCAGGCCTGGGGATCGGTGACGAACACCGCGTTCCAGACCCCCCAGCTGAAGAGGTTGGGCAGGATGTAGAGCACCAGTGCGATCAGGACCAGCGAAGTCGCGGTGCTGCGCCAGTCGCCGAACATGTTGGTTCTTATCCAGGGTACGAGGCCGCTGGTGCGCACCGGCGATGGGCGCGCGGGAATCGGCACGAAGGTATCGGACATGGGGTTACCTTTCCTTGATGGCCATGCGGTCGTTGTACCAATTCATGAACAACGAGGTGGACAGCGACGTGGTCAGGTAGACCAGCATGATGATGGCAATGCACTCCACCGCACGGCCGGACTGGTTGAGCGTTGTGTACGAGATCGAGACCACATCGGGGTAGCCCACAGCCACCGCCAGTGAAGAGTTCTTGGTGAGGTTGAGGTACTGGTTGGTCAGGGGCGGAATGATCACGCGCATGGCCTGGGGCAACACCACCAGGTTCATGGTCTGGCGCGGCGCCAGTCCCAGCGCCGCCGAGGCTTCCTTCTGGCCCAGGCTCACAGACTGGATGCCACCGCGCACCACTTCTGCCACGAACGATGCGGTGTAGAACGTGAGGCTGATGAGGACCGCCATGAATTCGGGCGAGACACTGCCGCCACCTTCGATCATGAATCGGCCGGCTTCAGGGATGGACCATTCGGTGGGCATGCCACCACCGAGCCAGCCCAGAAAGGTGCAGCCTGCGATGATGCCCAGCGTGGGCCAGCCCGGGTTGCGCAGTTGCCCGGTCTTCTCAAACTCTTTCAAGGCCCAGCGGCGCCAGACCCATGAGAGCGCCACGCCAGCGACCAGGCCGGCGAGCATCACCATGTAGCCCGTGCCCTGCGTGGGGCGGGGGAAAGAGAAGCCGTCCTTGCTGAGGTAGAACAGGTCGGCCACGTTCCAGGCATCGCCGGGAGCGGGCAGCACTTCCACGAAGAACAGGTACCACATCAGCATCTGCAGCAGGATGGGCACGTTGCGGAACAGCTCCACGTAGCCATAACAGATACCACGCACCAGGCCGTTGCGCGAGAAACGGCCCACGCCCAGCAGCACGCCGAGGATGGTGGTGAGAATGATGCCGATCACGGCCACTTGCAGCGTGTTGAGCACGCCGACCCAGATGGCCTTGCCGTAGGTTTCGCTGGGGTCGTAGTCGATGATGGTTTCGCCGATATCGAATCCGGCGGAGGCACCCAGGAAGTCGAAACCGCTCTGGATACCGCGAATGCGCATGTTTTCCTGGGTGTTGAATGCCAGGAACCAGACGGACAGGCCAATCAGCACCAGGGCAATCGCCTGGTAAATGACACCGCGACCAGCGCGGCTTCGCCACGACCATTGTGGCCGGGGAGGTTTGGTGGGGGAATTCAAGAAAAATCTCCTGGAGGCGTCAGGGAGGGGGTCCCAGATGCAACAACGCCGGCAGGAAATCCACGCCGGCGTTGTCAACCCGAGCTGAAAAATCAGCGAGCAGGCATGGGGTACATCAAGCCGCCCTTGTTCCACAGCGCATTGACGCCACGCGGCAGACCGATCGGGGTGATGTTGCGCTCATAGGACTCGCCGTAGTTGC
This sequence comes from Betaproteobacteria bacterium HGW-Betaproteobacteria-16, assembly GCA_002840835.1. Lineage (GTDB taxonomy): Bacteria > Pseudomonadota > Gammaproteobacteria > Burkholderiales > Burkholderiaceae_C > Hydrogenophaga. The sequence continues at coordinate 98,623 of PHCQ01000009.1, read as the reverse complement.
CCACAGCCTTGACGGCGCGCACGGCCCAGTCCTTGTCCAGGCCCAGCAGCTTGCCCGTGTCTTCGGTGCCGCCGCCCAGCAGACGCAGCACGTTGGGGTTCTTGCTGTCCTTCTTCATGGTTTCCACATTGGCAGCCGTGATGCCCAGCTCTTCGGCTTCCAGCAGCGCGTAGCCGACCCACTTCACAATCGCGAAGAACTCGTCGTCACCGCGGCGAACGGCCGGGCCCAGGGGTTCTTTGGAGATCAGTTCCGGCAGGATCATGTGGTCATCCGGCTTGGCCGCTTCCTTGGAGCGGATCGAGGCCAGGCCCGATGCGTCCGTGGTGTAAGCCTGGCAACGGCCGGCGAAGTAGGCGGCGTTGGTGGCGGCCAGTTCGGCGAACACCACAGGGCGCAGGTTCAGGTTGTTGGCGCGCGAGTAGTCGCTCAGGTTGAGTTCGGTGGTGGTGCCGGACTGCACGCACACCGTGGCACCCTTGAGGTCCTTGGCGCTCTTGACGTTCAGGCTCTTGGGCACCATGAAGCCCTGGCCGTCGTAGAAGTTCACGCCCGTGAAGTGCAGGCCCAGCGTGGCATCGCGGGTCAGGGTCCAGGTGGTGTTGCGGGGCAGCAAGTCCACTTCGCCTGATTGCAGGGCGGTGAAGCGCTGTGCGGCGTTCAGCGGCACATAACGCACCTTGTTGGCGTCTCCCAGCACAGCGGCGGCCACGGAGCGGCACACGTCCACATCAAGCCCGCTCCATTTGCCCTGGCTGTCGGCGGCCGAGAAGCCTGCCAGACCGGTACTGACTCCACAGACCAAGGTGCCGCGCGACTTGATCGCATCCAGGTCCTTGCCAGCGTGGGCAGGCATGCTCACCAGGGTGGCGGCTGCACTCAGGCCCAAGGCGGTCAGTTTCAGGGTTTTCAATTTCATCAGGTCTCTCCAATTTGTGGTTTGGGTGTTGGTCTGTCGGCCCGGTTACGCACCGTAAACGTGCGTAACTTCGCCGCCAAGCGACTTTATCCCCGGCCGAATGGGCCGAGCATCGGGGTTTACGTGGTTGGGTCATGCAAATAATTCATGACGCCATCGCGCCGGCTGTTGACCGGCCCCCAATCCAGACTCACGCAGGTTCCGTGCCAATACATCAAGGCACTTGAGTGAAGCGCAGGGTCATGCCTTTCGTCGGATTCGACGCTGCACCAGACTGGGGTCACGCTGGCGACAAGCCGGATTTTTGGCAGGGCGAAAGGCCACGTATCCTCAACTGGCAAAAGGGGTGAACCGGCCCTGAAAAACAGGAGACATCGCATGACCAGCCCGACGCTTTCCGGGGCAGTGCCCGCCCCTGCACGTGAGCCTGAGCGGCCGCACCACCGTTTCTGGCCCACCCGCCTGCCGCATCGACTGACGCCACCGGCGACCTCGCTCTGGTTCAACCTGCTGGTCAGCGCGCAGCGCTATCCGGACAAGGTGGCGCTGGTGTTTTTTGATCAGGTGCTCACCTACCGCGAGCTTTTTGAACAGGCCGAGCGCATGGCAGCACACCTGCATGCGCAGGGCGTGCGATCTGGTGACCGGGTGATCCTGCTGATGCAGAACTGTCCCCAGTGGGTGGTGGCGCACTTTGCGATCCTGCGTGCCAATGCCGTGGTGGTGCCGGTCAACCCCATGAACCGGGCCGAAGAGCTCAAGCACTACATCACCGACCCTGACGCGCGCGTGGCCGTAGCCGCGGCCGATCTGGCGCCGGACCTGCTGCAGGCCAACGCCGAATTGCCCGAAGGCCAGCGACTGCGCCACCTGATGGTGGCCCACTACCACGACGCCATGGGGCCGCAGGCCGATGTGCCTCCGGCCTGGACCAGCTGGTTGCAGCAGCGGCATGCCACGCCCGACCTGCCCGGCGGCACGGTGGCCGACTGGGCCGACGCACTGGCCTGCACCGACCCGCCACCCGCACACGACCGCACGTCCGAGCACCTGTCGGTGCTGCCCTACACCAGTGGCACGACCGGCCTGCCCAAGGGCTGCATGCACACGCATGCCAGCGTGATGCACAACGCGGTGGCCGGCAGCGTGTGGAGCAACGGCACGGCAGAGAACATCGGGTTGCTGGTGGTGCCCATGTTCCACATCACTGGCATGGTGGTGGGCATGCACAGTGGGGTGTACGCAGGCTCCACGCTGGTGATCATGCCGCGATGGGATCGCGAACTGGCGGGCCGCCTGATCTCGCGCTGGCGGGTCACCCACTGGGCCAACATACCCACCATGGTGATCGACCTGCTGGCGAGCCCGAACTTTGCGCAGTTCGACCTGTCCAGTCTCAAGGTCATTGGCGGCGGCGGCGCGGCCATGCCGCAGGCCGTGGCGCAGCGCCTGTTTGAACAGTACGGGCTGCGCTACTCGGAAGGCTACGGACTGACGGAAACCGCAGCGCCTTCGCACAACAACCCGCCTGACGCGCCCAAACAGCAGTGCCTGGGCATTCCGTTCATGAGCGCCGATGCGCGCGTGGTCGACCCCGAATCGCTAATGGAGATGCCGGTGGGCGAGACGGGCGAAATCATCATTCGCGGCCCCATGGTGTTTGCCGGCTACTGGAAGCGACCCGAAGCCACCGAGGCGGCGTTCGTCACCTTTGAGGGCGAGCGCTACTTCCGTTCGGGTGACCTGGGCCGTGTCGACGAAGACGGCTATTTCTTCATCACCGATCGCCTCAAGCGCATGATCAACGCCAGCGGCTTCAAGGTCTGGCCGGCCGAGGTGGAAACGCTGATGTTCCGCCACCCGGCCATCGCCGAGGCATGCGTCATTGCCACCCACGACGAATACCGTGGCGAAAGCGTGAAGGCCGTGGTGGTGCTGCGCGACGCGGCACGAGGGAGCACGAGCGAGCAGGACATCGTCGACTGGTGTCGCGAACACATGGCGGTGTACAAATGCCCGCGCACGGTGTCCTTTGTGGATGCCTTGCCCAAGAGCGGCAGCGGCAAGGTGATGTGGCGCCTGCTGCAGGAGCAGGAGTCTGCCAAAGCAGCCTCAGGCACCGCACCGTGACGCCGGCCTTTCCGTCATCCCGGGATCGACGCCTCGAAAATCCATGTGATCATCCGGTGCATGCAATTTGAATGGCAATCGGTCTCCCGGCTCTGGCAGCCCCGTCGCGGGCTGTTCTGGGCCATGGTGGCACTCAACCTTCTGTCCTCTGCCATCGTCTGGTTCATTCACCTCGCCCAGCCGGCCGACGGCCTGCGCTGGCTGCTGAGCCTGCTGGCCTTGACCAATGCCGGTCTGGGCTGGTGGCTGGCCGTGCGCCTGTGGCGTGAAGGGCCGGAGCAGGAAGCATCCTGAGCGTTTAGTTTCTTTTCAGCGCCATCACGCCTGCCTGCCGTCATCACACCTCCAAGGAGACAACATGTTCAAAGCCCTGCTGATCACCAAACCCGCCAGCGGCTACCGCTGTGCCGTGACCGAGCTCGAAGAGGCCGAGCTGCCCTCGTCGGGCGACGTGACGGTGGCGGTGGACTGTTCCACCATCAATTACAAGGACGGCCTGGCCATCACCGGCCGCTCACCGGTGGTGCGCAGCTTTCCCATGGTGCCTGGCATCGACTTCGCCGGGACCGTGCTTGAGAGCCAGCACCCGCGCTGGGCAGTGGGCGACAAGGTGTTGCTCAATGGTTTTGGTGTGGGAGAAACGCACTGGGGCGGCCTGGCGCAGCTGGCGCGGGTCAAGGGCGACTGGCTGGTGGCCTTGCCCAAAGTCTTCAGTGCGCGCGATGCGATGGCCATCGGCACCGCTGGCTACACGGCCATGCTCTGCGTACAGGCGCTGCAGCAGCACTGGGCTGCCGCGGGCGTGTCGCCAGGCAGCGGCGAGGTGCTGGTCACTGGGGCCAATGGCGGCGTGGGCAGCGTGGCCATAGCGCTGCTGGCCAATCTGGGGCACACCGTGGTGGCTTCCACGGGCCGGCCGGAAGAGGCCGCCTACCTCAAGGGACTGGGTGCAGCCGAAGTGATCGACCGCGGCCCCCTGGGGGAGCCCGGCAAGCCGCTGCAGAAGGAACGGTGGATTGGCGTGGTCGATTCGGTGGGCAGCCACACGCTGGCGAATGCCTGTGCCAGCACGCGCTACGGTGGCGCTGTGGCGGCCTGTGGCCTGGCGCAGGGCATGGACCTGCCGGCCAGCGTGGCGCCCTTCATCCTGCGCGGCGTGACGCTCTACGGCATCGACAGCGTGATGGCGCCCATGGCCCGGCGCGAGGCGGCGTGGAACCAGCTCGCAGCCCAGCTCAGCCGCAAGAAGCTGGCAGCATTCACAAGGGAAATCGGCCTGGCCGATGCCATCGGCGCAGCCAGTGACATCCTGGCGGGCAAGGTGCGTGGCCGGCTGGTGGTGAACGTGAACGATTGACCCGCTGAAGGTCGACATCTTTAGGCGGCTCTGCGGCAGAGAAACTGCGAACCTTCACACCGGGGCATTCAGCGCCGACGGCGTGGGCTCACCCGGGGGTGAAAAACGCCGCCCCATCCAGCCGGAGAACGGCAGGAACAACAGCGCCACGCCCAGGTTGAAGGCCAGATTGGCGATGGCCACGGCCTGACCCGGGCTGCCGCCGGTGCGCACCGCCCATTCGCCGAATGGCGTGATGAAGGGCAGCATGAGCCCCACGCCGACCGCGTTGAACATCAGGTTCATCTGTGCGGTGCGTCGCGCGAAGCGGTCCATGGGGATGCTGGCGATCAGGCCGGTGGCCGTTGTGCCCAGCGAGGCACCCACCACCACCGCCACCGCGCCCATCGGCTCCAGCACGCCCTGCTGCACCAGCACGATCGCCAGCCCGCTGACCACGCTGCTCGACTGCAGCACCACCGTCATCACCACGCCCAGCAGCACACCCAGCAAGGGGGCTTGCGCCTGCGCCAGCAGATCGAGCATCCAGGGCGCGTGACGCAGCGGCTCCAGCGAACTGCTGACGAGGTCGAGTGCGAAGAAGATGAAACCGAAATAGAAAATGGCACGTCCCACCACCCGGATCGAGAAAGGCAGCATCGTCAACAGGCCGCCGAGCACGATCAGGTAAGGGCCGATGTGGGTGAGCTCGTACGACACCAGCCAGGCGGTGGAAGTGGTGCCCACCTTGGCACCCAGCAGCACGGCCAGACTCCCCGCAAAGCTCAGTGTGCCGGCGTTGACCAATGCCACCACCAATGCACTCACCGCGCTGCTGGACTGCACCACCGCCGTGACGCTGGCGCCCAGTGCAAAACCACCCAGCCGGTTGTGCGTGGCCAGGCCAAGCCACCGGGGAAGGCGGTCGCTGCCGATGGTCTGCAGTTCCTTGCTGAAATGCTCCAGCCCGTAGAGGAAGAGCAGCAGGGCGCTGAGTATCAGCACCGCGTACTGGAATTGGCTGTAGGGCAGGGTCATGGTCGCCCGAGCATACATAAGGCCCGTGGCACGTGTCTGCCGGGCAGGTGCGGCATGACCGCTTTCAGGAAGCTGCGGCGGGAGGCGGCACGATGTGGCGGTAGGCGTGCCAGGTGGCGTGCCCGATCACAGGCCCGATCACGAACAGGCCCAGAAAGAACGGCAACATGGCCAGCGCCACGAGCAGCGTGATCAGCGCGCCCCACAGCAACATCACCCCCGGGTTCTGCAGGCAGGCGCGGATGCTGGTGAGGCCTGCGGAAATGGCATCGACCTGACGGTCCATGATCATGGGGATGGAGATCACGCTGGTGACATAGATCAACCCGGCGAACAAGCCTCCCACCACGGTGTAGGTGACCAGAAACCCGATGTTCTCCGGGTTGAGGAGCTGGGGCAGCAGCTTTTCCGTGGAGGGCATGGTGTTGAAGGTGACGGCAAACACCACCAGCGAAGCCCGCCCCCACAACAGCTCCAGGATCAGCAGCACACCGGCGAAGATGCCCATGGTGCCTTTGGTGGGGCGCCAGGCCAGCAGCGATGCCCGAAGCGATGGGCGGTGCGATTGCGTCTGCATCGCCTTGCTGGCGTCGTACAGGCCCAGACAGAGAAAGGGGCCCATCAGCAGAAAACCGGCACTCAATGCCAGCACATAGGCCGGGGCGTTCTGGAACACCGCCAGCAGCGCATGGCCCATTGCAAAAAAACACAGGCCGTAAAACAGGCCGATGCGCGGGCAGCGTTTGAAGTCTGCCCAGCCCAGACGCAGCCACTGGAACGGATCGGCCAGGCTCAGGCGAGCCAGGGGCAAGGAAAAAATGGAAGGCGTGCGCTGCCGCTCCGCCTCCCGGCGGGCCAGCAATCGGGCACTTTCACTGAGTTCTTCGGTCGGTTGTGCCGACACTTCTGTGGATTCGGCTTCAGCAGCATCGGCCATGGAGAGTCTCCTGTCTGACCAAATATAAACCGATGCCGACGCCGATCTCAGCCAGGTTTCACATGGTTTACCCCATCCCGCTGACCAGACCTGGGCCCGTCCTGACGCCGCATGTGCAGCGCAAGCGCGGCATCCATCGACTGGGTGTGCTTGATGAACCAGGCGGCCAGCTCGCTGGCCATTTCACGCACGGGCGCCAGTTGTCCACCCCGCGCCATCGCCGCTCCTTCGCGAAGCAGATTGAGCACCACGTGGTGTTGCAGCAGGTGGTTGCTGGCGGACGCAAAACGGGTCGCTCGCATCCACCGGTCTTCCTCGGCAAATTCTTCTTCCATGTGAGCCAGCAGAGCGGCCCAGGCCGTTGGCAGCGCTTCGTCGGTCGCGCTCTGTGCCTGCGCGAGCAGGTCCACAAGCGTGCGGTGTGCAGTGTCCATCGGCGCAAAGTCGAGCAGCAAGGCCTCCGACCATTCGACAGTTTCCATCTTGTCCTCGTGCGGTGTTGGCAGGGGTGTTGTCGACAGCTTGACAGTGCGTCTCCGATGGGGTTTTGATCCAGCGCAGGAACTGCGCACTCAGGCCAGGTCAGGGCTTGGTGTTTTCCCTGAATTCGATCTTGTTGCCCGCTAAACTGGGCGGCCATGACCAGCGAATTCCAACCCCCCTACGTGCCCCTGTCCGACGTGGACAAACAGCTCCAGACCCACGGGTTTGCGCTCATCAGCGCGGACAGCGTCAAGACCTGGCTGGACGCGTCCACGGCCGATCTGGACCGCCTGCACCAGGCGTGGGACGACCTGCCACCCGATGAGTACCTGAAGGATGGCGGGCGTTACCGGCGCAGACGGCACAGCTGCTTCACCGTGACCGACGGCCAGGTGGCACAGGCGCCGCACCGTGCACACTGGCAACCGCTGGAATACAACGCCCTGCATGGCGGCATGCAGCGCTGGTTTGAGCCCATGCCTGCAGAGATGGTGGCGCAGCCGGTGTGGAACCGGGTGCTGGCGCGCATCGGTGACGCTGCCACGGCATTGCGCGGCCCACGAACCTGGTTCGTGGAGGCCCATCCGTTTCGCATCGACACCACCGATGGCATCGGTCGACCCACGCCCGAAGGGGCACACCGCGACGGCGTGGACCTGGTGGCCGTGTTCATGGTGAACCGCCATCAGATCAAGGGCGGCGAGAGCCGTGTGTTCGAGGCCAACGGCCCGAGTGGTCAACGTTTCACGCTGCGCGAGCCATGGTCGCTGTTGCTGCTGGACGATGCGCGTGTGATTCACGAAAGCACGCCGATCCAGCCGTTGGACGGTGATTCGCTGGGCTGGCGGGACACACTTGTTCTGACCTACCGGTCAGATGGATTTCAAGGTGGGTAGCTGAGAACACCCCCCGCCGCGCTTCGTCCCCCCCTCTCTGGCGACTTCGGCTTGGAGGGGGGGCGACACCTTGGGCCGGCGGAGCCGGACCCTTGGTGTCCCTGGATCAAGGCACATCCACCCGGGAGGTGTGCCGAGAAAAGTGTGACCTTGGCTGGACATTCACCCTCGTTTCAGTCGATCTCACTCTTGGGTTGCATGGGCTTTCCCTGAGCTTTCCAGTGTTCGAAACCGCCCAGCAGGAAACGGGCGTTGATCCCTGCCGACAACAATCGAAGCGCCGTGGTCCGGCTCACTTCGTGACCATGCACGCGGTACGCCACCACGCCGCGAACGCCCTGGAGTTCATTGGACCAGGTGTCCACAATGGCCGGATCGCGCCATCGAGCGCCTGCCACCATGTCGGTGGCCTGCCGGAACACGGCTGCCCGGCGCACGTCCAGCAGCAGTGCGTCGCCGATGTCTTCGGGCGCGCAGCCCAGGGGTTCGCTGGCGGCGTTCAAGGCTTGCTGGTGGCTGGCATGCACGGGGGTTCGGTCGATGTGGGTCATGGTCGCCTCTTTGGGAGTTGTGGGTCTATGTGGTGAGCAGGATCCAGCGCGGTCCTGAACCCGATTTCCTTCATTGCGGCAACGGGATCAGAAAGCTCACCGCCAGCCCGATCGCTGCGCAGGCACCGAGCAGGGGCATCACGCCGACCTTGAAGCGGAACAGGGCCAGGGCGGCGGCCACGGCGATGACTGCCGAGAGCACATCGAAGGGCCCACTGAAGCCCGATGGCCACAGCACGTGGTACGCAAAGAACATGGCCAGGTTGACGATCACGCCCACCACCGCGGCCGTGATCGCCGAAAGCGGCGCGGTGAAACCCAGCTTGCCGTGCGTGGCCTCAACCAGCGGCCCGCCGGCCAGAATGAAAAGGAAGGAGGGCAGAAAAGTGAAGAAGGTGACGAGGGTGGCGGCCAGCGCGCCACCCAGAAACAGTGCCTCTGGTCCCAGCACCTCCTTGACCCAGCCCCCCAAAAAACCCACAAACGCCACCACCATGATCAACGGTCCCGGTGTGGTTTCACCCAAGGCCAGGCCGTCGATCATCTGCGGGCCACTCAGCCACTGGTGGGTGTCGACCGCGCCCTGGTACACGTAGGGCAGGACCGCGTAGGCACCGCCGAAGGTGACCAATGAAGCCTTGGTGAAGAACCAGCCCATCTGCGTGAGCGTGTTTTGCCATCCGTTGGCAGCGACCAGAGCGGCCATGGCCAACAGCCACAGCCCAAGACCGAACCCAAGCACCTTCAGTGTGTGCATGCGCGAGAAGCGGGCGTGCTCGGGCGTGGGCGTGTCGTCGTCGATGAGTGCAGGGCCATGGCTGAGCTGGGTGCTGCCGTGGCCGCCACCCAGCGCGAAGACATGCGGCCATCGCTGCGCGCCGAAATGCCCGATCAGGGCCGCCGCCAGCACGATGGCGGGGAACGGTGTGCCAAAGCCGAAGATGGCCACAAAGGACGCAGCGGCGATGCCCCACATCCACCTGTTCTTCAAAGCCCGCGTTCCAATGCGGTGCGCCGCATGCAGCACGATGGCCGTGACCGCCGGCTTCAGGCCGAAGAAGATACCGGCAACCACCGGCACATTGCCAAAGCGCAGGTAGATCCACGACAGCGTGATCAGGATGAACAGCGATGGCAGCACGAACAGGGCCCCGGCCACGATGCCGCCCCAGGTGCGGTGCATCAGCCAGCCGATGTAGGTGGCCAGTTGCTGCGCTTCCGGTCCAGGCAGCAGCATGCAGTAGTTCAGGGCATGCAGGAACCGCTTCTCGCTGATCCAGCGGCGGCGTTCGACCAGTTCCGAATGCATGATGGCGATCTGCCCCGCCGGCCCGCCAAAACTGATGAAGCCCAGCTTGAGCCAGAACTTGAAGGCCTCGGCGAAGCTCACCGAGGCGGGTGCCCTGTCGTCGGCGGCGAAGGCAGGTGGGGTGTGTTTCATGCGGTGGCTCCCGACCCGTTGGAGGGGGATGCATACAAGGCGTCGAAGACAGCAGCGGCAGCGGCCAACAAGGCATCGTCTTCGGCGTGCAGTTCACGCAATCCACCCAGCACGCTTTCCAGGCCCGCCGCTTCGGCCACGGGAATACCGCCGGCGTCCAGAAAATGCACCGCACTGGCAATGCGCTGCAGTCGGGCATCGTGGTCCAGGCCAAAGGCGGCGATCAGGACTTCAAACGTCACCCGCGCACCCACGTGCGTGAAGCGCGCGCCGTCGTAATCAAAACCCAGAGCGCCCCGAGGCGCGGGCGACGCGGCCGGGTCGCTCAGCCAGATGAACCGGGCCTGTGGGTCAATGAAACGGCGGATCAGCCAGGCGCAGGCCAGCCGGTCCACCCAGGGCCGTGCGCGGGTGGCCCAGCGCTTGCCCTGGAATTTGCGGGCATCGAGCCGTTCGATGCCGTGGTCTACCAGGGGCCGTGGTTCGCCCCTGGAGAACCGGGCGTCCAGCGCCTGACGCAGCGTGTCCAGTTCGGATCGCGCCTGGTCTGCCGCCGCACCCGGGAAGTAGTCGATGCGATGCAGCCCGTGTAACGCCTCTGCCACCGCGCGCCAGCGCCTGCGGGCTTCTGTTTCACCCAGTGCGGGCAGTTCAGCCTGAAGGGCTGTGGCGGTGTCGCGCCACTGCGCATAGGCCTCCGTGCGATCGAACAGGGCGAGCAGTTCGTCGCGCTGCGCGTCGTCCTTCGGAGACAAGGACAAGACCATGGCCGTACCGCCGTGCTCGCGCGCTTCGGCAGCCAGGGGTTCAAAAAGTGCTGCGTGCTCTGAGGGCAGCAGATAAGCGCCGTCTCGCAATGCGCCGCAGCCCAGTGTCTTGAGTGAGCGCCAGACCCGCACCCGAACGGCGTTGGGCTGGGTGGGCAGCGTGAGGATGAGGATGGCCAACATGGTGTGTAATATACACCACGTAGAAAGTTATAACTATTTCAAGAAAACCATGAGACATGGTCTGGACTGCTGGCCAGTCAGGCGGTTACCAGGGTTGCCGGGCCGGAGTTTGGCCGCGGGCAAGGTCGCTCCTCACTCCCGCGTCTTCACCCGCTGACCCCCCTGAATGGTGGTGCCAGGGTAGAGCACGACCTGATCCCCTTCCTTCACGCTGTCTTGCGCGCCGCTTTCCACCCGGGCCATGTCGGCGTTGCGGTCCAGCACGGTGACGGGCCTGGCCTGGGTGTGGCCGTCTTCGACCACCAGCACCCGCCATTGATCGGCGTCCCGCACCAGGGCGGCGGTGGGCACCAGCAGCGCGTCGTCGTGTGAAGACACGGTGATGCGGGCATCGACCCGATAGCCTTCGCCGAGCAAGGTGCCGGTAGTCGCCTCAGGGGCCGTGGCTTCAACGACCACGTTCACCCGCTGTTCTTCGATGCCCAGCGCAGACACCTTGGTGAAAGCCACCGGTTCGATGCGGTTCACGCGGCCCTGCAGGGGGGGCGAGGCGGCGCCCAGTGTCAACGCAACCTCGGCGCCTGGTGGAATGCGCGGCACGTCGGTCGACAGCACGTCAATCACCGCTTCGATGGCGCGGGTGTCGCCAATGTCCAGCAGGGCCTGTCCAGCCTGCACGGTCACGGCGCTGTCCTGGTGCAGCTTGATCACCTGGCCGCTGACGGGGCTGCGCAGCTGCCACAACCCAGCGGTGCGTGCGCCTGTGGCTGGCTCAGACTGCGCCAGTGCGGCGCGGGCCTCGGCCAAGGCATATTCGGCAGCACGCACCTCGGCGCGGCCGGCTTCCAGCGCCTGTTGTGCGGAGCGCAGGGCCAAGGCGGTCTGGTCGCGCGCGGAAGGCGCAATGAACTGCTCGCTCGCGAGCTTCTCCGCGCGTTCGGCTTCCAGGGCGGCTTGCGCCTGTGCGGTCTGCAGCCGCTGCAATTGGGCGGCCGCCGCGCGGCGCATGGCGTCTGCGCTGCCCACGCGCTGTTGCAGCACCACGCGGGTGCGGGCGTCGATCATCTGGGGTGCGGCGGGTGCCAGCGTGGCCACCACGTCGCCGGCCTGCACCGCATCGCCCACCTTCAGGGTCGGGCGCAGCAGTTCGGCCTGCGTGGGCGCGGCGATCACGTAGCGCTGCTTCAGCCGCAACTGGCCGTCTTCTTCCAGCACCTGCTCAAACCGGCCCACCGACACACTGGCCACTTCCACTTGCATCGGCCTGGGCTGAAAGGCCCAGACGGTCAGGCCTACCACCACCACGGCGGCCAGGGCCCAGGGTGCCCAGCGGCGCCATCCGCTGCTTCGGTTCTTGTTGCTCATTCGCGTACTTTCAAAACGGCCACCAGGTCCAGCCGGTCGATCTGGCGGCGCACCATGAGCGCGCTCACCACACCCGCGGCCAGCACGATCAGCGCAGCCATGGCATAAGTCGATGGTTCGATGACCACCGGGAAATCGATGCTGTCGGACGACATCAGGCGCATCATCAGCGTGGCCAGCGCCCAGCCGGCCACACAGCCGATGGGCAGGGCCACCAGGAGCTCCACCGCGAGCTGGCCCAGCAACAGCACAGAGACTTCGGCCCGCGTCATGCCCAGCACCCGCAGGCTGGCCAGTTCCCAGGCACGCTCCGAGAGCGTGATGCGCGCGGCGTTGTAGACGATGCCCACCGCCATGGCCACTGCAAACAGGGTGAGGATGCCGCTGAACACGCCCATGTTGCGCGACGTGGTCTCGTTGAAACTGGCCATGGTGCCCGCTTTGTCGAACACGGCGTTGATCAGCGGTGCGTTCTTCACCGCGCCCCAGAACGCCGGCATGGCCTGCGGGTCCACCTGCAATGCGGCTTCGCCTGCGCCCGCGCCGTCGCGCGACAAGCGGTTCAGCGCGTCCAGCCGCATGAAGGCCTGCTTGCCCATCATCGTGTGCACGGTGTCCACCACCGCCACGCTGGTCCATGTCTGGCTCCAGAGCCGGAATTCCACCTCCACCCGGTCACCCGTGCGCGCGCCGATGGAGCGTGCCAGCAGCGACGACATCACCAGGCCTTCGTCCGGCAGCGCCACCGGACCGCGCTTTTCGTCCACCACCCGAAACAGTTGCGCTTCGTCCACGAGCCCCAGGATGGCGGCGTCTTCGCTGCGTCCGCGCAGGTGCATGCGCACGGGTTCCGTTCGATACGGTTCGGCGTCGATCACGCCAGGCAAGCGTCGCAGGTCGTTCGCCACCGACAAGGGAACTGGCCGGTCGAAGCTCACCATCACGTCGCCCTGCTGAACCTGGCGGAACTGCGTGTCCACGATGTGGGCAATCGCGTCGAGCCAGAAGGCACCCGATATCTGCAGCGCCACCGCCAGTGCGATGCCGGTCACGGTGAAGGCCGCGCGCAGCGGGCGCCGCTCGAAGTTGCGGATCACCATGAGAGCACCGGTGCGCACAAAGCGGCCCAGGCCCAGCCGCTCCACCAGCGTGCGGCGGTAGGTGGGCGGTGATGGGGGCTGCATGGCCTGCGCGGGTTTGAGTCGCACCACGGCGTGAATGGCGGTCCAGGTGCCCAGGGCCGCAGCGCCGGCAGTGATGCCGGCGGCCACCGCCACCAGCCAGGGCGTGGTCACGTAGGCCAGCTGGTTGAAACGGAACACCTCGTCGTACAGGCCCAGCATGAGCTGTCCAATCCACAGGCTCAAACCCAGGCCGGCCAGCGCCCCCAGTCCGGCGATCACCATGGCCAGCTGAATGTAGTGCCAGGCGATGGCCCCGTCGCCGTAGCCCAGGGCTTTGAGGGCGGCAATCTGGCTGCGCTGCGTGGCCACCTGGCGGCTGATCACCACATTGAGGATGAACATGGCCACGGCAAGGAAGATCGCCGGCAGCACGGTGCCCATCACCTTGAGCTGGGCCAGCTCGTCGCTGACGATCTTGGCCGAGAGTTGTTGGTCACGGCCCACGGCACCGAGCGTGCCGAACGGGTCCAGCAGCCGGTCCGCCCGGTCTTTCACTGCGGGCACGGAAGCGCCTGCGTCCAGACGCATCGACACCTGGTTGAAGGCGCCTTGCATATCGGCCGCGTGCACCATGCGTTCATGGTCGATCCACCAGATGCCGAAGGTCTGGTCGTCGGGCGCGCCGCCGCGCGAGGCAAACACGTATTCGGGCGAAATGGCGGTGCCCACGATGTGCACCAGCTCCAGCTGGCCATTGAGGATGGCCCGCACGCTCTGGCCCGGTTTCAGTCCGCGTGCGGTGGCAAAACGGTCGCTGACCACGGCTTCCAGCTGGTGACCCCGCTCGGGCCAGCGGCCGTTGCGCAGGCTGAGCGTGTTCAGTCCCTGGCGCCGGGCATGCACCTGGGCAAGGTCCAGACCAATGAAGCGGCCGGTGACGGGGGCATCAGCATCGGGCAACGCAATCTGCGCGTCCATGGTCACATCCAGCCGCACTTCGGCCACGCCCTCGATGGCCTCCAGGCGCTGGCGCAGGTGCAAGGGCGCGCGCTTGACACTGGCGAACACGTCGGCAAGGCGGTTGTCACGGTAGAAGCTGTCGCGCGAGGATTGCAGCGATTCGTGCACCGAGAACATGCCCACAAACCCGGCCACGCCAATGGCCACCACCACGGCAATGGTGATGGCCTGGGTGCGCAGACGGCGCAGGTCGCGCCAGAGCTTGATGTCCAGGGCTTTCATGCTTGCTTGCGCTTCACCATTTGAGCGTGGACGCCGCCACCTTGTGCGGATTCACACGAGCGTCCACGATGCGGCCGTCGGCCAGCCGCAGCACGCGGTCCGCCATGTCTGCGATGGGGGCGTTGTGCGTGATCACAACGGTGGTGGTGCCCAGTGTGCGGTTCACGTGTTCGATGGCCTGCAGCACCATCACACCGGTGGCACAGTCCAGCGCACCCGTGGGTTCGTCGCACAGCAGCACGGCGGGCCGCTTGGCAATGGCGCGGGCAATGGCCACGCGCTGCTGTTCACCGCCCGAGAGCTGGGAGACGAAGTGGTTCATGCGCCCCTCCAGCCCGACCAGCGCCAGGGCTTCTTCGGGCGGCATCGGGTCTTCGGCCAGGTCGGTCACCAGGGCCACGTTCTCCAGCGCGGTGAGGCTGGGGATCAGGTTGTAGAACTGGAACACGAAGCCCACGTGCTCACGCCGGTAGCGCGTGAGTTCGGCGTCGCTGGCGCCGGTCAATTCGTGCGATTGGCCCTGGTGCGTCCAGCGCGCGGTGCCCTCGCTGGCGCTGTCGAGTCCGCCCAGAATGTTGAGCAGGGTGGACTTGCCGCTGCCCGAAGCGCCGAGCAGCACCACGAACTCGCCGCGCACGATGTCGAGGTCCACGCCACGCAGTGCGTGCACCGCGGTGGGGCCTTCGCCATAGACCTTGGTCAGGCCCTGGGCGGAAAAAACGGGGTCGGTCTTCGGCGAAGCGACGTTCATCACGGTCTCCGTCTGGGGAACTGCGGGGGAGGGTCAGGGCGTGATCCTGGCCGATGCGTCCAGCAGCGATCCATCCCCAACTCCTGAAGGCATTCGAACACATGCCGCACTCGATGGCCTTGATGTCAGTCAAGCATCGGCAGATGGACCGGGCAGGTGTGATCGCCTGACCCGCCAGGGCATCATGCCCGAAATCCGGCCATTCAACGCGAAACGCCGCCGGCAAGTGCCTCACAGCGGGCCGCATCAAAGGGTTGCCCTGCGGCCGCAAAGCGCTGGGCCGCCGCGGCAAACCGGCTGGTGGCCGATTCATGTGATCGACCGCCACGGGCTGCAGCGATGTGGCCGAGCACCTCGTCGTGTGCGGCATACCAGGCTGGCAGGCGCATCACCACCTGGGCCAGGTAGGCACATTGTGTTTCGTGCCGTTCGGCCAGCTCGATTTCACCGGCGCGTGCGGCGGCAATGGCGGCCGGCACGGCGAAGGTGATGCGGCAACCCGGGCAGGTCTCCAGCGGCCCTCGCACCGACTCGCTGGCATCCTCCATCACGTGCAGTGCCGCTGCGGGGTCATTGCCGTGCAGCTGGATGCGGGTGCCGTAGATGCGGTCGAGCAGGTGAAAGCCGATGTCGGTCTGGCGCGCCACGTCCAGCGCCTGATCGATGAGGTCGCGGGCTTCTTCCTGTTGCTTTTCCTGCATGGCCACCTCTGCCAGCCGCTGCAGCGACAAGGCTTCGCCCACCGCACCGCCGATGGCCCGGTGCAGCCGCGCGCCTTCTTCCAGGTGCTGCCTGGCGGCAACCAGATCGCCTGCCAGCCATTCGGCTTCACCGCGCAAGGTGGTGCCGAAGGCATGGCCCCGCGCTGCACCCAGCCGCTGCGCCTCCACGGACAGCGCGTCGGCGAAGGCGATCACTTCCGGGTAGGGTCGCGCACCGTAGAGAAAGCGCTGGGTGATGCACAGGTGGCCATCGAACACGCGAAGTGCCAGGTGCGGCACGTGCCGCGTCTCCTGCAGGTCGGCCCACACGCTGCGGTGCAACTCGCCGCGCGCGTGCGCCGCCGCCGCCTGCGCCCACGAGGCCACCACCAGGGCCGAGGTGTCGCCAGACGCCAGCGCCAGACGGCGGGCCACGGCCGATTTGGCGGTGCCGATGGCCGGATCGGTGGCCCCCAGCGCCGCTGCGCCGCTGTAGGCCAGCGCCTCGCACAGGCGGCCCTCCACCGAGGTGGGCATGACACCCTCCAAGGCCAGCAGCGCCCCCTTGGGGTCGCCCTGCTTCACCTGCGCCAGAGCGGCCTTGGCCAGCAGGTTGTGGCTTTCGGCCTCGCTGGCCGCCGCGGCGGCCAGCCGGTACGCAAACAGCGCCGCCGGGTCGCCCCGCGCATCCAGTGATTCGGCGCGCAGCCGGAGCGCGTCTGCATGGTCGGGTTGCAGGGCCAACAGTTGATCGAGGTGCCGAAGGGCGTCACTGAATGCGGCCAGACGCACCGCGTCTTGCGCGGCGGAGAGCAGCCATGGCAGGGCCTGCTTCGGCTGAGCGCCCTCCAGCCAGTGCTGTGCCACGCTGGCGGGAGCCGCGCCCCGTTCGGCCAGTTCGGTGGCGATCTGGCGGTGCATCTTCATGCGGTGGTGCGGCGCAAGCTGGCCGATCAGGGCCTGGCGCACCAGCTCGTGCCGGAACCGGTAGCGACTGCCGGCCAGCACCAGCACGCCAGCGGCCAGTGCGTCGTCCAGTGTTGAAAGGGCCGGCACCTGGGCCAGGCTGGCCAGCGCTTCCACGAAGCCGACGTCACATTCATCGCCAGTCAACGCCATCCAGTGCAGCAAGGCCCGTGCACTGGCAGGCACGTCGCACAGCCGTGCGGTGATGGCTTCGGCGGCGCTGGCCGGCAAGGTGTGTTCAGCACCGGTGGTTGCGCTGCGAGCCAGCTCGATCGCGGCAAACGGGTGGCCTTGCGCCAGCTGGACGATGCGGTTCACCATCTCGCCTGTCGGGGGTGGATCGGCGGCGCGCTCGATCAGGCGACGGCACTCCTCGTCGGTCAGCGGCGCCAGATCGAAGACCTGCAGCACGCCGGCGCGCTGGAGGCGGCCCACACCGCGGCCCAGTGCGCTGTCCTGCGCCGGTGGTCGCGTGGCCAGCAGCACACACAGGGGTGCACCGGCCATGGCCAGTTGCAGCAGCACGTCCACATCGGCGTCGCCGATGAGGTGCGCATCGTCGATCTGCAGCAGCAGGGGATCGTCGCCCGCCGCTGCCAACAGCAGGCGGCGCACGGCACCCACCACCTGGTGGCGCCCCAGCGGCCCCTGCAGTGGGCTCGCTGGCGCCGCCAACGGGCTGATCTGTGTCAGCACCGCGCGGGCGGCGGGGCCGATCTTGTCCAGCAGCGCGCGGTCGCCCAGCACCAGATGCTCGGTGATGGACGCGATCACGGCGTACGCGCGCCCGGTCTGGGCAGCGTCCACCCTCAACACCTGCCAGCCCCTTTGACGGGCCATGGCGGTGACCTCGCGACACAGGGCGCTTTTGCCCATGCCGGGCGGGCCACGCAACAGCAAGCCGCCTGGGCGCTCCACCGCAGGCGCTGCCAGGCAGGCCGTCACACGCCCCAGCTCGGCCGATCGCCCCACGAAAGCCGGCCCGGTGGCCTGAAGGCCTTCCACACAGCGCACGTACAAGGCCTCGGTCTGCGCATCGGGTGACACCCCCAGCGCCTGTTGCAGGGCCTCGCGCAAACGCGCGTACCAGTGCAGCGCGGCGGCGCGATTGCCCGCATCCAGCGCCTGTTGCATCAGCGCCCGGTGCGCACCCTCGTCAGTGGGGTCTTGCTGGGCCAGCGTCGCCCATTGCGCACTGGCACGCAGCAGGTCGAGGTAGCGCGCATGCAGGCGTTCGCGCGCGGGTTCCGTCCAGGCTTCAAAGCGTGCGCCTGGCAGCACCAGCCCGGTGTACGCGTGGGCGGCATCGGCGCAGGCGGCCGGATCGCGCAGGCGCAGTGCTGCGTCGGCGCTTTGCTCAAACGCGTCGGCGTCCACCGTGAGGGTGCCGCTGGGCCAGAGCACCAGTTCGCCGGCCTGCTGCACCAGGCTGTCGTGGCGCCCCAGGGCCTGCCGCGCATGGTGCAGTGCCTTGCGCAAATTGGCCGCACCCGCATCAGGCTCCAGTTGCGGCCACAGCGCGTCGATGACCCTGTCGCGGGCCGCCCTGTGGCGGGGCTGCAGGCTCAGCAGCTGCACAAGATGGGTGGCGCGAAGGGCAGGCCATCGATCGGTCGCAATCTCGGTCCCGTTCACCGACGCCGCAAAACCACCCAGCAGCGTCACCCGCAAGTGGCCGGGTGCATCGGGTGTGGGGTGGGGCGCAGCGCTGGGCATGGCTCAGTGTGTCGCCACCGGTGTCGATGCGCAAGTGCCAGAAGAGCCAGGAACGCTTGAGGAACGAGGGCTGAGCACCATGGGGTCCGGCTTGGCCAATTCCGGCCAGCCCGTCACCAGGAGCGCACCATGACCCCCTTTCAGCTCACCTTGCCGCTGCCCGCCAGCGACCCCGCCGTGCTGACCCTGCCACAGCCACCGACGAACGCTTCATTGCATGCGCTGGAGCTGGCGTTGGCTGGCGGCCTGCAAGCCTTGCGACGCGAACTCGGTGGAGGTGAGCCCGACGCGGGTGACATCGAGTACGACTCATGGCTGCAGGTTCTGCGGCATTGAATCCAGGTGGCTTCCCTCCCTCTTTCCCTCCACCCATCCAAGGAGCACATGTCATGAACGCTGTCGCTGAAACCCTGTACGACCGCCTCGGTCGCCGCGAAGGCATCACCCGCATCACCCGCGAACTGATGAAGAACCACCTGGCCAATCCGCTGGTGAAGACCCGCTACGAAAACAGCCCCGACCTGGATCGCGTCGAAACCCGCGTGATTGAATTTTTCTGCGCCGGTGCCGGCGGGCCCGAGAGCTATTCGGGCAAGGACATGCTGACCACCCACAAGGGCATGAACGTGAGTGAGCAAGAGTTCATCACCGTGATCGACGATGCCATGGACGCGCTGGAAAAATGCGGCGTCGAGCCCGCCACACGCAATGAGGTGCTGGCGATCCTGTGGTCGCTCAAAGGCGAAGTGATTCGGGTGTGAAAGCACGGAAGTGAGGCGCGAGCCGACCGCCAGCGCCTCGCTTCACTCGCGCATGACGGAATCTCAGCCGCCGTAGCGCTGCCGCGCCAGCGCCGCACCTTGTGCCAGTGCTTCTAGCTTGGCCATCGCCACCTCCCGGCTCATGGGAGCCAGGCCGCAGTTGGTGCAGGCGATGAGCTTGTCCTTGGCCACGTATTGAAGCGCCATGCCGATGGTGTCGGCGATTTCTTCGGGTGTTTCGATGGTGTCGCTGGCCACGTCGATCACACCTACCATCACCTGCTTGCCTTCGAGCAGTTTCATCAGCTCGGGTGGCACGTGCGAGTGGAAGCATTCCAGGCTCACCTGGTCGATGCTGCTCTTGGCCAGCGCAGGGAATACCTGCTCGTACTGTCGCCACTGCTCGCCCAGCGTCTGCTTCCAGTCCACGTTGGCCTTGATGCCGTAGCCGTAGCAGATGTGCACGGCGGTTGTGCAGGTCAGGCCTCGTGCGGCCACTTCAAGCGCGGCCACGCCCCAGTCGGCGGCGTCCTGCATGTAGACGTTGAAGGCCGGTTCGTCGAACTGGATGATGTCCACCCCGTCGGCCTGCAGCGCCAGCGCTTCCTGGTTCAGCAGCTCGGCGAACGCCATCGCCATCTTCACCTTGTCGCCGTAGTACCGGTCGGCCACGGTGTCCACAATGGTCATGGGGCCGGGCAGGGTGAACTTGAGTTTTTTCTTGGTGTGCTTGCGTGCGAGTTGCGCTTCAAACGCATGCACGCGGCCTTTCAGGCGCAGCGGCGCCACCACCTGTGGTACCTGGGCGTCGTAGCGGTTGTTGCGGATGCCCATGGTGACCTTGTGCTCGAAGTCGATGCCTTCCACGTGTTCCACAAAACCGTGCACGAAGTGCTGGCGCGCCTGCTCGCCATCACCGATCACGTCCAGCCCGGCGTCTTCCTGGGCCTTGATCCACAGCAGTGTGGCGTCGGCCTTGGCCTGTTGCAGTTCAGGGCCTTGTGCCTTCCACTGCGGCCAGAGTTTTTCGGTTTCGGCGAGCCAGGCCGGTTTGGGCAGGCTGCCTGCGATCGCGGTTTCGAACATGGAGTCTCCAGGTTGTTGTGAAAAGAACGAGAGCGTGAAACCTCAGAGGGCAGGATACATCGCCCGCTCAACGCCGGATGGCGTTGGGGAAATACAGGGCGGTCAGGCTGCGGCTGTGCACCGGTGAAAAATCATCACCCACCACCGTGCTGCCACTGCCATAGCGCCGCCATTCGCGCACCCAGTGCAACTGGTCGCACACCTCGGCCAGCCCCACGGTCTCGCGGTCGCCGATGAGGATGCCGTGCACCCGCAGCGCCAGGCGCTGTTTGGCGTCTCGCAACTGGGCCAGCGTGGCGTGGGTGACGCCGAATTCGCCGTCGCTCACGATGAGCAGGTCGGCTTCTTCCCAGCCAGTGGTCTGTACCAACTCGATGGCGCGTTCCATGGGTGTCTGCACATCGGTGCCGCCATCAAAGCTCTGGCCCATCACATCCAGCAGGTGGGTCAGGCCTTCGGCATCCAGCGCCATCTCGCGCTCCAGCAGTTCGTTCTGGCCACCGAAGGCCAGCAGGCGGCAGAGGCGGCGGCCGGCATGGGCGCTGCGCAGGGCCTGCAGCACACAGGCCTTGGCCACGTTCTCAGGCGCACCCCGCATGGAGCCAGACGTGTCCAGACACACGATGAGCGGGCCGTGGCCAGCGTGCGTGGGGACGCTGCGCTGGGGCGCCTGGTCAGGTCTTGGCTGGGGGCGGCTGGAAGGACTGCGTGAGCGGTCGTCGTAGGTGAGCAATTGCGCTTCGGCAAACCGTGCGCGCCACAGGCGCCGCAGCACCGGGTGCGTGAGGTTCAGGAATTCACTGCCTGCCATGCGGGCGAGCGCGCGGGAGCGGCGAACGCCATCCACCGCGGTGGGCTCGGGGCGCCGTTCCTGTTCGTCGGCCGGGTGGCGTGCGGCCGGTGCCTCGGGCAGCGGATGC
Source organism: Betaproteobacteria bacterium HGW-Betaproteobacteria-16 (assembly GCA_002840835.1). Lineage (GTDB taxonomy): Bacteria > Pseudomonadota > Gammaproteobacteria > Burkholderiales > Burkholderiaceae_C > Hydrogenophaga. Next base: position 77,310 of record PHCQ01000009.1, on the reverse strand, counting down.
TGTCGGGCCTGTTGCGCAGGCGGCCGATGCTGGTCGGTTCGGCTGCGCCCCACACCGTCGATGAAGCGGGCGAGGGTGGGCAGGCGTTGCAGCAGCTCGCCAATGCGGCGCGCTTCCTGCCACTCGCGCCGGTTGAGCTGGCCCTTCAGATCGTCCCAGCGCAAATGCGCCAGATCACCGAGCGACTGCAGCAGAGCGAGCACCTCGTCCCAGCCCTGTCGCTGCAGCGTCCAGCTGTCGCGAAATTCACCGGCCATCTGTTCGATGGCGGCCTCGCGGGATACGTCGGTTGCTTGGTCGATCAGGGCGTCGAGGTGCCAGAGCAGGCTTTGCAACACCTGGCGCGTCAAGGCGTCGCTGCCCCGGGTGAGCTGGTTCAGTTCGAGTTCGATCAGCACCGGGCGCAGCGCCCGGATGGCCTGCGGATCGTCCCAGTCGTCGTGTGGATCGGGCAGGGCGCCTTCGAACAGCGCGCTGTGCCAGCGTGCCAGCTGCGGCAGGCGGGCATCGGGCTGGCCCGCGCTGCACACCACGGCCCAGCGCCACAGTTCCCGGGGCAGATGGTCCAGGTGGTGGTAGGGCGCGGCCGCGCCGATGTTCACGGGTGGGTCCACATCACGGGTTCGGGCGGTGAGGCTTGGGCTTCTTCGTTCAATGGCAATGCAGAGAAGCCCTGGCGCACCCGTTGCAGCCGGGACAGCCATTGCGCAATGGCCTCACAACGCTGCTCATGCACCCTCTCAATCAGTGCCAGCCAGGAGGGTGGCAGCCAGTCGTGTGCACGAGCCCCGCGGCTCACATCCTCGGCGGTCTTGCGCAAATCTTCGTGAACATCGGCCAGTTGGTTCAGCACCGCGTCGCACTGGTTCACACGGGCGGCCACGTGCACCGGGCTGTAGTGGCGCTGGGCGCGTTCGCTGGTGATGCGCACCATCTCGCTTTCTCCGCTGTTGGGTGCCGAGATGGCGCGTGCCAGCGCCAGCTTGCCGGCACTGTCATCCTGCGCGTCGGCGGGTGCGCGGCGTTCGATGTCGAGCTGCTGTTCAAAGGCCGCCACTGCCCGCCCCAGGCCGTCCAGGGGCATCGGCGCTGTGTGGGCCACCCGGTGCAGGAAGAATTCGGTCCAGCCAGGCACATCGTCTGGCCCGGCGGCGAGCACGAAGGGCAGCAGCCACAGATCCCACGGACTCACCTCATCGGCACCGCGACTGGCGGCCTGCAGTTTCAGCAGTTCCACCAGTTGGCGCCAGCGGCGGTCCGATACGGTTTGTGCGCTGCCGCTGGCATGCTGGCGGGCTGCTTGAAGCAACTCCAGCACATTGCCATCCAACACCGCTGCGTGGGCCTGTTCGCGCAAGGCCTGCACGCGTGTGAGATCCAGGTGGGAACGCGCTGGCACGGCCTTGTCTTCGTTCACCGGCGTGGTGAGCAGCGCGGCGAAATGCGCGTCGTCCACCGGTTGGACCGGCACGCGCAGCAGGAAGCGGTCGTAAAAGGCCAGCAGGCTGTCGTCTTGCGGCTGCTCGTTGCTGGCCCCCACCAGGGTCACCAGCGGCACCGGCAACCGCTGGCTGCCGTTATCGAACTGGCGTTCGTGCAGGATGCCCAGCAGCGTGTTGAGGATGGCCGAATTGGCCTTGAACACCTCGTCGAGAAACGCCACCTCGGCAGCCGGCAGATAGCCCTCGGTCAGACGCTCGTAGCGATCGTCTTCCAGGGCGCGCAGCGACAGCGGACCAAACAGCTCCTCCGGCACCGTGAAGCGCGTGAGCAAGCGCTCGAAATAATGCGCCCCCGGCAGCAGTCGCTGCAACCGCCGCGCCAGCTCACTCTTGGCCGTGCCGGGCGGCCCCAGCAGCAGCACATGCTCACCCGCCAGCGCCGCCAGCAACAGGGCCCGCGCCGCCACATCGCGCTGCAGCAACCCACGCTCCAGTTCCGCCAGCATGGGCGCCCATTCAGATGCAGATGCGGCAGCAGGTTCACTCAACATATGAACTGGGTCTTGGGTCTATGTGGTTGATCGAATCACATCAGCTCTGTCGGCGCACGTGCCCCCATCCAGAGATGCCGTGGAACTGGCTTCGCCAGGCCACAGGCATCGCCCCCCTTTCAGGGGGGTGACGCGAAGCGGCGCGGGGGGTCGGACGTTTACGTCCGCTCGAATATCGCAGCAATGCCTTGACCACCGCCAATGCACATGGTCACCAGCGCATAGCGTCCCTGCACCCGCTGCAGCTCGTACAAGGCCTTCACCGTGATCAGCGCACCCGTGGCGCCAATGGGGTGGCCCAGCGAAATGCCTGATCCGTTGGGGTTGACCTTGGCCGGGTCCAGATCGAGGTCGCGCGTGACGGCGCAGGCCTGGGCGGCGAAGGCTTCGTTGGCTTCGATCACGTCCAGGTCGTTCACCGTGAGGCCCGCTCTTTGCAACGCGATCTTCGACGCCGGGACCGGGCCGATGCCCATGTACTTCGGGTCCACGCCCGCATGGGCATACGCCACCAGGCGCGCCATGGGTGTCAGGCCGCGCGCCTTGGCCGCACCCGCTTCCATCAGTACCACGGCGGCGGCGGCGTCGTTGATGCCGGACGCATTGCCGGCGGTCACGGTGCCGTTTTCCTTGAGGAACACCGGCTTGAGCTTGGCCAGGTCTTCCAGTGTGCAGTCGGGGCGGAAGTGTTCGTCCGTGGCATAAGCCACTTCACCTTTGCGGCTCTTGAGCATCACGGGCACGATCTGGTCCTTGAAGCGGCCCTCGACAGTGGCACGCTGTGCGCGGTTGTGGCTCTCCACCGCCAGCTTGTCCTGGTCTTCGCGGGTGATGCCCCACTTGGCCGCGATGTTCTCGGCCGTCACACCCATGTGAATGGTGTGGAAAGGGTCGTGCAGGGCGCCCACCATCATGTCCACCATCTTGGTGTCGCCCATGCGGGCGCCCCAGCGCATGTTCAGCGATGCGAAGGGCGCACGGCTCATGTTCTCGGCGCCGGCGCCGATAGCAATGTCTGTGTCCCCCAAAAGAATGCTTTGTGAAGCGGAGATGATGGCCTGCAAACCCGACCCACACAATCTGTTGACGTTGAAGGCCGGCGTGCCCTCTGCGCATCCGCCATTGACGGCGGCCACGCGCGAGAGGTACATGTCCTTGGGCTCGGTGTTGACCACGTGGCCAAACACCACATGCCCCACGTCCTTGCCCTCCACCTGCGCGCGGGCCAGTGCTTCGCGCACCACCTGTGCGCCCAGATCGGTGGGCGGCACATCCTTGAGGCTGCCACCGAAGGTGCCAATGGCGGTTCGGGTGGCGCTGACGACGACGACTTCTCGGCTCATGAATGACTCCTGGTCTGAAGGGGAACAACGCGACCCCACAGCGGCTTTCAGGCTCGCCATGAGGTCAACAGCACATCGTACCCCCGTGAAGCTGGCGTTGCGCTTGACGGGGATCAATCGCCCCCGGTGGGCGGCGGGTCGCGCGATGGATGGTGCGGAGGTGCGGGCATGAAGGCCGACTTGCCACAGCGCGTGCAGCTCAATACCCGTGTCTGGGACAAGCCGCTGACGGTCGTCACGCCTGAGTCCCGTTCCCCGCATACCCAGGGCGCGACTGGTGCCGCTGCCGTCACGCCAGGCACCGATACGGCCAGGCCGCCTCACCCGCTTTCCGACATCTACACGGAACTGACGAAGCTGTTTCGCAACCTCTGATCGGTGGGACCGCTATACGCTCTGCCTTGCCAGCACGCGAAGGCGTTGAGGGCTCAATGGGTCAGGGCGGGTCAGCAACATCTCGCCCATTGACGTGAACCCGCCGGTGAGCGCCGTGATGTTGACCTGATGGGTCACCAGCGCGACGTTGCCCGGGCCCTTGAAGCCCTTCAGCGCGTCCATCACCTCCCGAGTCTGGGTGTCGCCCGCGCCGCTGCGGCCAAAAAACGAGTTGATGGGGTTCCACACCGTGTGCTTGCCGAACGCCAGCTCGGCCGTATCGACACAGCGGCACCAGGCGCTGGAACGCACGTCGTCAATGCGGATGCCCTCGCGGGCAAAGGCAGTGGCCACGCGCCGTGACTGCTCGCGCCCGGCCTCGCTGAGGTTGCGCTGGGTACTGCAGTCGCCGATACGGAAATTGGACGGATCACCCACGCCGGGCTCTGTCTGCGCGTGGCGCATCAGCAGTACGTAGCCACCTTCGCGCAGCATGACCCAGAAGTCGCCATCGGCAGCAGACTGGGCACCCGCCTTGGTCAGGAAAGTCCCGGTACCCGCCAGCGCCAGCGAAGCGCGAAGGAACAAACGGCGTGGCAGGGGCGGGTGTGTCATGGGGCTGCCCTGTTCGGCACTTTGGGCACCCGGCCTCAGTCGCGCACGTCGGCCACCGGTTGTTCGCCGAAGTCCGGTCGTTCCAGCCAGGCCAGCACGCGCTGGGCGGCCTCATCAGGCGATGTGAGCTGACCCTGTTCCTTCAGGTTCAGAAAACGCTGCCGGTCCGGGAAGGCAGCCGGGTCGCCTGCGCGCAGTTGCACCTGCATGTCGGTGTCGATCACGCCGGGAGCGAGGGAGACCAGCTTCGCACCGTTAGGGCGCTGGGCCTCGTCGAGCGCGCTGCAGCGCGTGAAGTGGTCCATGCCGGCCTTGGCCGCGCAGTAGGGCGCCTGGGCGGCCATGGCGTGGCGGCCCAGACCGGACGAGATGTTCAGCACCTTGCGTGGCCCCCGCCAGCCTGCGGCCACCCAGGCACCGGTGGCGCGCAGAAACGCGGCCGTGAGCTGCATGGGGGCCTCCAGGCCCACGCGCAGGGCGTTGGCCAGTTCGTCAGGCGGGCAGTCGTCGAGCGGACCGATGCGCGGAATCACACCCGCGTTGTTGATCAGCGTGGCGCTGGCCAGCCGGGTGGCGTCCAGCGCCTTCAGCCAGGCTTGCAGCCGCTCGGCAGAAGCTTGTGTGTCCGCCAGATCCTGCGACCACAGGGTGAGTGCGGCGTCCTGTTGCACGGCCAGCACCTCCAGCTCGCTGTTGGGCTGGCGTGAAATGCACAGCAGGTGGCGGTGGGGCGAAAGCAGCTGGCGCGCCATGGCCAGGCCCATGCCGCGGGACGCGCCGGTGAGGATGGTGAGGTGATGCTGGGTCATTTCAGAAAGGACAGGCACTGGTGAAGGTCATGGGAAGGCCGGTGACGGGGTGGTCCAGCTTCAGTTCGGTGGCATGCAACAACAGGCGGGGCGCCATGGCTTGCTGCGCAGGCGTGGCGTACAGGGGGTCGCCCACGATGGGGTGGCCGATCGCTTGCAGATGGACACGAAGCTGGTGCGTGCGACCGGTGACAGGTTCAAGTTCTAACCGTGTTGCCATGCCCGTGCGCAGCACTGGGGATTGTGTGGCGCTTCGCCGCCAGTGCGTCACGCTGGGTTTGCCCAGCAGGGTGCTGACGATGCTGCGTGGACGATGGAGCCAGTCCACGGCCAGTGGCAGGTCGATGGTCTGCCAGCCACCCTCCGTGGACGCTTCTCCGGGTTCGCCTGCCACCACCGCCATGTAGCGCTTGTGCACGCGCCGCTTTTCGAAGGCGTTGCTCAGTGCGCGCTGGGCTGCCAGCCCTCTGGCCATGACCACGACGCCGGAGGTCGCCATGTCCAGCCGGTGCACGATCAGGGCATCGGGCCATAGCGCTTGTGCGCGTGCGCTCAGGCAGTCCTGCTTGTCGGGTCCGCGCCCTGGCACGGCCAGCAAGCCCGCGGGTTTGTCGAGCACCAGCAGTGTGTCATCGGCATGGATCACCTGCAGGACGGGTGGCGCCGGAAGGTCCGTCGTCAATTGCTCCGGCAGCGCGGGAGCGTCGGGCAAGTCGGCGCCCGCCATCAGCGCACCAGAATCTCGGCGCGGCGGTTGCGTGGCTCAGGCACCTCGTCTTCGGTGGGCACCAGGGGGTCGCGCTCGCCGCGCCCCACGGCTTCGATCCGCTCTGGCGGGAAGCCCCGCTCGATGAAGAGGGCGCGCAGAGCCAGTGCCCGCTGCAGCGACAACTGGTCGTTGGCTTCCACCGTGCCCTGGCGGTCGGTGTGTCCGGTCACGACAATTTCGCCGCCTGGGCGGGCGCCGGCCCGCTTGATCACGGCTTCGAGCCGGGATTGCGCCTCCTGGGTCAGGTCGGAAGTGCCAGGCTCGAACTCCAGCATGAAACGCTCTGGCGCCATGGGCTCGATCGCCAGCAGCCGGGGGTATCGGGAACGCACTTCGTCTGCTGTGGTGGTGTCGGTACCCACGCGGCCGCTTCGCGCCACATTGGCCACACCGTATGGCGAATCGATCACTGCTTCGGCTTGCGGCGTTCGCACCACCACTGCACTGGGCTCGCCCCCGGGCTGTGGCAGAAGGATCACGCGCGACACCGGGGCGCAAGCCGTCATCCACATGGTCGCGGTCAGCAAGGCAACTGTCGGGAACAGACGAAAGGGAAAGGGCTGCAGTGGCATGAAATTCGATGGTTCTTCTTTTGGGCAGGTCTGTGACAGATTGCACGTGGACGTGGTGCGTGTGTCACGCGATGAAACGGGCGGCGGTCTCAATGAGGCCAGCAAACGCCATGGATTGTCTCGCTCACAGGGCCTCTGTGGCTTCCACAATGAAGTCGGTGCCCCGCACGCCCACCACCGACGTGGGGGTCTGCACCTTGAACAGCTCAGGGTTCACACGGGCCAGCAAACCGGTGACCACACGCACCGATCCTTTGAGCAGATCGAGCACGAAATGGCCCTTCTGGGTGGTCGAATCGAAATTGAACCGGCTCAGGTCCATGGTGGTGTTGGGGCCCATGGTGAGCACCGTGCCGTCCTTGAGCAGGATGCTGGCTGCACCATCCGGGCCGGTGCTCAGCCTCTCGCTTTCGCGCACGCCGTCGCCCGGGCGGGGCGCCTGTTGTGCTGGCGTGCGTCCCATCAGAATGGCGCCTTCCACGTGCTTGACGGTGCCGATTCGGCTGGTGTCGTTGGCCGGTATCTCGATGGTCGGCACCACCGCTGCCGTGCCCGCTGGTATGGCCGCTGGCGGGGGCGACTCCGTTGCAGCAGCAGGCACCTCGGGAGCGACCGGCTGGGCCATTGACATGGAAGCAGTACCGAACAGGACAGCACCCAGAACCGACGAAAAAAACAAACGCATCCACCACTCCTGAAGCTCACAAACGAACCGCCGATGCATGGTAATGGACCGCCTCATCAGGGGCAAGCGGCCTAAAATGCCTGTCGAACGCTTGATGGAAGGCCATCTTGAGACCTTCCCATCTATCTTTTCCCCACTCCCCCATGATTCTTCTGCTCGCGCCCATGGAGGGCCTGCTCGACGCCACGCTGCGCGATGTGCTCACGCGCACCGGTGGCATCGATCGCTGCGTGAGCGAATTCATCCGGGTGACGAACACGGTGCTGCCCGAGCGGGCGTTCCTGCGGGTGGTGCCCGAATTGCTCAACGGCAGCCGCACGCGTGCAGGGGTGCCGGTGCGTCCGCAGTTGCTCGGGTCCGACCCCGCCTGTCTGGCTGACAATGCCGCGCGCCTGGCCGGCCTGCGACCGCATGGCATCGATCTCAACTTCGGTTGCCCGGCCAAGACGGTGAACCAGAGCCGGGGCGGTGCCGTGCTGCTGGACGAGCCCGAACTGGTCGGGCGCATCGTGGCGGCCGTGCGGCGCGCCGTGCCTGCGCACGTTCCGGTGTCGGCCAAGATGCGGCTGGGCTACAACGACGACCGCCGCGCCGAAGAGTGCGCCATCGCCATCGCCGAAGCGGGGGCCGATGAGCTTGTGGTGCATGCGCGCACCAAGGCCCACGGCTACCGGCCACCGGCCTACTGGGAGCGCATTGCGCAGGTGCGTGAAGCCTTGCCGGCGCACCTGCAGATTCCCATGGTCGCCAATGGCGACATCTGGACCGTGGCCGACGCCTTGCGTTGCCAGGCGGTCACCGGCTGCGATGCCCTCATGATGGGCCGGGGCATGGTCACCAACCCGGGCCTGGCGTTGGCCATCAAAGGGCAGGGGCTGGTGCCCTGGGACGTGATGCCTGGTCTGTTGCTGGCGTTCTGGCAGCAGGTGGGCCTGCGGGTCGACAAACGCCACCGGGCCGGTCGCCTCAAACAATGGCTGAACTACCTGCGGCGGCACTATCCTCAAGCGCAGCAGGCTTTTGATGAGCTGCGCCTCACCAACGATGCGGATGCCATCCAGCACTGGTTTGATCGCACCACGCCGGCGGCGCTGAACGAAACGGCCGTTCAGGCCACAATGATCGAACCCTGGGCAGAGCCATTGCCTGCCTGCGCATAACGGGCGGGGACTTGCCACCGCCGCCTTGGCAATGCACCATGGCGGTGCGGCTGGTCAGGCTGGCGCCAGCAAGATCCCGCTGCACGTGGTAACTTCCGCCCCCCGGACCCGAAAACTCACGCTGTATGACCTCAATCCAACAACGGCTGGAAGCCATCCCGGGCCATCGCCTGCGTGGCATGCGTCGCGGCCTTGAAAAAGAAAGCCTGCGTGCACAGCCCGACGGTCGCCTGGCACTCACGCCGCACCCGGCGGCGCTGGGCAGCGCGTTGACCCACCCGCACATCACGACCGACTACAGCGAGTCGCAGCTTGAACTCATCACGGGCGTGCACGAAAGCGTGGACGCTTGCCTTGCGGAGTTGACCGAGGTCCACCAGTTCACCGTGCGCAGCCTGCACCGGCCGCACAGCCCGGGCAGCGACGAAATGCTCTGGGCTTCCAGCATGCCCTGCGGCCTGCCCACCGACGAGACCATTCCACTGGGGCGCTACGGGTCGTCCAACGTGGGCCGTGCCAAGAGCGTCTACCGCATGGGCCTGGGGCACCGCTACGGCCGCCGCATGCAGACGATCTCGGGCATTCACTACAACTGGTCGTTGCCGGGCCTTGCCAGTGAAGACTATTTCGCACTGATCCGCAATTTCCGTCGCCACGCATTTCTGCTGCTCACGCTCTTCGGCGCCTCGCCAGCGGTGTGTTCGTCGTTTGTGGAAGGGCGCGAGCACGAACTGCAGCGGCTGGGCGAGCGCACGCTGTACATGCCGCACGGCACCTCGCTGCGGATGGGCCGACTGGGCTACCAGAGCGAAGCCCAGGCGTCGCTTGCAGTGAGCTACAACAGCCTTGAGGGTTATGCTGCTTCGCTGCACGACGCGCTGACCCGCCCCTGGCCCGCCTATGAAGCGCTGGGCATCCGCAATCCGGGTGGCGACTACAACCAGCTGGCCACCACATTGCTGCAGATTGAAAACGAGTTCTACGGCACCATCCGTCCCAAGCGCGTGATCTTTCCTGGTGAACGCCCGCTGCACGCTTTGCGCGAGCGCGGTGTGGAATACATCGAGGTGCGGCTGATGGACCTCGATCCCTTCGAGACCATCGGCATCGGCGCGGCCACCATGCGCTTCCTGGACGTGTTCCTGATGCACTGCCTGCTCAGCGACAGCCCACCCGACAACCCGGCCGAAATCCATGAGATGGCGCACAACCAGCACCTGACCGCTGCGCGCGGCCGCGAGCCCGGCCTGTGCCTGCTGCGCCAGGGCGAGAGCGTGCCCCTGATGCAATGGGGGCAGGAACTGATCGAAAGGCTCGTGCCCATCGCGCAGGCGCTCGATGCGTCACAGGGCGGTACCGACCATGCCGATGCCGTGCACCATGCCATGGCGGCACTGCGGGCGCCCGACACCCTGCCATCCGCCCGGGTGCTGGCGGCCATGCACCAGGACCATGACGATTCGTTCGTTGCGTTTGCGCGCGAGCAGTCGCTCAAGACCCACGCCGCATTGCTGGCATTGCCCTGGAGCTCGCGCCAGCAGGCCCGTTTCGAGGCCATGGCGGCCACGTCGCTGGACGTCCAGCGAGAGATCGAAGCGGCTGACACCATGCCGTTTGAGATCTACCGGCAGGAATACACCTCGCCTGATCGCCTGGGTCGGCCTGCTGCCGAGCCGGTGGTGGCCGCAGCGCACGCATGACCCCCCGCGTCGCCTTCGGCGCCACCCCCCTGTAGGGGGGCGACACATGAGAGGCAGAGCCGGTTCCTCGGTGTCTCTGGATTAAGGCATCGCTTTCGGTGCACATCGCAATTGTCGATGTGGTCCCGGAGCTTCTGACGCAGGGCCGCTCCAGTTACAAATCCATACCCGCACAGGTCGTTTCCCCTGAGGTCGGGTCGTGGTCTCTGGTCTATCCTGCATTTTTTGCAGGGGGCTCGCATGAACCGACTCACAGCCGCTGATTTTGATCAGGAACTGCTGATCCTGTTTGACGCCTATGTGCACGGCGACATCGATCGCCGAGGTTTTCTGGATCGGGCCGGCAAATTCGCTGTGGGTGGACTCACGGCAGTCGGCCTGCTCGCCGCGCTCAGCCCCGACTTCGCAGCGGCCCAGGTGGTGCCCAAGGACGATCCCCGCCTGCTGATCGTGACCGAAGAGGTGCCTTCTCCGCTGGGGCACGGCACCATCAAGGTCTATGTGGCCAAGCCCGCAGCCGGAACGCCGAAGCTGCCGGGAGTGATGGTGGTGCACGAGAACCGCGGCCTCAACCCACACATTGAAGATGTGGCCCGGCGACTGGCGCTGGAAGGTTATGTGGCCTTTGCACCCGATGCGCTCACGCCGCTCGGTGGCTACCCCGGCGACGAAGACCGGGCTCGCGCCCTGTTCGCCCAGCTGGACCAGACCAAGACCCGGCAGGACTTTCTGGCCGCGGCCGATGCGCTTCACAAGCGGCCGGATGGCTCAGGCCGCATGGGCGTGGTGGGCTTCTGCTACGGCGGCGGCATTGCGCACATGCTGTCCACCCAGCGGTCCGACTTCGCAGCGGCGGTGCCGTTTTATGGCAACCACCCACCGGTGGAAGATGCGGCCAAGGTGCAGTCGGCGCTGATGATCCATTTTGCCGATGTGGACGAACGCATCAACGCCGCCTGGCCCGCCTATTCAGCGGCGTTGCAGGCGGCAGGCGTGGCGTACATCGCCCACCGGTACCCGGGCACCCAGCACGGCTTCCACAATGACACCACACCCCGTTACGACGCAGCAGCGGCCAAGCTGGCCTGGGAACGCACGCTGGCGTTTTTCAAGCAGCATCTTCCGCCGGCCTGACGCTGGTGGCCGCTGGCCCGCGCAGCACCAGATCGGACGCGGGATAGGCCGCACAGGGCAGCACCCAGCCCTCGGCCTTTTCTTCTGGCAGCAAACCCGGCCATTCAATGGCATAACGCACACGGCCCTGAACCAACTGGCCCATGCAGGTGCGACAGCTGCCATTGCGACACGAGACGGGCCAGGCCACACCGGCCAGCTGAAGCGCTTGCCACAGGGTCTGTCCGGGTTCGCATTGCACGGACTGGCCGGAAGGCACCAGCTTGATCAGGCGGGACGTTTCAGTGGCTGTCGTGAGGGGTGCTGGCATGCGGCTCCATGGTGGCCATTGCGAAGATGGTGAAGCTGCCTGTTCAACAGGCAATCTGAACTTTACCCAAACAGATCAGGTACTTGCGTGCGCCGTACAGAACTTGCCCCGAGTTATGCACAAGCTTGTCCAGTGCGGGCGGGGATAACAGGAGGCTCCCCCCTGCGCCGCTGACGCGTCTTCCCCCCCTCTCTTGCGCCTTCGGCTTGGAGGGGGGACGGCATCTTGGGCCGGCGGAGCCGGACCCTTGATGCCCTTGGAAGCAGTCACTTCGGCTTCGGAGGTGGTAGCTTTCCGCCGCGCTGGAGCGCGAACCGTGCTTTATCTCAAGCCTCGCCGCCGAACTTCTTGATCAGGTTGTCGATGTATTTTTCGACCAGTTTCTCGAACTCGCCTTCGACCACCGGCGCCACCACCATCTTCATCAGGCCCGGCAGAGGCACTTCGATTTCGCCCTGGATGGCCAGTGTGATGCCGGTGGATTTTTTGTTGTCCACGATCTTCCAGCTGCCGCCCACCTGTGCGTTGCCCACGCCCTTGACCGGTGTCCACTTGACCGTGCCCTTGGCCTTGTCGCTGGTGTATTTGCTGGCGTACACCGTCTGGATGTTCACCTGCGAAGTGCCCACTTTCTCCATCTCCCACTTGTAGACGCCACCGCCCATGTCGGTGAGCTGCTCGACTTTGGGAAAATGTGCCACCGAGGCCGGCACATCCGAGAGCAGGTCGAACACGTCAGACGCCTTGGCCTTGACGTCAAACTCGTAGCCCAGATCGATCTTGACGGTGATGCTCATGTCTCTCCTCTTGGTGTTGGTGGATTCCGGGCCATTGTAGGGACGGCGCCGGCCGCTTCACCCCGGGCTTACACCAAGCTGCGGGCGCCCTGGGAGCAGGGCAGGGCACAATGCCAGCGCGCCGACCGGCGCCTGCTTTTCTGAAAGACGTTTCCCCAGATGACGATCCAGTGGTTTCCCGGGCACATGCACCTCACGCGCAAGGCCATCACCGAGCGCGTGAAAGACATCGACGTGGTGATCGAAATGCTCGATGCCCGACTGCCCGGCTCCAGCGCCAACCCCCTGCTGGCCGAACTCACCGGCCACAAGCCCACCCTGAAGGTGGTGAACAAGCAGGACATGGCCGACCCGGTGCGCACCGCGCTATGGCTGGCCCACTACAACGCCCAGGACAAGACCCGGGCCATCGCACTCGATGCCAGCGTCACTGCGCCTGCACGCGCCATCATCGCGGCCTGTTTTGAACTGGCACCCAACCGGGGCGGCATGGTCAAACCCATGCGCGTGCTGATCTGCGGCATCCCCAACGTGGGCAAGTCCACGCTGATCAACACCCTCATGGGCAAGCGCGCGACCAAGACCGGCGATGAAGCCGGCGTGACCCGCAACGAGCAGCGCCTGGCGCTGGCTGACGACTTCTACCTGTTCGACACCCCCGGCATGCTCTGGCCGCGCATCGTGGTGCCCGAGAGCGGCTTCAACCTGGCGGCCAGTGGCGCCGTGGGCCGCAATGCCTACGACGATCAGGAAGTGGCGCTGGAATTGCTGGCCAAGCTCAAGGTGGATTACGCTGAGTTGCTGGAGGCGCGCTACAAACTGGGCCTGTCGCCGCAGGCCATTGCCGAACTGCCTGAAGAAGACCTCATGGCCGCCATTGCCCGCAAGCGGGGGGCGCTCGCCGGCGGTGGCGCGGTCAACTGGCAGAAGGTGGCCGAACTGGTGATCGCCGACTTCCGGGGCACGCACATCGGCCGCATCACGCTGGAAACGCCAGAGATGTTCAGTCGCTGGCTGGCCGCCGGCCTCAAGGCCGACGCAGCGCGCAGCGAACGCAAGCAGGCGCGTGGCGACAAACCGCCCAAGCGCCGCAAGCGCTGAACCTTTTCATCAGCAGGAGTCTTCCATGTCCACGGTTCCATCCCACCCAGATCCAGAAAACGATCCCCGCGTGAAGGCGGTGTTCGATGACATCCGCGCCACCCGCCAGAGCGATTTCGTGAACAACATGTGGCGCTACCTGGCGTTCGACGCGACGCTGCTCGAGCAGACCTGGGCCGAAGTCAAACGCGTGATGGCCACGCCGTCCAGTCTGGATCCTCTCACCAAGGAAATGGTCTACATCACCGCTTCCATCATTAACGGTTGCAGCTACTGCGTGCACTCGCACACGGCCGCCGCCAGGGCCAAGGGCATGACGCCGCAACAGCACGCCGAATTGCTATCGATCGTGGCTTTGGCCGGCAAGACCAATCAGCTGGCGACCGGATTGCAGGTGCCGGTGGACCCCGTGTTCGATCAGGGCTGATCCGGGCGCTGGCTCCCGGGGGCAGCGGGTTGACGCTGCCATGGCGGGGCCTACTTCACCGTGATGGTGATGCGTTCGCTCAGCACCGGCGGGTGATGCGGGATGTGGTTCTGGTCGCCCAGCACCAGTTGCAGAGTGTGCTGACCCGGCTTCAGCTCCACGCTGGTTTCCGTCTGTCCTGCGCCGAAGTGGCGGAACTGGTCATTGGCCGGCAGGGGGGCGTTGGCGTCGACCTCGTTCACGTTCACCAGCAGATGGTGGTGCCCCGTACCTTCCTTTTCGATGCCGGCCGGGGCCACACCCATGCCACTGAGACCAAAGATGACCTTCACAGGGCTGGTCACGGTCATGCCGTTGCGCAGATTGACGAAATACAGCTTGGCCGCTGCGGGTGAAGCGATCTTCTTGTAGCCCGAAGACAGGGTGGGCGTGCTGGTTGACAGTGTCACCGGCGCGGTCGGTGTGGCATTGGCCGCCATGGCACCGTGGTGCCGTGCGTGCATGGCGGCATGATGGCCGCTGCGATGGCCACAGGCGGCCAGGGTCAGCAGGATCAAGGTGCCAGCGGCGATGCGGGTGGCTGTGTGGATCATGGGCATGGGCGTCTCCTGAATCTGGGTTAGGCCGGCCAGCTTACCCTTGGTGCCCTCGTGCCCGCACAGTCCCCCGGCGTTGCCAGGGGGCATTGAGATTCAAGCCCCGGCCTCAGGCGTGAACCTTGACGCCCTTCCAGAAAGCCACCCGGCCACGGATGCTCTCGGCTTCTGGTTTGGGGTCAGGGTAGTACCAGGCAGCGTCGGTGTTGAGCTCACCGTTGACCAGCAACGAGTAGTAGCTGGCCTGTCCTTTCCACGGGCAGCTGGTGCGGTGGTTGCTGAAGGTGACGTAATCGCGGTTGAGCGCACTCTCGGGAAAGTAGTGATTGCCCTCCACCAGCACGGTGTCGTCGCTTTCGGCGATCACCGCGCCGTTCCAGGTGGCCTTCATGCGAAGGGGCTCACTTGTTCTTTTCCTTGCCACGCGGCAACACGGCCGTTGTGGGCGGGGTCGGGCGGTCGGAGCTGACCGGTCCCTTGGGTGCCGAGGTGTCCTTTTTCGGTTTCTTCGACATCTTTTCGTTGCGCTGCTCTTTGCCCATAAGGCCTCCTGGAGGGGCACACGTTGTGTGCGGATCGGCGGATGATAAGGCAGGCCAGCCTTACTGTCCCAGTCCGATCAACTCGGCCAGTGCTTCTGTTGGCAATGCGCCGCTATGTGTGACCACCTGCCCGGTGCGAAGGTTGCGTGCCACGATGAAGGGGACCGACTCGGCGCCCAGTCGATTGAGCAGCACGGTGTTGCGCTTGATGTCGTTCATCACCTCGTCGGGCACTTGCGCAGAAGCCGCAATGCCGCCCTGGTTGGACAGCAGCCGCTTTTCGTGTTCGGCCATCGCGTCGGCCGGGTTCGGGGCGCCCAGCAGTGCAGCACCCTGGGGGGCACTGCTGGCGTTGAGGATGGACACCGGCACCCAGATGAACTTCGCCTTGCCCAGCAGTGGCTTGGACGCTTCCCACAAGCGGGCGCAGTGAGGGCACTGGGGATCGAACAGCACATAGACCGGGTTTGCGCTCATGAGGGCGCCCACGGTGAAGCCTTTGCCTTCGGCGGCGAGCGCATCGTGTGCCTGCTCGAGCGCGATGGGGGCGTTGTCGCCTGAGGCTGTCGAAGCATCGACAGCCGCCTCCTGGGAGCAGGCGGCCAGTGTGAGCGCAATCGACGTGACGAGGGGCAGGAGCAAAGATCGGAACTTCATGTGGATGGTTGCCCAACGGGGCAGTGGGACCGGTGGGCCGAAATCATCGCAGATGGTGAGCGTGGCCGCAGCGCAAAAAAACAAGAAGGGCACGGCATGTCCGTTCATCGGCATGCCGTGCCCTCTGGTGTCCCGGATCGGGAGGGTCAGTTGTTGAGGATGATGTGGGCGATCAGGCCGGTGGCCACAGCGATCAGCACGTAGTCACCGCCCACCTGCACCCAGTGGTGACCACGGGGCGGTGCGGTGAGGCGGTGCTGGTGGTGGTTCACCACCACATACTGGCGGTTGCGGTATTCACGCGGAATGTAGTGGCCGCGTCGGAACTCGGGGCCGCGCGCGTGGTAGTAATAGTGCTGGACGACGGGGGCTGGCTGGTAGTAGCCATGGCGGAAATCGCGGCGGTCATCCCGGCGGTCATCACGGCGATCGGCGCGGTGATCGCGTCGATCTTCCCTGCGGTCAGCGCGATGGTCCTTGCGGTGATCCTTGCGATCGTTGCGACGGTCTGCACGGTGGTCACGGCGATCATCCCGACGGTCCTTGCGGAAGTCGTCCCGGTCTCCCCTGCGGTCATCGACATGCTGAATGGCGGCAGCTTCTGCGCGAATCACGCGCTGCATCGGGCCTTGCGCGAAGGCTGCGCTGCTGATGCCGAGCGTGAGGACTGCGACAGCAACGGCAACAAAGTTTCGGGATTTCATGAGGTCACTCCTTGGGTTGGTGAGCCTTCATCTTGCGCCCCTCATGTTTCGCGAACGTAAACCGAGCCACCCGCAAGCGAAAAGATATGTAGCGAGATGTTGGGGTGAACGGGAGAGGTTTCAACCCTTTGCGTCCGTCATGCCCTTGTGTCGCATGGATTCCTGTGCGTGCAATTTGGCAGCGATGTACTCGCCATGGGTGACGTGCAGCAAACCCGCCACCTTGCTGATCACATGTTGCTCGTGGGCATCCAGATGGTGGTCAGCGTACGCCACTTCCCACATGGCCTCGATCACGTTGATCTTCTGCTCTTGCGTGAACCTGTCATTCAGGCTGCGTGTGAACCGCTGGTAGTCGTAGGCGGTGCGTGCCGTGTCGTGCGCGAGCTCAAAAAGACGCTCGATCTCATCGTCCTCGAGCGTGAATTTGCGTCGCAATGCCTGGATGATGACGTCGCGTTCGGCATCTTTCATGGCGGGCTCGGCCCGCATCACCTCCACCAGCAGCACCGCGGTGGCGAGCTGCAGCGTGTGCGCCTCTTCGGCGGGCGACAAGGCTGCGGAGCCGCTGAGCGAGGTGTTCAGGTTGTCAAAGAGATCTTTCAGGGTCTTGAGCATGCAAGGTGTCCGATCAGGCGATTTCGTTGTTGATGCGCGTCGCACGGTGCCGATGGAGGCCTTTTCGCGTTAGTAGGTTCCCTCGCGCGCAGCCTGGCCCGCGCGAGACCAGACCAGCAGCAGGTTGTTGGCGGGCATCGCATGACGCGCTTTCAATTGAAGCCCCACCACTGCGGCCTGCTCGGCGACGGCTTCCAGGCGGCGAATGCCCCATTCCGGGTGGGTGGCGCGCAGGCTGTCGTTGAACCGCAGGTTGCCCTCCGAGGTGGGTACATGGTCTTCCAGATACGGACCGTATGTGATCATCACGCCCTCCGACCCGAGGTGCCGCGATGCCCCTTGCATCAGCGCGGCGCAGGTGGCCCAAGGCGAAATGTGCAGCATGTTGGCGCAAAAGATGGCATCGAATGGTGCATCGAATCCTGGACCCTCGCTGGGCCAGGTGGGCGAGAGCACATCCAGCCGCTGGGCAGCTCGCACGTTGCCCAGGCCCGCTTCCCTGACGCGGGCATCGATCACGGGCAGCATCGCGGGTTCCTGGTCGGTGGGCTGCCAGCTCCATGCGGGGAGGCCCGCTGCGAAATGCACGGCGTGCTGACCGGTGCCTGCCGCGATTTCCAGCGCCGTGCCTTGTGACGGCAGCACGACGCGCAAGACCTCCAGAATCGGTTGCTGGTTGCGTTCGGCGGCTGGGCTGAAGGGGAGGTCGTTGTTCCGCGCACCTTCGCCTTGCGGGCTGCGGAAAGCGCTTTCTTGGGAACGGTCGCTCATGCCTCGGCCTTCGCACGCACGCCTTGCAGCCATGCACCCAGGGCAATGCCGCACAGCGCCCAGAGCAGGCTCCAGTTGCCCGTACCCAGGCCGGCGATGGCCGGCCCCGGGCACACGCCACACAGGCCCCAGCCCACACCGAACAGGGCCGAGCCCTGCAGGGTGTCGCGGTTCCAGCGGCTGACGTGGTGGTGAAAGTGACCGCCGAGTAAGGGGCGGGCGAGCAGGCGCGGCAGCAGCTGGTAGGCCAGAACGGTCACCATCACGGCACCGCCCATGACCAGCACCAAGCCGAAGTCCTCAAAGCGCAGAAAGCTCAGCACCACCTCGGGCCGGACCATGGTCGACAGTGCCAGCCCGAAGCCGAAGAGGGCGCCACCGGCCAGCACAGCAAGGAATTTTCCAAGACTCATGTCAGTTGCTCCACCGCGCAGTGCGCGACCCACGATGCATGAAGCGGTTCAACCCAGGGGCACCGCCGGGCCGGCTTTGCCGGACGGCCAGTGCCGCCCCCTTGAGGGGGTGACGCGAAGCGGCGCGGGGGTGTTTCATCCTAACCCCCAAGCGACCAGATTGGCTGTGATGAAGGCGGTGGCCATGAAGGTCAGCACCGCCAGCAACGAAGGCCATTGCAACGAACCCAGACCACAGATGCCGTGACCCGAGGTGCAGCCATTGCCCAGTCGCGCGCCATAGCCCACGAACAGGCCACCCACCAGCAGCATCCACGCGGGCACCTCAGTGGACTGGGGGTTGCCATCGGAAAAGATCCACCACCAGGTCAGCGCGCCCAGGATGAGCCCCGCCGCGTACACCAGCCGCCAAGCGCGAGAACCGGTGAAGCGGGCTTGCTGGAAAAACGGCCGTTTCGATACGAACGACCAGGTGCTGGAGAACACCGTGCTCATGCCGCCCACCAGACCTGTGAGCAGGTACAGCAGCGCCACGCCGGTGCCAATGAAGAGGCCGCCCAGCAGGTAGTGCTGCCAGCCCAGTGGAAAAAGGGTTTGTGTGAGGTCCATGGGAAGCATTATGCGGAGCACCCGTGCGACCCTTGGGCGGTGCCCCTGCTCGCGGTCCGGTATGGCCCGCCACACCCGAAGGCCTGCATCAAACCTGGCGGTCTGGGCACCTCAGTGCTGGGGTGCTGCCCTGCGCAGTTGCTCCGGCGTACCGGACCACACCTCGAAGAACCCTTCGCTTTGACGCACCTGCAGCCAGGTGTCCCAGCGCGTGCGCGACAAGGCTGGGTCTGAGACCGCCAGCGAGGCCTGTTCCACCCCTACGCTCAGGCTGCCGCCACGTTTTTTCTCAGGTGCGGCCTGGGCCTGGCGCACGAGGGCCTGCACCCGCCGCAATTCGGCCTGGGTGGTCGGGGGCATGCTGTAGAGCAGCCAGCGTCGCCCCGCTGGTGGCGCTTTCAGGCCCAGCGTGGCACTCGACACCACGGCCAGTTGCAGCGGGAGTTTTTTGTCGATGGGGTCGAAAGCGGTGGGGTCGCGCGGCGTGAGCTTCACAATCAGCCGGGGCACCGCGCCCGGTGGCGGCACCAGCCGCGCATCCACCTGCAGCGCCACCATGAAGTCGGCCGGGTTGGCTTCCAGCAGCGACTCGGACAATTGCGCCAGACGGGGCAGCGAACTCAGGGGAATGCCACTGCAGCCGGCCAGCGCCACAACCAGGATCAGGTAGATGAAAAAACGCTTCATGAGGCTTGACAGAGACTGTTAAACAGGAATAAATTATCTTAAAACAATAATTTGTTGTCAATCGACAATCACTCCATTCATCGCTCCCTCTGCTCACGCCAGGAAGGTCCACCATGCACCTCACCACCGACACCCCCAGCACCGGCCGCCCATCCGATCCGCTGCACCATATCCGCCGCACCAGCCGCCTCATGGTCTGGGCGTGCTGGGCGTTCATCCTGTTGCTGCCGGTGACGCTGGCGGTGTACTGGGCCGTGGCCGGCGATGGGGTGCTGGCTGGCCACGCCAACCTGCCGGCTTCTGCCATCGGTGCACTCCTGCAGCCCTGGCAGCGGCTGGCGGGCGCGGTGGTCATGGGGCTGCCGCTGGCCTTTTTGCTCACAGGCCTGTGGCAGGCCAAGCGCTGCTTCGAGCAGTTCGCAGAGGGTCGTGTGTTCACCCGGCAGGCCACCGATCTGCTGCGCCGCTTTGCTGGCTGGGTGGCCGCAGCCGCGCTGGCCGCCATCGTGGCGTCCGCCGCCACCTCGGTGCTGCTCACGCTGCACAATCCGCCGGGCATGCGCCACCTGGCGCTGGGCATCGGCTCCAACCACCTGTTCACCTTCTTCTTTGCCGGGGTGGTGTGGTTGATGGCAGCGGTCATCGGGCAGGGCCAGGCACTGGCCGAAGAAAACGAGCGTTTTGTCTGATGCCCATCGTTGTTCAACTCGACCTCATGCTCGCTCGGCGCAAGGTCAAGTCCAAGGACCTGGCCGAATTCGTCGGCATCACCGAAGCCAACATGTCTCTGCTCAAACAAGGAAAGGTCAAGGGTGTGCGCTTCGAGACACTCGAGAAGATCTGCGAGTACCTGCAGTGCCAGCCCGGTGAGTTGCTGGTCTACGAGCCCGATGATGATTCGCCCTGAGAATTCACTGGCTTCGATCATCGGACCTCTGGACCCACCACTGCATGCACACCCTTGACCAACTGCGCAGCGGCGCGCTCGCTGGCACGCGCCGGCTCGACCTGAGCTGCGGCCTGACCGAACTGCCCTCCGAGGTGCTGGCCCTGGCCGACACGCTGGAGGTGCTCAACCTCACCGGCAACCACTTGAGCAGCCTGCCACCCGAGCTGGGGCGCCTGCGAAAGCTCAGGATCGTTTTTTGCTCCAGCAACGCCTTCACCGAGTTGCCCGAGGTGCTGGGCGATTGCCCGGCGCTGGAGATGGTGGGGTTCAAGGCCAACCGCATCGAACACGTGCCCGCTGCGTCGCTGCCGGCGAAGCTTCGCTGGCTCATCCTCACAGACAACGCCATTGAGCAACTGCCCACCGAACTGGGTCATCGCCCGGCCCTGCAGAAACTGATGCTCGCGGGCAACCGGCTCAGCGAATTGCCCGCCGGTCTGGCCGATGCGCATGCGCTGGAACTGCTTCGCTTGTCCGCCAACCGGTTTGCCGCATTACCGCCCTGGCTCACGCGTTTGCCGCGCCTGGCCTGGCTGGCGGTGGCGGGCAATCCGCTGGGTTGGTCACACGCTCACGATCACCGCCTGCCACGCGTGGCCTGGCGCGGGTTGCGCCTGGCGGGGCAACTGGGCGAGGGCGCGTCGGGACACATCCACCGCGTGTGCCTTGAAACTGAAGGCGGAGCGCCACAGATGCTGGCGCTCAAATTGTTCAAAGGATCGGTCACCAGCGACGGTCTGCCGGAACACGAAATTGCCGCCTGCACCGCCGCCGGTCACCACCCGGCCCTGTGCACGCCGGTGGCCGAGCTCACGGAACACCCCGACGGCACGCCCGGGTTGTTGATGCCGATCATGCCGCCCGCGCTGCAGAACCTGGCCGGCCCGCCCAGCTTCCAGAGCTGCACGCGCGACGTGTATGCCGAGGGCTTTGCGCTGGGCGCCAGTGCCGCGCTGCGCGTGGCCAGCCAGATGGCGAACGCGCTGGCGCACCTGCACCGGCGGGGTGTGATGCACGGCGACTTCTATGCGCACAACATCCTGTGGAATCCCGCCAACGGCGACGCTGTGCTCAGCGACTTCGGTGGTGCCACTCTGCTGCCCGACGATCAACCCGTGTTGCGTCGCGCGTTGCTTGCCCTGGATGTGCGGGCCTTCGGGTGCTTGCTGGAGGAACTCGTGACGCACGCAAGGCCTGCCCCTGTGACCAGCGAACCTGATGAAACCGCCATGGCCAAGCTGGCTGCTGCCTGTCTGAATCTCGATCTGGTCGCCCGACCTACCATGGAGGTGGTGGCCGAGGCGCTCGGTGCCTTGGACGCAGCAGAAACGGTTCCGCGCTGAGTTCACATTTGGCGCTGGGTCGCGTGCGCCTTGCGCCAACTGGCCGGCGTCATCTGGTGTTCGCGCTTGAAGGCGCGATGGAACGCGGGCTCTGACTCGTAGCCCGCTTCACCGGCAATGCGCGCGATCGGGTCGGAGGACTCCAGCAGGCGGCGCGCGGCGTGTTGCATGCGCCACCGGGCCAGGTAGCGCATGGGCGGGTCCCCCAGCAGGTGGGAAAATCGATCGGCAAAGGCCGAACGCGACAGGCCCACCTCGCGCGCCAGCGCTTCGGTGGTCCAGGCTCGGGCGCATTGACCGTGCATCAGCGCCAATGCGCGGCTCACCATCGGATCGCGCAGCCCGGCGATCCAGCCGGTGGCAGGGGCTTGTGGGTCTTGCAGGTACTGGCGCACCGCTTCCACAAAGAGCAGTTCGGCCATCTTGCCCAGCATGCCGGGCGACATGCCCTCGCAGTCGGGCGTGAGACCGCGTGAGGCAAAGCGCAGCGAACTCTCAATCCACTGGCTGGCGGCCGCGTCGGCCACAGACAGGCGCATCACCCGGGGCAGTGCGTGGAGAAGTGGGTCGTCAGGCTGGTTGTGGCCAAGAAACCCGCAGAAAAAACGGGTGTCTCTGTTGCCTTCGCCATGCACCAGGCGGGCAAGCCGGTGTCCGTCACCCGGCTGCATCAGTTCCGCAGCATTGATGGGTGCGGTGTGCAGATCGCTGCCGATGCGATGCCCGTCGTTGCGCGGCAGGATCAGCAGGTCGCCGGCTCGGGCGGACAAGGGCGCTTCGCCTTCGACCTTCAACACCAGCTCGCCCTCACACACGAAGTGGTACGCAATGAAATGCCGCGGCACGGGCTGGTAGCCCACACAGTCACCGGGCTCAACCTGCGAGAGCACACACCAGGGGGAAGAAAAAGCGGCCTCCAGAAACACGCCACCTGTCAGGCGCATGGCGCGCAGCAGTTCGTTCAACGGGTCGGCAGGGGGTGTGTCCGGCATGGGCGGCGTATCGGCGACAAAAGTCGGCGTTTCGGGGATGGCGCGGCGAGAAAGCCGTCCGTAGAGTACATCCACCGGCACCGCGGGCGCAACGCTGTCCAGTCAGGCCGGATCTTTTACCCAACGATTTACCAACGAGTTCAGGAGCATCGACACCATGATCACAGACATTCAGGGGCACGCGCTCAGCGGCGCGCAGACCGACGCCGCCGAGGCCTACGAGCAGGCCGTGCGGGCCTTTCAGCTGTACCGGGGCGACCCCATGGGCAGCCTGGAGCAGGCGATCACCGCCGCCCCGCAATTTGCCATGGCCCACATCCTCCAGGCCCATCTGCTGGCGCTGGCCACGGAGCCCGCTTGCGTGCTCATGGCGCAAGAGGTACTGGCCAGACTGCGGCACATGCCGCTGAACGAACGCGAGACGTCTCACGTGGCCGTGATCGAGAAAGTGCTGCAAGGCGAATGGACC
Source organism: Betaproteobacteria bacterium HGW-Betaproteobacteria-16 (assembly GCA_002840835.1). GTDB lineage: Bacteria > Pseudomonadota > Gammaproteobacteria > Burkholderiales > Burkholderiaceae_C > Hydrogenophaga. Next base: position 54,170 of record PHCQ01000009.1, on the reverse strand, counting down.
GAGGCCGCCCTGGCCATGGACCAGCACAACCAGCAGCACCCTTATGACATCGTGGCACTGCAGGCCGGACACCTGATGGATTTCTACCGGGCCAATGCGCGCAACCTGCGTGATCGCTTGGCGCGCGTGCTGCCACACTGGTCCAGCGACATGCCCGGGCACTCCATCGTGCTGGGCATGTACGCCTTCGGTCTCGAGGAATGCGGCGACCATGCGCGTGCTGAAGCCATCGGGCGCGAAGCGCTGGACAGGGAGCCGCTGGACTGCTGGGCGCACCATGCGGTGGCGCACGTGATGGAAATGCAGGGACGCGCTCAGGACGGCGTGGGCTGGATGCTCACCCGCGAACCGTTCTGGTCTGGCGATGACAACTTCTTCAAGGTCCACAACGCGTGGCACGGCGCGCTTTGCCACCTTGATCTGGGTCAGAGCACCGAGGTGCTTGCGCTCTATGACAACGTGGTGCGCCAGACGCCGAGTGCCGTGGCGCTGGATCTGGTCGACGCTTCAGCATTGCTCTGGCGCCTGCACCTGGCCGGGGTGGATGTGGGCGAGCGCTGGGCGGAGGTGGCGCAGACCTGGGACGCGCACGCCGACGGCAAGCTCTATCCGTTCAACGACTGGCATGCGGTCATGGCCTACCTGGGCGCCGGGCGTGAGCAGGATGTGCAGCGGCTGCGCGACGCCATGCGCAACGCCAGCGGGACCAGCGAAGTCTCGCGCTGGGCGCTGGAGACCGGGCACGATCTGGTGGAAGGCTTTGTCGCACACTGGCGCGGCGAACACGACCGCGCGGTGCAGCACCTGTTCCGTGGCAGGCACATCGCCAATCGCTTCGGCGGCAGCCATGCGCAGCGCGACATCATCGACTGGACACTGACCGATGCCGCATTGCGCGCCGGTCAGCGTGGCATGGCCGAAGCGCTGGCACACGAGCGACTCGCACTCAGGCCACACAGCCCGGTCAATCGCGACATGCTGCGGCGTGCACGCACCATGGGCAGCGTGGCGGTGCCCGTCAAGGCGGGCGCGAAGGTGATGGTGTCGCTGGCTTGACCGCAGGCGCTCAGCGCCTGTTGGGGCGGGCGTACGGCCATCGCCAAAGCGCGCACAGAGTGAGCACGGCCGCTGCCATCAGCACCCAGCCCTGAGCGGACCCCATGGTCCACAATGTGGCGGCACTGATGGCGCACCACACCAGGGCCATCGCTTGCAAGGTCCACAGCAGCACGCGCCCGCTGCGGGACCGCGCCTCGGCCAGAAGCAGCCAGCCCAGCGTGGCCAGAGCCGTGGGGTCGGGCGCTGTACCGAACAGCTCGGCCTGAGCCAGGGGCCTCCCGAATGCCAGGGCAAGCAGGGGGTGCGCCAAGGCGGCCCAGGCCAGCAGGGTCAGTGCGAACACGCGCCGACCGGCCTGATCGGTGATCAGCAGGTTCGAGCGCGCGGCCAGGCCCAGCAGGCCTAGCGACTGCGCCGCAAAGAGGAGCGCAAACCCCTGTGCGGCCCAGTTGATGGGGGCGTAGCGTTGCCAGAGGAAAGCCCACGCCACGAAGCCCCAGCACACGGCCAGGCCCGCCACTCCGCATCGCAGCGCGTTTTCATGGCGTTGGTCCGGACCCCGCACCAGCTTGACCACCAGTGCGACCGCCAAGGTGAGCAAGACGGCTGGAGGCAGCAGTTGAAACGGCCACAGCGCGGAATTGTGCAGTTCGAACTGGCGCCAGTAGGTGTCTGGCGCGAACATCAGGAAGTCCGATGGCCGGTAGGTCCACCATTCGCTCATGTGATTTTGCAGGGCGTTGCTTGCGCCAGACGCCGCATCACAGCGCCGCCACGTCGCGCGCCATACGCGAGCGAAGGGCGGCGTCGGGCATGCGGCCCGTTGCCGCGCCCATGTTTTGGCGCACGTGGGCCACCTGCCGGGTGGCGGGGATTGTGCAGGTCACCGCCGGGTGGGTGACGATGAACTTCAATGCCACCTGGGCCCAGCTGTCGCAATCGATGTCGGATGCCCAGCCGGGCAGGGGATGCCTGGCCAGCTGGCGCAGCAGCGCGCCTTCACGAAACGGCCGGTTCACGATCACGCCGATGCCGCGTTCCTGCGCCAGCGGCAGGATGCGCTGCTCCACCTCGCGGTCGAGCAGGTTGTAGCTGATCTGCACGAAGTCGATCGGCTCGGTGCGCATGATGTCTTCCAGTTCCCTGTGGCGCCGGCCCTCTGATGTGGAGATGCCCACGTACCGCAGGTTGCCGGCCGCTTTCATGTTCAACAGGCGCGGCAGGTGTGCCTGCCAGCCCAGCAGGTTGTGCACCTGCATGAGGTCGAAGCGTGGCACACCCCAGAACACGCGCGAGGCTTCGATCTGCGCGCTGCCCCGGTCGGCGTCACCCACCCAGACCTTTTCAGCAGAGAACAGTGAGGCCGGTTGACCCAGGCGAGCCAGCGCGTGGCCGATGGTGGGTTGCGACGATCCGTACATTGGCGAGCTGTCGATCATGCCGCCGCCAGCGTCGAAGAAGGCGCGCACCACCTCGGCACGGGCGTCTCGCGCTGCGGGGTCGTTGCCCACGTTGAACGTGATCCACGTACCCAGCCCCACCACGGGCAATGGCTCACCGGTGGAGGGGATGGGGCGCGTCATCAGACGGGCGCCGGGCGTGGCTCTGACGCTGGTCTGTGCGGACACGCCCAATGCCAGCCAGGACAGGCCCGACAGCGCAACTGCCCGCGACAGCCAGGCCCTGCGGGTGGAATCCGTGCCTTTGTGCGCAGATGTGTGGTGGTGTTTCATTTGTGCCAGGGCTTGAACGACGGCGAACTTTTCAGAGAGCCGCCCATCGCACGAAGTTCCTGCCACCGCACAGGCTACCGGGAAAGGCTTGGTGCCGATGACCCCTTCCAGCGTGGGCTGGCGCACCGACGCAGCGCAGACAACCCTCTATGGTGATCGCGTGGGGCCATGCGCCCCGCCCATTCAGACAGGCAACATGGCGATCACCGCCTGGTGCTTTCTGGCCAACAAAAAGGAGTTTCCATGTCTACTCACGTTCTTTCCACCCATTCTTCTGTTTCCCCTGCCCGGCGCCTGCGGACGATCGCATGCGGTGCTGCCTTGCTGACGGCTTCGGTGGCGTGGGCACAATCTGGTGCTGCGGGCGCCCGATCGTCCATCGAGGCCACCTACCAGAGAGACCGGGCAGCCTGCATGGCCAGTGATTCCCAGCACGAACGCACCAGCTGTCTGCGCGAAGCCGGCGCGGTGCGCGCCGAAGCGCTGCGCGGCGCTTCGCAAGGTGGTGAGTCCAAGGAGATGCTCATGCGCAATGCCCTTGAGCGTTGCAATCGACAGCCTGCTGAACAAAAGGCCATTTGCGAGCGCATGGTGCGCGGAGAAGGCTCCACCACCGGCTCGGTGGAAAGCGGCGGCATGATTCGCGAGCTCACCATCATGGAACCCGCAAAGCCCATGGCGCCACCGCCTGCGCCAGGGGCGACCCCCTTGGCCCCACTGCCTGCGCGCTGAGGAGCCTTCAGACGGGTCGTGGCTGAAAGGTGCCAGACCCTGTGGGTCGATCAGATAGCATCGCCCGTATGAGCACCCAATTCGAAAGCCTGCCTTCCGTCGACCTGTACACCGAAGCCTTCAATGTGGCCATGCCCGCAGTGGCGGTGGGCAAGGACGTGTGGCCGCGCAAACCCGGCGTGTTCATCCGCTTGAAACAGGTCGAGCCAGCAGAGGCGCCGGAAGACCCGTCGGGCGACAAACCCGAAAAGGTCGCGGAGGTCGGGCAGTTCGGCCTGGTGCCCACCTGGGTCAAATCAGCGTCTGACGCCAAGCTGCGTTCGACCAAGCTGGTCAATGCCCGTGCCGAGGCCGTGACCACCTCCAACAATTTCCGTGGCGCCTGGCTGGCCGCAAAGCGCTGCATCGTGCCGATGATGTCGTTTCTGGAAGACGATTTCCGCAGCGGCAAGGCCGTGCCTACGCGCATTGCCCGGGTGGACGGCCGTGCCATGGGTGTGGCCGGGTTGTGGGAAAGCTGGAGCGGTGCAGATGGCACGACCATTGTCAGCTTTTGCCTGCTCACGGTGAATGCGAACAGCCATGCGCTGATGCACCGCTATCAGCAGCCCGGTGCCGAAAAACGCATGCCCGCGGTGCTCAACGAAGGGGGCTACGACGCATGGCTGACCGCCCACCCCGAGAAAGCCCGCGAATTCCTGCGTGCCTACCCGGCCAACTGGCTCACGGCCAACCCGGTGCAGAAGTAGACGGCCAGGGCAATCGCCGAAAACAAGGGATCAACTCAGCGGCGAGGGCGCGGTCAACACGTCGTTTTCGACGCTCGGGCGGTACGCGGAAGCATCGGCCACAGCCCTGCGTTCGGCGTCGTTGAGCACGTCCAGCGGCGCGGCTCGCGTGGGGTCCACCGTGACCACGCCCATGCCCAGACTGGGCCTGAACACCTGCCGCGTGTGTTTGCCGTCCGTGACGATCATGGGCTGACCCACCATATTGCGAAGTCGCCCCACCGTTTCGTTCACGGGGGGCTGATGCCGGTCGGTGTAGATCACCACCACGAAGCAGCGCGGGTGGTACAGACCCACCACGCACCGGAACCCCGCGGCCCTGCGGATACGCGCGGAAACGGTGACCTGGATCTGCTGCTCGATGGTGGAGCCACCGGCCTCGGTGAGTTCGTAGAGGTTGTTCAGGTGCAGGCAGACCACGGTGCACTCCCCCTGCAGGCGGGCGGTGCGCCAGAAGGCGTGTTCCATGTCGGCAATGAGGGCCGAACCGGTGTGCAGTCCGGTGGCCGCATCCGATCCGGGCTCCAGACGCGACAACCGCGCCAGCAGCCGGGCCTGCCGGTTGCGGATCACGCCCAGCACCGATGCGATCAAGAAGAACACCACCGTGATGACCGCCGTGAACAGCTGGGACGCCGTGCCCAGCCCGGGGACATCCAGGCCATGCAGGTAGTGGCTCAGGACCAAGGTGGCCAGACAAGCGATCGCCAGCAACATCCAGGGTGCCAGTGGGTCGCCCAACTGGGTGGCACGCATGACGGCCGACAGCGCCAGCAACACGGGCACCATGTTCACGATAGCCGCACCGATGAGCAAGGGTCGAACATGTGCGAGGTCAACCTGTGTGGCCATGAGGGCCAGCGCCATGCTGGCAAAGAGCAGCAGACTGGCACCCCAGGTCGTGACCTTGTGGACTTGCGCATCTTCGCGCACGCCGCCCAGCCAGGTGCCGATGAAGTACAGACCCATGGCGCCGGCCATGGGCCCCAGGCTGGCCTTGAGCACGATCATCAACCGACCCGGCAGGAACGGGAAAAAAGCCTCCAGCAAGCCCGTCATCACCACGCAACTGGCGCCGGTAAAGACCACGAACATCAGGTTGCGGGCAGAGGCGACCGTGCGGTGGTTGATCACGTCGCCCAGCGCCAGGCCTGCGAGGGTCAGCAACCCTCCCAGCATGGCCGACCAGATAGCGACTTCGGAAACAGGCATCGCGCGATTATGGTTCGCCAACTGCCACATCACTGAGACATATGTCACGCCCGGTTCGCTCTTGGAGGCCCCCTGAAACGTCCTGGATCGGCCATCGGACATGTCCCGAAGGCGACCGGAAGTCGCCTGCAAGGCTCAGGGTATACGTGAGGAGCCGCTGGCGTTATGAAGCATGAAGTTCTATAAAACGAGCCGGCGCCCCGCCTCAAAAAAGCACCGTCTGAAAGGCGGTCACAACCCAGGAGACATCACATGTTCTTTTTGCGTGCCCGCCCGGTCGCGGCCATGTTGGCGTTTGTGTGGATTCCCGTGGCCGCCCTGGCCGACGGCGTTTCGGTGCGCTACGACAGCGCGCACAGCCCCTTCCCGAGCAACCGACTCACCGTGCTCGATTTTTCAAACGCCACCTTCCGCCGCGTCAACCTGCCCAAGCCCGACTGTGCGGTGCGGGTCAATGACTGTGCCGACATTGACGTGATCAACACCCTCGACGGCTTCTCGACGCAGCCGCGCATCACCATCCCTTTTACCGGCGACATCGATGTGTCGACCGTGACCAGCGACACCGTGTATCTCTACAACCTGGGCGACACCTTGACCCTGCGTGGTTTTGGTCAGAAGGTCGGTATCAATCAGGTGCTCTGGGACCCCGCCAGCAAGACACTGGTTTTTGAGCCCGACGAGCTGTTGGCCGAGCGCTCGCGCTATGTGGTGGTGGTGACCAACGGTGTGCGCGACGCCAGCGGGAAAAAGCTCAAGATCGGTGATTCCGTGCAAGGCTGGCCGGGCCAGGGTCATGGCAAAGGCAAGGACAAGGGCAAGGGCAAGGCAAGGGGGGGCGCTCCTTTTCAACAGGGCGATCTGGACTACCAGCGCGAACTGCGTGACGCCACGAATGCCCTGCGCAGCCGCAGCAGGGGTCTCAATGTGGTGGCTGCTTCATTGTTCACGACCCAGACCACCACCGGCGATCTGGTCCATGTGATGCGCCAGATCAAGGCGAAGAAGCCCGCACCGGCCAGCTTCGAGATCGGCACATCGGCTGCTGGCGGCGTGCGCACCGTGTTCCCGTTGTCAGACATTCAGGCGATCCAGTTCAACCGGCAGACCGGAGCGCAGGCATTCACGCCTTCGTTCCTGCCCACACCGGCGCTCGACGTGGTGAGCGGCGCCGTGGGAAAGGTGGCCTATGGGAAGTTCGTTTCACCCAATTACCAGACAGCGGCCCGTTACATTCCTCCCTCGCCGTCGCTGACGGGCAGGCCCTCACCTCAGGGCAGCCATGAGCTGGTGTTCCAGCTGTTTCTTCCCAGCGGCACCGCCCCCAACGGTGGCTGGCCGGTGGCGATCTTCGGGCACGGCTTCACCGACAGCATGTATGGCGCTCCCTGGACCGTCGCATCGGTATTTGCGTCCCGTGGCCTGGCCACACTGTCGATCAATGTGGTGGGCCACGCCGGAGGACCACTGGGCACCCTCAACGTGATTCGCAACAGTGGCTTGCCGGTGTCGTTGCCCGCCGGTGGCCGCGGTTTCGACCAGAACGGCGACGGCAACATCGAGTCCACAGAGGGTGTGAATGCCGCCGCGCCGTTCGACATCATCGGCAGCCGCGATGGTCTGCGTCAGACCGTGATCGACCTCATGCAAACGGTGCGTCAGGTTGAAGCGGGCATGGACGTGGACGGCGACGGCCAGGCCGACCTGAACCCCAGGCGCATCTACTACGCAGGCCAGTCGTTCGGCGGCATCTACGGCACCATGCTGCTGGGGGTCGAGCCCAACATCCAGGCCGGTGTGCCCAACGTGCCCGGCGGGTCGATCACCGAGGTGGCCCGTCTGGGCGGCTTCCGCCTGCTGACCGCGGGCGCGCTGGCTTCTCGCCAGCCACAGTTGCTCAACCTGCCGCCGCTACCGGGCGTGCCGTTTCCGTTCAACCTGGTGTTCAACGAGAACATGCCGCTGCGCGACCTGCCACCGGTGACCAACGACGTGCCGGGCGCCCTGGCCATCGCCGAGGTGCTGGACCGCACGGAATGGGTCCAGCAGTCAGGCAACCCGGTGTCGTATGCGCCGTTGATCCGCAAGCAGCCCGTTCATGGCCACCGCGCCAAGCCGGTGATCCTGCAGTTCGCGAAGGGCGACACCACGGTGCCCAACCCGACCAGCACCGCCATCGTGCGCGCAGGCGAGTTGCAGGACCGCACCACCTACTTCCGCAACGATCTGGCCTACGCGGCCAACAACGCGGTGAGCAAGAACCCGCACACCTTCCTCACCAACATCGGCTCCGCCGCAGGGCAGGCTTACGCCGTCGGTGCGCAGATCCAGATGGCCGAGTTCTTTGCCAGCGGTGGTACGCAGGTCATCGACCCCGATGGTCCGGGGCCGTTCTTTGAAGTGCCGATTGTTCCGCCCCTGCCCGAGGGCCTGAACTTCATTCCCTGAACCCGGCAGCGCGCTTCTCAGGCGTTCAGGAAAAAAAGGGGTACGGACGACCGTGCCCCTTTTTTCCTTCCTGGCTTCAGCGCAACAGGCGCGACAGCGGCGTGGCGCAGTTGGCGCTGGGCAGGCGCTCAAGCGCGCGGGCCTGTAAGGCGTCTGCGCGCTGCGGGTCGGCCGCCACCCCTTCGCCGTGTCGCAGCAAGGCCGCTAGGCGGCAGTCGCCCCAGGGCAGGCCTGCGTCAGCGGCCTGCTGGTACAGGGCGGCGGCCCGGGCCGCGTCGGCCGGCACCCCCAGTCCCAGGTAGTGCATGTCGCCCAGGTTCACCATGGCTTCGGTGTTCTTGAGATCGACCGCCCGTTGAAAGTAGTTCACGGCCTGCGTCGGGTCCACGGGCACGCCGCGCCCATTGCGGTACATCAGGCCCAGGTTGTTGGCGCTGCGCGATTGGCCACCTTCCGCAGCCCGCTGGTACAAGGACGCAGCCATGGCCAGATCGGACTCTCCTCCCAGGCCGCCTTCCCACATGGAGGCCAGGTCGTGGGTCGCGTTGACATGGCCGGCGTCGGCGGCCTTGGCCAGCCAATGCCGCGCCTTTTCGTGATCGGGCGGCGTGTAGGTGCCATGCAGATGGGCCGATCCCAGCTGGAACTGCGACTCCAGCTTGCCGGCTTCGGCCGCGCGCGTGAGCCAGTGCATGCCCGCGCCCACGTCGCGTGCGCCGGCGTAGCCGTTGAGCATGAATGCGCCGGTGTTGTGCATGCAGTCCACCTGATCCAGGGCGGCGCCCTTGAGATAGGCTGCAAATGCGCGCTGTCTGTGGAGGGGATCGTCGCGCTGGCTGAGCAGCAGGTCACCCAGTTTGCAGTGCGCCGCAGCGTAGCCGCCCTCGATGGCACGCTCCAACCAGCGCAGGGCGGCGGGCACGTCCTGAGGTACAGCCCCTCCCATTTGCAGCATGACTCCAAGGTTGAATTGCGATTCGGGGTGGCCCGCTTCCGCCAGGGGCAACCAGCTCTGAAACGCCGCGGCGTCCTCGCGCGCCTTGAACTGCTCCACGCCCTTGTCACGCAGGGCAACGCCGGCAGGCGTGAGTTGGCCGTTGATGACCCAGTGCTCGGGCACATGGGTGGAAGGTTCCGTGATCGGTTGGGACGCTGATGATGGCGATGGCGATGGCGATGGCGATGGCGCAGTCGCAGGCGAAGGTGCAGGTACGGGCACAGGCGCAATGGTGGTGGGTGCGGTCTGGCAGCCCGCGATCAGCAACGCGCTGGCCACCCACAAGACCTTTGCACGGAACGATGCAGTTGGGACGGCCTGATGTTTCGGATGTGTGTACATGGAGATGAAGTTGCCTATGGGCAGGTGATGGCGCAGAAGGGCAAGCGGATCAGCTGCCGTCTTTGTCGGCAGTCGGTGCGGCACTGTCTGGCTTCGCAGACATGTTGCTCACCGGTGCAGACGGCCTGCTGGCAGCGGAGGGCGTTTCGGATGGATCGTGCCCGGGCCCCAGCAGCACGGCAACCCAGCGGGTGCGCGCGTCGCTTTCCGCAGCGATCTTGACCGCCATGGTCAGCGGGCCGGACAGCAACATGCCGACCGGGCCGAGCACCCAGCCCCAGAACACCAGCGAAAGGAACACCACCAGTGTGGACAGGCCCAGGCCTTTGCCCATCATCTTCGGCTCGAGCACATTGCCAAACACCATGTTGACCACCACGAAGCCCGTGAGCACCAACACCACGCCAGTCGGGTCCAGGGCCACCATGGCCAGCAACACAGCCGGAACGGCCGCAATGAAGCTGCCGATGTTGGGCACGTAGTTCAACAGGAACGCCAGCACGCCCCAGAGCAGTGGAAAGTCCAGGCCCACCAGCCACAGCCAGATGGCGATGGTGCCACCCGTGAGCAGGCTCACGACTGTCTTGATGCGCATGTACTCCTGCAGCCGCTGGGAAAACTCATGAAAGGAGCCTTGTACGTCGGTCCGGTTACCCAGCGCCCTGCGCACCTTTTCCGGGAACCCGGAGGCTTCAAGCATGATGAAGACCACGGTGAGAAAAATCAGGAAAAAATTGGCCAGCGCAGTGCCGATGCCGCCACCGATCTGCCGCACAAAGCCGAGCGCCGCCGCCGGATTCAGCAGGTCATGCACCGGCGTTCGCCCGGTATCAATGCCCTTGCCCTGCAGCCAGCCGGTGGCTGAGCCCACCATCGCCTGAACGCGCTCCTGGTACTCGGGCAAGGCCGTGTAGAAGTCGTCAAAAGAGCTGCCCAGGATGGCCGCCAGCGGCAGCCAGATCAACACCAGGCCCAACGACAGCAACACCATGGCCACCGGCAGCGGCACGCGACGGCGCGTGAGCCAGTTCAGGGGCGGCATGAGAACGGTGGCCAGCATGGCCGCCAGCAGAAAGGGCACCACCACAGGTGCGGCCATCTTCAGACCCCCGATCACGATGACCAAAGCCGCCGCAGCGACCAGCAGGCTGATGGGGCCAGGGGAGGTGCGGGGGGATTCAGGCATGTGAAATTGAATGGCGTGTGGAGGAGGGCGCGCGGTGCGCGCAACTGGCCGATGTTAGTTCGGTTTGCCTTTCAAGCCGTGTGCCACGCCCGGCCGACTTTCTTCACAGGCCAGACGAAAAAAGCCCCCCACCGGTGAAGGTGGAGGGCATTAAAACCTTGGAGAACGGAGACGGAGAACGGATTAGAAGTCGTGACGCACGCCGAGGGCGAACAGACGACGATCGGTGGTGACGGTGCCCACACCGTTCTCCACTTCGCCATCCAGGTAGCCGCCATACAGCTTGGTGCGCTTGGACAGTGCGTAGGTCGCGCCCAGAGCGAAAGCCTTGCCTTCTTCGGTGGTCACGCCGCTGAGTTCGGATTTGCCCATGGCGTAGCCGGCCGACAGTTCAAACGCGCCCAGTGGCATGGTCACGCCAATGGCGTATTCGTTGTCTTCCAGGCCATTGCCCTGCTCGGCGACCTGGTACTGGCCCGAAACCCGCACGACCTTGAAGTCGTAGGCGGCGGCGATCACGCGGTAGTCGCGCTCGTCAGCCACCACGCTGTTTTTCTGCTTCTGCACACCCAGACCCACATCCAGGCCACCGGCGCGGTAGCGCAGGTTCACGGCGTTGGCGTCGTTGGAGACACCGGCAGTTTCGTCCAGCGCCACGCTCAGGCCGCCCGAGAAGCCACCGAAGCTGGGGGTGTCGTAGCGGATGTGGTTGCTGGGACGGCTGGTGTAATTGCCCACGCCGGCGTAGGCCACGTTGGTGGGGGTGAAGGCAGAGTCAAACACGTTGTTGCTGTTGCCCATGTCGTAGATGTCTTTGTAGGCGCTGTCCAGCAGACCGGCGCGCACCGCACCGAAGCCGCCGCTCAGGCCAACCCACGAAGCCCGGTTGAACTTCAGGCTGCCAGCGGTGCCATCGTCCAGGGTGAGCGCTGCTTCAAGCTGGAAGTTGGCCTTCAGGCCACCACCCAGGTCTTCCGAACCACGGAAGCCCAGGCGGCTGGTGGTCAGGTTGCCGCTGTAGAGCTTGGTGGTGCTCACGTCGTCGACGCGCTCGGAACCAATCGATGCGTCCACGCGTCCGTAAAGGGTCACGCTGGATTGCGCGGCGGCGGTGCCGGCGGCGGTCAAAGAGGCCAGGGCGGCCAGAGCGACGATGCTCTTTTTCATGCTGAGTACTCCAAAGGATTGAATGTGGGCTTGTGGCCCCTTCCCCTTGCACCGTGCGAGAGGACTGCTTGAGAGTAGTTACAGCGTGTGTCAGGGTTATTTCACGAAAATTACATTTTGGTCATTTTTGATGGAGTGTGGCTTGTTTCATTGCTCTGCAAGTGAGAGCAAGGGCCGGTTTTGACCGCATGGGCTGATGCGCCCCGGGGCCGCCTACAGGTCGTAGGTTTCCGAGTGTTCGGGCAACACACTCAAATCGAGCGGCCGGACGGCGCCCATCCACAGGGCGCGGTCGCGATGGTCCACCAGATCGTTGCCGGTGATCGGGTGTATGAACACCACCAGGCCCTTGCGGTTCAGTGCCAGCCAGGGAATCACATCGGCGAACAGCGCTGCCTTGAACGCCAGCTGGCAGCTCCAGTCGGGGTGCGGACCGACCGGCTTTTCGTGGACCCGCCCCATCTTCAACGGAAACAAGGCCGCAGCGGCCTCACACAGCGCTCGTGCCTGCGCAAGGGTGTCGGCGTTGAAATACACATGGGCGTGGTAGCCGTGAATGATGGTGGTGGGGGTGGCGTCTTCGTTCATGCGCGTGATGATGGCATGCTTGCCGGCCGGGTTCCACTGCCTTTCAGCCTGTCTTTTGGTTTGTCTTTCAGCCTGCCTTGTGCAAGGTCTGCAGCACCTGCTCAAAGAGGGCCGATACCGCAGGATTGGCGCGGGACGCCTTGCTGCGATAGACCGCCACATCCATGGACCCCAGCGGCGGCAGCCCCTGGCGCTCGCCCAGAATCAACAGATGGGGTGGGGCGCTGCAGCGTGTGAGCACGGCAATCGCCAGCCCGCTTTCCACCGCAGCCAGTTGCCCTGGCAGGCTGGAGCTGTTGTAGACCACACGGTAGGCGCGCGCCTGTGCAGAAAGTGCGGCGATGGTGGACTGGCGCGCCAGGCTGCTGGGCTCGTAGACAGCGATCGGCAGGGGTGTCTGGCGCCATACCTCGAACTGCGGTGAGCCCACCCAGACCAGCGGTTCCTGGAACAGCAGGGTGCCACGGCGGGCGTGGTCACGCGACACCAGCGCCAGGTCCAGCTCGCCACGCTGCACCTTGGGAATCAGCGAGGTGGACTGTTCGCAGTCGAGCACGATCTCCACCGCTGCGTGGCGTGCGGCGTAGCTGCGCAGCACCGGCGTGAGGTAGGTGGCGGCGTAGTCATCGGGCACACCCAGCCTCACCTGGCCTGAGAGCGTGGGACCGGTGAGCGCGGCCACGGCTTCTGCGTGCAACGCAAGCAGGCGCCGCGCATAGCCCAGCAGTTCGGTGCCCTGTGGCGTCAGACTCAGGTGACGCGGGCCACGGCGCAGCACCGCACCACCCACCGCCTCTTCCAGCTTGAGCAACTGCATGCTTATCGCCGACTGCGAACGGTGCACCTGCGGGGCTGCTGCAGAGAGTGATCCGTTGTCCACCACCGCCACGAAGGCGCGCAGCCAGTCCACCTGCAAGTCGGTGCGTGCCATCGATTGCATCCTTTGAATTCGTTTTTCGAATGATCTGGTTGCGAATTATCCGCTTCTCAAGCGACGATCCAGCCGTGAACATGCGGCCATGAAGCTGCATGATGCGACCCCGACGCTGGGCCGACCCACGCCAACTGGAGAGGTCTGTTTGCCCTTGTCCCGGCAAGACCCGGTGCAGCATCGACAAGGCCAATGGTTCATGGTGGGCGGCGGTCTGCTGCTGGGAACGCTCGGCATCTTCATTGAAGAGGCCGGCCAGCCCGCCCTCACGGCGGTGTGGTTCCGCTGCTTCTTCGGGCTGCTGGCGCTCACGCTCTGGTTCGCGGTGTCGAGCCGCTGGTCTGAGTTGCGCCTGAGCCGTCGCGACGCAGCGCTGGCCATCTCGGGCGGCCTGCTCATGGTGCTCAGCTGGGTCCTGTTTTTCGAAGCGGTGCCGCGAACTTCCATGTCCGTGGCCACGCTGGTGGTGCATGTGCAGCCCTTTCTGATCATGGTGATCGGCTCGATCTGGCTGGGCGAGCGCGTGAGCCGTCGGCAATGGGGATCGGCGCTGGTCGCGCTGCTGGGTCTCGGGCTGGCCACTGGCGTTCTGGATCAGGTGCTGGGCTCGCTGAATGCCGGGTCCATGGACCTGCACGGCTTGGCCCTTGCGCTGGGCGCCGCACTCGCTTACGCCCTGGCACCGCTGCTGTTGCGCCGGGCCCATGGGGCGAGTTCCCTGGTCATGGCGTGGTGGCAATGCGTGGCCGGCACGGTCGCTCTTGCCTGGTGGCCGCTCATGCAAGGCTGGCCCGCACCCGGCCCGGCCTGGGGCTGGCTGGTGGGCATGGGCGTGGTGCACACCGGGCTAGCGTACGTGTTGTTGTACACCGGCGTGTCGCGTCTGCCCGCCGGGCGCATGGCCTTGCTGCAGTTCGTGTACCCGGCCAGCGCCATTGTGTTTGACGCCCTGGTCTATGGCCGCACCCTCAGCGGTATCCAGCTCACGGGCGGTGCCCTGCTGTTGGCGAGTCTGCTGGTGGCTGCGCGCGAAAAGCTGCGTGTCTGAACACCGTTCGTGGCTGGCCTCGCATACATTGCCTGCATGCAACTTCTTTCTTCTTCGTCCGGATGGGCCGACCCGGATCATGCCGTTTCCCGTTTGCGCAGTACACGCCTGGCCGCCAGCAGCAAGCCCTATGTGGCCCGAGGTTCCGGGGCCGGGCGCTGTGGCGGCTGTCGCCTGATCGCCAGCCATTGCATTTGCGATCTCCGTCCTGTTGCCGGGCCCACGCGCGCGGGCGTGTGTCTGATCATGGGCGACATCGAGGCGCTCAAGCCAAGCAACACCGGCTGGCTGGTGGCCGACCTGGTGGCCGATACGTATGCCTTTGGCTGGTCGCGCACGGCGGTGGACCCGGCGCTGACGGCATTGCTGACGGATCCGCAATGGCAGCCCTATGTGGTGTTCCCCGGCGAATTCGTGGCCCCGGGACGTGTGGTGCTCGATCGATTGCCTTCACCTGCCGAGGCCGGCGCAGAACTCGCCAGAAGGCCCTTGTTCGTGTTGCTCGACGGCACGTGGTCCGAGGCGCGAAAGATGTTTCGCAAGAGCCCCTACCTCGACGCCTTGCCGGTGCTCAGCCTGCACCCCGAACACGTTTCGACCTACCGCCTGCGCCGCTCGGCGCACGATCACCACTTCTGCACCTCCGAAGTGGCTGCGTTGTGCCTGCAACTGGCGGGTGAAGAGCACACGGCCCAGTTGCTGGCCGCCTGGCTGGGTGTGTTTGGCGCGCACTACCTCAGCGTCAAACGCAACCTGCCGCTGGACAGGGAAAGCCCTGCGCACCAGTGTTTGCGGGAACTGGTGGCACAGCCTGTTGGCGGTTAACGGCCCTAAAGCGTTTGCCGGTAGCGCTCCAGCATCTGCGCCTGCGATTCGGCCACCGTCTCCTCGCCATGGAACGCGCGGATCTGGTCGCGCATCATTTCACCCATGCTGGGCAGGGCAGAGCGTTCGACCTGCCTGGAGGCGTCCCAAAGCTGCGAACGCATCAGCGCCTTGGCGCAGTGCAGGTAGCAGCTCTGTACCGACACCCGCACCACCAGCTTGGGCAGGCGGTGCGCTTCGGCACCCTGCCGAAGGTCGGCATGGTCGGTGCTGAGCCAGGCACGGCCGTTGATGCGCAAGGTCTCGTCCACCCCCGGCACCAGGAACAGCAGGCCCACCGGCGCACCACCCTCGCCGTGGCTGACGATGTTTTCCAGTGTGTCCAGTCGGTTGTTGCCCGGCGCGTCTGGCAGCAGCAAAGTGTTGGCGTCCACCACTTTCACGAAACCCGGTTCGCCGCCCCGTGGCGATGCGTCGTGCGCACCACTCTTTGCATCGCTGCTGCTGATCACCACGAATGGCGACAGGCGCACAAAGCGCGTGATGTGTTCATCCAGCCGAGGCAGCTCCTTCTTTTGCGAGCGCTCGCCGATCGGGTTGTACAGCGCTCGCAACGATTCCTGTGTGACGATGATGGACATGGGGTTGGGTGTGAAGAGCGTCGGGGGGCAAGGGCGATTGTCCCTGAATCGGGCAAATTCAGGCCATGCGTCGTTGTGTGGGCGGGACGACGAAATCGGTGGCGTTCGTCTGCTCGTCGTGGTGCGTTTGGCGCATTGGATCGCCCGGAACCATCAGTGCGTCGCGGATCTGCATCTCTGACAGAGCGTGTCCGTGCAAAGCCGCAATCGACTCGCCGTCGTGGCTGAAGAACACCCGGTCAGGCGCGCCGAAGTGGGCATGCCTTGCCAGGTGGTGTTCCCACGCGCCTGCAATGCGGTGCTGCTCAGCTGGCGAATAGCCGGCTGCGGTCAGTGGCTGGGCCATCTGCGCAAACCAGGGCGAAGACGCCTGGGGCGGGGTGGCCTGCGCGTCATCCCATCCGCGCAGGTTCGCAAGATGCGGAAGGTGCAAGCCCAGGCCGCCCGAGTAGTTTTCAATGCGCACCGACTGCCCACGCTCGTCGGTGACCGATAGGTCGCCGCCTTGCATGCGGTAGGCCAGCCCGGCGTCTGAGCTGCCAGTGAGGGCACGTCCATTCCAGAACAGCATGCCCTGGCCATCGGTGTCGCGCAGCACAGCGCCGTCTTCGAGCAAGAACACATCCATGCCTTGGCCGCCTTGCATGGCGGGGTTGTCCTCACGTTCGCCCGGTCCTGGGTCCACATGGATGGATGCGGTGTCGATGCGATCGTCCGCCAAGACCTCGGCCAGGTGAGGGTGGTCTTCGCGCAGTTGCGCCAGCAAGGCCAGCCTCGCGGGCTCCAGCGATTCGCGCAGCGTGGGCACCTGGCCAAACTGGCCGGTCACGCCCGGGTAATCACGGTTCGCCAAGGCCCGCAGGTCGCGCAAGCCGGCCTGGCCATCCAGTGTTTCACCAAACCGTCTTTCCACCGCCTCAATGTCATCACGATGCTGCGTCACCATGCGGAACACCGAGCGTGCCTCTTCTGCCCCCACGTTGGCCGGGTCATCGTAAAGTCCCAGCACCTGCGCCTCGACGAGCCGACGCTTGCGCAGCCCCGCTTCGTACTGCGTGCTCGAGCCCCAGCAGTTGTAGCGAAGCTGATACCACGCTTCGGCGCGATCGCCATTGCCAATCGCATCCAGCAATGCGTGCCCGCGCATGGCGCCCACACCCCGGTTGTAGGTGACCGAGATCAATGCCAGCCGCTCGCGCGAATCGGGCATGCCCAGTGCGTCGGCATGGGTGGCGTAGGTGTCCGCCGATGCGACGAGCAACTGGTTGGCTTCTGCTGCGCTGAGCTCGCGGCCAAATGCCAGGCCCAGCCGGGTCTTGTCCTGTGCCGGTGCTGCATCCATCGCACGGATTTCGTTCCACTGCGCGTCAGTCAGGTTGATGCCCGACGCTTGCCAGATGGCGTGGTTGTCATTGCGGTTGAAGGTGTAGCCCCAACCGATGGTGGCCTTGCCGTCGCCCACGTCCTGGACGCGGGCGTGCAGCGATTCGGTTTCTGCAATCGTCAATTGCAGACGAGCCGCGTAGGTGTCGCGGTCCATGTTCACAAAATTCATTGATCCATCCCTGATCTTGTTTGATTGCGCGCCGGCTCCTGGCCAACGCTGCGTGCGCTCTCTGGCGCCGCACAGGCTCAGCGGCCTGTTTGCCAGTGCGCCCGACAGGCCTTCTGCATGTCATCAAAGCCCTGTGCAGGCGCCGCCGTTGCCGCCTTGGTGAGCTCTTCCCTGGTTGGAATGACCTCGGTGTCCGTGTCGGACTTGAGCACGGTGTCGGTCAGTTGCCAGTCCAGGGCACCGCCTTGCAGGTGTGCGGTGACCAGGTGCACGCTGTCGTTGCGACCACTGCGGATCGTGAGTACGGCGGTGTCAGCCACCACGGTGCCCACAATGGACTGGTCGCCGCCTTCGTCCAGGCGAGAGAGGTTGGGCGTGGCGCCGCTGTGTGCACCGCACAGTCTTGAGCCCTGCTGAAGCAGGTGAACCGTGAAGCCGCCGCATGCCTGATCGGGCCGAGCCTTGTTGCACCACGAGACGCTCCAGGTGCCCGTGAAAGGGGCGGGTTCGCCTGCCTGAGTGAATGCGCTGCCCAGCATCAGCAGCGCTCCTGCTGCCGCGCGCCGCAGGCGCATGCATTGTGTGTGTTGACGAATCGTGTTCACGCCATCCCTCCCCGGTGTTTGTTGTGGGGCGATTTTAGGCATGCATGAGGCAGGGTCCAGGGCGCTGATTGCAACAGGGCGCAACCACCTTCCACAAGTGAGGGGGCGCGTCAGTCTTCGCCGTCCACCACCGCGGCTTCCACTTCAATCACGCCTTCAAACAGGTCCATGGCGGTGGCCGCCACCTGGGCGGTGTCGTAGTAGACATACGCCCCCACGCCCACCGCGCCCACGATCGGCACCCAGCGTGCAGCACCTCTGCCCAGGGTGCGCTGCGCGAGTTTGCCGCCGATGCGGCGCGAGAGCGTGCGGATCAGCAGCGGCGACGCACGCCGCACCACTGTGCGCTGGCCCATGCGCACCACCAGATCGCGCACGCCCTGTGCAGCCGTGTGCTGGAACAGGCAGTACACCACCTGCTCGGGCGTCAGCGTGTCCTGCTTGCCATACAGCGCGGCGATGTCGGCCACCATCTGCCTTTGCATCTTCCAGACGCCCATCATCTCGGGCAGGATGGTCAGCCAGCCCAGCACGCCGGGCGGCAACGCCAGCGCCCCGGCCGCCAGTGCGGCCTTCGCTGCGGTGGCATTGGCTCGTTGGCGTGCGTCGTCCAGTGGGGTCTGGCTGCGTTGCTCCTTCGATCTGGGCACTTTGCCCATCACCGACAGCACCGCCTTGGCGATGAGGCCGGGTTCGGAATCCAGGTCGGGGTTTGTGGATCTGGCTGACTTTCGTTTGGTGGACATGGCGACTCCTGGCAAGGACGGGTCCGCAGTTCGATCCCTCGGGTGTGGTGTCTGGGTGCGGCGCTGACGGAGAAGTGTGCCCTCGATTGTCTGACGCAGCACCAACCTGGGTTCAGATGCGTTGCTCATAATGCGGTGCACGCCTGCTCCCTTCGCGCAGCAGGTGGTCGCGCAACTGCCCACGACGCACACCATGAACCTCACACCCGATTCTTACCCCATCGGCACCTCAGGCCAGCCCTGGGGTGCCGCCGAGCGTGCCGAGTGGCGCGCCCGGCAGATGAAGCAGCGCAGCTACGCAGACGACGTGCTCAGCGCGATCGATGCGCTGCGTTCGCGTTTCGATGTGTCGACCTATGGTGAGGTGCGATACGGCGAACAACACTACCCATTGATGGCGATTCGTTCGCGCAACTGGCAAGCCGGCAGGCCGTATGTGCTGGTCACAGGAGGCGTGCATGGGTATGAGACCAGTGGCGTGCACGGCGCACTGCAGTTTGTCGATCAACATGCCCTGCCGCTTTCCGAAGCGGTCAACCTGCTGGTGGTGCCCTGCGTGAGCCCATGGGCTTACGAACGCATCCATCGCTGGAATTTCGATGCTATTGATCCCAACCGCTCGTTTCGCGAGAGCAGCCCCGCCCAGGAATCCGCAGCGCTCATGCAACTGATCGCCTCAATTGCGGAGCGCTTCACCGCCCACATCGACCTGCACGAGACCACCGACACCGACGAGTCCGAATACCGACCTGCGCTGGCTGCACGCGACGGCCTGCCGTTTGTACCCGGCACCATTCCAGACGGCTTCTACCTGGTGGACGACGCCGGGAACCCGCAACCCGCTTTCCAGCAGGCCATCATCGCGGCGGTCCAGAAGATCACCCACATAGCCCCTGCCGACGCCGACGGCCAGATCATTGGCTCGCCCATGGTCGCACCCGGCGTGATCCGCTACCCGTTCAAGACGCTCGGCCTTTGCGCCGGTGTGACGGGTGCGCGGTACACCACGACCACCGAGGTCTACCCGGACAGCGCCATCGTCACGCCCGAACAATGCATCGCGGCGCAAGTGGAAGCTGTGCGTGCAGCGATCGGTTTTGTGGTGAAGGCGCAGCGAGCGTCGGCAGACATGTTGTGACATTCCGTTAGCCCCGCCTGTGCGGTGCAGAAGGGCTCCGGTGTAGGATGGAAAGCCTCTTTGACTCGAACAAGGTAACGAGGCAATGAACCGCCCCACACCCTGGCTACCCATCTTTTTTGTCGCCCTCACGGTGCTGGTCTTCGCAGGCTTTTTCGGCTGGCGGTATTACCAGTCAACGCAGGTACCCGCCGTGGCTGAGGCACCTTCGCCAGCCGCACCGGCGCCACAACCTGCTGCAGAAGCGCCGTCGCCAGCCCCATCCACGGCAGATGCGCCCGCCGCCATCGAGCACCCGGTGGAAGAGATGGCGGTAGAGACCGAAAGCGAACCCGTTGCCCTGCCCGGGCTTGACGAGTCAGACGATCATGTCAACGGACGGCTCTCTGGCTTGATTGGCCAGCAGAATATGCTCACCTTCCTGCAGCTCGACGGTTTCGTCAGGCGCGCGGTCGCCACCGTGGACAACCTGCCTCGCCAACAGGCACCGTCGGCGGTCTGGCCCGTCAACCCCTCGCCCCAGCGTTTCATGACGCTGAAGGAGGATGGGGGTGGTGCAGAAACGATTCATCCCGACAACAGCCAGCGCTACGTGCCCCTCGTGCGCATGGTGGAAGCCGTGGACACGGCCAAGGCCGTGGCGGTGTACCGCAGCCTCTACCCCCTGTTTCAGCAGGCTTATGAAGAGCTGGGCTTTCCGGGCCGCTACTTCAACGACCGCGTGGTGCAGGTGCTCGATCATCTGATTGCCACACCGGTGCAGTCCGGGCCGCTGGCCGTCACGCTGGTGGAAGTGAAGGGCGAGGTGCCGTCCACACGCCCGTGGACGCGCTACGAGTTTGCCGACCCGGCGCTGGAGTCCCTGTCGGCGGGGCGAAAGATGCTGCTGCGCACCGGGCCCGACAACCACCGCCGGCTACAAGCCAAACTCGTGGACCTTCGCCAGCGCATTGCCCGCCAATGAAGACTTTTCAGTGCTCCCATTGCCACAGCCTGGTCTTCTTCAACGACCTTGTCTGCCTGAATTGTCAGCACGCCCTCGGGTTCGAACCCCAGTCGCTGACCTTGCTTGCCGTCGCGCCCGTACCTGAACAGGCGGGCGATGACGATGCGCAAGCGGCCGACGGGCCGAGCCACTGGCAGGTGGCGGGTGACCCTGACACTGAGCAGTCGCTGCCCGCCGGCACATTCCGCTTCTGCCGCAACCACACCGACCACCAGGCCTGCAACTTCCTTGTTGCAGACGACGACCCGGATGCCTACTGCGTGTCGTGCCGCCAGACCCGCATCATTCCCAACCTCGACATGCCCGGCAACCTGCAGCGTTGGGCCACCATCGAACACGCCAAGCGACGCCTGTTCTACACACTCGCCAAGCTCGGGCTGGAGGAGGGCGTGTCAGGCGGTCCCGGCGTGCGAACGCCGGTGTACGAATTCCTGGAAGACATACCGGGTGAACCGCCCGTCATGACAGGCCACGACGACGGGCTCATCACCATCAACATCGCCGAGGCAGACGACGCCGAACGCATCCGTCGCCGCATCGATCTGCACGAACCCTATCGCACGCTGCTCGGCCATCTTCGTCACGAGGTCGGGCATTACTTCTGGGACCAGTTCTTTCAGGATGACCCACAAGCGCTGAATGACTTCCGGGAGGTCTTTGGCGACGAGACGCTCGACTATGGCCAGGCGCTTCAGCAGCACTACCAGCAGCCCAGGGCCGACTGGCAAAGCGCCTTTGTCAGCAGCTACGCCACCTCGCACCCCTGGGAAGACTGGGCCGAGACCTGGGCCCACTACCTGCACCTCATGGACCTGCTGGAAACCGCAGCCAACTACCAGATGGCGTTCACGCTGAAGAGCCCGGAGGGGCCCATGGCTGTGCAATGCCTTGATCCCTACGACGCCA
This sequence comes from Betaproteobacteria bacterium HGW-Betaproteobacteria-16, assembly GCA_002840835.1. Taxonomy (GTDB): domain Bacteria; phylum Pseudomonadota; class Gammaproteobacteria; order Burkholderiales; family Burkholderiaceae_C; genus Hydrogenophaga. The sequence continues at coordinate 32,517 of PHCQ01000009.1, read as the reverse complement.
TGACCGGACTCGCCCCCTCACAAGACGCCGACTCGCCACCAGCTGCAGGCCTTGTCGAATTGCTCAATCAGGGCATGGGCGTGTCGCTGGTGCTCAACAGCCTCAACCGCAGCCTGGGCCAGGAAGATGCCTACCCGTTTGCGCTGACCACACCGGTGCTGGGCAAGCTGGCGTTTGTCCACGAGATCGTGCAGCGCAAGCGGTCACAGGCTGGCGCAGGCGAGGCCTGAGCGCCCGGGCCATTGCACTCGGCCTGGCTTCAGGTTTGCAGAGCCTGCGTTACATTGGCGCCATGCCTACACGCCAGCCCGCTTCCCATCCGGTCCAGCATCGCAAGCCAACCATCCTCCTCACCGGGTTCGACGCGTTTGGGGGCGCGGACCTCAACCCCAGCTGGCTGGCTGTGAAGGCGCTGGGTGGGCGTCAGATTCTGGGACACAAGGTGGTTGCTGCGCGCCTGCCCACCGTGTATGGCGAGTCACTGAAAAGCCTGTACACGCTGCTTCGGCAGCACCGGCCAGTGTTGGTGGTCTGCGTGGGACAGGCCGGTGGGCGCAGTGCCATCTCACTGGAGCGCGTGGCCATCAATGTGGACGATGCACCCATCGCAGACAACGCAGGTGCCCAACCGGTGGACACCCCCGTGGTGCATGGCGCGCCGGTGGCCTACTTCAGCACCTTGCCCATCAAGGACATGCTGGTGACGCTGCAGTCCGAGGGCGTCGCCGCCGAGGTTTCACAGACGGCGGGCACCTTCGTCTGCAACCACGTGTTCTACGGACTGATGCACATGCTCTCCAACCACCGCTTGCTGCGACGCACGAGAGGCGGCTTCGTGCACGTGCCCTGGTTGCCAGAACAAGGCACACCGCACATGGCACTGGAAGACGTGGTAAGGGGCTTGCGGCTTGCGCTGCGTTGCGCTGTTGCGGGTCAGGGCAAGCCCGGTGCAGCAGTGGGTGTGCGGGCGGGTGCAACGCACTGAAGCGGCCTTTGCAAGTCAGCATCGCCCGCAGGTAAAAGCGGACCGGCTGGCGCCACTCAGGCGTTCAGTGAACGGTGTTCATGAACCGCCACCGCGCGTGTGATCTCTGCGCCGAACAGGAAGATCTGGGCCGAGACGTACACCCACACCAGCACGGCCACCAGTGAACTGGCTGCACCATAGCCCCCATCCACGGCCGTGGTCCCGATGTACCAGCCAATCGCCCACCGGCTCAACGCAAACAACGCCGCCGTGATGGCCGCGCCAATCCAGACGTGTCGCCAGGCCACACTCACGCTCGGAAGAAATCTCAAGAGCACGGCAAAAAGAGCAGCCGACAGGAGCGTGGAAATCACCAGCGCCAGCACTCGCATCACGGTGGGCCAGCCGATCAGGTGCTCTTGCCAGAGGGGTTGCAGTGCCGTGAGCGCCGCGTCCAGCGCCAGCGACACCAGCAGCAGGAACCCGACGGCCAGGATGGTGCCGAACGCGGTCAGACGGGCCTGCAGCAAGCTCCACCATGGAACCTTGGCGTTGGATTCTCGGTACCAGTCCGTGTCGTGCCAAAGGGTGTCGAGCGATGCCCTGAGCTGGGCAAACACGGTGGTGGCACCAAACAGCAGCAGGCCCACGCCCACCATGGCTCCCCATCTCCCCTGGTCCTTCTGTTCCACGCTGGCCAGCAGCCCCTGTACCGCCGTGGCACCCTGCGTGCCGATCAGTCCTTCGATCTGGCTGAACAATTCACCGCGTGCCGCTTCGGCCCCGAAGACCAGGCCGGCCACGGCGATCGCCACCATCAGCATGGGTGCCAGAGAGAACAGGGTGTAGAAGGCGAGGGCGGCGCCGGCCGCGGGTGAGTCGTGTCGGAAGAAGCTGCCAACCGCATCCACCACCACGCGCCAGGTGGTGTGAAGGAGTGTCAGTGCCCCATTGCGGGTGGAGCCAGCTTCCGCCTGATTCATGGGTTCAAGGCCATGCGCAGATGCACATCACGACGGGTTGGCGTTGGGCATGTCATCCACATCCGGATGTTCATGCAACAACACATTGAGTTCGTCAAAGGGAAGGGCCCAGTCTCCACCGTCGTCCCGCCATGCTTCGGTCAAAAAGGCCAGTTGGGCGTCGGACCAGATCGGCGCTTCCGTGAGGGTTTGCTCGGCAGGCAATGGCCCATGGCGCGCAACGAACTGGCGAATCTCGGCGTCCGATGACGGCAGACCCAGTTGGTCGAACAGATCGTTCAAGGTGCGGTGGGTCGTGGTGTCCATGGGTCATTCTCCTGTGGGTGGCGCCAGTTGGCAGGATGCAAGCTGCAGCGTCTGAGAACATGGTCGCAGATGCTGCACGGCTGTGTCATCGGCTGTGAGGTCGAACGGGTGTAGGACGGGTCCTACGGCGCGCCTTGCCGATGCTAAGCTGACCACCATGGCAACCAACCTTGGCGCACCGGGCGCTACCCGCTTGATCTGCTTCAACAAACCTTATGGTGTGTTGAGTCAGTTCACCCCCGAAGGCCGTTGGCGCGGACTCAAGGACTTCATTGACGTGCCTGGCGTGTACGTGGCCGGCAGGCTGGATGCCGACAGTGAAGGCCTGCTGCTGTTGACCAACGACGGTCAGCTTCAAGCCCGCATCAGCCACCCGCGCCACAAGATGGAAAAAACCTACTGGGTGCAGGTGGAGGGTACGCCAGACGACGCTGCGCTGTTGTCATTGCGCCAGGGTGTTCAACTGAACGATGGAGTCACCCGGCCGGCCCGTGCACGCGCGATACCGGCGCCTGCCGGCCTCTGGGAGCGAGATCCCCCGGTGCGCTTTCGCCAGTCCATTCCCACCAGCTGGATCGAACTCGTGATCACGGAAGGCCGCAACCGGCAGGTTCGCCGCATGACCGCCGCCACAGGCCATCCCACGCTGCGCTTGATTCGCGCAGCCATCGGGCCTTACTCGCTGGAAGGGCTTGCGCCTGGCACGTACCGTGGCTGAGAGGCTGAGCTCGTCTGGATGATCGTGGTGGGCGTGCTCTTCAGGCCTGCCACACACCAAAGCCGGCCGATCGAAGGTCGATGCCGATCTCGATCTCCTTGTCCACGGCATCTTCGTAGCGCATGGGATTGAAGCCCTCGTACAGATCCGGCAGCAGGCGCAGACCGTATTTCTGCACGTAGGCGTTGGCCTGAATGCCGGCCTTGTGTTTGTCAAAACGCACGTCCGGGTCCAACCCGGTCATGCCCACATACACGCAGGGTTTTCCACTCACGTAGTCCGGGTTGTTCTTCCTGAACCTGGGCTCCAGCAGCACGTCGCGGGACAGCTCCACGACGTAGACGTTGTGATGGCGTCGGCGACTCATGCTGGTGTGTGTGGATTCGGCATGGGAGCGTGAATGGCCATCAGTTCAACCACCCAGTCAATGAACACGCGCAGCTTGGCACTCACGTGCCGGTTCGGTGGGTAGGCCACGTGCATGGGCATGGTGTCGCATTGCCAGCCATCGAACAAGGGCACGAGTTCGCCCCGGGCCATGTGCTCGGCGGCCATGTACTGCGGCATCGCGAGAATGCCCATGCCCGCCAGGCCGGCGGCGAGGAGGGCATTGCCGTCGTCCACCGCCACCACATACCGGCCTTGCACTTCGATCTGTTCGCTGGCGCCATGGCGCATGTGGATGGGATGGGCCTTGCCACTGCGCGTGCTCAGAAACCCCACGACGCGGTGGTGGGTGTCCACCAGCTCATGCGGGTGCGCCGGCTGGCCGGCCCGCTCCAGATAGCCTGGCGCCGCATACACGCCGATGGGCAAGTCGCCCACACGGCGGGCCACCAGCGAGAGGTCTGTGATCTCGCCGCCGCGCAGCACGCAATCCACGTTGTCGCCGATCAGGTTCACCATGCGGTCGCTCACGCCCATGTCGAGCTGAATGTCCGGGTAGCGCAGGTGAAAGGCGGGCAACGCCGGCATCATGATCATCCGGGCAAACGGGCTGGGCACATCCACCCGCAGTCTGCCCTTGGGCGTCGTGGACGCGCTGGAGAGGCCGGTGTCGGCGTCTTCCAGGTCTGCCAGCACGCGCACCACGCGCTCGTAGTAGGCGGCGCCATCTGCGGTGACCTTCACCTGTCGCGTGGTGCGGTTCAGCAGCTTCACGCGAAGCCGCGCCTCCAGTTGCTGTACCAGTTGCGTCACTGTGGTCTTGCTCATGTGCAGCGTTTGCGCCGCCTTGGTGAAGCTGCCGGCTTCCACCACGCGGGCAAAGGCCTGCAACGCATCGAACCGGTCCATCTTTGCTCCTGTTGCGCCTCCCGGCACGCCCGGAAGATTGTTTGGAATTGCCAAACAGTGATTGTGCGTCCTGCCTGTTTATCTGGCGACCCGGGACGCCTAGAGTCCATACATCCGCGGTCCTCCCATCCCTTCACTCCAGAGAATCTTCATGTCTACACGCGACGTTGTCTTTCCCGCCGGCCGTCAGGCCTTGTACGAAAAAAACCGCTACTCGCCCGCGATCCGCTCCGACGGCTTCCTCTTCGTTTCCGGGCAGGTGGGCAGCCGGCCAGACGGATCGCCCGAGCCCGAATTGACCGGGCAGGTGAAGCTCGCATTCGAGAACCTGAACGCCATCCTCGAGGCTGCCGGCTGCACCTTCAAGGACGTGGTCGATGTGACCGTGTTCATGGTGGACCCCGAAACCCATTTCGAGTCGCTCTGGACCGAGGCCATGAAGCATTGGGGCGAGGCGCCTTATCCCACGCTCACCGGTATCGGCGTGACCTGGCTGTACGGCTTCCAGTTCGAGATCAAGGTGATCGCGAAACTGCCCGAAACCAGCGCCGCCTGATGCAGTTTCATCGACTCCGACCGCACTGCACCAGTCACCCAGGGATTTCCGCCTCGATGAGGAACCCCAGCAGCTGCAACGATTGTTGCCAGCCCACGTAGCAGGCTTCAGCGGGAATTACTGCGGGAATGCCCTCCTGCACCACAGTCATTTCCGTGCCCACCGACACGGTCTTGAACGTGATCGTGGTGCGCATCTCACCCGGTAGGTTGGGGTCGTCGAAACTGTCGGTGTGCACGATGCGCTCGCCCGGCACCAGTTCCAGGTACTTGCCACCGAAGGCGTGCGAGTGGCCGTTGCCCATGTTGGTGAACTGCATGCGGTAGCTGCCACCCACGTGTGCATTCATCTCCAGCACCCGGCCCGTGAAACCATGCGGTGGCAGCCACTTGGCCATGGCGTCCGGGTCCAGAAAGGCGCGGTAGACCCGGTCAGGTGGTGCGCAGAAGACGCGGTGCAGGGTGACGGTGCCGGTGGCGGGGGAGGTCGTGTTTGCGGACATATGGGCTCCTTTCAGGGGGCAAGTGGCGTTTGGAGGACAAGGTGGGCGCTGATGGCTGCCTACCTTCACACGACGAAAGCAGAGGTGCGGATTCGACACGCCGGCCGGTCACTGGAACGAGGGTTTTGCCATGAGGACCGCTCCCACTGATCGACCTCTTTGAAAAAACTCATCAAAAACAGGGTGTGAATCAGGGTTGCCCGCATTGTGTTTTGAATGGCGTGCCGCATAGCATGGATCAAAGGCAGTGTTCCGTCTGCCAGGACACACAAGATGAGCGAAGTTGACCAGCTACCCGCCGTCAAGCAAGGCCATTGGTTCTCTGGTGGCGTCACCGCGTGTTCGGTGCGCATCGTGCGGCACCACATCCTGCTCGGCACGCACGATCCCGACGATCCGCCTGAACTCGCCGACGACAAGCCCACCGAGTGTTACTACATCCGCTACCACTCGCCGGGCGCGAACGGTGCCTGGCATGACGGTGGCATGGCACTGAGCGTCCGGGAAGCCATGTTCATGGCCGAACGCAAGCTCGGGCCAGTGGTTCAGTGGCAGGACTAGCCCAAAGCACACTCGCCAGCCTCAGATGCTGGTGTGACCCCAGCCAGTGGCCTGCACCAGGCGTTCCAGCGCAAATGCGCCAGCCACCGAATTGCCCTTGGTGTCCAGCTCCGGCGACCACACAGCCACCGTGGCCACGCCCGGCACGATGGCCACGATGCCGCCGCCCACACCGGTCTTGACCGGAAGACCAATGCGGTAGGCAAAGTCGCCCGCGGCGTCGTAGGCACCGCAGGTCAACAGCAAGGCATTCACCCGGCGGGCCTGGTCGGCGCTGAGGAACGGCTCATCGGCCGGGTCGACGTGGCTGAGGGCGCGCCCATCGGCCGCCAGGAAAAGGGTGGCCCGGGCCAGTTGGGCGCAGGTCATTTCGGTGGCGCATTGGCGGCAGTAGTTGTCCAGCACCGCTTCGGGCTGGTTGTGAAAGTTGCCGTGGCTCTTCATGAAATAGGCCATGGCCATGTTGCGGTGGGCCGTCTCCCGTTCGCTGCGGGCCACGTGGTCGTTCCAGTACAGGTTGGGCTCGTCTGCTAACCGCCGCAGGGCGCCCAGCAACGCGTAGTCCAGCTGGGCGTAGCGGGTGGTGAGGATGTCGGTGATGACCAGGGCCCCCGCGTTGATGAACGGATTGCGCGGTCTGCCGCTTTCTGTCTCCAGCTGCACGATGGAATTGAACGCCGCCCCAGAGGGTTCGCGCCCCACGCGTTGCCAGAGTGCGTCTCCCTCTACCTTGAGCGCCAGCACAAAGGTGAACAGCTTGGTGATGCTCTGCAGCGAAAACGGCACATGCGCGTCGCCCACGCTGTGGCTCTGGCCGTCGACCGTGGTGATCGTCATGCCGAACTGGCACGGGTTCACGGTGGCCAGGGCCGGAATGTAGTCGGCCACTCTGCCCCGGCCAAACAAGGCCTGGGTATCGCGGTGAATATCGGCCAGCAGAGCCGGCAAATCGAGGCTTGGGTTCATGGTGGGCCGCGATTCTAGGGTGCAGTTTGGCCCCCGCTGCGGCCTTATGTCAGGCGTGCATGCTTGTGATGCAAGCTTGGCATGGTGACGAAGCTGATGTGTGCATGCTCGATGGAGGTGGCGGCCTTTGCATGCCTGCGGTTGTCAGCATTGACAGGGTGAGAGTCAACGCTTGGCATCGCCACGAACAGAATCTGGTCCGTTCAGTTTGGTGCATGCTCCGATGTCTTTGCAAAGGGCAGCAGGATGATTCAACAACTTCAGGGAGGAACCATGAAAAACACCCAGTTCGCACGCGTTGCGGGCGTTGCCTTGCTTTTGCTCGGAGGCGCAGTGGACACAGCGTTGGCCAGAGACTGCGCAACCAACTTCACCACCGAAGGCAGCTTCTTCTCTGGCAAGTCATTCAAGACTTGGCAAGAGCACAACAGTGTCAGCTACGACAACGCCTTTCGGCGCGTTGCCCAGGCTGTGACCTCGGCCGGGTTTGGTGGGGTCAGCCCTAACAAGGATCTGGGGATCATCTCTGCAGGCCAAGCCGTGACCATGGGTCAAGGCTCGGTGGCGCCACTGAACGCAGTGGTGCAAAGCCAGAACAAGCGCATCAGGGTTGAAGCGCATTTCCGGATCGCGGGCGGCCAGATGGCCTCCGAGGAAACCGCCCTCACACAACTTTGCAAGCTCGTCGAAGCCCCTCAGGAGTGACTGGCACACGGTCGTAAATCACCTGTCATCTTTGTGACTGGTACCACGTAAGGAGCCAACGCGCCACGATAGAGCCATGGTCACGCTTTGGAGGGCAGCATGTACAAGCTTGCCCTCCATTAACAGGTGGATGCCGATCAGCGTGCAGGTGGCGTGCGGCGGTTCTGGCCGTGGCGGCTTTGGTAGGCATCAAACTCTTCGGGGCTGAGGCTGGCGTCGCCGTTTGTATCGACGTCCTTGAAATCGCCTGCCTCGCTCAAGCCGCGCATGACGCGGCCTTCGGTGGCGCGCTCTGCGATGCGCTTGCTGCGTGCGTCGATGAACTCCTGTTCGGTGATGCGTCCGTCGCCGTTGCCATCGAAGTCTGCGAACGTGGGCATGCTGCCGGGGCCCATGGCGCGCGCTGATGGCTGGGCCGCTGCGGGCAAGGCCATGATCAAGGCAGCCAGGCTGACAAAACAAGTTCGTTTCATGATGTGCTCCTGAAGGATGAGAATCTGCAGCATGGCAGGCTGGCGGTCCCAGCACCTTGCGAAACGTCAAGCGAACCCGCTGGAGGCATGACGGTCATGCATTGCCTCCCGGCGCTGGGCATTGGGATTCCCTCTCTACAATCGCGCTCTTTTCTTCACAAGGCACGGCCATGGACATGGAGATTGCGCAGTCAACACCCACAGCCGCGGCCATTGCCAGAGTGGTCCAGGCGAACTACCCGCTGGGCGAAGTGGTGGCCAGTGAATTCCTGCGGCGCAGCTTCAATCAGGTGTACCGGCTCAGCCTGGCCAGCGGCCGCAGTGTGGTGGCCAGGCTGTGTGCTGAACGTCCGCGCGGTGAGCCCAGGCTGCAGTTCGAAGCCGATGTGTTGCGGCACCTGAGCGCGCACGGTTGCGCGGTGGCCACCAGCCTGCCCACCCGCACGGGCGAGGTGGCCCTGCGCGTGCAGCTGCCCGAAGGCGAGCGCGCACTCATGGTGTTCGAGCATCTTCAAGGAGAGCCCACCAGCGATGTGTCCGCCAACATCCAGGCTTTTGGGCGCGGTCTGGCGCGCCTGCACGAGGCGGGAGAAAGCCTGCAAAGCAACGCCAGCCACTACACGCTGGACCTTGATCATTTGCTCTTGCGCCCCCTGCAGCAACTGTTGCGCGCCGCCACCATGACCGCTGAATTGCGCCCTGCATTTGAAGCCCTGGGCCAGCGCCTGCACGAACGCATCCTCTCGTTCGGCCCATTGACGCAGGTGCTCTGCCATGGCGACGCACACGGCGACAACAACTTCATTGCCGTGCGCGAAACGGGTGAACGCGAGGCCGTGTTTTTTGATTTTGACGACACCGGCCCCGGCTATCTGGCCTTTGAGCTTGCCGTCTACCCGTGGGTGCTGCACCCGCGCACGGTGGATGGCGTGTGGAGCGACAAGGCCGTTGCACGCCTGGGCCACTTTTACTCCGCCTACAGCGAGGAGCGCGCCGTTGCTGCGCTTGATCAGACGGCTATCGCGCCTTTTGTGGCGGTGCGCCAGATCTGGCTGCTGGGTGAATACGCCGGCCGTGTGTCCACATTGGGTTCGCAGGCCATGCCCACGGACTATCTGCAGCGGCAGGCGAAGCTGCTGCAGCAGTGGGAGAGGCTGGAGCTGCCGGAGGCTTGCTTCAACCTCCGGGCCTCTTGATTGATCGGCGTTCCCAGTCCTGCGGGGTCTTCTTCAGGCCTCGGTAAATGGCCTTGAGTCAAGGTATGCAAAACGACGGGCAAGCGATACTGCCGCCATCCCCCAACTAAATGCAGAACCGCAACCATCAAGAGCGTCTCCATGAAACTCAAAACCGTCACCCTCGTGGGGCTGCTCACCATCGCCGTTGCGGGCACGGTTGGCTGGTTCAGTCTGGACAAGGAAACCCGCGGAATACTGGCCGAATTCCCAACCAACCGCGATGTGCTGTTCTGGAAGCAGTCGCAGCGCGACGCGGCCTTTCGGGCGTTTGACCGCTTGCCTTTCCTGGCCAAACACCGCGTCGTTCAGGCTGGCACCACGCCGTCTCCCTTGCCCCCTGGCCCGCCTCTGGCTTTGCCGCTGGACGTGGATGCCTACATGCAAGGCCAGCGCAGCGCAGCACTGATGGTGATGCACGACGGCCAGGTGCGGCTGGAGCGTTACGGGCTGGACTTTGACGCCAACGGGCGCTGGACCAGCTTTTCCGTGGCCAAGTCCATCACCTCCACCCTGGTGGGCGCGGCTGTGCGCGACGGCTTCATCAAGAGCATGGACGACAAGGTCAGCGACTACATCGACGAGATGAAGGGCTCGGCCTACGACGATGTGAGCATCCGCCAGTTGCTGACCATGACATCCGGCATCCAATGGAACGAAGACTACAGCGATCGCAACTCCGACGTCGCCCGCTTCAACAACCACCAACCCGAGCCCGGTGTGGACGCCCTGGTGAGCTACCTGCGCAAGCTGCCCCGCGCTGCGCCCGCCGGTACCCGCTGGCTATACAGCACCGGCGAAACCAACCTGGTGGGCGTGCTGGTGAGCCGGGCCACCGGCAAGCCACTGGCCAGCTACCTTTCCGAAAAGATCTGGGTACCTGCCGGCATGGAGCAAAAGGCCACCTGGATGCTCAGCAAGACCGGGCAGGAAATCAGCGGTTGCTGCCTGCAGGCCGCCACGCGCGACTTCGCCCGCTTCGGGCAGTTCGTCCTGGGCGGCGCCAGGGTGAATGGCCAGAGCATCGTGCCTGCGGGCTGGCTGCAGGATGCCACCACCACCCGCGCCAGCATTGGCCTGCCTGGGCGTGGCTATGGCTACCAGTGGTGGACCTATGACGACGGCACCATCGCTGCCCGCGGCATCTTTGGCCAGGGCATCTTCCTTGACCCCGTGCGCAAGCTCGTGATTGTCTCCAACGCCAACTGGCGCGGTGGCGCCAGGGACGCGGAAGCCAACGCAGCGCGGGATGCGTTTTACGCGGCTGTGCAACAGGCGGTGGACGACGAGGCAGCGGCTGGTACCAGCCGCTGACCCGGCGCATCGGCATCCCCCGGAACCCCTGCTGTCAGCGCAACAGGTTGCTCCACTTGCCGATGTTGAACACCTGGCCGTAACCGTTCTTCTTCAGCACCAGCTTCGCCATGCCGCTGCGCGTTCCGCTGGCGCAGCAGAGCACCACGGGAGCGGTCGTCGGAATCTCCTTGAGCCTGCTGCTCAGCTCCGGCAGGGGAATGTTGACCGACCCCGGGGCGCTGGCGCCAGCGAACTCCGCGGCAGACCGCACATCGACCAGGAGCGCACCGTCTTTCTTGAGCGCTGGCAACAAGGCCACCACCCTTCTCGCGCTCCACCACTTGTAGCCAAACCACAGCGCCAGCAGCATCAGCGGCCAGTACTGCTGAACAAAACCTGAAATAACCATACATCTCCTTCGGAACAGAATGCCGACCGCGCGAACACACCACCGCGCTCGACTACACCCGGGAGTATCCATCAGTCTGGAAGCATCTGTGCGCCGCCCAGGCGCCGTGCGTCAGCGCGCAGGCATGGGAGGGTTTGGTTGAGTTGGGTTCATGTGGCGCTGGCTGTGGCATTGCTCGTTGGATGAACGGATGTCGTTCTGCTGGCGCACGCTGGCTAAGACCCGAACTGCGCAGCATTTGCGGGGTTCATGTGCGGTTTGGCGAAGGGCCTGCACGCCTATGCTGTGGGAACCTAAAACTGGAGCCTTCCCACATGACCACCGCGTTGCACGACATCGAAGAGCGCACCAACCTCACGGGCAACAACAAGTTCGAACTGATGCTGTTTCGCCTGGGCGAGGCACCGGGGACTGAACGCCGCGAACTGTTTGGCATCAACGTCTTCAAGGTGCGCGAAATACTGGTCATGCCCACCATCACCGCCATGGCCAACGCGCCGGCCCATGTGATCGGCGTGGCCAACATCCGTGGGCAGATCATCCCCGTGATCGACCTGCCCGCCGTGGTGGGCTGCAAACCCAAACGCGGCCTCACCATCCTCATGGTGACCGAATTCGCCCGCACCACCCAGGCCTTTGCCGTGGAAGAGGTGGACGAAATCGTGCGGCTGGAATGGAGCAACGTGCTGGCCGCCGATGGCAATGGCGGCGGCCTGGTGACCAGCATCGCCAAGCTGGACGGTGATGGTGAAAAAGGCCGCCTGGTGCAGGTGCTGGACGTGGAGCAGATCCTGCGCAATGTGATGCCCACGGCAAAGGAAGAAATCACACCGCAGTCGGTGGGCACCGCGGTGGACCTGCCTCCGGGTTCCATCATCCTCGCGGCAGACGACTCCCCGGTCGCACGCATGATGATCGAACAAGGCCTGAAGGCCATGGGCACGCCGTATGTGATGACCAAGACCGGCCAGGAAGCCTGGGACCGCCTGCAGGCCATGGAGGCAGAGGCCCATGCAGAAGGCAAGACGGCACACGACAAAGTGGCCCTGGTGCTGACCGATCTGGAAATGCCGGTGATGGACGGTTTCACGCTGACGCGAAACATCAAGAACGACCAGCGTTTCAAGTCGATCCCTGTGGTGATCCATTCGTCCCTCACGGGCACGGCCAACGAAGCGCATGTGAGCTCCGTGGGTGCCGACGCCTACGTGGCCAAGTTCGTGGCATCCGAACTGGCCGCCACCGTCCGGCAGGTGCTGTCGAAGCGCTGAGCGGGCGGCGGGAGCGCCTACAGGGATTGTTGCGAAAGTTCGCCCCTACTGCGACAGCTTGACCTGCAACGAGCGGCCATCGGCCAGCGTGGCACAAGCACCCTGTGGCATGGGTATGAGCCGTTCCACAAGGCCGGGCAGAGGCATCAGGTCGGCCAGCTCGGTCCACTGACCCGGGGCATCCCATCGAAGCGCGTGCAGGGCGCGGCGAGTCATGTCGGGCACCACGATGGTGGGTCGATGGCCCAGTTGCTGCACGATCACACCCAGGCGTTGCTCCAGCGCACCCATGCGGTGGTTTGACACATCCATCGCCCGCGCGAAGGGCACCAGGGTGGGCGGCCGGTAGTGCAGCAACTGCAACACGCCGCCAATGTGCGGCGTGACCACGCTGGCCAGGTCGAGTTGCCCATCACCGTCGAAGTCGGCCACACCCACCGGGTTGAGCCAGCGAAAGGTGGAGCCGGCAAAGGGGCCGCGGGCGCGCACCACCAGGCGGGGAACATTGGCGGTGTGGTCAATGCCCAGCACCACCAGCGAAGCCCCCCGCAGAGCATCGGCTTCGATCAGCACAATCTCTTCACTGCCGTCCCGGTCCAGATCCACGATGCGGGGCACACGGTCTTCATAGACCCGGTTCAGCGGCAGCACCAACTCAATCATTTCCCACCCGCCAGCGCGGGACTTCACCAGCGCATGCACGCTCCCCGCATGCACCGGCGAGCCCAGCGCACCGTGCGGGTAACGCCGCGTGGGGGAGCCCAGCCACGCCCACGCCACATCCTGCTGCCCCGCCACCACCTCGCTTTCAGGAATGCGCTGGTTGGCCTCTGCGGGCATGGGTGCCAAGGGTGGGGCGCTGCTTGCGGTGGTGCGGCAGGCCTCTGTGTGAGGGGTCACTGTCAAGCCCATGGCCGTTGCCTCAGTCGCATACAGGCCCAGGCAGATCACCAATGTGGTGATGGCCCCCATGGCCGCGCCCAGCCTGAACAGGGGCAGCAGGCCACGAGCTTGAAAACGCGGATAGAAGGGGCGGGCAGTGAACATAACGATCGGTCGAGTTCAACCGCGCCGTCTTACACCTGGCATTGCCAACAAGCCTCTGGGTGCCTCTCAGTCTCTAAGTCCACAGGCGCCCGGCGCATTGCCTGAAGGCAGTTGCCGGTTGAGCTGGCGCCAGCGCTGCAGGCACTGTGCGTCGTACGCGATTTCGGCCGCTGCCTGGTTGGGCGTGACGGCCTCGAAGGAAGCCTTCTGCCAGTAGGCATCCACCTGCTCCTGCATGGGTGCAACCAGTTCGGGCATCTGCTCTCGCAAGCAAGGCAACACGTCGCTCACCACTCGCTTCACGTAGGCCGTGCAATCGGTGGAGGTCAGCGTGACGGTGCCCTTGTTGCTGCCCCGGGCCTCGACGGGGTCATCCAACAGTTCGCGATTGCTCGACCATGTTTTCCCTCCGCCCAACATCTCGCCGGGCGAATACTCCTCAAACACGATTCGCGCACGAACCCTGCGCGCCGTGGCGCCACCCTCTGGCACGCAATCGGCCTCGTATGGGTAGGCCACACGGCGAAAGCCCGGTTTCTTTTCGGGCAGGTGCTCCATCTCTTGCACTGACACCAAGGTGCAACCAGGTCCGACCGAAAGGGCCACGGCATCTTCGCCGGGGTACGGTATCTCTGAGCCGCAGCCTGCCAGCAGCGTCAGGGAAACCACTGCGAACAAAGCGGGCAGAGCAGCAGGCGTTCGAAGATCAAAACGCGGCAGGGCAACAGGCATGGGATCAGGCTCCGGAAGGTCGGTGCCGCATCATAGAGTCCCGGAATTCAACGCCAGCAAAGGTTTGCTGGGGCCGTGTGGTTGCGTAGTGAACGTGCACTTCATCACACCAGAGGCATGCTGGGGCGCAACTGGGCTGCCTATCTGACGCGCGGGCCAGCGATTGGTGCATCATGCGCCCAGGGAAGCGAATACTCATGAATCGATGGCCACACTGATTCCCGCGCTCGGCAGTTGTGTGTCGCGCATGACTTCGGGCGAGCGCCGCACCGCCGAACGGCTGGAAGACAAGCTCGATGCCGACTACCTGCTCTGGTACGACGTGGCCGTGGGCCCCAGGCATCAGCACCCGGACTTTGTGGTGATGCATCCACGCCGAGGCATCCTGATCCTGGAGGTCAAGGACTTCCGGCTCTCCACCCTTATCCAGGTCAACAAGCAGACCTGGGAAATCCACGGCGACAACGGCCCCAAAACGCTGTCCAACCCACTGGAGCAGGCCAGGCAGTATGCGCATCAGGTGGTCAACTCGCTGGAGCGCGACCCGCAACTGGTGCAGCCTGAAGGCAGGCACAAGGGCAAGCTGGCTTTTCCCTGGAGCTACGGCGTGGTGCTGCCCAACATCACCCGTGCGCAGTTCGAAAAGGCCGAGCTCGGCCAAGCGATTGAGCCGCACCGCGTGGTCTGCCAGGACGAAATGAGCGAGCATGTGGAGCCCGAGGAGCTGCAAAGCCGCCTGTGGGATATGTTTCCCTTTCTGATGGGTGGCGCCATGTCGCTGCCGCAAATGGACCGCGTGCGCTGGATCATGTTTCCTGAAGTGCGCGTGCCGGAACAGGGCGCGCTGTTTGCCGCCACTGCGGTGGACGAGGAAGAAGCCGATCTGCCCAACATCATGCGGGTGATGGACATTCAGCAGGAGCAGCTGGCGCGCAGCCTGGGCGAAGGGCACCGCGTGATCCACGGCGTGGCCGGTTCAGGCAAAACCATGCTGCTGGGCTACCGGGCCGAACACCTCGCCAAGGCCTTCAGCAAGGAGGCCAACGCAAACAGCAAACCCATCCTCATCCTTTGCTACAACGAACCGTTGGCCAGGCAACTCGCCCGCGTGATGGACGCCAAAGGCATTGCCGACCGCGTGCACGCGGTCCACTTTCACAAATGGTGCCGCGACCAGCTGGTGGCCTACGGCCAAAGCTTGCCGCACCAGAGCCAGGCCAAAGATCGCTTCTTCGAAGACATGGTTCAGCGCGTCATCACCGGCGTGGACCGCAAGCAGATCCCCAGTGGCCAATACCAGGCAGTGCTGATTGACGAGGGCCACGACTTCGCACCCGAATGGCTCAAGCTCGTCGCCCAGATGGTGGACCCCACCACCAACAGCCTGCTCGTGCTGTACGACGACGCGCAGAGCATCTACGAGCGCAGCCGCAAGCGCGAAGGCAGCAAGCCGTTCAGCTTCAAGAGCCTGGGCATTCAGGCACAGGGGCGCACCACCATCCTCAAAATCAACTACCGCAACACGCGGCAGATTTTGCAGGTTGCGAGTCTGGTGGCAGCTGATCTATTGACCGCCGCAGACCAGGACGAAGACGGCATCCCCATGCTCAAACCCGTGAGCTGCGGGCGCGATGGCGAACCGCCCGTCATCATCCGCCTGCCTACCCTGCGGGCCGAAGCCACGCAGGTGGCCGAACTGCTGGGTGCCGCGCACAAAGAAGGCCACACCTGGGGCGACATGGCCATCATCTGCCGGCACCACAACGAAATGGACCTGTGCTCAGACGTGCTCAACCACCACGGCCTGCCGCACCGGGTGCGCAAAGGCTCAGGCAGCAGCGGTTTTGACCTGGCGAGCGACACCATCAAGGTGTTGACCATGCACGCCAGCAAGGGGCTGGAGTTTCCGGTGGTGGCGCTGGTGGGTGCGGGCCACATGCCCGCCCCCGGCGAAGACGAGCGCGAAGAAGCCAAGCTGTTCTACGTGGGCGCCACGCGGGCCACGCAGCGGCTGATCATTGGCATGGGTGGGGAAGGGCGTTTTGGGCAGCGGTTGGCGGCTTGACATTTGGTGGTTCTCGCCACCGCTTGCCATGGCTATCCGGCCCTGAAGAACTCAAACCGGTTTCAACAACCTTCGCAGCGCACGAATTTTTTGCCAGAGCACCGCCTTCGGCATTGTCATGGCCATGGCCTGCATGCATCGTTCCAGCCAGCCGTGCCGTTCTTGCAGGCGGTTGATGGCCTTGGCCAGATCGCGCTTCACGGAGGGGCCGTAGGCCTTTTCGGCCTTGGCCAGTGCATCGCGCAGCAGAGGCAATCGCAGACCCATCATCGCCAGGTCGATCACGTCGCGGCTGAACACGCCATCGTCCGCTTGTCGGTCTGAGTTGGCGAGCAGTTTGGATGCCGCCAGATCGATTGGCGTGAGCGTGCCAATGCCGCAAATGTCGTCTGCCTTGGTTGGTGTTTCCAAGTCAATGCGCGCTTCGCGAACAATCTCGAACTTGATGCCTTGGCCATCCATCTGCACAACCGTGCGCAGGCCATATTGATCGGCACGTACCTCGCGCAACATCAACAATGGTTGAGCACCTGGTCGAACCAAAGCATTGATGCCTGCCGCACCCGTGAGCAACTGGCGCAGATCCCGGTAGCCGGCGGGGTCAGATACCAGAAAATCGATGTCCACTGATTCGCGGTACTCGCCGTATCGCAGGGCAATGCAGGTGCCGCCACCGAAGAAGCAGCTGTGCTGACGAAGCACATCGCCGTCCAGTGCGGCCAGCACGTGCGCAATGCGCTGGTGATGCAGGCGCTCAAACATCGGGATTGACCATTGCCGCCGGGCCACTGCCCAGACCGGTGCGCAAGGCCTGCAGCAGCGCTTGCTCGGCAGGCGACATGGCGGCGGCGTCCAGGTGTCGTGCATTGCGTTCGTAGATGCCCAAAGCTTCCAGCGGTGAGAGCGTATCGGTGCCGTGCACCTGCCAGGCCAGGGCTTTCAACTGCGGATAGTCTGCAAGGCGCACGCGCACCGGTATCCATTCGGCCAGATCTTCCGATCTCGTGTGCCCGCCAGTGACAGCGCCGTCCTCAGTATTTCGGGCCAGCAGTGTCATGCCCAGTACCTCCATGGCATTGGCCCATGCGCCTGCCGCCACAGAAGGCTCGCCCTTCTCAATCCGGTGCAGCGTCACCCGCGACATACCCGCCGCCTCCGCAGCCGCTGTGCTGCTCACCTGCAATGCCTTGCGGCGCTCGCGGAGCTGTTTGCCCAGCGACTTTAGTTGGGCTGCGCTTTTGTCTGGTGTGGGAGGAGGTTTGGCTGGCATATGTTTCTCATTCTGATCAAAAATGGTATTTTGTCAAATTTGAGAAACATTTTCTTCCGGGGTTGCTCGCCCCAATTTCTGCGCCCGTTCACTTGATCAGCGCGAAGTCGCCTTGCTCAGCAAGGCCGGTGAGACCTTCCAGCCCTGTCCATCGTCGGTGCGCACACTGGCGGTCTTCCTGTTCAGGCGCAGCACGACACCGTGTCTGACCCGACCATCAGAGGGAGTGAAGTGCACACGGTCACCTTCGGCAAATTGGGCCAGCTCGACCGTGCTCTTGGCCTGAGCCAGCAGGGTCAGGCGTTCGACAACCATCCTGTTGAGGTAGAGCAGGTCTTCCTCTCCCATGCTGCGCAATGCTTCGGCGAACAACTCGCGGTCAAGAATGGTCTGCTTGGAACTCATCATTGGTGCAAATATTGACCGCCCGGCAGCGGCGGTTCACCGCGAGTTTATGGCAGCATGCACCGGGTACTGACGAGAGGTTTGCCCTCGGCCGGCCCGCTCAAGGCCAAACCGGGCAGGCAGTCGTTTCATCGATCCGATTTGAAAAAATCTCTCTGATGGTCTATGGTGAAAGCGTCTGGCGACATCTTCCCCCCTCACTTCCCCCGAGCCCCGCGCTCATGAGCAGTTGTCAGGCTCTCTTTCTTTAAACCTGAAAGGAGAACAACATGGGACTACTGGACAAATTTTTTGGCAGCAAGGTCAAGTACCCACCGCTGCCGGCTGGCAACGACGCGCTGGTCAAACTCGATGAAGTCAAAGCGCCGCTGGAGGAGCTGGCGCACAAGGTGTCTGACCACCTGGAGGTGGTGCCGGCAGAGCATGAGGCCTTTGTGTTCCTCGGCAAGCCACCCGAAGCCTTTGGCATTGCCTGGATTCATGACGGCAAGGTCACCAGCCTCAAGGACATGGCCAAGGAACACCATCTGTCGGCGGTCCAGGTGGGGGAGTTGATCGTCCAGCTCGGCCAAGCCTATCAGCATGCCAGCGATTCGCCGCGCTACTCGGCTGAGTTTGGCGGCAAGCAGATGGTGGTCATTCCGTCGAAAGGTCTGGGGCAGGAGGTGCACCAGATCATGGCGAACACGCTGCATTGAATGCGGGATGGGTGCGCGGCGCCGCACCCTTGCCGATTGTTCGCGACGTGTGAAAAGGTGGGAGCTATGTGCTCCCGGCCAGGCGGCTGCTGATGAGTTCGGCTTGGCGACCCGATAAAGGAGCAGCCATCTTCCGTGAGGGCCGCGCAGCTGTTCCTGGGCCAGTCGCCTGCAGCTGCGCCAGGCTCAAGGCACAGCCAAGCCCAGGCGCCACAGTGAGGTCACCTCGGCCGATCGCGCGCTGTGCAACGGGTCGTTGGCGTTGCTTGCCTTGCTGTGGCGGGGTTTGGCGTCCAGCCGGCCCAGCACCTGCAGGCCGGCTTGCGCGATCCAGCCCGTCAGATCGGCGCGGCTGCGCAGGCCCAGGTGTTCGGCCAGGTCAGACAAGATGAGCCAGCCTTCGCCCCCGGGCAACAGGTGCTCGGCCAGACCATTCAAATAGCCCTGCAGCATGCGGCTGCCCTCGTCGTACACCGCGCGTTCCACCGGGGAACTGGCACGGGCCGGTAGCCAGGGCGGGTTGCACACCACCAGCCGTGCCTTGCCAGGTGGAAACAAATCGGTTTGCAGCAAGGTCACACGCTCGCTCACGCCCAGTTGCGCCAGGTTTTCCCGTGCGCAGGCCAGGGCTCGTGGGTCCAGGTCGGTGGCGGTGATGGGCCCCGCGCCACGTCGCGCCAGCACGGCAGACAACACGCCCGTGCCGGTGCCAATGTCAAACACCGGCTGGGCGCCTGCACCGGCCTGACCTGGCGGCGCCAACGGCAGAGGGGCCTGTGCCACTAGGTCGATGTACTCGCCCCGCGCCGGCGAAAACACGCCGTAGTGCGGAAACACGCGGTTATGGGGCGGTACGCCCAGCGCGGGAATTTCGACGCCCACGCGGCGCCACTCCTCGGCACTTGTGAAGCCCAGCAGTTCGCGCAAAGAAGCCACCGAATCCAAGTCGCCCGGCACGGGGGCGCCCCAGGCATGGGTGCAGGCCTGCTGCACATCGGGTGCCCGGCGCAGGTTCAGCGTGTGGTCGGGTTCAAAGCGCAGCAGCACCATGCCCAGAATACGGGCGCGCTGGGCCTGTGCCTGGCGGTGCTTGTGAAAGGCCTCTGCGCTGGCTGGGCTGGCGTTGTCTTCACTCGCCGGTTGGGCGGCCTTGCGTTTCTTGCGGGCCGGCGTGGCGTCGCAGCGGCGGGCCATTGCCTGCAGCAGTTGGCGGGCGTTAAAAAAGTCGCCCTGCCAGAGCAGGGCAGTGCCGGCGCAGGCCAGCCGGTAGGCGGCGTCAGCGGTGGTGGTGTCGTCGGCCAGCACCACCCGCTGCGGTGCCGGCGCACCACGTTCGGAGCGCCAGCGCGCGGAAACGGTCACGCCGTCGGGCGTGGTCCAATGGATTAACGGGTGGGTGGAGGGCAGGCTGGGCGTTTCAGCGCACTCAGTAGCGGGGAGCAGCGGCATGGTGAGTGGCCTGGGTGCAAACGGGGATTGTCCCCTAATCGCTCATGGCATCGCTTGTTTGAGCGGGCTGCGGGGGCGGCCCAGTTTTTCAAGCGGGTTGGTCGGGCCCCTGTGGCAGTGATTCCTCCTGGCCGATCAGCCATATTTTTGGCTGTTGCATCACGCGGTTGATGAACGCATTGTCGCCCTGCAGGCGGGCGTGGAAATCCTTCGCGGTGTAGAGCGCCGGGTTGACGGTGCGCCCCAGTGTCTGGCTGGCGCTTTCCAGCGCTGCGAATACCTCGCCATAGCCCAGCGTGTCGCTCACCACCAGCAAGTCCACGTCGCTGGCTGCCGTGTCTTGCTGTTTGGCGATGGAGCCAAACACAAAGGCCTGCTCGATCTGCGGCGCCAGCGGTGCCAGGGCGGCACGCAGCACGTCTGCCAGCCCCATCGTTTTGAGCACCAACCCGCGCAACTCGGCAAACACCGGCGACGCCGCATTGGCCTGAAAGTGCTTCTGGTTGCCTTGCTTGCGCACCGTGAGCAGGCCCGCCGTAGCCAGATCGGCCAGTTCGCGCTGCACCGCGCCCGCCCCCGACTGCACCAGCCCGATCACCTCGTTCGTGTAGAAACTGCGGTCGGGTGTGCCGAACAGGACGCCCAGCACGCGTTGACGCACCTTGGAGAAGAGTGCGTCGGCGATGACCGAGTGAGACCCTGTATTTATCGTACCCATATTGGGGTTGACCATACCCTTTTTTGGGTTTTTTTGGGGTTCTACGCGCGGGCAGTGGGCTGGCGCATTTCCGCATCGTCACGCCACAACCCAGCCCAGCCCAGCTCAGCTCAGCTCAGCCCAGCCCAGCCCAGCCCAGCCCAGCCCAGCCCAGCCCAGCCCAACCCAACCCAACCCAACCCTGCGCCTCAGCCGTCCGCCAACTGCCCACCATCAGAAGGGAATCGGCGCGAGCGCAGTTCATCGTCGGTCAACGGGCGGCCGGTCCACACCTGCACACGAAACGCGCCGGCACCCAGCGCCAACTCGCGAAATGCGCGCAACTCCACCGCGGTGAATCCACCCTCCGGCGACCCCATGGGGTGCATCACCGCCGCTGGCGAAACGGCCAGAAACCCCTTGCCCACCGACTGCTTCACCATGGCCTGCAGCAACAGCTCGGCCGACAAAAAATCAGACACCAGCGTGCGCGGGTGTGCAAACGGCCTGATCAGGCGCGCATCCGGCTCGGCCGCCGCGGCCATGCCTGCCTGCGCACCCACCGCCAGCACACGCGGCTTGCCGCCTTGCTGGGTCAGCGCGATTTCTGCCACTTCGCTGAGCGTGGTGTTGGTGCGCAGGTTGCGAATGACCACGCGCTCTGGCGAGATCTGTATGTAGAGCAGGGGTTGCAGGGAGGCGAACATGCGGATTTGTTGTTGAAGAATGTTCGATGTGAATGGCGGGAAGCGCAAGCATCATCTGAATTCAAGGCTCGCTGGCCGCGCTCTGCAGCACCAGGGTTGTTGCAGACGTCTGTATAGCAGAGCGACGTCGGCCGAAGAGTCCGTGCCAATGATCCAAGCCGCTTGAACCCACGCCCCATGGTCTGACATGGGCCGGGTATCTGAATGTCCTTCTTTCGGCCTCTTTGGTTTCCAAAAAATAATGATAAACAACGAATAGGTTGAAAATTTATAAGCTACATTAGTCAAAAAATTTTTCAGGGATGGGGGAATGTTGATTCGTAAGATTTATTTCTTACGCCGTCTGTGCGCGGCGATCGTTTTTTTGGCGCTTGTCAGCTGCGGCGGTGGCGAAACAGCCGATGAAGGCGGGGGGAGTGAAGCAGAGCACGCTCGCGCAGAGCTGGTGCTCAGTGAAGAGGCGCAGGGCCTGTCTGAATGGGAGCTGGAAGCAGAGCTGGAAAAAAGCGGCTTGCTTCTGGTGGAAAAACGGTCAGACGGAACACGCACCCTCGTCGAGGTCGAGCTGCCTGCAGGTATCGTCGCCAGCGAATGGATGAGCCATTTCGAAACGGGACGATGGTTCACATCCGCTGCCGTCTCACGTGCTGGAGCTCGCTCGGCGCCGCAACAGTCAGCACGTTCGAGCGTGGTCTCAAGGTCGGGATCGCCAGGTAGCGTCACAGCGCCCAACTCCTCCCCAGTGGCCACTGCCTCTACGGAGACATCGTCCGCGCGAGCGGCAGCCGCCACATTGGCCCCTGGTGAATACCTGGCCACCGTCAACTTTCGCACAAGCCCTGCATCGAGATGTTCGACGAACCGGCCCTTTGCCGACACGCCTCAAAAAGCGCTGGATGACTGCCGCGCATACATGCGCACCCTCAGCCCACAGTGGCGCATGGTCAATGTACGCTTGTACAACAACGCAACCGCCAACGGCATGCTTTATCGTTACCAATACGATGAGCAGGTGCGGCGGCCTGATGGCTCCTGGCGAGATGGCGAGTGGAATTCTGGTGGCTCCCTCGCTGTGGTCAACGGTTACACAGCAGTTGGTGCCTTTACTCGCCACTGCCCCAGGGGCGGTAGGCTGGAAACGCGCAGGAGCGGGCTCAGTACCACCTATGTGTGCGTGGGCGGTTTCGCTGCGGTGGGCCACACGCCGCCTGCCATACCCGCGCAGCAGTGCGCAGCCCAGGCGGGCATGCGCACGCCCAACCCCATTTTGCCCGCCACCGGCGAAAAGGTGTTCGTGCGCGAAGACATCGTCGATCACGCCCCCCACCCCCTGAGTCTCAGCCTGCACTATCGAACCCGGTGGCAACTACCGCCGCAGTCGGCCATGGGCGCCATGTGGGGCCACAGTCACGGGGCCAACCTGCGCCTGGACCCCACCGATGGACAAGGCAACACCTTGATCCTTCAACACGGCGATGGATCGCAGGTGGTGTTCAAACGCACAAGCGCGAGCGGCACCTGGATCAGCCCGACGCACATCGCCAACCTGCAGGCCTTCGCCGCAACGGGCAGCATTCCCGCCCTGCGCTACACCGATCCCCAAAACGGCACCCAATGGGAATTTGCGCGGCCTGTGGGCACAGGCACCGGTCGCCTGCTCCTTCATCGGCTGGAAAACGGCTGGTCATACACCTACACCTACAACGCCCAAGGGCGGCTCACCCAGATACAAAACCACTTCGGCCGCACGCTGCGCCTTGCGTACCACCCCAACGGGCTGCTCGCACAACTCCAGGGCCCCGATGGGCACGCACTGCGCTACTTGTGGGATGCGCAATCCCGCCTGCAGCAGGTGGTCTATCCAGGGGTGGTACCAGCGGCCACCTCGTACCTTTATGAAAACGCGCAATGGCCCGACCACATCACCGCTGAGGTCGACGAGCGCGGTCAGCGCCGCCACAGCATCAGCTACGACGCTCAGGGCCGCGCCACAGCAACGGTGCGCCCCGGAAATGTAGACCGGTATCAGGTGAGCTATGGCAACACCACAGGCCCACTCAACACCACCGCCAGCATCACCGATCCCCTGGGCACCGTGCGCCAGTTCGGCTATGCACAGACCAATGGCAAGACCGATGTCGTATCCGGCAGCCAGTTGCCCGGCTGCCAGGGTGAAACGCCCATCGCTAGCCGCACCCAAACTGCCCAGGGTTTGCTGGACACCGAAACCGACTTCCTGGGCAACACCACCCGCTACGCCTGGGACGACAGACTTCGCATGACCCGGGTCACGCGGGCGGCCAACTCACCCGAAGAACAAGCCACCACCATCACCTGGCACAGCGCTTTCCGCAAGCCCACAGTGATCCAGGAGCCGCTCAAGCGCACCAACTACACCTACGACTCCCTTGGCCGACTGACTGTGCAGACAGTGACGCATACCGCAGGTGCTGCAAACGGCACACAGGAAATCACCCGCTACGCCTACACCGACCAAAGACTGGTCTCCGCCGTCACAGCACCTAACGGAGCTGTCACCCACTACACCTATGACGCGGCCGGCCTGCCCGCCACCATCACCAACCCGCTTGGGCACGTCACCCGCCTGAGCCACGACGCTGCAGGTCGCCCCACCCGCATCACCGAGCCCACCGGCCTGGTGCGGACGCTGAGCTACAACGAGCGCGGCTGGCTGGTGCGCAGCAGTGCACTGGGCGAACCGGGAGGCCCCGCGCTGGAGACGAGCTACGCCTACACACCCAGCGGCCAAGTGGCCCGGATCACGCAACCCAGCGGGCACGTCGTCAGCTACAGCTACGACAATGCCCAGCGCCTGATCGGCTGGAGCGACAACCGGCGCCACAGCGCCAGATTCACCCTTGATGCACTGGGCAACCGCGTCCAGGAAACCGTGCTGAACCGCGGCGACGGCATCGCCCTGCAAGTGGCGCGCGAAGTCAACCAGATCAACCGCTTGAGCCGTGAGGTGCTGGGCAGCGATCAGCGCAGCGACTACGCCTACGATGCCAACGGTCGCCTGCGCCAGGGCATCAACGCCGCAGGCCAGCGCACCGCTCTCAGCCGCGACGCAATGGCCCGCATCACCAGCGTGACCAACGCCTTGGGCAAGGTGGCCCGCCTGGGCTATGACCGGGGCAACGCCGTCAGTTCGGTCAGCGACTTCAAGGGCGTAAGCACCACCTACATCCGCGATGCCAAAGGCCAAGCAGCCAGTGAGCAATCGCCCGACGTGGGCAGTACCCAGAACACCTTCGACGCGTTGGGCCTGCCCCAAAGCGTGGTCGATGCCCTGGGACGCGCCACCCAGATTGCACGCGACCCCCTTGGCCGCCCCACCCGCATCACGCAAAGCGCCAGTGGCAAACCGACCCTGATCACCGAACTGCGCTACGACCTCACAGGTAACGCCTGCAACGCCACCGGCCACCCCAGCGCCAGCCTGGGTCGTCTGTGCGAAATGATCACCCGCGAGGGCGAGGGCGAGGGCGAGGGCGAGGCCGAGCGCACCACCACCCGCTTCCAGTGGGACGCCTTCGGGCGGCTGAGACAGCAGGGACAAAACATATCGTCCGCCATCGCCGACCACAGCCAGACCCGCAACGTCAACTTCAGCCACGTGCCCAGCGGCGCTGGCGCTGGCGAACTGGCCAGCGTCACTTACCCCAGCGGCGCCGTGCTGTCCTACCAGTACGACAGCACGGGCGTGCTCACCGACATGCGCTGGAATGGCCAACCCCTGTTGCAGGGCATCACCTACAACGCCCTTGGACAGCCCCTGTCCTGGACCTGGCGCTTCGCCCACGCCAGCGCCAGCTTGCTCGCTTCACGCAGCTACAACCCGGCAGGCCAGCTGATCAGCAGCGAAACCGGCACCTACAGCTGGAACAACTTGGGCCAGCTCGCCAGCTTCGGCCAAACCCTGCAGCGCAGCAACGGGTCCGGCGGCTGGGTGGCAGAGAACGTGCCCTACAGCGTGAGCTACAACGCCTCAGGGCGCCTGCTGCAACTGCGAGGCAGGGGCAGCGTGCCTGCCCTGCAGTCACGGCAAACCTACGCCTACGATGCCAACGGCAATCGAAAGGACCCGGGGCTGCTTCCAGATGCCAAGAGCAACCGCCTGCGGCAGGCCCGAAGCCAGCCAGTGGTGAGCAACGCCGCCGGCGAAATCACCTGGCAGACCGGCCAGTCCCTGCGCTACGACGCAGGTGGGCGCCTGCACCAGATCAAGGCCTGTGCCAGCCGCAGCGACAGCGCCTGCGCCAGCAGCGAAGTCGGCGCCACGCGCCACTGGTACAACGGCCAGCACCAGCGGGTGGTCAAGGACGAGCCATCGGGCCAGACCATCTACGTCTACGGCACCGCCGGTCACAACGTGCTGGGCGAATACCGCCAGTCCAGCACCGCCAGCACGGTGCAAAGCACCGAGCACATCTACCTGCCCACCGCCAGCGGCCTCATGCCGGTGGCCGCCGTCATCAACGGCCAGCACTACGCTGTGCACAGCGACCACCTGAACACGCCCCGGCGATTGACAGACAGCGCTCAGCGCGTGCGCTGGCAGTGGGCCTACAGCGGCTACGGCGAAACCCAGGCTCAGCCCCTGGCCACGGGTTCATTGGCCGCCGTGCCCTACAACCTGCGCTACCCGGGCCAGGTGGACGATGGCAACGGGCTGTTCTACAACTGGCACCGGTTCTATCATCCGGCTTCGGGGCGGTATGTCAGTGCTGATCCGATTGGTCTTGAGGGTGGGTGGAATCGGTTTGCCTATGTGGGTGGGAATCCGTTGAGCTATACGGATCCAGAGGGATTAAACCCATTGCGAGGCTTCTTTCTCCAGCTTCTTTTGTTGAATCAGAGATACGGGCCAACGGCTGCCGTTGCGATGGCTGATCTTGGGGGAGTGAATGGCACACTATCAACATCGTGGCCTGGTTTAACAGCTCTTCCTCGTGCGTTGACTGCAGCAGATCTCGGTTTAGAGGGTGCACTCACTGCATGCAAGGGAAGCATTGCCTACGATGGCAAGACAGTATTGATGAATGTCGATTACATTGAAGGCAGCATAAAGAATGGACGAGAGGTCTTGAATAAGTTGATCGATAAGGCAACGCATGCTGGGGCGCAAGAATTGAGGATTCAAGCAACTATTGCTAACGAAGGGTTTTACGCAACATTGCCTAGGTTTGGGTTTACACATCAACAGGGAGTAAACGGCTATGCAGACCAGTTTGTGCGACCAATTCTGGTGAACCAAATACCGCGCTAGGTCATAGATGATAAATGCAAAAAGTAGATTTATTCGGGCAATGAAGAGGGTCAAGAGAGCCAGGTTGAGTGACGAAAATTATTCGGTGCCACCTCCATACTTTGCCGTTTATGAAAATCTAGATGAGCGAATATTGGTGTCGGAGGATGGTATTTTTTTGGATAAATGCAAAAAAAATATTCAATACTCAGAGATTGAAAGGGCCACATGCATGATCAATGATGACGTGTTGTTGGATGGGGTGATGTTATTTATGAAGGATGGCCGTAATCTAAAAGTTGATGTATCAGGGCATGACGATCGAATTTATGATGCACATTCGTTTCTTAGATTCTTAATGAGGACTCTGGAAGATCGATCAACACAAAAGTGATCTGGCAATCCTTAATTCGGCTGGTAACGGTGAATTCGGCCCATCGGCCTAAGGTAACTGAAGATGGCGCCATCGAAGTGGGGACCTTTAACTAAGGTACTTGGCGAAGCGATCGAAGGCGTGCCGGTGAATTCTGATAAGAGCGCAAGCTGCATTAAAGTCTGCGTTTTCGCGTGGTGAGCATCCCCAACCCATCGGGCTTGGGCGCGCACCACATCAACCTCAGGGAGATAAAAATGAACCGTCCATTCAACCGACGCATGGCCGCAACGCGTCTTCGCTCACCACAGCTGATCCGCGCGTTTGTGAGCTCGATCTTGCTCATGGCCGGCATGGCCGCATCAACTCTGGCCATGGCCGAACGTACCGTCACCGAGCTGCAGCCTTCCGAGGTGGCTGCGTTTGTGCGGCAACACCCCAAGGTGGTGATTCAGTTCACTTCACCAGACCAGCGTTGCGGTTTTTGTATTGGGGCCGACGAGCTGTTCACTCAGGGCGTGGCTCAGTCCGGCAAAGATGGCTGGAAATATGCGCGTGTGCAGTGGCCACGCTGGAAAGAAATGCCAGCGCTTGCCCCGCCGGTGAAGGTGACGGGCGTGCCTGACCACCAGATTTACGAGGGCGGTGCATACAAAGGAAGCGGCGGCGGGCGAGCCAAGGACGCAGCGTCGCTCATGGCTTCCATCGAAAACCTGGGCAAAAGACCCCGGCCCACAGCGTCGGCCGCAGCCGCATCAAAGGCAGCGGAAATGACGCCTGAGATTCGAACCGGCTTGCGGTTCTATGCCATGCGCAAGGTACTGGGAAGCACCCTGCACGCATGCGAACGCCAGCACCATGACAGCAAGCCCGTCTATGCCGACCAGCTGCATGGCTGGGGTGGTTCGCATGCCGCTGAGTTGAAGCTGGGTACTCGGGCGATGCTTTCAGTGATGAGCGTCGACAAGCACCCCTTTATGGACGAGGAGGCACGGCAGACCGGCCTGGTGCGCAGCAATCTGGTGAAGCTTGTGGGCATCGTCGAGGGCAAGCCAGGCACGCTGGAGCAATGCGACAAACTCGCCGACAGCCTAAACAAGTTCTGAAGTCACATACCGCATCAGTAGAAACAGATTGGGCAGCCGTGTCTGCAAAACGAAGTGGTAGTGGTTGCCCATCAGGCACCAGGCCAGTGCGCAGGCATCAAACCGTTCCAGGCCTGAGCCCAGCACGTCCAGCAAGGCCAGGCGGTCAATGTCGTCTTCGAAGATCGGCTCCCGGAGGTCGCCACGTGAGGTCACGTGATAGACGGCGCCGGGGAACTCAATGCGAAGAAGTCTTGCCGCTGCCTGCTGCCTTACTTTGCGCGAGGGGCAGGCTTCTTCAGTTTGGCGACCGCCTCTTGCAGCGCTGCAAAGTCCAGCGAGCCCGGCTCGTGGTCTCCAAACATGTCGCGCGCCGTTTCATGGTCTTCATGCGCGTCGTCGTACCAGGCGTGTGACCAGTACTCAGCACCGGGCGGGCCGCCGCAGTCTTCTGGCGGGCAGCCATTCTGTGCCTTGAGCAAATGGGGCAGTGGAACGTCAGCGTTGCTGAAAGCCATGAGCGTGATGGTGTGCACCCACTCGTCACCAAAGTCGTAGAGGTACAGCAGGCGCTGTTTGGGCGCGGTCAACAATTGAGAGAGCTTGACCTTGGCATCGTTGCCCATTGGCTCGCCCCACTCGTCGGGGCTTGGCTTCTGCCACTTCCGCTCGTTCGGAATCTTCCAGAACGGTTCCGTCGAGCGAAGCGGCTGGGCGAAAGCATACAAATGCACGTTCTCCCAACCCATGGCTGCCTGAATCACCGCGTGCAAGGCACGCAGGGTGATGTTCGGGTCCACCAAGACTTCCCGGTAAATCGCCGGCTTGAAGTCCTTCAGCTCAACCCGTAGCAGCAGCGCATTGTGCGGCGACAACATCGTGGGCTCCCATCAAAGAACAATAAGTCAAATCACAACTGCCCGGTTGTAGCCCTTGAGGGGCACAAGGCAATACCTGACCCCATTGTTCCAAATAGGCCGAAAAGACCTTCGAAATCGCTTCACAGACGCATCTGGGTGGTGGCTCGCATCTTCGAAATCAGCAGTGGCTGTACGTTTGATGAGCAATTTTTCAACGGCATTTTAGACATTCTCAATTTGATCTAGCACCTTTGAAATTATTTCACGAGCAATGATAACCCCACTGCGCTCCTTTTTGAGATGGTCAATTTTCACTGATGTTTCAAATGCTCCCGATTTAGCGCCAGATCTAATAGTGTCGAATTTCCGTGCGTATTCTTGAAGTGCGTAGTCGATTCGAGAATTGATCTTGATTCTTGCCTCTTGGGATGTTCTTCCCTCCATAAACAAGTCATCTGGCCGAAAGGTGACTTCAATCCCCATGGAGGTCGGTGCATCCTTGATGGTTCTAATCGAGACTTCAGTTCTGCCTGAACGAGACCTAAAGGTACAGGTAATGTTAGAGTCGTTTTGGGTGGAAACATCTCCGCTTAATGTAAACCTGGCTTGTTCAATGAAGGTGGCAGTATCGTAGGCTGCATCGGGTGACTCCAGAATGATCTGCATTTTCGCGATTCTTTCGCAAATCTCTCTAAAGTCAGCGAGCCGCTTGTCGGGGGAAAGGTGTGTGCAGTCTCTGTAAAGATTGGCTAACTCGGTCGCGATGGTAGCGTCAGACCATTTTCGCGAGAGTTCTTGACTTAATACGATTGCATTGCCTTCCGGGTTGAAGGCAAGAGGATCCCTTCCCGTAACAAAGAAGAAGCACAATTGCCCGAACGAATAGGTGTCCACTGTCGCCCGATGCGCTACAGGCGTGTTCGGGTTGTTTATTTGCTCAGGTGCTGCATAGAAATGCGATCCGAATCCCTCTGCTAGTTTTGTAACCTGTGTTGCAGATGAAAACCAAGAGAGGTCGAAGTCTGTTAGAAATGCTGATGGCAAACCTTCTGGTGAAATTCTAATAAGAATGTTTTCTGGCTTTACATCCCGGTGAATGACTCCACGTGTGTGTGCATGCTGTAAAGTTTCTGCAACCTCCAGTAAGAGGTCCAGGATGATTTCAGGCTCCTGTGAGCCCCCGGGATTAAACTCCCTTGAGTTTGCGCCCTCAATGTAATCCATGAAAAACCCTAAAGGTATTTCGGAAAGTTCTCTTACTTTTACAATTTGAGGATGGTCTAGCTGCTTCATTGCAGCATAGCCTCTCCTAAAACGACCTACCTTTTGCAGATCAAAGAGATCGTGAGCATGATAAACCTTGAAACAAACCCGGCTTGCCGTTTCTGATGTACGTATTCCAAATACTGTTCCAAAAGTCCCAGAGCCGAGTTGAAATTCGACGCACCCCTGTTGAATTTCCATTCCAGGCATTACGTTTCCAAGGCTTTTGAATATCTGTTGACAAGAGGAGTACTTTTCTTTGAACTCTTTATGGTTCTTTAGATCCGGTTGAGCCTCAATTCTTCTGTTGAACCATTGACCTATGGGCTCGAATGCTTGGCATGCCTCTTTATATCCAGTTTTCTGCCAAATCGCGTGTGAGGTTGGTGTTACCTTAGGGAGGATTTGGGATAGAAGGTTTTCCGCTCTAACTGTCGCTTCAAGAGGGGAGAAGTGTGAGAGCTCGGATCTTTGTTGCCACGTTCCTAAGGGAGATACATCTCTCGCAATTATTAGTTGTCCTTCCATATCTCCCTTGAATACCGGTATCTGCTTTCCCGATTCCTCGAGCTTTTTGGCTATATAGTCATACGATGCGTGTACAGTGACCAATCGATTAGCGTTTGCTGCAAAGCCTGATATTGCATCGCAAAGATGGTGTGTAAACAGTCCGTGAATCTCGTTGTCAATTTCGCATTCTTTCGCTGTTTGATCGGTTGTGCAGGCAGCCAAGAGAACACGGCCTGCCCCAGTTACTTGAGGTAAATCTTCGGCTAGCATGGGCGAAATTATTTTATTTTCAGTTCGCACATCTGCTCCACCACTGTGGCAACAGTCAAATATCACTATGCAGCTTGACCCTTTTTCTGCTATCTTGGATATCGCTGCCTGAATCCAATTGACATCGACGCCTTCGTCGTCGTCAGTGTAATCAAATGTGGCTATGAAGGTCGAAACCAGTGTTTTTACGCCATGACCGGCAAAGTAAATAATGGAGAACTCAGCACCTTCCAAGCACCATCTGATTTGATTCTTTATAGTTGATCTTGTTGCTTCAGAATCGATCAGTGTTTTAACCAGAAATTCACTCTTTGTGTCAGACAGTAGAGTTGATATTCTTTTTGCGTCGTTTATGCACCCATTCAATGGGTGCAGTTGATTGTAGTTATCTATTCCAATTACTAGTGCTTTTCTCATAATTCTGCCTGATGTTTTTGGATTGGCATGCAATATTTTTATTTCATTTCGCCCAACTATCCTTCAAGCCCGTTACCCGTCTGAAGACCGGCTTGGTTCCCGGCACGTGGTCCACCCGGTCTGCCTCAACATACCCGAACCGCTCGAACTGGAACTTCTCCTTCGGCTTCGCAGCAGCCAGTGAGGCTCCATATAAGCCGTGATCACCTTCAAGCTGTTCGGGTTAAGCGCTTCAAGGAAATCCTTGCCGCCCGCGTCCGGCTGCGGTTCGCTGAACAGGTGGTCGTGCAGCCGCACTTCGGCTTCTACGCCGCTGGCCACGCTCACCCAGGTGATGGCGGCTTTGGCGTTCATGTGGTCGGCCCCAACTGGGCGCACAAGCGCGCTGCATCGCGTTTGCACAGTTGTTTGTACGTGATGTGCATCGTGACTCCCTTGTATGAGTTGTTTGAGCATACTTGCGGTCCAGTGACTCGGGCATTTTTACTGGAGATCAGCAACCACCAGACTGCGCATCTCTGTGGTCAAGTGAGGAAAAACACACGCTGTCTAAGATTTAACCTGTGCCAGGCGCCCTATAGAGCGAGTCGTCACCGATCTGCGCATGCGGCGCAATTCCCTGCAGCAGCGTAACCGCATTGCGCTGTGCGTCATGGTCTGCAGCCACCAGTTGACGCCCGGCTTCACCCATGCATTGCCGCAAACCCGGGTCCATCTGCAACTGCTCAATCCCATTTGCAAGCTTCCTAGGATCACAAGGCGGCACCAGCCACCCCGTCTCCCCATCCCGCACCAGTTCCGGAATCCCATCCACAGCAGAAGCGACCACCGGCACACCACTGGCCAATGCCTCCATGATCACCACGGGCAGCCCTTCAGACAGGCTGGGCACGACCAGCAGATCGGCATGGCGCAGTGCCTCGGCCACGCCGGCTTCGTCTTTGGTGCCGGCGAAGGTCACCACGGCTTCCAGTGAAAGTGCGGCGGTTTGCCGCTCAAGGGCTTCTTTTTGCGGGCCGTTGCCCACGATCTTCAGGCGCACGTCTGAGCAGCGGGCTTTCAACAGCGCGACAGCGTCCAGCAGAAAGTTGACGCCTTTGCGTTCTTCCAGCCGGCCCACAAACAGCAGGTCGCGGCCTGTGCGTTCAGCGGCGGG
>PHCQ01000087.1 GCA_002840835.1 Betaproteobacteria bacterium HGW-Betaproteobacteria-16 | reverse complement strand
TTGCCCGCCACGATGCCCATCACCGCCATGCGCACCGCAATACCGAAGGTGACCTGCGGCAGGATCACGCTTTGTGGGCCGTCCACCACGGCGGAGTCGATCTCCACGCCGCGGTTGATCGGGCCCGGGTGCATCACGATGGCATCTGGCTTGGCCCAGTGCAGGCGTTCGGGTGTGAGCCCGAAGCTCTTGAAGTACTCTTGGCTGGAAGGCAGCAAGGCACCGCTCATGCGCTCGTTCTGCAGCCGCAGCGTGATCACCACGTCGCAGTCCTTGATGCCCTCTTCCAGCGTGTGGCACACCCGCACGCCCATGTAAGACAGGTCACTCGGCACGAGGGTGCGTGGGCCGACCACCCGCACGTCGGGGCAGCCCAGTGTGGTGAGGGCGTGGATGTCAGAGCGCGCCACCCGCGAATGCAGCACGTCACCCACGATGGCCACCGACAGCTGGGTGAAGTCCTTCTTGTAGTGGCGGATGGTGTACATGTCCAGCATGCCCTGCGTGGGGTGGGCGTGGCGCCCGTCACCGGCATTGATCACATGCACATGCGGCGCCACGTGCTGGGCAATCAGGTAGGGCGCCCCCGACTCGCTGTGGCGCACGACGAAGATGTCGGCCGCCATGGCGCTGAGGTTGGAGATGGTGTCGAGCAGCGATTCGCCCTTGGCGGTGGAGCTGCGCGCGATGTCGAGGTTGATCACGTCGGCGCTCAGTCGCGTGGCGGCGATCTCGAAGGTGGTGCGGGTGCGGGTGCTGTTCTCAAAGAACAGGTTGAACACGCTCTTGCCACGCAGCAGCGGCACCTTCTTCACCTCGCGGTCGCTCACACTCACGAAGTTGCCGGCGGTGTCGAGGATCTGGGTCAGGATGTCGCGCGAGAGGCCCTCGGTGGAGAGCAGGTGGATCAGTTCACCGTTCTTGTTGAGTTGGGGATTGCGTGCCACGTTCAGACCTTCCTGTTTTCCAGCACAAAACTCAGGCGGCCCTGGTCGTCGCGCGCCAATTCAAGCAACTGGTCGTCAGGCAAGGCCAGCGTGGTCACGCACACGTTGGCCTCAATGGGCAGTTCGCGCCCGCCGCGATCCACCAGCACCGCCAGCTTGACGCTGGCCGGGCGACCGTAGTCGTACAGCTCGTTGATCACCGCGCGCAGGGTGCGGCCGGTGTAGAGCACGTCATCGATCAGCAGCACATGGGCGCCATTGACCTCGAATGGCAGGCTGGTCTGTGCGCTGCTGGCCAGGCCGCGCTTGGAAAAGTCGTCCCGGTGCATGGCCGACGAAATCACGCCGGCTGCGCCAGGCAGCCCCAGGTCTTTCTGCAGGCGTTCGGCCAACCACGCACCACCCGAGGTGATGCCCACCAGCACCATTGGTACGGGTGAGTCAGCCAGGAACTGTTTCACCGCGCTGCGCAGCCCTTCGTAAAGGGCTTCAGCGTCCAGCTCGGCAGTTGGGGGCGACGGGTGGGTCAAGGCAGGCTCCTCAAAAACTGTTCCAGGATGATGCAGGCCGAAGCGGCATCGGCGTCTTTCGCGCCCAGGCTGTGCGCCTCGGTAGTGGAGTAGCGCTCGTCGACCTCATACACAGGCAGCCCATGGCGCCCGCGCAACTGGCGCGCAAACTTCAAAGCACGGGCGGTATTTTCGTGCGCCGCGCCGTCCGGGTGGTAGGGCACCCCCACCACCAGGGCATCGGGCTGCCACTCTTTCAGGCGCTGGGCAATCTGCACAAAGCGCGATTCACCCTCGGCGGTAATCGTGGTCTGTGGCGTGGCGCTGCGGGTGATGCGGTTGCCGCTGGCCACGCCGGTGCGTTTCAGGCCGTAGTCAAACGCCAAAAACGTTTGATAAGACGGGGAGATGTCCGTCAGCATCCGCTGTTCGCCCCGCCAAAGACACGATGCCTCGCCAATCCGCACACTCCGCGGAACCGGCTTCGCCGGGCCGCAGGTGTGGCCCCCCTCCCGCCGAAGGCGAGAGAGGGGGGTGACGCGAAGCGGCGCAGGGGGTGCTTCATGAATGCCCCGCATCAGGCGAGAGCATCCAGGGTTGCAGGCCCAACAAGGCCATGGCGCGCTCGTAGCGCTCGGCCACGGGGGCATCAAAAATCAGGTCGGGATCGGCCTCCACAGTGAGCCAGCTGTTCTCGGTGATTTCCGACTCCAGCTGCCCCTGACCCCAGGACGCATAGCCCAGCGTCACAAACACCCTGCGTGGGCCGGCGCCTGACGAAATGGCCTCCAGCACGTCCTTGGACGTGGTCATTTCCAGCCCGCCGGGAATGGACAGCGTGGACGCGTACACGGACTCGCCTTCACCGCCTTCAACCGCATCGTGCAGGACGAACCCGCGTTCGGTCTGCACCGGGCCGCCCTGAAACACGGGCTGGTCGGACAGGTCTTCCCGGCCCAGGGACAGGTCGATCTTTTCAAACAGGCGGGGCAGGAGAATGTCGCTGGGTTTGTTGATGACCAGGCCCAATGCGCCCTTGTCACTGTGTTCACACAGAAACACCACGCTGCGGCCGAATAGCTCGTCACTGAGGGCGGGCATCGCAATCAGAAAATGATTGGTCAGGTTGGTGGGGGCAGAATCAGCAGACATCGCGGGATTTTAAGCCGCGCCACCCATTCGGCCGTTGCCGCGCCTGACGCCCCCATGAACACTTACGACAAAGGCCTGATGTGGTTCCGACGTGATCTGCGGGTGGACGACAACGCGGCCCTGCACCACGCGCTCAAAGCCTGCAAACAAGTCTGGTGTGTGTTCGTTTTTGACACCGACATCCTCGACCCGCTGGCCCGTGTCGACCGGCGCGTCGAGTTCATTCGGGAATCACTGGTCGAATTGGATGAGCGCTTGCGCAGCCTGGCCGAGACGCACGGCGTCAGCGGTGGTGGTCTGATCGTGCGCCATTCCCGCGCCCAGACCGATGTCCCCGCATTGGCGCAGCAGTTGCAGGTGCAGGCGGTCTTCGCCAACCACGACGACGAACCAGACGCACTGAGCCGCGATGCACAGGTGTTTGGCAGCCTCGCGCACGCTGGCATCCTGATGCACAGCCACAAAGACCATGTGATCTTCGAGCGCCGCGAGGTGCTCACGCAGGCCGGGCATGCCTTTGGGGTGTTCACGCCCTACAAGAACGCCTGGCTCAAGCAGCTCACCCCCTATCACCTGAAAACCTACCCCGTTGAGAAATACGGATCGTCTCTGGCCCCTGTGCCTGCGGATCTGACCGCCCCAGTGCCCAGCCTGGCATCGCTGGGCTTTGAACCCAGCAACCTGTCGCAGTTGCCCATGCCCACGGGCAGCAGCGGCGCCCACCATCTGTTCGAGGACTTCGTCCAGCGCATTGACCGCTATGACGAGGCACGCAACTTTCCGGCCATCAAGGGGCCCAGCTACCTCAGTGTGCACCTGCGGTTCGGCACCCTCTCGATCCGGCAGGTGGCGTCGGTTGCCTACCAGTTGCATCTGCAGGGAATCGGTGGCGCCAGCACATGGCTGTCTGAACTGATCTGGCGTGACTTCTACCACCAGGTACTGGCCAATCACCCGCATGTGGTCCACGGCGCCTTCAAGCCCGAATACGACCACATCAGGTTCGAGCATGGCAAACACGCCAAGACCCTGTTTGCGGCCTGGTGCGAGGGGCGCACCGGCTACCCACTGGTGGATGCCGCTATGGCCCAGATCAACCAGACCGGCTACATGCACAACCGCCTGCGCATGGTGGTGGCCAGTTTCCTGGTCAAGGATCTTGGTATTGACTGGCGCTGGGGCGAGCGCTACTTCGCCGAGCACCTGATCGACTTCGACCTCGCCGCCAACAATGGCGGCTGGCAGTGGGCCAGTTCCAGCGGTTGCGACGCACAACCCTACTTCCGCATCTTCAACCCCATCACGCAAAGTGAGAAGTTCGATCCCGGCGGCAAGTTCATCCGGCGCTACCTGCCGCAGCTCGCCGGCCTGCCTGACGCGGCGGTTCATGCTCCCTGGAAGGCCAACGAGATCGAGAAAGCAGCGGCGGGCCTGGTGCTGGGCGAGAACTACCCATTGCCCATCGTGGACCACGCGGAAGCCAGGGAAGCGACGTTACGGCGGTACGCCGTGGTCAAGAACCCGAAGAAGATTTGAGGGCATCGCCCTGACGGGCGTAAACCACCAGCCCGTCAGGCGCGAAGTGCCTCAGTCCAGAGTACCGTGGAACCGGCTCTGCCGGGCCACTGGTATCGCCCCCTTGAGGGGGTCGCGCAAAGCGCAGCGGAGGTGCACCAACCCCTCGCCGGCGCGAAGTGCCTTAGTCCAGAGATACCGAGGAACCGGCTTTGCC
Organism: Betaproteobacteria bacterium HGW-Betaproteobacteria-16; assembly: GCA_002840835.1. Classification (GTDB taxonomy): domain Bacteria; phylum Pseudomonadota; class Gammaproteobacteria; order Burkholderiales; family Burkholderiaceae_C; genus Hydrogenophaga. The sequence continues at coordinate 15,123 of PHCQ01000087.1, read as the reverse complement.
GGGCCTCTGGTATCGCCCCCTTGAGGGGGTCGCGCGTAGCTCGGCGGGGGTGAGCTTGTCTACGCCTGTTCCGCCGCCAGTTGCGCGTAGTGACCAATCAGGGCCAGCAGCTCGTCTTCGGCATAAGGCTTTCCGAGGTAGTGGTCCACACCCAGTTCCCGGGCGTGCTCGCGGTGCTTTTCTGCGATGCGCGAGGTGATCATGATCACCGGCAGACCCGCCAGGCGGGCGTCACCCCGAATGTTGCGCACCAGGTCAAAGCCATCCATGCGCGGCATTTCAATGTCGGACAGCACCACCGTCGGCCGCTCCTGCTGCAGGCGCTCCAGCGCCTGCAGGCCGTCTGCCGCCAGTGACACCCGGTAACCTTCGCGCTGCAGCAGACGCTGCGTGACGCGACGCACGGTAATCGAATCGTCCACCACCAGAATCAGCGGCACCGCATTGGTGGCCAGATCGGCGGCGGAAATGGTTTCACCCTGAGCAGGCTGGGGCGTGTGGGCCTGGGCTGCCACCCATTCATGCACCTGTGCACCATACACGGTCGCCAGGGCCACCGGGTTGTAGATCAATGCCACGGCGCCCGAGGCCAGAATGGACATGCCCGCCAGACCTGGCAGACGCGACAACTGCGAACCCAGGTTCTTCACCACGACTTCCTGGTTACCCAGGACCGCGTCCACGTGCATGGCGACGCGCTGGGCGGCGCTTCGGAAGATCACCACAGGCAGCGTGCGGGCGGTTTCAACCGATCGCGGCGAAGACTGCAGCAGGGCACCGGCCCAGTAGAAAGGAATGTCTTCCGCACCCGCGTGCAGGGTGCCCGTCTCGTACGCCTTGGCCAGTTCGTCTGCACTGACACGGCGCACCAGTTCCACAATGTTGGACGGCACACCCAGTGTGAGTGCCCCCGCCCGAACCATCACCACCTGCGTCACAGCGGTGGTGAGTGGCAACACCAGTTTGAAGCTGGCCCCCTGGCCCCGCTCGCTGCTGGTCTCAATGCGACCACCCAGCGCCACCACGTCGGCGCGCACCACGTCCATGCCAATGCCGCGCCCGGCCAGCTCGGAAACTTCCTGTGCCGTGCTCAGGCCTGCCTCGAACACCAGTTGGGCAGCTTCTGCATCGGGGATGTCGACTCCGGGCTGCACAATCCCTTGAGCCAGTGCCTTTTCGCGCAAGCGGTCCAGATTCAGGCCGGCGCCGTCGTCGCTGAACACCACCGATACGTCGTTGAGTTCCTGGGCAAGGCGAATCTCGATACGACCTTCGTGCGGTTTGCCTGCAGCGGCCCGCTCATCGGGCGACTCGATGCCGTGCACCACGCTGTTTCGCAGCAGGTGTTCAAAAGCGGCGGTCATCCGGTCCAGCACACCCCGGTCCATTTCGATGTTGCCGCCGGTGATGTCGAGACGCACCTGCTTGTGTGTTTCTTTCGAGGCCTGACGCACGACACGGTACAGCCGCTCGGAAATGCCTTCAAACTCCACCATGCGCGTGCGCAGCAGGTCGCGCTGAAGCTCCCGGGTCTGGCGCGCCTGGGCCACCAGGCCGTCTTCGGTTGCTTCCACCGCACGCTGCAGGTTGCGCTGCACTGTGGCCACGTCGTTGACCGACTCGGCCATCATGCGGGTGAGCTCCTGCACACGGGTGAAGCGGTCGAACTCCAGCGGGTCGAACGACTGATCGGCATCGCGAGCCTGTGCCAGTCGCGACTGCATCTGGGTCTCGGCCTGAAGCTCGATGTCACGCAGTTGCATGCGAAGACGATCCAGGTTGCCTGTGAGGTCCTTCAGCGATCCTCGCAAGGTCACCAGTTCGGATTCCATGCGCGAACGCGTGATGATGACCTCACCCGCCTGGTTGACCAGACGGTCCAGGAGCTCAGGGCGCACGCGCACGGCAGCTCCGGCGCGGGCCTGGGCCACCATGGGAATGCGGGGCAGCGTGAGATTGGACAGGCTCTCTGCTACCGGGCTTGCTGGCGTTGCGGTCTGATCCTCGGCTTCGGCCTCGGGGGCGGCGTCTTCCGGCGCCACCAGCGCAATATCAGCCGGAACCACGATCTCGGCCAGCGGGGTCAGATCTTCTGACGGATGCTCGGCATGCCGCAGCACATCAAAGCGGGCGGTGATGGCATCGAAAGCCGCTTCGAGGGGTTCCAGATCTGCGCTTCGCTTCACGTCCGAGCCCATGCGCTCGGCGTCGGTCTCCATGCGGTGGGCCATTTCACCCAGTCGCAAGGCGCCTGCCAGGCGGGCGCTGCCCTTGAGCGTGTGCAGGTTGCGCAGCACTTCCGCACGGGCGCTGTTGTTGTCTGGACGTGCCACCCACTGGCGCAATGCGCCACCCAGTTGGGGCAAAAGCTCCAGCGCCTCTTCCGTGAAGATCGGGAACAGGTCGGCGTCAATGGTGTCGAGCACATCAATGTCGTCATCGATGTCTTGAACGACAGCATGGTCGGCATGGTCTTCGGGGGCGTGCAGGGGCTCGAACTCCGTCACCATCAAAGACGGCGCGGACATGTCGACGTCCGATGGTTCGACCGGGACTTCAGGGGCCTCCACCACCTCTTCTGCAGCCGTTTCAGGCCACGGCTCGTGGACCACACGGTACAGCGCTTCGAGCAATTCGGCGTTCGGCTCCTTGATGAAGCCGGCGGCGAACTGGTGCAGCAGCCGCCGAATGTCTTCCGAGGCATCCACAAACAAATGTGCGTGCTCGGCGGTCGCCTGCTGTCCGCCCTCCTGATGCTGGCTCACTGTGTTGAGCGCATGCTCGAGCGCACGGGCAATGCGCGAGAGGGATTCGAATCCGACCGTGGCCGAGCTGCCCGCCAGCGAGTGTGCGAGAGATTCCGCGTCGGCGGTCAATGGCTCGTGCCGCTCAAGCGCCCACTCACCCAGACAGTTCACCAGACGCCGGGACCATTCGTCCGCTTCGTTGAGGTAGACGTTGTAGAGCTTGATGCCGATGCGGAGATCCCCGATGACCTTGGTCTGGTCATCAGGCACCTCGTCCAGCAGTTCTGGGGCGTCTGTCGGGATGTCGGGCGCTGTACTGCCTTCTTCAGTCACTTCAACGGCGTGCAGCACCGGAATGCCGTCATCCACCAGCGAGGCTTCTTCGGCCGTCAGCTCAACGTCTGATTCAGAAGCGGGCTCAGCGTCGGCCGTGACTTCCATGGCCTCGACGGGGGTATCTTCCGGAGATGCTGCGGGAGCCGGTGTGTCTTCGCTGACCGGCGCTTCGGGCTCAGCAATGGAAGACAGCCTGGAAAGGCTGGCCATGTCGATGTCGCTGAACATTGGCTGCGAAGCGACATCGCCCGGTACCTCAATGAAGACGGGGTCGCTGGCCATCCCGAGATCGCCACCGAAGGTCGAGGTATCGACAAAATCCGCATGGCCGTGCAGAGGAGGCAGGTCGTCTTGCGAAGCTTCTGGCGTTCCAGCGTCCAGCTCGATGCCTTCGGCCAGCTGCTGTTCCACCTGGTCGTCTTGCTCGATCGCTTCGGTCACCAGTGGCGTCGCATCTTCTTGTTCTGGCAGCGCCGCCATGTCCACCGCTTCAACGGCAACCACATCGGAGGCCTGTGCCGATTCCAGTGCGAACGGATCGGCTTCCGGTTCCGCGACCGAAGCAGTTTCCACCATGGGAGGCTGGGCCTCGGGCAAAACCAGTGGGCGGTACACCGCTTCGTTGCGCCACGATTCGGCACTGTCCCTGAACGGCTGGGCACTCCATGGAACGCCGGTGCGCCCCTCGATGTCTTGAACCCAGCGCGAAAAACCTTCCATGGCTTCGCCAGCCAATCGGAGCATTTCGGGCTTGGAGGCGCCCTGTTCGGCCAGGGCCGCGTTGAGCATCTGTTCCATGGCCCATGCCGCGTCACCGAATTCGGTGAGGCCGACCATGCGCGAGCTCCCTTTGAGGGTATGGAAAGCGCGACGCAGGGTGGTCAGGTGCTCGAGGTCGGCGGGCTGCGCCTGCAACTGGCTCACGGCCTCCTGGCCGTTGTGCACCACCTCGCGAGCTTCCTCCAGGAAGATGTCGAGCAGATCGTCTTCTTCGCCCGATGCATCGTCCACTGGCAGGTCGCGGGGCTCGGTGGGGGCTTGTGCCGAGGCGATGGAAAGATCGACCAAGGCTTGCGCACCGGCCTTGGGGTCGTCATGAATGACCGCCTGGGCAGCCTCACGTGCGGCACGTGCCACCTCCGGCTGTTCGGCCAGCGAGGCCTGTGACGCCAGGGTGTCGAGCTGTTCGCTCAGATCAGCCAGGTTGACCCCGTCCTGCACACCTTCCACGACGCGCTGCACACCAGCGTCAATGGCCTGCGCATCATCCCTGGCGGGTTGTTCGGGCAACTTGTCGGCCAGCGTGCGGCCCATCAGGGGCAGCAGTTCGCCCTTTTCTTCGTCAAAGACAAACAGCTTCTTGGCCAGCGCAGGCTGGTAGTTCAACATGTCGACGAGGAAACTCAGGGCGCTGAGGTTGTTGCCCAGTTGCTGGAAGGTGCCCGCTTCGCGGGCCATCGCTTCGTCGACCTCGGTGTCGAGTATCTGGTCCACGACGGTGCGCATGCGCGCCACGGTCTGTACCGCCTGATCGAGACCCAGCACCGACAACACGCCACGCATCTGCCCCAGTTGGGACACCGCCACATGCAGGCCTGCCTTCTCGACAGGCGCCCGGAAGAACTGGTCGAGCGATTTTTCCGCTTCGGTCAGCGAAGCCTTCAGCTCGCCCACCACACTGCCCATCGTCTGGCGGTCGCTCACACGACGGTAGAGCTGCTCCATCCAGGTGTCTAGCGGCTGGGCTGGCTCACCTGCAAGCACGCTTTCGAGCCGCGCGGCCAACGCCTGCGTGCGCTCGGTGAGCTCGTGGGCATTGGGATCAAAATCTTCAAATGCGGCCTCAAGGTACAGCGTGGTCGTGGCCACTTCCATGGCCAACTCCGGCCGCACGCCACGGGCTTCGCGCGTGGCCTGTTCGGCCGCCTTGACGAGCGCCTGTGCAAGCACGGTGCTCGCGGGATGCAACTTCAGAAGCGAATCGGCCACAAGGCCAAACTGGTCCACCACCTGCCGCGCTCGGCTGGCGTCGCCACCCGAGAACAGCGACCAGGCTTCCTTGGCGGTGTGAATGCGTTTGCGTGCCTGAGCCAGCACAGCCGGGTCGTAACGACCCAGGGTGGCCTGGTGGTAGTTCACCGGCTGCTCGTCAACCAAACCGAAGGCCTGCTTGACCGCCAGCAGATTGGGCGCCTGTTCTGGCGATCCATTTTCAGACTGGGCGCACAGAAACAGCAGATCGTGCAACAGAGTTTCAGAGACCTGCGCCTTGCCCTGAACGAAGGAAGCAAACTGCAGCAGGATGCGGGAGGTCGCGCGCTTGGCATACAGATCGGGCGGCAGGAGCTTGTGCCCCAGCGCTTCGAAATAGCCAGCCACCACACGCCAGAATGTCTGTTCACGCGCTTCTGTGGCGCCAGCAGACAGGGACGCGCTCAATTTGGCCAGTTGCAGGGCCGCCGCCGGGCTCTGGGTCTTGACCACCAGCAGCACGAGACGATCGAACATCGAACGCAGCGTTGCGTTGCATTGTTTGGGGCTGGCGTCCTGGGGCGGTTGCACATGCGTGCCGCGGTGCTCAAAGTTCCAGAGATCTGCGGGGTGCACCCGCTCGGCTCCGGCCAGCTCCTGGACTTCCCGGTACTGCGGAAACAGCGCGACCGCGTGAACCGGTTTGTTGTTCAGTACCGCTTCAAGGTATTCGATCAGCGCGAAGCTGGCTCGCTCGATCTTGTCGGCAGCCTCCGTGGTGCAGGTCTGGGGGCGTTGCACAAACCTTTGAACGGCCGCTTCCATGGCACGCAGCACTTGCGCGGGCGCCACCAGGCCGACCATTTCAAGAGCACCCACCGCCTGATGGAGTTGCTGGCGGGCCAGCCGCAGCGAACCCGGATCGACAGCTTCCAGATCGTCGTACCGGGATTGTTCGGTTTCCCGAACGAATCGCCGGATCGCCTTGTTCGCACCATCGAAGGACTTGCGAAGTTCTTCAAAAACCCAGGCCAGCGGGCCGAGGTCGGCGAGCGGTGCGTCCGTCTGCGAACTGTCGGCGAGCTTGTCTAGCATGTTGGTATCGGTGTGTTCGGAGGCTCGGAGGTGGTTCAGGCGATCTTGAATCGGGCCACCGATTGACGCAGTTCTTCGGCCATGGCAGACAGCTCACGAACCTGATGGGCCGTCGAACGGGTACCTTCACCGGTTTGTTCCGTCACCGCAAAAATGTGCTGAATACTGCCTGCCACCTCGTTGGCGGATTCGGCTTCGCGGGAAGCGGCATCGGAAATCTGCTCAATCAGTTCGGCCAGTCGGCGCGACACGCGGTCGATTTCGGACAGTGCGGTACCGGCGTTGTCCGACAGTTTGGCCCCTTCCACCACACCCTGCGTCGATCGTTCCATGGCGGCCACCGCGTCCTGTGTGTCGGTCTGAATGGCTTTCACCAGTGCCGAAATCTGACGCGTGGCGTCTGCGGAGCGTTCAGCCAGTCGCTGCACCTCTTCCGCAACCACCGAGAAGCCTCGTCCAGCTTCACCGGCAGACGCTGCCTGAATGGCGGCGTTCAGTGCCAGCACGTTCGTCTGTTCGGTAATGTCGGAAATCAGTTCGGTGATTTCACCAATCTCCTGCGAAGACTCACCCAGTCGCTTGATGCGCTTGGAGGTTTCCTGGATCTGGTCGCGGATGGCGTTCATACCGCCGATGGCGTCCTGCACGGCCTGCAGACCGGACTCGGCAGCTTCCAGAGACGTGCGGGCCACCGAGGCCGACTCTTGCGCCTGACCGGACACCTGGTTGATTCGCTGCGCCATCTCCAGCACCGACTGACCGGTTTCGCGAATCTCGCGCAGCTGTTCGGTAGAGGCGGCCAGCAGTTCGGTGGACGTGCTCTCCACCGCCGACGTCGTTTGTGCGACTCGGGTGGCCGTGGCCTGCACGTTGCCCACCAGCGAACGAAGTTCTTCCACCGTGTAGTTCACCGAGTCGGCGATAGCGCCGGTAATGTCCTCGGTCACCGTGGCTTCCTGCGTCAGATCGCCTTCAGCAACCGTCTGCAGTTCGTTCATCAATCGCAAAATGGCGGCTTGGTTGGCGTCGTTGACACGCTTGGCGTCCTGCTCAAGCGATTCGGCTTCCTGCCGCTGGCTTTCTGCCACCAGCTGTCGCTGACGGCTGTCAAGCAGCTGGACGTAGGCCAGTCCGGCCGCGCAAAGCAGGGAAAACAAGGCCGCAATGATCAGGACAGCGAGTTCACCCGCGCCGATACCGGACCGCGATGAAAGGTCACCCTGCAGCTGCTGCAACCCCAGTCGCAGCGGCTCACTGTCGGCAATGATGCCTGCCTGGGCTTCACGCGCAGACACCAGGCCCTGCAGGTTGCCCAGAATGGCGCCGGCTTCCGTGCGGGTGTCTTCGTACAGCTTCAACAAGGCTTCCAGGCTTTCCCGAATCTGCGGGTCACGCGCCGGGGCAAGCCGCAGCTCTTCGCTTCCATTGAGCAGACCTTCGGAAATTTCCTTGAAGGTGTTCAAGTCCTTGCCCAGCAAGAACACGGCCTCCGGGCTCACCCCTTCGAGCGTCAGGAATTCGTTGGCCGATTTACCGATCCGCTGGGTCAACATCACCAGCTGACCCGAGGCAGCGATTTCCACCGCAGGGGCGCTCTGCTGGAGCTTGAGCGAAGAAATGGTTTCGGCAATTTCCAGCAGATCGGAAGACTGCCTGTTGATGGTGCCCAGAGCGGCGCCCACCTGGGTCAGCACCGCTTCCTGCTCAAGAACGGCCGCCGCGTTGCGCTCGGCCAGGTCGACCTTGGGCAGCAGCTCGGTCAGCAGGGGATCAAACGCGGCACCGGCTGCATCGATGCCCAGTTCGTTGTCGCCTTGTTGCAGACCTCGAACGTTGCGAGCCAGCACGGAGGAACTGTCCTTGACCTCCGAGAAGGCTTCAGGGCTACCCACCAAGGCCTGAGACACGCTCTTCGCCAGACGCTGCGACTGCATCAGCGCCTGACCGCTGGCGGCCACCTGCTGGCTGATCTTGTCTGTCTGGCTCAGGATGAAGAAGGTCAGGGCACCCAGGAAAATGAGGCCCACGGCGAGCAGGACGGCCAGGGAGCGCTGGTGCTGGTCAGCGGGCTTGGTGCCCAGCAGTGGAAGCGAAACCAACCCGCTCGAAGAGCGCGAACTTCCTTCGTCTTCTGAAGCATACGATTCGGATCCATCCAGTGGCTGCGGCGAAAGTCGCGCGGCCGCCATCTCGGCGATCTCTTGATCGGTGGCATTCGACAGGTCTGGCTCGTCACCCGTATTCTTTTTGAACAGTCCCTGGAATCGATCGATCGTGGCCATGAAAAAACCTTCCAACAAAAATAAAGTCTGAACCCGCTGCGTGTGACGCAACGGGCTTCAGGCTGCAATGGCCAGAAACTCCGGCTCCGTCGACAGTCCCTGGAGATCAATTTCTAACCATGTCTGTCCCTGCATGTCGAGCAGACACCGGGAAACATAAGTGGGCGCGTCTTCAGGCACCTGTGCCAGCGTGCTGAAGTTGGCCGGGTTTTTCAGACCCAGCAAGCGGTCAATCAGCATCACGGCATTGATGCCCAGCGCGTGATGAAAACTCACCAGCCGGGACTCGGAGGTGATCCGCTCGGTGTGAGGCGTTTCTCCACCGCTGCCACCCACCAGCCTGGCCAGGTCAATCACGCCATGCAAACCGCCGCGCAAGCTGGCCACACCCAGGTACCAGGGCTTCGTGTAGGGCACTTCCTGAACAGCTGACCAGGGAAAAATTTCCCCGGACTGGACCAAGGGCAGAAGAAAGCGCTGGCCACCAGCTTCCACAGCGAGCCAGGAAGCAGTAACGGCCTCGGTTTTGGCTGCCGACAGACGCTGAGCCAGTCGTTCCTGAAGGTCTTTGAGTGACTGTCTGTTGGCCATGCTCGGTGTGCGAGGTTCGCGCTCGGGGCTTCAGCCCAGCGCCCGAATCTTGGACATCAGCTCATCAGCATCGACCGGCTTGGTGACGTAGTCACGAGCGCCCTGACGCATGCCCCAGACGCGGTCGGTCTCCTGATCTTTGCTGGTGCACATGATGATGGGAATGTTGGAATACTGCGGGTCCCGGGTGATGGCCCGGGTCAACTGAAAGCCATTCTGACCGGGCATCACAACGTCCATCAGGATCAAATCGGGCTTTTCCTCGCTTAGCCGACGAAAGGCTTCATCCGCATTCTCGGCGGTGCGCACGCTGTAGCCGTTTTTACTCAGCAGGTCGGACAGAACCATGAGCTCGGTTTTCGAGTCATCAACAACAAGGACTTTTTGAATAGGCATCAGACTGCTCCGGTGAGGTTGGCTCCATACTGCTGCACGGCTTGCAACAACTGGTCTTTTGTGAAGGGTTTGGTGAGGTAGTCCTGCGAGCCGACCATGCGGCCACGGGCCTTGTCGAACACACCGTCCTTGGACGAGAGCATCACGACGGGAATGTTGGCGAACCTCGCGTTGCGCTTGATGATGGCGCAGGTCTGGTACCCATCGAGCCTGGGCATCAGGATGTCGCAGAACACCAGGTCGGGCTGGTAGTCGTTGATCTTGGCCAGTGCATCGAACCCGTCGTCTGCCAGCAGCACTTCGTGCCCGCCTTGCTTCAGAAAAATCTCGGCGCTTCGGCGGATGGTGTTGCTGTCGTCCACCACGAGGACTTTGTATGCAGGGGTCGTGCTCACGATCAGGTCACTCCAGTAAACGGACAGGGCAGGAGGCGCACAGCCTGGGCGGCGTCGCTGGCGGTCAGGCCAGCCATGGTCGGCGAGATCATATCTGCATCAATTGCAGACCGGGACCATGGCGCGTGAACATTGCGGACGAAGCGTTAAATAAGAGGCAATTCAAAAGTCAGATTTGCACCATCTCGAAATCTTCCTTGCGGGCACCACATTCCGGACAGGTCCAGTTCATGGGTACTTGCGCCCAGGGAGTCCCGGGAGCGATGCCATGCTCGACTGCGCCAGCGGCTTCGTCGTAAATCCAGCCGCAAATCAGGCACATCCAAGTCTTGGTTTCGGTCATGTTCATGGGGGGCATTGTCATAGAATGTGGCGATTGTATCGAGCAGGTTACCGCCCGTCGGGGCCCTGTCCGACCAGTGACACGCTGGACCTTCCGATGTGCGTCGGCAACCGCCCAGGCTTTGTGGCCGGGACCACTCCCCTCACCCCCTCATGCCCGACATTCCTGAAACCCCAGCAGCCAAGCCTGTGATCGAACCAGGTGAGGCGTCACTGCCCTGCGTCATGGTGTTCAACGCCAACGACCCCAGCGGCGCCGGGGGACTCAGCGCCGACCTGACTGCCATGTCGAGCGCGTCCGCTCATGTGCTGCCCGTCGTGACCGGTGCCTACATCCGGGACACCTCGGACATTCACGACCACATTGCGTTCGATGAAGAGGCGCTCACCGATCAGGCCCGCTGCGCGCTGGAAGACATGCCGGTGCAGGCCTTCAAGGTCGGCTTTGTCGGCAGCCCTGAGAACCTCAGCGCCATCGCTGAAATCACGACCGATTATTCAGATGTGCCCGTCATCGCCTACATGCCCGACCTGTCGTGGTGGGACGAACTGGCGATCGAGACCTACCTGGACGCGTGCACCGAACTGCTGCTGCCCCAGACCACGGTGCTGGTGGGCAACCACAGTACGCTGTGCCGGTGGCTGCTGCCCGACTGGGAAGGCGACCGCGCGCCCAATGCGCGCGAGGTGGCCCGTGCCGCTGCGGTGCACGGCGTGCCCTACACCCTGGTGACCGGCTTCAACGCGGCCGATCAGTACCTGGAAAGCCACCTCGCTTCGCCTGAAACGGTGCTGGCCAGCGCACGTTATGAACGCTTTGAAGCTACCTTCAGCGGTGCCGGAGACACCTTGTCGGCAGCCTTGTGCGCGCTGATCGCGGCGGGAGCCGATCTGCAGTCGGCCTGCGCCGAGGCCCTGACTTACCTGGACCAGTGTCTGGACGCCGGATTCCAGCCGGGCATGGGACACGCCGTGCCCGACCGTCTGTTCTGGGCCCATGAAGATGAGGACGACGAATCCACCGAAGCGAACGAAAGCGCGTCGGACAGCACCCTGGATGCAGAGGACTTTCCCCTGGACACGACACGGCATTGACTTGGAGCACCCCCCGCGTCGCCTTCGGCGCCACCCCCCTGAAGGGGGGCGACACCAGAGGCCTGGCAAAGCCAGCTCCTCGGTGGCCCTGGTTGAGTGGCTTCCCTGCCTGCACAGTCGATCTCCGGCACCGTCCAAAACCCAAGCACCGGTAGCATCTGAAACCCAACACCCTTGACCACACCATGACCTCAACTGACCGCAACCTGCAACTCTTTGAGCGCGCCAAGGCCCTGATCCCTGGTGGCGTCAATTCGCCCGTGCGCGCGTTCCGCGCAGTGGGCGGCACACCCCGGTTCATCCAGCGTGCACAAGGCGCGTATTTCTGGGACGCCAACGGTCAGCGCTATATCGACTACATCGGTTCATGGGGTCCGATGATCCTGGGCCATGGCCACCCCGCCGTGGTGGAGGCGGTGCAGAAGGCCGTGCTTGAGGGATTCTCCTTTGGTGCACCCACCGAGCGGGAGGTGGAACTCGCCGAAGCCATCATCAACCTGGTTCCCAGCATCGACATGGTGCGACTGGTGAGCTCAGGCACCGAAGCCGGCATGAGCGCGATCCGCCTTGCGCGCGGCGCGACCGGGCGCAAGAAGATCATCAAGTTCGAGGGCTGCTACCACGGTCATGCCGATGCGCTGCTGGTGAAAGCCGGCTCTGGCCTGGCCACCTTCGGCAACCCCACCAGCGCCGGCGTCCCACCAGAAGTGGTGCAACACACGCTGGTACTCGAATACAACAACATCGAACAACTGGAGGCCGCATTCGTCGAGCACGGCCCCGATGTGGCCTGCCTGATCATCGAGCCGATCGCCGGCAACATGAACTTCGTGCGCGCCAGCGTACCCTTCATGAAGCGCTGCCGCGAACTGTGCACGCAGCACGGTGCCTTGCTGGCATTTGATGAAGTCATGACGGGTTTCCGCGTTGCCCTGGGTGGCGCACAGAGCGTCTACGCCCAGCTGATCCCAGGTTTCGAGCCCGATATGACGGTGATGGGAAAGGTGATTGGTGGCGGCATGCCGCTGGCGGCCTTCGGCGCCAAGCGCGCCGTGATGGAACAACTCGCGCCGTTGGGCGGCGTGTACCAGGCGGGCACACTGAGCGGCAACCCGGTGGCCACGGCGTGTGGTCTGGCCACGCTGAAAGAAATCAGCAAGCCGGGCTTTTTTGAGCAACTGACAGCCACCACACAATCGCTGGTGAGCGGCCTCACGTCTGCCGCCGCGGCCGAGGGTATGCCGCTGTGCGGCGACAGCCAGGGCGGCATGTTCGGCTTCTTCCTGTTTGACGAACTGCCGCAGAACTATGCCAAGGTCATGACCACCGACGGCCCGCGCTTCAACACCCTGTTCCACGGCCTGCTGGACCGCGGTGTGTACATTGCGCCCGCGCTGTACGAAGCCGGGTTCGTGAGTGCCGCGCACACCGCGCAGGACATCGCCGATACCGTCTCGGCTGCGCGGCAAGTATTCAGGACCATGCAGATGGCCTGAACGGTGCCAAAGCTCGCCAACTCCACGGCTCGTGTGAGGTCGCCTACAGAATGGCAGCTCTGAGCCGCGAAAGTTGCCGGCGGAACGACTATTCGGGTTGGCGACTCCAACCACCCTGATTGAGCTTCTTGCGGTGCTCAAGTACCAGCATCTGTGCCGCCATGGTCACATTGATGCAATTGGGTTCGTCCCGGAGTTCACCGGGATTTTCATTGCACTTTTTCAGAAATTCCTGAAGCAGCTCGTTGTTCGTCTTGAACTCAGAAACCGTGTGAACTTTTTCTTCGGCAGCTGGTTTTTCGCAGCCGCACAACAAAGCAGCGAGCGCCACCCCCACACCAAGAAATGCCTTTTTCATATCTTCCCCCTGTTCCGTGCATTCAAAAGCCGATCGGCGACCGCCTTCAGTAGAGGTCCGGTTTGATGAGCGCGGATACGTTCATTGCGATCCAAGTCGCCGAATCGGCCATCGATCCAATGATTTTGGACCGACGCAAGTCTCAGTTTCAGGGCTGGTAGCAAGCCCCGCTAGCGTCGCTCTGAATCTCGACTAGCTCGCCACCGGCACCGCCCCACACATTGCCGTCGGTGAAGATCAGGCAGCCTTCACCGCGAAACAAGGCCTGCATACGGCGCGCATCGTTGCCGAAGTAGAAGGGGATCCAGCGCTTGCCGGATTCGTAGGTGTGCGAGCGATCCGGCGCACGGTCCATGATGTTCTGCACCTCGCTCATGTCCATGCCGATCTTGAGCGCTGCGAACTTTCCAGCGCCCGCTTGGTTCTCTGCGGTTTCGGCCTTGCCGCTGTGGTTCTGAGCGCTGCTGGGCTGGGGTGCTTGGGCAGGCGTTGCGGCAACGGATGGGGTAGCCGCGGATGGCGTCGCCGCTGAATCGGCCTTGGGCGCTGTGGCCCCACAAGCAGCGAGCCATACCGTTGCCGATGCCACTAGCAAAGTGGTTTTATTCAATTGAATCTCCCTGAAAAAAGGCAAGATTCTAGTGCATGCACCAGGGTGCTCACCGGCGTGAAATGTCCCATTCCATAGGTGCCGTCAGGCCGGCTTTGCCGGACGACTGGCATCGCCCCTTTGAGGGGGTGACGCACCGCTGGTGTGGCGCAGGGGAGGGCCAACCAAACAGGTCCCCGCGCTCCGCCGCTGCGCGGGTCGCTGCCCCCCGAAGGGGCTGGCCTTTCTTGGGGCGGCCCTGCGCTGCGGCCCCTGGGTTCAATGCCTGAAGTGGCGCACGCCCGAATACACCATCACCACTCCGCGCTCGTCCGCCGCGTCAATCACTTCCTGATCGCGCATGGAGCCACCGGGCTGGATCACGCACGAAGCGCCCGCGTCCACCACCACGTCCAGACCGTCGCGGAACGGGAAGAAAGCGTCACTGGCCACCGCCGTGCCCTGCAGCGACAGCTTGGCATGGCTGGCTTTGATGCTGGCGATGCGGGCCGAGTCCAGGCGGCTCATCTGACCGGCGCCCACACCCATGGTCATGCCGTCCTTGCAGAACACGATGGCGTTGGACTTCACGTACTTGGCGACCTTCCAGGCGAACAGAAGGTCTTCCAGTTGCTGCTCGGTCGGCTGCAGCTTGGTCACCACCTTGAGGTCGGCGCGTTGCAGCACATGGTTGTCGGCCGACTGCATCAGCAGGCCCGAGCCGATGCGCTTGACGTCCGTGAGGTTCAACCCTTTGTCCCACGCGGTGGGGCCACCCGGCGGCAGTGCGATTTCCAGCACCCGCACGTTGGCCTTGGCCTTGAACACTTCCAGCGCTTCCGGCGTGTAGCCGGGCGCCATCAGCACTTCCACGAACTGCTTGCTGATGGCTTGAGCACCAGCACCGTCAAGCACACGATTCAGGGCGATGATGCCGCCGAAGGCGCTGGTCGGGTCGGTCTGGAAAGCCTTGCTGTAGGCCTCGAGCGCGTCCTTGCCCACGGCCACACCGCAAGGGTTGGCGTGTTTCACGATCACGCACGCAGGGGCATCAAAGCTCTTGACGCATTCCCAGGCAGCGTCGGCGTCGGCGATGTTGTTGTAGCTCAGCTCCTTGCCCTGCAGCTGCTTGGCCGTCACCAGCGAGCCGGGGGCCGGGTACAGGTCGCGGTAGAAAGCGGCGGTCTGGTGTGGGTTCTCGCCGTAGCGCAGGTCCTGCAGCTTGACGAAGCGGCCGTTGGTCTGGGCCGGGTAGACGCTGCGCTTGGGCATCGGTGCGGCTTCATCAAATTCGATGCTGGAGAGGTAGTCGCTGATCGCGCCGTCGTAATTGCTGATGCGGTTGAACGCCGCCACCGACAAGGCGAAGCGCGTCTTGTTGCTGAGTTTGCCGCTGGCCTTGAGCTCGTCGATCACGGCGGGGGACTGGG
>PHCQ01000146.1 GCA_002840835.1 Betaproteobacteria bacterium HGW-Betaproteobacteria-16 | reverse complement strand
ACCGCTGGCCAGCGTCGATATCCTCGGTGGCGGCAAGGCGGCGCTGGAAGCCGCCAATGCCGAGATGGGGCTGGCGTTGTCGCCGGACGAAGTGGATTATCTGCTGGAGAATTTCACCCGCATCGGCCGCAATCCGACCGATGTCGAATTGATGATGTTCGCGCAGGCAAACTCGGAGCACTGCCGCCACAAGATATTCAATGCCGACTGGGTGATCGATGGCGTGAAACAGGACAGTTCACTGTTCGCCATGATCCGCAACACGCACAAGCTGAATCCGGGCAAGACGGTGGTGGCCTATGCCGACAACGCATCCATCGTGGCAGGTGAGCCGACCAGGCGTTTCTATCCGGATGCCAGCGGCCGATACGACTACACCGAGGAGGACATGCATTTCCTCATGAAGGTGGAAACGCACAACCATCCGACCGCTATCTCGCCGTTTGCAGGCGCGGCGACGGGCGCCGGCGGAGAGATCCGCGACGAAGGCGCGACCGGCTCCGGCTCCAAACCGAAAGCCGGCCTGACCGGTTTTTCGGTTTCCAATCTCAATATCCCGGGCTTCAAACAGCCATGGGAGCAGGATTACGGTAAGCCCTCGCGCGTTGCCTCTGCCTTGCAGATCATGGTTGACGGCCCATTGGGCGGTGCCGCCTACAATAACGAATTCGGCCGACCGAACATTGCCGGTTATTTCCGCACGCTGGAACTGGAATCTGCCGGTGAAATGCGCGGCTATCACAAGCCCATCATGCTGGCTGGTGGTGTCGGCAATATCTCGGCCAAACATTCGAAGAAGAACCCGATTCCTGCCGGGGCTGCGCTGATACAGCTGGGCGGCCCGGCCATGCTGATCGGGCTGGGGGGCGGTGCAGCCTCCAGTATGGATACCGGCGCCAATACCGAGAATCTGGACTTTGATTCCGTGCAGCGCGGCAATCCGGAGCTGGAACGGCGCGCGCAGGAAGTCATCGACCGCTGCTGGCAATTGGGTGAGCAGAACCCGATTCTGAGCATTCACGATGTCGGTGCAGGTGGTATTTCCAATGCCTTCCCCGAATTGGTCAACGATGCCGGCGTCGGCGCGACTTTCCAGTTGCGCAACGTGCACAATGAGGAACTGGGCATGTCGCCGCGCGAACTGTGGAGCAACGAAGCGCAGGAACGCTACGTCATGGCCATCGCGCAGGAGGATTTACCGCGCTTCAGCGAGATCTGCGAACGCGAGCGCTGCCCGTTCGCCATCGTCGGTTATGCCACGGAAGCGCGGCATCTGACGGTCGAGGACAGCCATTTCGGCAACAAGCCGGTCGATATGGATCTTTCCGTTTTGCTGGGCAAACCGCCGAAGATGACGCGCGATGTCAGCCATGTGGAGCGCAAGCTGGCGCAGTTCGACACCGGCAGCATCAAGCTCAAGGAGGCGGCCGAACGTGTGCTGCGTCTGCCGGGCATAGCGGACAAGACTTTCCTAATCACCATTGGCGACCGCACGGTGACCGGTCTGGTCGCGCGCGACCAGATGGTCGGACCCTGGCAGGTGCCGGTGGCCGATGTCGCCGTGACGTTGGCCGGCTATGAAACCTATCGTGGCGAAGCCTTCGCCATCGGCGAAAAGGCACCGCTGGCGCTGATCGATGCACCGGCTTCCGGCCGCATGGCGATTGGCGAAGCGATCACCAATATTGCCGCCGCGCAAATCGAAAACCTCGGCGACCTCAAGTTGTCCGCGAACTGGATGGCGCCAGCCGGCCATCCGGGCGAAGATGCTGCATTGTTCGACACCGTGCGCGCGGTCGGCATGGAGCTCTGCCCGCAACTGGGTGTCAGCATTCCGGTCGGCAAGGACTCGATGTCGATGAAGACGGTCTGGGATGAAAACGGCGAGAAAAAGGCCGTGACAGCGCCGATCTCGCTGGTGGTGACTGCATTTGCGCCAACAGCGGACGCACGCAAGACAATGACGCCGCAATTGCGCACCGACCGGGGCGATACCAGCCTGATCCTGATCGATCTCGGCGCCGGCAAGAACCGCCTGGGCGGTTCGGCACTGGCACAGGTCTATGCGGCGACCGATAATCGTGCGCCGGACCTGGATGATCCAGCACGGTTCAAGGCGTTCTTCGCCGCCATCCAGAACCTCAATGCGGACGGCAAACTGCTGGCCTATCATGATCGCTCCGACGGCGGCCTGTTCGTTACGCTGGCTGAAATGGCGTTCGCCGGACGCTGTGGTCTGGATATCGATATCAGCGGCTTGCAAGGTAATCCGCTGGAGGCGCTGTTCAACGAAGAGCTGGGTGCGGTAGTCCAGGTTGAGGCGGCTGCGGCAGAAGCGATACGCGAAGCCTTACAGGAAGTTCTCGGCGATTGCGTGCATGTGATCGGCAAGGTCGCGACCGATAACCATGGTTTCATCATTCGCCGATTGGGTGAAGTCGAGTTCGCCGAGTTGCGTAGCGACCTGCATCGCATGTGGTCGGAAACCACTTATCAGATGCAGAAGCTGCGTGACAATCCGCTTTGCGCGCAGCAGGAATACGACCGCATCCTGGACGTCAACGATCCGGGGCTGCATGCGCATCTGACGTTTGATCTCGCTCATCACGTCGAGGCGCCTTTCGTCGCCAATGGCGCCAAACCCAAAATGGCTATCCTGCGGGAGCAGGGCGTCAACGGTCAGGTAGAGATGGCGGCGGCGTTCAATCGCGCCGGTTTCGAGTCGCATGACGTGCACATGAGCGATGTCATCAGTGGCCGCGTGTCGCTCAAGGATTTCCATGGGCTGGTGGCTTGCGGCGGCTTCTCCTATGGCGACGTCCTGGGTGCGGGTGAAGGCTGGGCCAAGTCCATCCTGTTCAACGCGCGTGCACGGGATGAATTCTCCGCTTTCTTTAACCGGCAGGATTCTTTCGCGCTGGGTGTTTGCAACGGCTGCCAGATGATGAGCAACCTCCACAGTATCATCCCCGGTGCGGAACATTGGCCGCATTTCGTGCGCAACCGCTCCGAGCAGTTCGAGGCGCGCTTTGCCATGGTGGAGATCATGGAATCGCCATCACTGTTTTTCAAGGGCATGGCCGGTAGCCGGATGCCGATCGCGGTCGCGCATGGTGAAGGTTATGCGGAATTTTCTGGTGAGGATGCTGTCCATGCTGTGGTCAGGGATAAACTGGTCAGCATGCGTTACGTGGATAATGCCGGCAGGGCGACGGAAGTCTATCCGTTCAACCCCAATGGCTCACCACAAGGTATTACTGGCCTGACCACGACAGACGGGCGATTTACCATTATGATGCCACATCCGGAACGCGTGTTCCGGACCGTTCAGCATTCA
>PHCQ01000086.1 GCA_002840835.1 Betaproteobacteria bacterium HGW-Betaproteobacteria-16 | reverse complement strand
TCGTGTCTTCTCGTCCTGGCGGGCACTCCAGCTCGGCGGGCATGCCCAACGCAACGGTTCCCGGCCAAGCCACGGCCGACACGGACGATCCAGTGGCCAGCACCAGCCGCAACCTGCAGTCCTACCAGAGACAACTGCAGGGCCTGCTCGACAACCTGACCCAGAGCACGGCGATGGCCAGTGGCCAGGGTAGAGATACGGCCGACCTCGGCGCCCTCGGCTCGATGGCAGGTGCCTCATCGGGCGCGGGTCTGCCTGCGTCTTCTGCGGGCCTGTTCGGCGGTCAACTGCAAGGCTCCGCCACACCCAAGGTCGCGGCCAGCACACTGGGCGACCGCAGCCTCACGCTGCCCAAGGGCACGGCCTTCACCTGCGCCCTCAAAACCAGGGTGATCAGTGCCACCTCAGGCCTGGTGGGCTGCCAGGTTCAGCGCAACGTGTACGGCGACAACGGGCGCGTGCTGCTGATCGAACGCGGCTCGCACCTGGACGGCGAGTACCGCATCTCGTCGGTCCGCCCCGGCATGGTCCGCATACCGGTGTTATGGACCCGGGTGCGAACACCCCATGGCGTGACGGTGGACATTGAGTCGCCCGGCACCGGCCAACTCGGCGAGTCCGGCATTGATGGTTACGTGGACAACCGCTGGGGTGAACGCATCGGCGC
The DNA here is from genome assembly GCA_002840835.1 of Betaproteobacteria bacterium HGW-Betaproteobacteria-16. GTDB lineage: Bacteria > Pseudomonadota > Gammaproteobacteria > Burkholderiales > Burkholderiaceae_C > Hydrogenophaga. The sequence continues at coordinate 19,097 of PHCQ01000086.1, read as the reverse complement.
CGCCATGCTGCTCTCGCTGATCGACGATTCGGTCAAGCTGCTGATCCAGAACCAGACGCAAGACCAGCAGGCCGACACCATCGTCCTGCCATCCACCACCGACAACACCAGCAAGCTGGCCGAGAAGGTGCTGGACAGCACCATCAACATCCCGCCCCTGCTGTACCAGAACCAGGGCGGCATCGTCGGCATCTACGTCGCCCGCGACGTGGACTTTTCCTCGGTCTACGAACTCCAGCCGCGGGAAAGGTGAAAGCGATGAACACCCTGCCCGGCATTGAAGAAGACCCGCTCGACGGCTGGTGCGGCGACGCGACCTCGGTGGTGGAGTTCCTGCGCCCGCTGCGCGAAGAGCTGGACGCCCCAGGCGTGCTGGAGGTCTGCGTGAACCGCCCCGGCGAGCTGCAGGTGGAAACCGTGAACGGTTGGCAAGCGGTCAACGCACCGGCCATGACCCAGGAGCGTTGCCTGTCTCTGGCCACGGCGCTGGCCACCTACTGCGACCAGCAGATCAACCAGGAACGCCCGCTGCTGTCGGCCACTCTGCCCACTGGCGAGCGCATCCAGTTCGCCATACCACCCGCAGTGCCACGCGGCACCGTGTCCATCACCATCCGCAAGCCGTCGAACGTGGTGCTCCGGCTGAGTGACTTCGAGCAAGACGGCTTGTTCGGCCGCGTAGGCGAAAAGGTCGCCGCACCGAATCCGGAGCACAACGACGGCCTGCAGCCCTTTGAGCGCGAACTGCTGGCCTTGAAGGCCGCTGACCGTTACGCCGACTTCATGCGCCTGGCCGTGCGCCACCACCGCACCATCGTGGTCAGCGGCAAAACCGGCTCGGGCAAGACCACGTTCATGAAAGGCCTGGTCGAAGAGGTGCCGAAACACGAGCGCCTGATCACCATCCAGGACACCGCCGAACTCACCTTGCCCAACCACCCCAACGTGGTTCACCTTTTCTACAGCAAGGACGCCCAGGGCACGGCGCGGGTCACCGCCAAGTCTTTGCTCGAAGCCTGCCTGCGCATGAAGCCAGACCGCATCTTCCTGGCCGAGTTGCGCGGTGAAGAGTGTTTCTCGTTCATCCGGCTGGCCGCCTCGGGCCACCCGGGCAGCATCACCAGTGTGCACGCCGGCAGCTGCGATCTGGCGCTGGAACAGATGTCGCTGATGATCCGCGAAAGTGGCGCGGGTGGCGGCCTGCGCATGGACGAGATCAAAGGTCTGCTGCGCATCGTGATCGATGTCATCGTGCAGTTCGACCGTGACGAACGGGGCCGATTCATTGCCGATGTGGCCTACGAACCCCGCCGCAGGTACCACGCCGCCAGCCAAAACCCGCTGCGCGCCAGCACCCCGCAAGAGCCCAGCGCTGTAGCGAGCGAGGGGGCGCGATCATGAGCCAGGCATTGACCTTGCCCTTCACCGCCTGGTCCGTGGGCCGACGGGTTGCCGCTGGCACCTTTGCAGCGGTCGTGGCCACTGCCCTGCTCTGTGCGGCGGTCTATGTCTCGGGGGTGTTGTTTCTGCTGCTCAGCAAGGCCGACCCCAGGCAGGCCCGGTGGAGCAGCATCACCACCTACTGGCAGCTCTATTCCGGAGATGCTGTTTTGCGCCAGCGCCTGTTCACCGCCATGGCCCTGTCTGGCACTGGCTTGCTGGTCATCCTGCCCGGCGCTCTCATCGCAGCGGCCCGGCCACGCCGGGCCTTGCATGGCGACGCGCGTTTCGCCTCGGCTGGCGAAGTGGCCCGCGCTGGGCTTGTTGATTCGGCCCACCACCCTGACACCCCAAGCATCCTCATCGGACGATTCAAAGGCCGGTACCTCGCCCTGCCCGGCCAGCTGTCGGTGATGTTGTCGGCCCCCACCCGCAGCGGCAAAGGTGTGGGCGTGGTGATTCCCAACCTGCTCAACTGGCCCGACTCCGTGGTCGTGCTCGACATCAAGGGCGAAAACCACGCCATCACGGCGGGCTACCGCGCCGCCCATGGCCAGGCGGTCTACGCCTTCTCCCCGTTCGACGAACAGGCCCGCAGCCACCGCTGGAACCCGCTGACGGCGGTTCGCACCAGCCCGCTGCACCGGGTCGGCGATCTGCTGGGCATCGGCCAGGTCTTCTTCCCCAACGACGGCAGCGGCACCTCGTCCGAAACCTTCTTCAACGACCAGGCGCGCAACCTGTTTCTGGGCCTGGGCCTGTTGCTACTTGAAACCCCCGAGCTGCCCCGCACCGTGGGTGAGCTGTTACGCCAGTCTTCTGGCAAAGGCCAGCCGTTGAAAGACCACCTGGGCAGCCAGATCACCCAGCGCCGCGAGCAAGGCAATCCGCTCACCGACGAATGCGTCGATGCGCTGCAGCGCTTGCTGAGCAATTCCGAGAACACGCTGTCCAGCGTGGTCGCCACCTTCCACGCGCCGCTCACCATCTTTGCCGATGCGGTGGTCGATGCCGCCACCAGCGCCGACGACTTCCGGCTCGAAGACCTTCGGCGCCAGCGCATGTCGGTCTATGTGCGCATTCCGCCGCACCGCCTGGCCAATGCCCGCCCCTTGCTGAACCTGTTCTTCTCGCAACTGGTCAGCCTCAACACCCGCCAACTGCCCGAACAAGACCCAAGCCTGAGGTTTCAATGCCTGCTGGTCAACGACGAGTTCACCGCCATGGGCCGCGTGGGCGTCATCACCCACTCTGCCGCCTTCCTGGCTGGCTATAACCTGCGCCTACTCACCGTGGTGCAAGCCATGTCGCAGCTGGACGCGGTCTACGGAGACAAAGAAGCCCGCACCTTCGCCACCAACCACGGCCTGCAAATTCTGTATGCCCCACGCGAACAGCGCGACGCCGACGAGTACAGCGCCATGCTCGGCCATTTCACCGAGCGCGCCACCTCACGCGGGCGCAGCCGTTCTTTCAGCGGACACGGCCACAGCACCGTCAGCCGTAACGAAAGCGAGCAACGTCGCGCCCTGCTGCTGCCGCAGGAGTTCAAGGAATTGGGCCGCGAGCGGCTGGTGGTGATCTTCGAGAACTGCAAACCAATCCTCGGCGAAAAGATCCGTTACTTCCAGGACAAGGCCTTCACGTCGCGCCTGAAGCCTGCGCCAGCAGTGAAGTCGATGGACATGGACCTGCACCTCGCCAAAGTCCAACAGCGCTGGCGCTTAGCTGATGACGAACTTCCTCCGGGACAAACCAGCATGGACATCGGCGTTCTGAATCACGACGTCAAGCTGACCAAAGACCAGATGGAAGGTCCACCGGACAAGCTGGCGGAAACCTGCATCGGCTTCTTTGACGACAGGCTGGAAGCTGTCGGCGAAGGCGGGTTCATCGAGCCGGTCGAAGAGATCGATGAGGTCGAGTCCACCCCAAACACTACTTCCGCACCGTCCGCTACCAGCAACACAGAACCCATCCGACTCGAAACCCTGGAGGAACAGCCATGACCACCCACCTGACCTTGCGCTCTGCGCTGACCCTCTCAAGCCTTGCGCTGCTGGGCGCCTGCAGCTCACCGCCCAAGCCCCCCACCGTGGACGAATCTCAGAAGCGGCCCGCCAATGCGCTGATGGCCGTCGAGCTGCAGATGTGCAGGAACGATCTTCAGAACGCCCGCATCGAGGCCAATGAATCCAACCGCCTCGCAGAAACCACCACCGCCACACTGGCCCACATGGCCGCGCGCCAGCAGTTGATGGCGTCGATTCAGGAGAAAGCGCAAGCCAACAGCGTTCGCATCGTCCACTTCGGTTTCAACAGCACCCGGGTGTCGATACCCGCCGAGGAGGCATTGGCTCTGGTGGAAGAAGCCAAGACCGCACCACTCGTGGTGCTGAGGGGGCGCACCGACGGCACCAGCGACTCTTCCGCCGAAAGCCGTATTGCACAGGCCCGGGCCAACGCTATGCGTGACTACCTGATCGCTGCCGGCGTGCACGCCGCTCGCATCCGCACCACCCACCAACCCAGCGGCGACCACATGGCCGACAACGGCAACCCACGCGGCAGAAATCTCAACCGACGGGTCGAGATCGAGGTTTACCGGGTGCCACCGGTATCCCTACAGTCCTCGACCCCACCCCAACCCTGACACCCCGTCTGCTGGCCTTGACCAACGAAGGAGACCACCATGGATGAAAGACCTGCACCGGCCCGGCGTTTGGACCAACCCACGGCAGACACCAGCGCCACCTTGGGCGGCACAGTGGAACCCGTGGATCGCTCCGCCATCGCCATCCGGACCTTCCAGACACCCGAGCCAGAGCCGGGCGAGCGGTACGAACTGCGCGATCCGTTTGCCGAAATCACCTACCGCACCGACCGCTACCAGGACATGGTGGCCAAAGCCGACCAGCTCGGCGCCAACCGGTTTGTCGTCGTGGATGTGCGCGGGCAAAAGTCCTTCGTCCACAAGATCGACGGGCAATGGCGGCGGGACGAAGCCCGAGATGCCCAGCCCCCCGCGACCGCCACGCAAGCGAAACCGGCAAAGACCGATCCAGCACGCCAGACGGCAGAGTCGAATGTCATCCCCTTACCGGCCAAAGACAAAGGGGTGGAAACACCCGACGCATCCAACCCGCAAACAAGCGCCCGCATGGACGCGCAGGCCGAACGCGAAGCGCTCGTCTCCCGGCTGGAAGCTGCCTTGATGGACCGCTACATCATCAAGCGCACCCCGGTCACGCTGGGCGACGTCAGCCTCGGCCTGACCGAATACCGCTTCCGGGGCGACACCGCGCGCGTGGCCTTCACCGAATCCACCTTCCGACTGGCGACAGACACCAACAGCCCCTCGGTGGCTCGCTCCATGGTCGACGTGGCCGAAGCCCGCAACTGGCGGTCCCTGCGGGTCACGGGCAGCGAAGACTTCCGCCGCCTGGTCTGGCTGGAAGCCGCAGCGCGCGGCGTGAAGACCCTGGGCTACGAACCCAACCCGGCGGACCAGGAACGCCTCAAGGTGGAACGCGAGCTGCGCCAGATCAACCGCATCGAACCACACCGGGACGCCAGCACCCCAACAGCCGCAACCAATGCCGACAAACCATCAGGCCGTGGCAGTGGTGGCCGCAAGACCGTGCTGGCCGCCATCGAAGCCATCCTCGTCGCCAACCGGGTGCCCGAGAAGCGGCGCGAAGCCGTCATGGTCGCAGCCGCCGAGAAGCTGGCCCAGCGCATCCGAGACGGCCAGAACCCCAAGGTGCGGATCTACGACAAGAACGCCCCGTCCCAGCGCCCGGTGGTGGCGACCCAGCAGGACCCGCAGCGCAGTCGCGAACGCGCTGCACCTGCCCGCTGAAGTGTCGCGATGAACACAACTGCGGCCGTGGAAGCGGCCTACGCCATCGGCGATCAACGCTGGGCGAGAGACGCCCCCGGCTTCGCGAATGCCATCGCCACGGCGCACGAGAAACACCTGCGCCCCCGCTGCCTCTGCCAGCCTGGCCAGCCGGGCATCGAGATGTACGTGGCCCGCGTCCTGAACGGTTTCACAGTCAAGCGCATGCCCAACACCGGCAGCCAACACGCCACCACCTGTCCGTCCTACGAACCACCAGCCGAGTTCAGCGGCCTCGGCCCGCTGGTTGGCACGGCCATCGTCGAGAACCCGGCCACCGGCATGACGACGCTCAAGCTCGACTTTCCGATGTCCAAACTGCCCGGCCGGGCCGCGCAGCCCCCATCAGCCAGTTCCAGCAGCAGCGTGGTCGCCCACGGCCACCGGCTAGGCCTGCGCGCCCTGCTGCACTACCTGTGGGACCAGGCCGAACTGACCCACTGGAAACCCGGGTTTGCCGGCCGTCGCACCTGGAGCACCGTGCGCAAACACCTGCTGCAGGCCGCCGAAAACAAGTTCGTCCACGGCCACGCCCTGCTGGGCAGCCTCTACATCCCCGAGGTGTTTTCGGTGGAACAGCTCGACGCCATCCAGTCCCGCCGACAACGGTTGTGGGCGCATGGAGCACCGCGACACGGGCAACCCCAGCCCCTGCTGCTCATGGTGGCCGAAGTCAAGGACATCTCACCCACCCGCTACGGGCACAAGGTGGTCTTCAAACACCTGCCCGACCAAGCCTTCGCGCTGGACGACGCGCTGTACCGGCGCCTGGGCAGAAGCTTTGAACACGAGCTCACTCTCTGGGGCACCGAGCCCGACCTGCACTTGGTCATGATCGCCACCTTCCGCGTGGACGAAGCTGGCACACCGGGCATCGTGGAACTCTCCCTCATGCTCACCACCGCGCAGTGGCTACCGGTGGACGACGGCTGGGACAGGCAACTGGTCGCGGCGCTGCTGCGGCAGGGTCGCAACTTCATCAAAAGTCTCCGGTACAACGTGCCCACCACCCAGGCACTGGTCTGTGCCAGCCTGCTGGACTGCAGCCCTGCGCCCTACCCACTCTTCATCGACCGCGAGCACAACCCGGAAGCATCCCCGGCGATGGCAATCACAGAGCCCGACAGCGACAACCCTGAATGGCGGTGGAACCCAACCCACGGCGACATGCCCGCGCTGCCGCTGCGCCAGCAGACCGACCCGATCCAGCTTCCTCAACCAGCCCCTTCCAGTTCCGATATCAGGAATTTTCCAGATATCCGAATCAAACAAAATATATAAACTTATATCCGAAAAGGATTTTTGGACTTAGAGTCCAGATATCCATCCACCCCATTTCAGATACCAGCCACCATGGTTCAGTTTGTTCACCACCCGCTGCGGCTGCTGAACCCCAGCTTTGACTCGCCGCTGCTGGATGTATTGACAGACCTGGAGCACCTGCGGCGCCTGCAGATTCAGGGCACCACGCCCATGCCGGTGTTCATGCAGCTCAAGCAGGTCTTCCACGTACTGGAGAGCCTGGCCTCGGCACGCATCGAGGGCAACCACACCACGCTGGCCGACTACGTGGAAGCCAGGGTGATCGACGGCCCGAACCGGTCCGAACAGCTGCAGGAAATCGCCAACATCGAGCGTGCCATGCAGCAGGTGGAAGACAGCGTGGAGCCCGGTGAGCCAGTGACGGAGCACCTGCTGCGCGGCCTGCACGCCACCACGGTGGATGGCCTCAAGCGCGAGGGCGACACCAACCCCGGCGCCTACCGCCAGGGAGCGGTGAAGATCGCCCAGGCCGACCACCAGCCGCCCGAGGCACCCCAGGTGCCGGACTACATGACCGAACTGGTCACGTTCATCAACCGGGCGGACCCGCCCAAGTACGACCTGATGAAGGTCGCGCTGGCGCACCACCGGTTCGCCTGGGTGCACCCGTTTGGCAACGGCAATGGCCGGGTGGTGCGCCTGCTCACCTACGCCATGCTCATCAAGTACGGCTTCCGCGTGAATGCGGTGGTCCGGCTGCTCAACCCGGCGGCCGTGTTCTGCGCCGATCGCAACGCCTACTACGCCCGGCTGGGCGACGCCGATGCAGGCACCGACGAAGCGCTGGAGCGCTGGTGTGTATACGTGCTCAGCGGTGTGCGCGACGAGCTGACCAAGGTGGACCGCCTCGCCGATTACGAACACCTAAAAGCCAAGGTGCTGCTGCCTGCGGTGAACTACGCCCGCGAACGGCAGCTGATCACCCCGCTGGAACAGGCGGTGCTGACCACCACCATCAAAGCTGGCACGGTGAAGGCGGGTGACCTGGAAGCTGCCATGCCCGACCTCAACGCCAACCAGCGCACCTACCAGATACGCAAGCTGGTGGACGGCGGCATGCTGCAGCCCATCAACCCGGGCGCGCGGCAATACAGCATCGGGTTCAGCCACAACATGCTGTTGCGTGGCGTGGTGCGCGCGCTGACGGATGAGGGGTTCATCCCCGCTGCGCTGGTCGCGCCGCCCGTCTGAAAGACTGGACTGCAGCTGTGGCAGACAGTTGGTGTTGCCAGGTGGGCTTTTGCTGATTGCCACGAAGCGGCTGCTCAGTTTGCCGACGCACAATGTCCCGAGTGACGACTGTGCGGGGCCATGCAGTCGTCCTTTGGACATTTGCCTATAGCGGATACACTGTACGAATCCACATATCATCGACCATCATCTGAGAACTCAACTGATGGGAAAAGACACCCGCATTGAATGGACCCATCACACCTTCAACCCGTGGTGGGGTTGTGTTCGCGTGTCCGACGCCTGCGACCATTGCTATGCCGAGACTTGGGCAAAGCGCCTCGGGGAAGACGTCTGGGGGCCGAAATCCGAACGTCGTTTTTTTGGAGACGCACACTGGAAAGAGCCCTTGAAGTGGAACCGTGAAGCATCGGAAAGCAAAACCCGTCGACGGGTGTTTTGCGCCTCCATGGCTGATGTCTTTGAAAACAGAGAAGACTTGATCCCGCATCGGCTTCGCTTGCTGGATCTCATTGCAGCCACGCCACATCTGGACTGGCTACTGCTGACCAAACGCATTCACCTGGTGCGCAAGCAGTTGCCCAAGGGCTATGAATTTCCTTCCAACGTTTGGCTGGGCGCAACGGTCGAGAACCAGAGTGCAGCTGACAAGCGATTGAAGCATTTGCTCCAGTTCAAGACACCAGCAGTCCGGTTCCTGTCGTGTGAGCCACTTTTGGGACCACTGGATTTATCCCGATGGCTTCAAGTTGGGGAACTGGGCACTCGTGTGGACTGGGTCATTGCTGGCGGCGAGTCCGGGCCTGGATCACGACCCATGGACCCAAAATGGCCTGACGATCTACGCCAGCAGTGCAATAGAACCGGGGTGGCTTTTCACTTCAAACAGTGGGGGCACTGGGCGCCCCTGGAGCAGGCGGCACCAGCTGTCACTGGTCGCACGCCGATCTTCATAGTCCGGAACGGCGGCTCCGAGGTCAAGCTCGCTGCTGTTGGGAAAGGAAAAGCCGGTCGTTCCTTGGCGGGGCGTCATTGGGATCAATTCCCAAGCACCGGGGATGGGGTGTAGCGGCGAACGACATCAGTTCTGCAGAAAGGCTTGAGCTTGGCAAAGAGTCACTACGACTGGGAGGACGGACCGGCAGAGATCGATCCGCATAGTGTCACTAAGCATGAAGTTTTGGTCGGCTACCTCGTACGGTATTTCGAGCAACGAACCCTCAATGCGCGAGGGCGGGAGCGACTTCGAATCACGCTCGTTGACGGATTTTGCGGGGGCGGTCTCTACACGCTCAAAGGACAAGCCAAGGAAGTTCTTGGCTCCCCGCTGCGCATGCTGAACGCAGTCGAAGAGGCCCGAGTGCTCATCAATGCCGATAGGACAAAGCCCATCGACCTGGATGTTCAATATGTGTTCATTGACAAGGACCAGCGAGCTTTGTCGCATCTGACGATGGTCCTGCAAAACCGGGGCTTCGGTCACCTGATCGGCAATGCCATACACGTCATTCATGAGGACTTTGTTTCTGCAACGCCGGTGGTCTTCAAGCTGATCCAAGCCCACACGCCGAAAGCACGCACAGCCATCTATTTCCTGGACCAGTATGGATACAGCGAAGTACCAGCACCGTTGATTCGGCAGATATTCGCGAACTCACCTGGCAGCGAGGTGGTGCTGACGTTTCATGTCGCGGCATTTGCCACCTACACCAACGACCAATTCACGGACCAGGTCTCCGAGAAGTTGGCGGTAGATATTCGCGCTGCCTTGGGCGGCAGGACTGTCGAGCAGATCAAGGAAGAGGACTCGGCTGATTGGCGTCGCTTTATACAGGCAGCGTTGTATCAAGCGTTGGTGAAGGGGTGTGGTGCCGAGTACTTCACGCCCTTTTTCATTCGTGGTGAAGGCAGCGGCCAAGGTGAGTACTGGTTGGTTCATCTCTCACAACACCACCGTGCCCAGGACGTGATGAAGCAGGTCCACTGGCAGCATCAGAATCATTCCATCCACTACGGTGGAGCAGGTCTCGACATGTTGGCATCACACATGATGGGGTTTCGGCAGGAGTTCACCGGGGGATTCCAGTTCGACGATGTGGCGTTGAGCCAATCGGCCGAGGCGTTGCCGCAGCAACTGGCAACGCACATTTTTGAACGGCGCCAACCCTTGCAGATCGGCGAGTTGTATGCCTCCACCTGCAATACGTCCCCTGGCACTTCCATCATGTACAAGCAGGCTTTGGAACTTCTATTGGGAGCTCAGGACATCGTGGTTCGATCTGATGAGGGCGTCACCCGGAGGCACGCGAAATACATGCGTGATACGGACTGGGTAGAGCGCAGCCCCCAAGGAGCCCTTTTCAGCTTGCCGCGGGGAGACGCGTGATGAGTTTTCGTCTCATCAACGATGCTGACCCTCTTCCGTACTTGCCCGTAGAGCATGGTCGGAACGGTGAGGGCGTGGGTTCGTGGGTCCCGGACATGAAACACACATTCCTTGCCAAGTACGTGGAGGGAACGCGTAGGGCCAGGGAGAAGTTCAAGCAGCGTGTGTACGTTGACCTGTTCTGTGGACCAGGCCGTATCCAGGTCAAGGGCGAAGCAGCAACGCGTCCTGGCGGAGCTCAAGTGGCCTGGGCGCATTCACTTCGGGACAACGTGGCGTTCACTTCGTGTTTTGTCGGTGACCTGGACGCCGAACGGGCATCCGCCTGTGCGGAACGACTTTGCGCAATGGGTGCACAAGCAACAGCGTTGCCTGGTGCTGCTGAATCAACGGTTGACCAAGTACTTGGAAGGATTCCCAGAAGCGCGCTGTGTCTCGCCTACCTGGATCCATACAACTTGCAGTACCTCTCTTTCAGTGTGATCGAAAAGCTGGCACGGCTGAGTTTCGTTGATTTCGCCGTGCACTTCAGCACGATGGATTTGAGACGCAATGTGCTGATGGAGTACAACCCGGAGAGGGCGCGATTCGACGCTGCGGCACCCGGCTGGCGCGATCATATTGATCCTCTTGCGTTCGTGCGCGGCGATGCTGACGAGGCATTCTTTGACTACTGGTGCGGGCTGGTACGGAACCTCGGATTCTCGATCAGTCATCGCATGCCACTGATTCGGGACGAAGGAAATCGCCCGCTCTACCACCTGGTTTTTTTCAGTCGACATGAGCTCCCGAACAGGATATGGGGGGATGTTGCTCAGGGGCCCAACCGAGAGTTCGATTTCTAACCTCACGAAATTAAGTGGCACCCCAGCCAAGCTTCTGTGCGTACGATGTAACTGTCTCAGCAACCTGGAATTCAAGCAATGACTCAGTGCACAGCACCAGTTCGTGGACACAATTCTGCAGCGGCTGCGGCCGCCTGTCCTGCGTGTCGATACCGCTACGGCCGGGGTTACGGCTATAGCAGCGGGTACAGCAGCCCGTCCTACCCTTCGTATTCGTCGTCCACGTCGAGCGGGAGTTCTAGCGGGAGCAGTGGCAGTCGATCGAGCGGCACTTCCCGACCGCGTTGGTCGCGCACTGGCTCCACCGTCTTGTACACCTCGGCCCAAGTGCAATCCCTCACGCCAGTCCGCGAGGCCGTTGAAAGAGTGGCTGTTCAACAGCCCGATCTGCGCGACTGTTTCCTGTGCCACGCATGGACTGACCGGCAGGGTGCAGCCAAGGACCTTGACGACGCGCTCAAGGCTGCTGGCGTCAAAACATGGTTCAGTGAATTGGACCTTGGCCTCGGCGTGCCGATGATGCGAACCATTGATCGGGGGTTGGCCAATTCGCGCATCGGTCTTGTGCTGGTCACGCCGAATTTCATCAAGGGGCTTCCAAATCAGGGCGTTGCCGATAAGGAACTCTCCGCCTTACTCGCCGGCAATCGTCTCGTGCCCATCGTGCACGAGACAACCTACGACGAATTGCGGAATGTGAGTCCTTTGCTTGCCTCTCGGACCGGCCTCGACACCAAGGAAGACACGATGGCCCAGGTCGCCGACAAGATCGCCGAGTTAGTCAAGATCTGGACTTAGCGCAGCATGGAGGGACGTCAGCCCGTCAAAGGCTGCAGCCAATCTCGGCAACACCGGCATGACCCAATCTGGCATGTCACCTGAACAGGTCGACGCCGTCGTCTCTCTTCGGGAGTGTGACCGGCAGTTCTCCGTCCGGATATGTCGTTCAAGTTGCCACGTGCGTGTGAGCAGAGATAGCTGCCTGTGACCACAGATGGGCCTATTCACGGTTCCATCCAGCCTTGGCCGGCCGGCCTGCAGACGCTTAGTGGCTCGGTAGGCTCTGAAGTCAACGACGAATTTGCGAATCGACAGCCGAACCAGGTCGCTGAAAATCCCTGCCGGCCTCATGTGTTGTCTTCTGCATCGTCCACGATGCGGACGCCTCCTGTATGAAGATCGCAATCGATCCAGCCAGCTTCACGTCCCGCGCATTGGCTGATCCCGCCAGGGCACGCCCTATGTGCAGCCAGCCCTTCAAGGCTTCGGTCCTGCTGGCACGTGCCCTGTCTCCTGAAGTGGTGCTAGATCGAGTCTTCCTCAAACGCCCTGCCTCGTTGGCTTTCAGTTGCCACAGGTCCGGGTAGCTCACGCTCCGACCTCGGGTGGCCTGCCGGGTGGCTTCGGCTTCGACCCCGTAGCCACGCAGCTTTTCTGCAAAGGTCTCTCGCCATCGCTGCAGGTCGGCCTTGCGCGGGTTGAGTCGTCTGCCGCTCATTGACTCAGCCCGCACGCTGATGTGCACGTGCGGGTTGGCTTGGTGGTCGTGCAGCACCATCACGTATTTGTGGCCTGCCAGTTCGGTCTGTGCAAACTCACGCGCCGCCCGCTGGACGATCAACGGGTCGGTACCCCGGGGCATGGACAGCATGATGTTGAAAGCCTCGCGCCGGTAGCCTTCGTCCCCGATCAGGCTGCCGCCGTAGCGCCAGTCTTCGCTCAGCTCGTGCACAGCCGATTTGCCGCGGACCGTGTCGCCTTGTTCGGTCTCGATATCGAGCCGGCCGTTCTTGCCGATGTAGCGGAAATGGGCGGCAATGGCCAGCATGCCCCGCCCTCCCCCGGTGACCTTGACCATGACCTGGGGCGCTCTCTTCACCACGGTGGCTTCGATGCGTTTGCGGATGGCGTCTGCGCGCTGACGCATACCTCCATCGCTCAGCCTGGGCTGCGGCTTGACCTTGACCACACGGTTGCCCGGGTAGAACAGGCGATCACCCCACTGGATGAGCACCCCATCGATGTTCGGCGCTTGGCTCATGGCGTTCTCCTGGTAGTCACCGGATGGTCCGGTGGGTGGTTTCAGCGGATGACACACGCGGGCGCAGATCGGCCATCAGGGCCGCCGCCTGGGTGAGATGGCGATGCACGTCTGCGTCCAACGTGTCGAGCATGTCGCGGTAGACCAGCGCCTTTTGCACGTTGCTCTGGGTCAGCAGACGCGTGAGGGCGTGGATGTTGCGGCTGAGGCTTGAGAGCTGTGCGTTGGATGTGGTGAGCGCAGAGAGCAACTCGGTGCGGCTTGCGCCCGTGGTCAACGCGGGGATGCCTGCGATGAGCCCTGCCAAGTAAGCGCCGCGCGACAACCCTGCTGCGCGCGAACCGGCTGCCAGTCTCTCGGCCTCAGAGGTTGTCAATCTGATTGACAACTTGATCTGGGACTGGCGCAAAGGGGCGATGCTCTCGAAACCTGTGATCGGCGGTGGAAGCGATTCAGCCTGCCCAAGTTCGCGGGCCACAGCCCGACGAACCAGTACCGACACGCTCTCACGCCGAGCCTGAGCATGGGCCACCAGCGCGGCCTTCAAGCCGCGCATATCGACCGTGACGAAGTCAGGGTTGTGGGTGTTCATGGGTCAACCGAAAGGTCCAAACGTGAGCGAAGCGAGTCGTTTGTAAAACCGGCGGCGTGCCGCCTATCCTGCACTCAACCATGCACCTATGCTCTCCGAGAACCGACTGGTTCGATGCGCTGGATTCGGTCGAAAATCCAGCAAGACCATTGGGTGTCCGATGGCGGCCAGGTTGTCAATCAGATTGACAACCGGCCAGGCCGAGGTCGCATGCAGAAACCTTTGAACCACATGGGAGGGAACGATTTGAACGACACGTCACAGCCTCGCGGGCTGGAAAGAACACCTGAGCGAGATGAGGTGCTGCGCCGGATCGGTCGCAATGTGGTGAATTTCCAGATGGTTGAGGCCATGCTCAAGCACCTGAACGCCACTGCTTCTGTGCACGGACCGGCAAGCCAGTTGGCAGAGCGCATGGAGGCGCAGAGAACTGCCGTACACCGGAAGACCATGGGCGAACTGGCAGGCAGGATGGTGACCCATGTCCTGCAAGCACCACCCGAACACCAAACGCCGGACGAGATCACAGAGCCTTGGATTGGCTTTCACTTCTCTGTGGAGACCGACGCACAGTTCATTGACCAGCACGACCAGGAGATGCGCGCCCTGGTGGAGGCGCGCAACGATCTGATTCACCACTTCCTGCCACGCTGGTACTCAGCAGTGGACGGCGATGCAGACGCTGCCCTGGCTTATCTGGATGCCAAGCGTGACGAAACCTTTCGCATGCTGGACAGACTCAGGGGCTGGGTGACCACGATGGATGAAGGGCGGAAACAGCTGGCGGCCTTCTTTGCATCGTCCGAGGGCGCGCGACAGATGGAACTTGGATTCCTGCAGAGCAGTCACCTGGTGGCGATGCTTGGCGAGATCGCTCTGAAGACGGCACGACTTGATGGGTGGGCGTACCTCACCACGGCACTCAACTTGATCCGGAGCAAGGCGCCCGACGAGCTGGAGGACCTGCAGAAGCGCTACGGCCACCAGAACCTCAAAGGCATTCTGCTGGCCGCCGAGTACTTCGATGTGATTGATGAAGCGCTGCCCAACGGGGGGAGTCGCACGGTGTACCGGATCAATGATCGGTACACGCTGCATATTGGGCAAGGTGATGCGGCCGAACAGGTGTCGGCTGCCAAGGCCCTCCCGGTTGTCAATCAGATTGACAACTCGTGTCCCGCGTCAGGCCGATAAGGATCAGTCGACCCGTGTCCACAGCCTCCGGTTGGCCGCCCTTCACAGGGATCACGAAAAGCTGTCTTGCCTTGGGCGGGGCCTGCAGCGTGTTCACCACGACCTCGGCTCCATCCAGAAGAGCAATCAATTTGGGTTGCTGTTGACGTGACTTCCGCGCCCCTGTTCCAGCCTCGCCAGTCCTGAGACCAGCTTCCACGGATTCGAGCAGTGCTGATGTACCACGCCGCACACTGCCTGAACCCTCAGCAAGTTCGGCCCGGAGAGCCATCACAACATCCCGGGTAATGGGACTGCGATCCGAAGTCCAAGCCTCAACGTACTGCGGATGCTCCCCGGCCAGCTTACGCAACTCATGGAGTTCGTTCATACCGCGGCAGCGCCCTTCTCGGTACGCGGCCATCAGCCAGTCCGGTGGATCGATCAGCGCCGTCGCCAGGGTCACGTACTGCCGGCTCTTGCCTATGGCCCGCGCGATGTCGGCCTGAGTCTGACCCTGGTTCAGTGCCCGCTGCACAAACAGCGCGATCTCCAGCGGGCTCAGGCCTTTGCGCTGCTCGTTCTCAATGAACTGGTCCGCGCTGTTGGCGGTCTGATCAACGAAGGCGGGTATCTCGGAAAGTCCGACCCGCTTGCAGGCCCGCAGGCGACGGGCGCCGAAGTTGAGCATCCAGCGCCCGGGCTGGGTGGGGTGTGCGCGCACCGAGACCGGCTGGCGCACGCCCCGCTCCCGGATGGTTTCGGCCAGTTCGTCCAGACTTTGCTCGTCGAACTCCTGGCGAGGTTGATCCGGGTCTTCGTCGATGGTGTCCAGCGGAATCCGCAAGGGAGTTCCGCCCTCTCCCCCAGTGGGTGGCAGCAGGTCCAGACTATCCAGCGACAGCGCCATGGTCCGCTCCGTTGATAGGGGTAGTGATGGTGTTTGCCTGCGCAGGTGACTCCGCCAGAACGGCTTTCGCGATCACTGCCATGGCGACCTCGCTCTCGCGCCAGGCGTCGCGCGCGGCGGTCTTCTTCATCTCCCACAGCACCAGGCCTTCGGCCTGCGCTTCGGCCACGGCGGAGCGGCGTGGCATGGACGCGTACTGCCCCGGCTTGGGACCGTAGGGAATCAGGATGGGGTGGAACTTCTGCACCAGCTGCAGGAAGTTCTCCCGCTGAAACGGGTTGGCCTCCACCATCACCGGGAGCAGCCCGATCAGGTGCAGCTTCGGGTTGAGCATCGACGTGATCTTTCGCACCCCCACCCGAGGGTGGTTGAGCAGGGCGTGCACGCCGTCCAGCGCTTCCTGGTTGAGCTGGATCGGCGAGAGCACGCAGTCGGCGGAAGCCAGTGCCGCAATCATGCGGATGTCCGGGTTGGGGTTGGTGTCGATGAGGCAGACATCGAACCGGTCGTCCATGGCCTTGAGGAAGACCCTTAGGTGGTTCGCGAAATCGTTGTGCAGGCCGGGCTGGCGCTCCAGCCCGGACATGTCCCGGTCAGCGGCGACGAGGACGAAGTCCGCAGCCGGGATGACCGGACTCGCCTGCGTGAGCAAGGCGCTGGCCGGGACTTCGGCCACGGCCACGCGCTGGGACTTGCGCAACGGGTCGGAGAAATTGCCCTGGTGGTCCAGGTCGATGGCCAGCACGCGGCAGCCGAGTTTGCGGAAATAGTGGGCCAGCAAGGTGGCGACGGCGGATTTGCCGACGCCACCCTTCTGGTTGGCGAGCACAAGGGTCTTCATAGGAGTCCTCCAACGCGACCGACAAGGGAGGTCGAGGCGGAGGACGTTTCCCGGGCGCCGCGCTCGATGCGCCGACGGCCGGGATCGCGCGAGCCGGCGCCGGCCGGCGAGCGCGTTTCAGAAGTTCACGCGCACGCACCGTCCGATGATGGGTGCGGAGCGGCGCGTGGCCAGCGCTGGATTCGGGGTTGAATCCAGCGCCGGGTTCGTTCAGGCCTTGTGGATCAGGCCTTGAGCTTGCGCATCTCTTCGGCCAGCACCCACAGCGCGCGGTTCAGGCTCACGCTGCGGTCGATGCTGGCAACCGGGCGGGTGTGAAGGCGCCGCCCCTTTGCACCGCGTCCGGGCTGACCACCACGCAGGGCGTTTTCTTGCACCCGTTGGAAGGTGGTCCACAGGCTGTTGCCGAAGTCCTCCGGCCGGCGGGCTTCGATCAACTGCTCAGCGGTCACCGGGGCCGGTGGTTCGCCCTCCCCTCGTTCACCGTATCGCAGCGCCAGGGCGGCGGTGGCAAAGGCCTGCTGTTCCTCGCGCTGCAGCGGCAGGGCTTTCATGCTGTCGGTGGACGCGTCCACCAACTCGAAGTCGTCCAGCACCCGGAACGCGCCTTCGATCACCTCGTCCTGGATGTTGCCCTTGTGCGGGATGCGGATGTCGTTGGTCACGTCGCCGACCACCAAACCGTTGCAGCAGACAAACCTGAAAACACCCGCGAGCATCTGGTAACTGCTGGCGCCGTCGTGGCTGTTGATCAGGATGATCTCGTTGGCCTCGGGCCGGGTGTTCACCTGGCCAGCGTGGCGCATGCGGATCATGTGCTTGGTGAACTCGGTCTTGCCTTCGATGCGGCTCTTGCTCTGGGCCACCATGAAGGGCTCGAAGCCTTCGTGGCGCAGACCGCGCAGCACGTCGATGGTGGGGATGTAGGTGTAGCGCTCGGAACGGCTGCCGTGCTTGCCTTCGGCAAAGATGGACGGCGCGGCCCGGCGCATCTGGTCTTCGGCCAGCGGGGTCTCGCTGCGGATGACGAAGGTGTTCTCGCCGAAGCGGGCGGCCAGACGCGGGGAATGGGCGGTAGAGATCATGGTGATGCTCCTGGTTCGGAAAATGCGGAAGAAGGGATACCGGGCGGGCGAACCGCCCGGTGTGTGAATTCAGGCGTGTGCCGGTTGGCGCTCGTTGCGGGCCTTGCGGCTGTTGTTGGGTGCGCTGGGGGCTGCTGCAGGGGGATCGCCTGCGCCCTCGCGCGCGCGGCGTGCTTCGCCTTCGGCCTTGCTGTCGAGGTAGTCGATTTCGTCGACGGTGAACGCCAGCCCATAGACCTCCACCCCGTCGTTGTCCTGGTAGTGGTTGTTGCGCACCCGGCCGACGATGTTCACGTGCGAGCCCTTGCCCAGGTACTCGGCGGCGTGTTCGGCCTGCTTGGCCCACAGCGTCCACTGGATCGCGGTGGCTTCCTCGGAGCGTTCTTCGCCGCTGCCCCGGCGGCTGTTGCTGATGGCGGTCAGCACCGCCTTGGCGACCTTGCCTTCGCGACCGTTGACGAATTCGAGCTTGACGGCGGATGCCAGGTGCGCGTGGCGCTGGATGACTTGAACGTTGGCCATGGTGAAACTCCTTGCAAGAACGACCAGCCGGACCCCGATCCGGGCTCCTCAAAACCGATCCTCTCGCTCGGACTCCCTCGCTCCCGCCCACGGGCGGGCGGGGGGTGGGCAAGGCCCCTTCCCTCGGGAAGGGGTGGGGGATGGGGAAACCTTGCAGCACGAAACAGTGAGCCAGTCACCTGGCCCACCGCTGAAAGATCCCCCCACAAGTCCCCCTCACCTGTGGATGGGGGCGCCGTGGGGGAGTGCGGTGGGCCCCTTGGCGCACGCGCTGCCCCAGCCTCTTCGGGCGACCAGCGAAGCGCAGGCGGCCGGGTGAGCTGAGCAGCGGCGGCTCTGCGGACGGCGTGACACTAAGCGCAGCGACTGGCGCGACGTTCGAGCCGCTGCGATCACTTCAGGGGTTCGCTTTCTCCGGAATTCCCAGCGGCCCGGCTTCGGGTTTGGCGGGTGACCGGGGGGACGATCTGACGGGCGGGACGGGACCACAGCGCAGCGGCGGGAGTGGACCGAATGCCAGTTCGTCCAGCGGGCTCGTTCCCGTGCAGCGGGAAGGAAATCAGACCGCGACCCCGGGCACGGGTACGGGCCGCTATTCCCTGTGCTGCCGGTGCACACCGGCCACGCTCCGCCCTCCCCTGTGACCGCGCACAGCGCGCTGATCAACAACAAAAAAATGGGGCCGAAGGCCCCAGGGGTTACAC
The DNA here is from genome assembly GCA_002840835.1 of Betaproteobacteria bacterium HGW-Betaproteobacteria-16. GTDB lineage: Bacteria > Pseudomonadota > Gammaproteobacteria > Burkholderiales > Burkholderiaceae_C > Hydrogenophaga. The sequence goes on along the minus strand of PHCQ01000086.1, from coordinate 143 downwards.
GAGGCCAAGCTCGGCCATGTATGTTGCGCTCCACATACATGGCCGAATGTGGACTTATTTGATATGTGGAGTTGGCGGTGCACCCTCATGGGTGAAGGCGCACCGCCAGGATTGGTTGACTCCACATATCGGGCTCACATCCG
>PHCQ01000008.1 GCA_002840835.1 Betaproteobacteria bacterium HGW-Betaproteobacteria-16 | reverse complement strand
GCAGGCCAGGCAGGGGTCGAAGCTGTGCAGCGTGCGCAGGATCTCCAGCGGCTGCTCGGGGTTGACCATGGGCGTGTTCATGAGCGAGGCCTCGAAGGCACCGATCTGGCCCTTGGTGTCGCGCGGCGAGCCGTTCCAGGTGGTGGGCACCACGCACTGGTAGTTCTCGATCTTGCCGTCCTTGATCTTGATCCAGTGGCCCAGCATGCCGCGCGGCGCGGCCACCGTGCCCACGCCCTTGGCCTCCTTGGGCCAGGTGGCTGGGTCCCACTTCTCGACGTTGGCGGTGCTGCTGTCGCCGTTCTTGATGTTCTGCACCATCTGGCGGAAGTCGTCCATCATCATCTCGCCGCAGTACTGGCTTTCCAGCGCGCGCGCCAGGGTGCGGCCGATGGTGGTGGGCAGCAGTTGCTTGAGCGTGAAGTTGGTTTCCGGCAGGCCGAGCGCCTTGGGGATGGCGCTGTTGATGGCCACAGCGGACGCATCCACCTGTTCCTTCACGCGCTGGCAGTGCTTGTTGCCCTGCACCGCGTGGGCGTAGCCCAGGATGTAGCGCGAGAGCGGGCCCACTTCAACCGCGTGGCCGCGCCAACGCGGGCTCTTGATCCACGAGTACTTGGCGCTTTCATCGAGTTGCTCGATGTTCGTGCGCGTGCCCTTGAAGTTCGGGCCTTCGGGGGCGTAGTTGGCTTCGGTGACGCCGTCCCAGGGGTGCAGGCCCTTGGTCTCGTCGCCGTACTTGTACCAGCTGTGGCTCACGAACTCCTGCACCTGCTCGGGGTCGCGCGGGTCGATGGGTTCGATCTTGTCCCAGTTGCCATTCAGGATCACGCCGCCCGGCAACTGGTGCGTTGTGGCGTCATAAGGCACCTTCTCATACGTGCCGTAGTCGGCCACGTTGGTGGCGGAGAGGCCGCCGCCGTAAAGCCAGCCGGCGTTCTTGTAGATCGTGCCAATGGCCTGCACGTCCGGGATGTAGACGTTGTTGTTGAAGTCAATCATTTCCTTGATACGGGCTTCAACGAAATTCAGGCGCTCCATGTTGATCGGGGCCCCTGCGGCGCCGTCGCCGTCGATGTTGATCGCGCAGGGCACGCCGCCGACCATGTAGTTCGGGTGCGGGTTCTTGCCGCCGAAGATGGTGTGCACCTTCACCCACTCCTTCTGCAAGTCCAGTGCTTCCAGGTAGTGCGTCACAGCCATCAGGTTGGCCTCTGCCGGCAGCACGTAGGCCTTGCTGCCCCAGTAACCGTTGGCGAAGGGACCGAGCTGGCCGCTTTCAACGAATTTCTTCAGGCGGTTCTGCACATCCCGAAAGTAGCCAGGCGAGGACATCGGGTGCGAAGGCGAGACCAAGTGCTGCAAGTCGCTGGTTTTCTTCGGGTCGGCGTTCAGCGCCGAGACCACGTCCACCCAGTCCAGCGCGTGCAGGTGGTAGAAGTGCACCGCGTGGTCGTGCACCTGCAGCGTCTTGGCCATCATCTCGCGGATCAGGTGGGCGTTCAACGGGATGCGGATGCCCAGCGCGTCTTCCACCGCGCGCACGCTGGTGAGCGCGTGGCAGCCGGTGCAGACGCCGCAGATGCGTTCCACAAAGGCCCAGGCATCGCGCGGGTCGCGGCCTTTCAAAATCACTTCCAGACCGCGCCACATGGTGCCGGTGGACACTGCGTTGCGGATGACGTTGTTGCTGTCGAGGTTGACCTCGCAGCGCATGTGGCCCTCGATGCGGGTCACCGGATCGACAACGATGCGCCGGCCAGTGTTGTCGAGATTGAAGCCCTGTGTTTCGTAAGCACCCATGGTGTTCTTCCTTGTTGTTCTGGATCAGCTGTTGGAGGAAGCCGCTTTTTTCTCCGCAGCCTTGTCGCGTGAGCGCTTGGCCACCGAGATGGCGGCGTGCGCCGCGACCGCGGCCCCCACCACACCGGCCGCCGTGCCGCCGATTTCGTCGGCGTTGGCCTCGATGCCGAAGGCGTGGATGTCGGTCAGGCGGTCGTAGAACGAGCCCTTGTCCCAGAAGCCGTCTTCCGAGCAGCCGATGCAGCCGTGGCCGGCCTTGATGGGGAAGCTGGTGCCCTCGTTCCACTGCACCGTGGAACAGGCGTTGTAAGTGGTCGGGCCCTTGCAGCCAACCTTGTAGAGGCAGTAGCCGCGGCGCGCGGACTCGTCGTCCCAGGTCTCGACGAACTGGCCGGCATCGAAGTGCGGGCGGCGGTAGCACTTGTCGTGGATGCGCTGGCTGTAGAACATCTTGGGCCGGCCTTGGCGGTCCAGCTCGGGGATGCGGTCAAACGTCAGCATGTAGGTGATCACACCCGTCATCACCTCGGGAATGGGCGGGCAGCCCGGCACCTTGATGATGGGTTTGTCGGTGATGACCTTGTGGATCGGCGTGGCCTGCGTCGGGTTGGGCTTGGCGGCCTGCACGCAGCCCCAGGAAGCACACGACCCCCAGGCGATGATGGCCTTGGCGTCCTTGGCCACATGTTTGAGCTTCTCGATGAAGGGCTTGCCCGACTGGATGCAGAACATGCCGTCTTCGTTCAGCGGCGGGTTGCCTTCTACGGCCAGTATGTACTGGCCCTTGTACTTGACCATGATCTCTTCGAGGATGGCCTCGGCCTGGTGGCCGGCGGCGGCCATCAGGGTGTCGTCGTAGTCCAGACTGATCATGGAGAGCACCACGTCCTTGGCCAGCGGGTGCGCCGAGCGGATGAACGATTCGGTGCAACAGGTGCACTCCAGCCCGTGCAGCCAAAGCACCGGGGTGCGTGGTTTGGTTTCCATGGCGTGCGCGATCTGCGGCACGAATGACGGTGCCAGCCCCAGCGAGGTGGCGGTGAGCGAGCAGTACTTCAGAAAACTGCGACGCGAAATGCCCTTGCGGCGCATCACCTCGTAAAAGGTTTCCATCATGGGTTTGTCTCCGTTGGCTGGTGTGGGGCAGAACCGGGCCCCGCCGATACAGGCAGGTATGTGACCATCTGCAATCGCCAGGCCACGTTGGGCCAACCAAGGGAAAACACCGATCAGTGCATGTAATGCATTGATTTGTTTGACTTTTTCATGACCATATTCCTGGATTCAAAAACCACGTTCCAGGCAGATGGAAATTGATCTTCCAATTCATTGAGCAAATCGGAATTCCATCTTTCGTTTCCAGATTCGTCGATCGCCATGCACCGGCGAAAAAAAAGCCAACCCCGAAGGGTTGGCTGTTGATCTCTGGCATCTCTGGGGACGCTGAAACGGGTTGTTCTAGTTGGACTGGGTTGTCTCCTCGGTCCCCCGCGGTCACCAGCGCAGTGCGCTGTTTGCGAGTGCATGCACTGTATCTGCTCGCACCAGCGCTGTGCATTCGGGCTTTCCCTCAGTCGGGACAACCCTTGGCACAGGAAATGCACTGACACCTCTGTCGTTGGATGAGGTAACAAAATGCACCAAAACCGCTGGTTTCCTGCGGGCGTGATGAGCGCGTCCGCCCTTTTGATGTCGTCCAGCCTGTGGGCACAGACGACCGCGCCAGAGGCCGTGCCCCTGAGCGCGCCGGGCCTGGTCGCCACGAGCGCACTGCAGGGTGCAGATACCGCCTGGCTCATGGTCAGCACCGCGCTGGTGCTGCTCATGACCTTGCCGGGCATCGCCCTGTTCTACGGCGGCATGGTGCGTCGCTTCAACGTCATCAACACCATGGCCAGCGTGGTCGGCATTGCAGCGGTGGTGAGTCTGCTGTGGTTTGCGCTGGCCTACTCGCTGGCGTTCACACCAGGCAGCGGTGCGCTGGGAGGCCTCGTCGGCGGCGTGGAACGCATGGGATTTGCCGGGCTGGAGTACCTGGGCAGCACGGGCCAGGTGGCGGTGAGTCACATCGCCCCGCACCTGCCTGAATCGGTGTTCGCCATGTTCCAACTCACCTTTGCCATCATCACCTGCGCGCTGGTGGTGGGTGCCCTAGTGGAGCGCATGCACTTTGGTGCGCTGCTGCTGTTTGCCAGTCTGTGGCTGGTGCTGGTGTACGCCCCGGTGGCGCATTGGGTGTGGGAACCCGGCGGCTGGCTGGCGCAGCTGGGCGCGCTGGACTTTGCCGGCGGCGCGGTGGTGCACATCAACGCCGGCGCCGCAGCCCTGGTGTGCGCCTACGCGCTGGGGCCGCGCGAAGGCTATGGCCGCGAACCGTTTGTGCCGTTCAACCTGGGCATGACCATGGCCGGCACCGGTCTGCTGTGGGTGGGCTGGTTCGGCTTCAACGGCGGTTCCGCCCTCGCCGCCGACGGTCGGGCCGGGCTGGCACTGGTGGTCACCCACATCGCCGCCGCAGCAGGCGCCGTCTCCTGGATGGCGGCCGAGTGGCTGGCGCGCAAGCGCGCCTCGCTGCTGGGCCTGTGTTCCGGCGTGGTGGCGGGGCTGGTGGCGATCACGCCGGCGGCGGGCTTCGTCACGCTGCGCGGCGCGCTGGTCATTGGCCTGGTGGCGGGCGCGGCCTGCTACTGGGGTGCCACGGTGCTCAAACGAAAGCTGCGTGCCGACGATTCGCTCGATGTGTTTGGTGTGCACGGCGTGGGTGGCCTGGTGGGCGCCTTGCTCACCGGCATGCTGGCCGACCCCGCGATTTCCGGCGTGGAAGCCAGCATGCTGGCCCAGGTGATTGCCTGCGTGGCGGTGCTGGCCTACAGCCTGGTGATGACGGCGCTGGTGTTGTGGATCACCTCGCGCGTGACGCGTCTGCGGGTGCGCGAAGTGGAAGAGCGCACCGGCCTGGACCTGGCGTTGCACAACGAGAGTTTGAACTAACCCCCTGCGCGCCTTCGACGCTTCCCCCTTTCAGGGGGACGCACCCTGAGGACTGGCAGAGCCAGATCCTCGGGTGCCCTGGATGGGGGGCGGGCGTGCCACTGTTTTGGGTTGTAGGAGATGTCATGAGCACCACAAACGATCTGTTTGCCGTTGCGGCGCACCTGCATGTGGTCTTGCGCCGCAAGACCGGTCGGGTGACGGACACAGAGTGGTTGGCGACCAACGCCGAATACGCCACCGCCATGGTCGCCTACGCACGCGCCCAGGGAGCGAGCGACGGACATACCGAACTGCTGCCGCTGGCCGACAAGCTCGAGGCGCTGATTCCCTCGATGGGGGGAGTGGCGCGCAAGCCTTTGTTGCAGGCGGCGGCGGAACGGTTGCGCAATGGGCAAACGCCACCCGAGCCTGCGCGAGCCGCTGCTGCGCCCCCCACCCGCCGCAGCGGTTTCGCGGACTCGGTGCCGGCCAGCGGCTTCTTGGAGTCGACGCTGTCATCAGTTTTTGGCACGCCGCGCAAGGCCGATGACGACGAGCCAGGTTTGCGCTACGTGGGCGGGATTCGCTGAGATTGCAGCTGGGCCAGGCTCTTTGCAAGCTCCAGACGAACGGCTTGGGGCGAGCGAAAGGGGTATCGGTTTCAGCCCCCCGCCAGCATCCATTTCGCTGCCTTCTCCGCAATCATCAACGTGGGGCTGTTGGTGTTGCCGCTGGTGATGGTGGGCATCACGCCCGCGTCCACCACGCGCAGGCCGGCCACGCCGCGCACGCGCAGGCGGCTGTCCACCACGGCCATACCGTCGTCCGCGCGGCCCATGCGGGTGGTCCCCACTGGGTGGAAGATGGTGCTGGCGATGTCGCCGGCCAGGCGGGCGAGTTCTTCGTCGGTCTGGAACTGCACGCCGGGCTTGAACTCTTCTGGCTGGTACCTCGCCAGTGCGGGCTGGGCGACGATGCGGCGCGTCACGCGCAGGCTTTCTGCAGCGACGCGGCGGTCTTCGTCTGTGCTGAGGTAACACGGGGCGATGGCGGGGGCATCGGCTGCGCGCGCGGTCTTGATGCGCACATGGCCCCGGCTGGTGGGGTTGAGGTTGCACACACTGGCGGTGAAGGCCGGGAAGGCGTGCAGCGGTTCGCCGAAGGCATCCAGGCTGAGTGGCTGCACGTGGTATTCCAGATTGGGCCACGGTTGCGATGGGTCGCTGCGGGTGAAGGCGCCGAGCTGGCTGGGGGCCATGCTCATGGGGCCGCTTCGCTTGAGCACGTATTCCAGGCCGATGCTGGCCTTGCCCCAGATGGAGCTGGCCAGGGCGTTGAGCGTTTTGGCGCCGGTGACCTTGTAGACCGATCGGATCTGCAGGTGGTCTTGCAGGTTCTCGCCCACACCCGGCAGGTGGTGCTGCACCGGCACAACGATCTGGTTCAGCAACCCCGCCGGGCCAATGCCGGAGAGTTGCAGGATCTGTGGTGAACCGATGGCGCCGGCGCTGAGCACCACTTCGCGACTGGCTTGCACTTGCACAGTCTGGCCACCGCGCAGCACTTCGGCGCCGGTACAGCGCAGCTGGCCCCCGGCATCGCGCGCCAGGCTGAGTTTTTGCACGTGCGTCTCGGTCCACACGGTGAGGTTGGGACGGTGCTGCACCGGGCGCAGAAAGGCCTTCGACGCGTTCCAGCGCCAGCCGGCTTTCTGGTTCACCTCGAAGTAGCCCACGCCTTCGTTGTTGCCGGTGTTGAAGTCGGCTGTGGCCGGTATGCCGGCTTCCTGCGCGGCCTGGGCAAAGGCGTCGAGCACGTCCCAGCGCAGGCGCTGTTTCTCTACCCGCCATTCACCACCACCGCCCTGGCGGCGGTTGCCGTGCAGCGCGGCAAAGGTCGGGTCGGCCTGGGCATCCAGCCGGTAGTGATCTTCGTGCGCCTTGAAGTCTTTCAGGCACCTGTCCCAGCGCCAGTCGTCGTCGCCGGTGAGGCTGGCCCACTGGTCGTAGTCGCGCGACTGACCACGCATGTAGATCATGCCGTTGATGCTGGAACAGCCGCCCAGCGTCTTGCCGCGCGGGTAGCGCAGCTTGCGGCCGTTGAGGCCGGCGTCGGCTTCGGTCTGGTAGAGCCAGTCTGTGCGCGGGTTGCCGATGCAGTAGAGGTAGCCCACGGGAATGTGGATCCAGTGGTAGTCGTCCTTGCGGCCGGCTTCGATCAGCAGCACACGCCGCGCGGGGTCTGCGCTGAGCCGGTTGGCGAGCAGGCAGCCGGCCGTGCCGGCGCCGATGACGATGTAGTCGAAGGTGGTGTTGCTCATGGACTATTTTTTGGAACGTCAGGCGAGATCAAACGGGAGGGTGTTCGTCGTCGGGCAGGCTGTAGTCCCCGCGCTGGTAGGCCGCCATCACCGCTTCGGCGTCGGCCACGCGGCGTTCGGGCACCAGCACGCGCACCTGTATGGCGCCGGCGAGCAGGCTGTGCGTCTGCACCAGGTGGGCATCGGCCACCACGGCGGGCACCCCGCCGGCCTGCAGGCAACCGCGCAGCAGGTAAGCCTCTGTGGGGTTGAAGAAAGTGGCCAGCGTCTGCCAGTCGCCGTCTTCGGGGTCGTAGGGGCTGTCGCCATGCATGGGTGCGTACCGGGTGACTCAGCGCCGCGCTCGCGTGGCCCTCCGGCGGGGCTGCGTATTTGCTGGGCTGATGGTGTGTGGGCAAGGCATGGGCCGCAGTCTGCCGCGTTGGCGTGCAGAAATCCAATGAAATCGGCTGAACGAGGGTATAAGCACGGCAAATAACGCTTCGACCTTTTCGCTAACCCGACATGCCGCCCAAGACATCCCCCCTGCCCCCCGTGGACCCGCAAACCCTGCGCGCCTTTGCCGCCGTGGCACGCGAAGGCAGTGTGTCGCGCGCCGCGCTGCGCCTGCACCTGAGCCAGCCGGCGGTGAGCCTGCAGCTCAAATCGCTGGCGCAGGCCACCGGGTTGCAGCTGTTCACCCGCACGCCGCAGGGCATGGTGCTCACACCAGACGGCGCCGCCCTGCTGCCCATGGCCGACAAGGCACTGGCCGCACTGGCCGACTTCGGCCAGGCCGCCGCCGGCCTGCACCACACGGTGCGCGGCACGCTGCGCATCGGCACCATCCTGGACCCGGAGTTCACCCGCCTGGGCGCGTTCCTGAAACAGCTGGTGGCGCAGAACCCCCAGGTGGGCACCGAACTGCGCCAGGGCATGAGCGGCGATGTGCTGGCGCTGGTGGAACGCGGCGACCTCGATGTGGGCTTTTTTCTGAACCTGCCCGACGACCCTCCCGAACCCCGTTACCGCCTGCGCCCGCTCACCCGCTTCACCTACCGCGTGCTGGCTCCCGCCGGCTGGGGGCCGCAAGTGGTAGGCAAAGACTGGAAAGCCCTGGCCGCCCTGCCCTGGCTGGCCACCCCCGCGGCCAGCGCCCACCACCGGCTGCAGCGCCGCGTGTTCGGCCCCGGTTCGCTCACCGGCCTGTCACCGCACCGCGTGGCGCTGGTGGACCAGGAAGCTTCCATGCTGGACCTGGTGAAAAGCGGCGTGGGCCTGAGCCTGGTGCGCGACGCCATTGCCATGCGCGAGGCCCAGGCGCGCGGGCTGGTGATTGCGGACCAGGTGTCGCTGGCTTGTGAGCTGAGTTTTGTGTGTTTGAGCGGGCGGGCGGGGGAGCCGGTGATTGAGGCGGCTTGGGGGGCGTTGGATGCGGTTTGGGGGTGAGGGCAATGATTGGGCGCCGAAGATCGACACTGGGCCGAAGACCAGTTCATTCGATGGACTGCAGGAAAGCCGGCATTCGGTGCATCCCAAGCTGATTAAGACACTAGCCCTTCAATTCTTGGGCAATTGCGGGCTGGCTTTTGGACTACTCGCCGAAGGTGCCGATGTTGGATTGAAGGCCGCGGATTTCGGTTGCCCCGTCTGCTGAGCTTTACCGGTCGAATTCTCAGGCCAGATAGCGGAGCTAATCTTCTCAAGTTCAGGAATGATGACGTATGGCGAAGGCTCGATGACGTTAGCCGTCTTGCCTAGCTCTTGGTGAATCAGCTGTTTTAGCAGGCTTAGCACAGGTTTGCCTCGCCGCCATGTAGCTGGGCTTGCCTCATAGTCTCTTCTGGCTTTGTCAGCAATATCGAAGACATCGGGGACTTTTCCCCCTTTGCGCTCACGCTGTGCCACTTCGAACCGAAGGTTGGTTAGTGTCTTCAGGCTCTTTTCCTTCGTCTGTTCGGTGGCCTCGTCAATCAGTTCTTGAGCGCGTGCCACCGTCAATCCAGCGTTCAAGTGCGCCAGATGTTCAGCATTAATGAAATAGCCCTCCGCATCCGAGTGTGCTGTGAGAAATGGGAATGCACCGATCGCCTGGATCTCACTCAAGAACTTTTCTGCTGAATCGTCCGCCATATAGTCCCTGTCTCGATGTAGAACGAACTGAACCTGCGACGCCTTGTCGGCGAGAAATCCGCGCAGAACCTTTGCTGAATCAATCTTGGTGCACCCTGAATAGGCACGTATATCAGTCTCGGGCAGCTTGAATCCGTTGACGCTCAGAAGTGAGTGGAGAGCCTTGATCGAGTCGGCTGCACTGTCCTCTGTTGCAAAGAGGCACTTGATAGATCCGCCAGCGAAGTAGTCGACGGAGTCGAGTGCTCCGATTTCCATAAGCAACGACGCCGTCGTCACGCTGTTGAAGTCCACTTTGCTTCCGTTGCTAACCCAAAGGACCGTCGAGCGTTCGCGCATCGCGTCGAGCACATGGCGGGAATGCGTACTAATGAGTGGTCTAAAGTCGTGCTCGGCAGCTAGTTCGAGTATCAGGTTGCACAAAGCCCGCTGGTTGTTCGGATGCAAGTGTGAGTCCGGTTCGTCTAAGATCAGCACGCTCGGCTGGAATAGGGTGATGTAAGCGAGAATTTGGCTTGCCTGCAGTATGGAAGTACCTGCAGCATCAATTGGCAAACGGGGCTTTCCAGGTCTGACGAAGAAGACTTCAATGTGTTCGTCGCGATCTCGATCGAACTTCACTTCGAATTCGATGTCGTCAAAAAGCTTCTTCATGCCCTCTTGGAATCGCTGCCAAGGTCCTTTCCAAGTTTGTATTTCCTCCGGTTTGAGCTTGCCCTGCGCAAGTTGCCCGGCTCGATCCATTGCCTCTGCGCTTTCTGCGTCTTTAAGCATCAGCAGAACGTTGCGAAGGACGAGGTTTGCATCACCGCGCGCCACGATTCGCCGCACAACCCCAGGCGACTGGTAACGATCTTCTTTGGCGATACCCGCAAGGCCTGGCGCGTAGATGGTGAATGGAGTGGTGAGATCCATCAGCCGCTCTCCCAACTTCCTGCCCTCAACCACTACGGCAATGTTACGGTTGCGACCGCGCCGTACGGAGACAACACAATTAGTGCCGTCCATGCAAGCGACATTAATTTCGATCTGCGATTCCGGTCGTTCCTGGAGTTGCCCGCCATGTGCCAGCGACAGAACGTCGGCAACCGGCGAGTAGAGAAGCTGCGTTGGGTTGAACGAGACCTGAAATTTGTCCTTGGCCCAGTTGACCCCGTCACCGACAAGCTTGGCGGTCTGGGCAACGGAAACTGCAAAGTGCAGGGCTTGCAACGCGCTACTCTTGCCCGCGTTGTTGGCGCCTATTAGGACTGTCGTATCCTTTAGATCCAGTTGGAACTCAGCAAGCTGCTTGAAGCGCTTGATGTTAATGCTCTCGATCTGTCCGGACATTCATACTCCCGAGCGCAATTAGGGCGCGTTTGAGGACATTCTAATTCTGCGGTTGTAGTGCCCCGGTATCTGCGCAATTGGCGCCTTGCCGCAGCGATCAAAACCAGGCCAGGCAACGGCGATGCAGGTTTCCAAGCCGATGTCCGAAAAGCTGTCAGTTCTCAAGGGCTACACCTAGCCGATTTCAAGTATTGGAGCCCGCACAGTCATTGAGCAAGCTCCAGATCCTGGCGTCAAAATCCCCTGGCGCGCATGCGCTGTGGCAGCCGGTTACAAAGGGCTCCGAAGCACGGCCTAGAATGCCCGTTTCAACCGACGAGCCTCATATGACCACCGAAAAGAAACAAACCGCGTTCAACCGTGCCCTCACCCCCAGCCCCGAGCTGGCCGCTGTGATCGGTGCCACGCCTCAGCCACGCACCGAAGTTGTGAAGCTGATGTGGGAATACATCAAGGCCAACAACCTGCAGAACCCGAAGAACAAGCGCAACATCCTGGCGGATGCCAAGCTCAAGGCCGTCTTCGGCAAAGACGAAGTCACCATGTTCGAAATGACCGGGCTGGTGGGCAAGCACCTGAGCTAACGGGAGACCCTGGCTGGCTGCGCCAGCGGCCACCGGCTGCCGCAACGCGTGAAGTTGGTGGATGGAAGGCCTCCATGCTGCACTTGGTGAAAGGCGGCGGAGGCCAGCGGCGGGCGCGCAGCCTCCTCGCATGCATGTGCATGCCTCTTCTATGCCCCATGTATATTCCGCACGACCGTCGGTCGATGGGACTCATTGGGTAAGCGCATGAACATACACCAGGCAGAGATCCAACTGGCGGGGGCAAAGCATCTGCGATGGCTGCCGGATGGCGCTGTGGTGTCCGAAGATGGACTGCTGATCTCCGGCTGGGCCCTGACTGTCTGGGATCGCCAGGACCGGATGCGCTTTCTGGTCAACGGCGTCGGATTCGACAAGCTCGATTGGCCCCTGGATTCCGCCTACCTCTCCGAGACGTTTCCCGACGTGCCGCATGCGCATGCCTCCCGCTTCTTTGCCTGGCAAAAGAGACGCCCTGACCGCGACCTGTTTCCGAACGGCTTTGCGCGCTTCAATGTGACCGGCCCGCTGGGTGAGCATCGGCTGTCGTACCGCACGGCTTGGTACCTCGCAGACCCGGCCACCGAACCCGGCATGCCCACGCCCGCACAGATCGAACGCGTGATCGGCAAGCCGGACGAACAGGCCTACCGGCTTGGCGGGGCGACCATCGTCAAGCGGGTGGAAGCGCTGTTGCTGGAGCGCTTCGACCGCCCTCTGGCTTCCTTCCAGTCCATTCTCGACTGGGGTTGCGGGGCCGGTCGGCTTTGCCGTTACCTCTGTGCCCTGTCGCCAGCGGTCACTGGCATCGACATCGACCCGGACAACGTGGCCGCCTGCGCGCGCCTGCTGCCGCAGGGCCGTTTCATGCAGGTGGACCTGATGCCGCCCACGCCCTTCCCTGCGGCGGCGTTCGACCTGGTGGTGGGCCTGTCGGTGCTCACCCATCTCGACGAACCCGTGCAGGACGCCTGGCTGGCCGAGCTGCAGCGCATCACGCGCTCGCAAGGCCTGCTGCTGCTGTCGGTGCAGGGCCTGGCTCAGATGTCGCTGTACCGGGCGCCGCCAGAAATGGCGCTGGCCGCGCACGACAAGGGCATGGTGGACAACGGTGCCAATGCCCAGCTCACCGAGGTGCTGGCAGACCAGAACTACTACCGCGACGTGATGCATTCGCGCGACTACATCCTGACCCGGTGGGCGAAGTGGTTCGACGTGCTCGACATCATCGAAGGCATGGCCGGCAACCAGGACCTGGTGTTGCTGCGCCGTCGCGCAGACTGAAAACAAAGGAGCCGGCATGCACCCCAGCGCCATGCACAACGGTGCCCTGTTTTTCGAGACCTACTTGGCCAGCCACGCGCAGGCCACGGTGCTGGACATCGGTTCGCAGGACGTCAATGGTTCCCTGCGCGCGCTGGCCTCGCCCGGCATGCGCTACGTGGGGCTGGACTTCGCGGCCGGGCCCGGCGTGGACCTGGTGCTGGACGACCCCTACCACCTGCCCTTCGCCGACGGCAGTGTGGATGCGGTGGTCAGCAGTTCGTGCTTCGAGCACATCGAGATGTTCTGGCTCATGTTCAACGAAGTGCTTCGCGTGCTCAAACCCGAAGGGCTGTTTTACCTGAACGCGCCCAGCAACGGCGAGTTCCACCGCTACCCGGTGGACTGCTGGCGCTTCTACCCGGACGCCGGCGAGGCCCTGGTGCGCTGGGGCGTTCGCTCAGGGTGGCGGCCAGCGCTGCTGGAGTCGTTCACCACCCACCAGCAGCGCGACATCTGGAACGACTTCGTGGCAGTGTTCGTGAAGGACGCGGCCTGTGTGGGGCAGCATTCGGGGCGCATGCTCGACCGGCTGGAGCGCTACATGAATGGCCGCAGGCACGGCGTGGAAGGCATCCTGTGCCTGCAGGCGGCCAGCGAGGACGGGGCCAAACTCACGCAGCTCACCGGCCACGCCAAGCCCCTTGCCTCACCCTTCACCTGATCATTGGCCTGATCGTTCCTCAGCCCGTCTTGCGCAGCCACAGACTCGCACCTTCGTTGCGCAGGCACAGCGGCATGTGCTGCTCGAAGAAGCTGCGGTGGAAGTGAGACATGAAGGTGTTCATGAGCAGCACCTGGAAGCGCGTGTTGTCTTGCAGGAAGGCGCGCACCAGGTAGGCCTCGTTCCATGCCCGGCCTTCCAGGATCCATGCCTTCGGGTATTCGAAGGGGTAGAAGATGTCGTGCAGGTGGATCACAACGCCGGGCGCCAGCAGGGGGAAGATGTCGAACAGCAGGCGGTTCACGTCGCTGCCCACCTTGCTGACGTGGGTGGAGTCGATGAACAGCACGTCGTTCTCGCCCAGCGCCTGGAACACTTCCACCGGCACGTCCTGCAAGGGCAGGCTCAGCACCGTGGTATCGGCCGCGTCCCCGGGGCGCATCAGTAACTGCAGCAAGGCCGGGTAGGGGTCAATGAAAGTGGTATGGACGGGATGGTCCAGGAAGTGTTCGATGGTGTCCAGCGTGACACACGACGAATGGCCCGACCCCACCTCCACCACCCGCCGGGGGGCCAGGTGTCGCAGCATGCAGTGCAGCATGATCGCGTCGGAGTAACCGTAGGCCGGGTTCTGGTAGTGGTAGCGCAGCCCTGGGCTGGGCTGGTCGGTGAAGGGAATGTCCGGGTAGTAGCCGGCAAAGCGTTCCAGCAGCGCCTGTTGCGCGGTTTCCTGCATGTCGATGCCCGCCAGCGCGCGCGGCATGGGGCCGAACAGTCTGGCCTCGTTCTCGCGCACGGCCTGCAGGTCGGGGAGGGCCGAGTAGTAGTGGCCAGGTGGAAACAGTTCGGTGGTGGGCTCGGGCATGATGGTGTGACGGTGGCAGGAGCGGAGCGGAGGGCCGCAGCCATCGTATTGAGCCACAATGATCCGGGCACCTGCCGCGTTTTTTTCTGCCCTGCCTGTAAGACCCCTTGTCCACCCCGCATCGCATGTCGCCCATACCATCTCCCACCGCCATCGACCAGGACCTGGCCGCCCACCTGGACTCCGCCTGGGGCGACCCTGCCACCTGGTTGGCCCATGGCCTGCAATGGATGCATCTGGATGCCGTGCGCGAGCACATGCACGAACAGGTGACGGGCGATGCGGCGGTGTCGCCACTGGAATGGTTCTTTCAGACCGTGGGCGCTGCACAACCCCTGCCGCTGCGGCGCGTGCTGGTGCTGGGCTGCGGGCAGGGCACGGTGGAACGGCAGCTGGCACGTGCCGGCTGGGCCGCGGACATCGTGGCCATCGACCTTTCGGCCAAGGTGCTGGAGGTGGCGCGGGCGAACGCGGCCGCCGATGGCCTGGCCATCCGGTACCTGCAGGCCGACATGAACCACCTGCCGCTGGGGCAGCCCGGTTTCGAGCCCGCCAGTTTCGACGCGGTGCTGGGCGTCTCCAGCGTGCACCACTGTGCCGACCTGGAGCACCTCTACGCCAGCCTGCACCGCTTGCTGGTACCGGCAGGCTGGCTGTTTCTGGACGAGTACGTGGGCCCCGACCGCTTCCAGTTCCCCGACCACCAGGTGCGCTTCATGAACCAGTTGCTGGACATCCTGCCCGAGCACATGCGCGCCCTCTACGACGGCCGGGTGAAAGGGAACCTCCGTTGCCCCACGATGGAAGAGGTGGTCGCCATCGACCCCAGCGAGGCGGTGCGCTCGTCGCAAGTGCTGCCCCTGCTGGGCCGGCATTTTGAAGTGCTGCAGCGCCGGCCCTACGGTGGCGCCATCCTGCGGGTATTGTTGGCCGACATCGCGCAGAACTTCCAGGCCGCCGCCGCCAGGCCCTGGCTGCACGCGCTGCTGGGCGCCGAGGAAGACCTGTTCCGCACCGGCCGCCTGCAGAGCGACATGGCGTGTGTCATGGCCCGCGCGCGCGGCTGAGCCAGTCGGCCATCCAGGCCGGGTCGTTGCGCCCGAGCGAGAACATGCTGCCGGGTGCTGCCAGGGCCTGTGCCGTGGGCAGGGCGGCGTAGGCCTGGTGAATGAGTGGCAAGCGCTCGCTCAGGACGCGGCTGGCGGGATCGAGCCCGGTCACCACCGTCAAACCGGTGGGTGCGGCAGGCACGGTCACGATGTGCAGGTCCGGGCGCAGGCCTTTGAGACAGGGCACGATCTTCCAGCCGTCCGAGGTGTAGAAGCCGGTGCGGTGCTCGCGGCTCGCGGTCGATGCGCTTAAGGGCAGGGTGTCGTGCAGCAGCACCACCGCGCCCGGGGCAGCGAAGCGCTCGGCTGCAATGAAGTCGTCGAGCACGGCTTCGAAGCGATGATCGCCGTCGATGAACGCCAGATCAAAGCCTTCGGGCGCCAGCCCACTGTCTGCCGGCACCGCAGCAAAGAAGGCTGCGCTGTCCATGCGGTACAGCCGGGCGCTTCCCTGACACCGGCTCAAAGGGTCACCCATCGGCGACGGGTCCACGCCGACCACGCGCGTCGCTGGTGAGGCCAGCGCCAGCGATTCGCCCTTTTCCACACCGATCTCCAGGTAGGTGCGGGGCGCGAGTTGCGCGTGGAACCACGACAGCCAGAAACGGTAGTCGGCCCCAGGCCAGCGCAGCCTTGCCAGGGCCACGTGCACCTGCGGCAGGTTGGGCTCCATGGCCAGCGCTTCCCACAGGCATTCCAGCGCCGCCTGCTTGTGGCCCTGCATGGCCAGCCGGCGGTATCGGGCCAGGGCCTTTACCTCCAGGGGGTGGCGTTGCGGCGCGCGCTCAAGGGGCCGTTCAGGTGGCGTTTCACGCATCGCCGTCTTTCCGCAAGCCTTCCAGCACGCGCCTGAGTGCCTGGCCGAACCGGTCTTCGTTGTAGCGGGCACCACACTGCGCCCAGGCCGACGCCTGCTGCTGCAGCCAGAGAGCGTCGTCACGCAAAAGGCGCTCGATGCCGTCGGCGAAGGCGCGGGCGTCGCGCGCCGCTTGTATGTCAATGCCTTCGTCCCAGTCCAACTGCCGCACCAGCACGGCAGAGGCCACCACCGGAATGCCGTGCGACGCCGCTTCAATCACCTTGGCGGGCACGCCCCCCGCGTAGCGCACCGGCGCCACGAACACGCGGGCGCTGTCGTACAACGGCTCCAGTGAAGCCTGCGGCCCCAGCAGGCGCACGTCCGGCCCGGCCAGTTCGCTCACCCGGCTGGACCGGTTGACCCCCACCACCGAGAGCACCGGAGGCTGCGCCATGCGCTCGCGCAGCAAGGGCATCACCTGTTCGATGAACCACACCAGGCCGTCTTCGTTCGGCGTGTCGGGGTGCAGTGCGCCGACGAACAGCAGGCCGCTGCGGGGCGCCGGCCCGGGCGCGGTGCGACGCAAGGTGGTGGCGTGGATTAGCAGGGTGACTTGGTGGGCGGCGGCGCGGAACAGGGCCGCGTCGCGGCCCGACACCACGAAGACATGGTCCGTACCGTTGGCCAGGCCGATCTCGCCCGCCAGCCGCGCCTGGGCCGCCGCGCGGGTCAGGGGCCGGCCCTTCACGGCGGCCTCTGCGATCTCGCGCAGGGCGAACAGGGCTTCGGCGTCGTAGACCAGACGCATGGGTTCGAACAGATCCGGCCTGCGCTGGCGCAGCGGTTGCAGCGCCTTCAGGTTGGGCGGGCGACTGACC
Source organism: Betaproteobacteria bacterium HGW-Betaproteobacteria-16 (assembly GCA_002840835.1). Taxonomy (GTDB): domain Bacteria; phylum Pseudomonadota; class Gammaproteobacteria; order Burkholderiales; family Burkholderiaceae_C; genus Hydrogenophaga. Next base: position 108,681 of record PHCQ01000008.1, on the reverse strand, counting down.
ACCAGCACGTCGTACAGTCCCCTGCGCTTTTCCAGGAAGGCTTCCAATCGGTCCAGCCCGTGGTCCAGCATCACCTCGATGCTGTGCGGCAGCGACGCGTACACGTCGCGCCAGTCGTCTTCGGCCACCCACAGCGGGAAGAAGGTCACCGGCCAGTCGCGCAGCGCCTGCAGCATCAGCCGCGCCCGGGGCAGGCCGCCGCCCTTGAACATGTGTGGCACCTCGTTGTCGATGACGAGCACGCGCGGGCGGCGCGGCTGGTCTTCCGGTGAACACCAGCGGTCGCCGTCCAGTGGCTGCGGCGAAGGGGCCGGCTGGTGCTGCAGCCATTCGCCGTGGCAGGCCAGGAAGCGCTGCTGGTTCTCGCGCATCTGGCGCGGTGCCTCGTCGCCCTGGGCGCTGCCCCACTCCAAGTGCTCCAGCAGCACCTCCGGCGCGTACACCACTCGAAAGCCGGCACGCCACACGCGCACACAGAAGTCGGTGTCCTCAAAGTAGGCCGGTGCGAAGCGGTCGTCGAACCCGCCCAGCAGGCGCCACACCGACATGGGCACGGCCAGGAACACGCCCGACACATAGTCCGCCGCGCGGCCGGCCATGGCGGCCGGTGAGAACGGGTCTTCGCCCCGGCCCATGCCCACGGTGGAGCCGTCGCGGAAGATACGGTTGCCGGCCTCCTGCAGGCCTCCGGTGGTGAGCACGATGCGACCGCCCAGTGCTCCAATGGCCGGTTCCGCGTCCAGCCGGGCGCAGGCGGCTGCCAGCGCGCCTTCCTGCAGGATGGCGTCGCTGTTAAGCAGCACCACGTGTCGCCCCCGGGCCAGTTTGGTGGCTTCATTCACGGCCCGCAGAAAGCCCAGGTTGTGCCGGTGCGACACGGTGCGCGCACCGCGCACCCGCTGCAGCAGGGCTGCGGTTTCGTCGCTGGACGCGTTGTCCACGATGATTGTCTCGAAGCCCACGCCGCGCTGGTCGGCCAGGGCCTGCAGGGTCTTGCGGGTGAGGCCGGCCTGGTTGTAGAGCACCACGATCACGCTCAGGGCCGGCGGCTCGCCGTTCGCTGCAGGCTCTGGCAAGGGCAAGAACGCTTCTTTGCCCAGCCAGTCGTGCAGCGCGCGCCGGGCCTGGGCCCGCACGCGGTCCTTGGGGTCGTCGCCGGTTTCTGCGACGGTCAGGCTGTGCACGAACGCCTCGCACCGGCGCTCGATCTGGGCCGCCACGCGGCGCCCGTCCACCAGCGGTGAACCCAGCATGCGCGCGCGCAGTCCGGCGCGGTGCTGGCCCAGCTGGGGCAGGTCGCGGGCCAGCGTGCACGCCGTCTGCACGAACGTGGACACGTCGGTGGCGGTCCAGCCCACCAGGTCCATGGCCGCCAGAATGGAAAGCGCCTGCCGTGCGCCCGCCCATTCGCCCGCCAGCGTGACCACCGGCACCCCCATCCACAGTGCGTCCAGCAGGCTCAGGCCGCCGTTGCCAGGGAAGGTGTCCAGCAGCAGGTCGATACCTTGAAACCACGCCAGCAAGCCTTCGTAGGAGCGCGACGGGTCGAACGCCACGCGCGAAGCGGCCACACCGTGCTGGCGCAGCGTGGCCAGCACCCGGGTGCGCTGCGGCCAGTCGTGGGCCCCTTCGCCAATGAACCGGATGTGCGACCCCGGCGTGGCCAGCAGCACCTGGGCCCAGGCCTGCAGGCTCGCCGGGTTGATCCGCAGGCCGCGCGCGGTCACGCCGAAAGTGACGAATCCGTTTCCCAGGGCCGGCAGCGGTCCCACAGGCGGGGCGTGCACCGGCGGGTCCCAGCACCACTGCCCGCCCTCCATGCGCCACAGCGCTTCTTCGTACCGGGCCTCGTGCGCGACAGGGATCGAAGCGAAGTCGGTCAGGTAGACATCGAACAGACCACCCGATGTGCCCCAGCAGCCCAGCCAGCCCACCTGCAACGGGGCCAGGCGGCGCGCGTAGAGCTGCAGCAGATCCATCTGGCCTTCAAAGGGATGCAGGCCACCGGTGTCGATCAGCACATCGATGCGATGGACCGCACACGCCATGGACAAGGTGTCAATGTCCAGGGGCTCGCAGTGGATGTGACACGGCAGCGGCGGCAATGGCCGGCTGCTGAACACGAACACTTCCACCGCCCGCGCGTCGTGGCAGGCCAGCACCCGCCGCAGCAGGCTCACATGCAACTGGCTCACCACGTATGCGATGCGTGGCCGCGCACCTTTGCGGGGCTGCGGGGGCGGGCGCGGCGTCAGGTCCATGCCGGCGCTCAGCTTGAGTGCGCGGCAGCGGTGGCGCGCCGCCAGCGCGAGATCGTCGGGCCGAGAAGCTTCGCACTGGGAGGCGCTGTGGTATGCCGCCCAGCCTGTCCAGGCGTCGCGTGGGAAGTCCTGCGCCGCCAACGCGGCCAGGCGCACCAGGTGGTCGTGTCCGTGGCGGGCAGCGGCATCGGCCATCGCCTCCCGCAGCAGGGAAAGCCGCAGCGAAGGTGCCAGCAAGGCCAGGGCGGCCTGCGCTTCAGCCTCGCCCAGACCTGCGAGCCGCACCAGCACCCGGGCCGCTTCGCCCACGCGTTCCTGGGTAGCCAGCAGGCGCCGGCACAGGGCCAGGGCTCGAGTGTGACCATCGGGTAGTTGATGGGCGCCTTCGGTCAGCAGGCGGGCCTTGAGCAGCATGCCGCCTGCATGCGCAGGCTGGCGCGCCAGCAAGGCTTCGATGGTTTCCAGTCCTGCCTCAAAAGCGCCGCCCCGCAGCATGGCTTCGGTCAGCTCCAGCATCGACACCGGGTCTTCAGGCCGCAGCGAGTGTGCGCGCAGAAACGCCAGCTGGGCCTGTGCAAAGCGTTGGTCACCAATCAGGATCCAGCCGAGCTGTCGCAGGCTGTCCACCCGGTCTGGCTGCAGTTGCAGAGCCGTTTCAATCGCCGCTTCCGCCTCGCTCAGGTAGCGCTGCTGGTGGCGCACCGCCGCCAGCGCCCGCCAGGCCTCGGCGTCTGCGGGCGCTTGCGCCACCGCGCGCTGCGCTAGCGCCTGGGCCATGGCGATCTCACCGGCCGCCACCAGAACGAACGCGGCCTGGCACATCACGGGCACGTCGTTGGGCCGCAGCCGCAACAGGCGCTGCACCGCGGCCTGTGCGCCCTTCAGATCACCTTCTTCCAGCAGGATCCAGCCTAGCGTGCCCAGCGACGCCACGTTGTCTGCGTCGAGGCGCAGCGACCGTTCCAGCGCGCGCAGCCCGGCCATCCGGTGCCCGTCCTGCAAGCGCGTCACGGCCAGCAGGCGCCACAGCTCGCTTTGCCGAGGCGTTTCGCGCAACATGGGCAGCAACAGTCGACGGGCGTCGTGGTTGCGTCGCAGGTCGATCAGCACCTGCGCCATCAGGCCCTGGGCAGCGGGCAGCCTGGGTTGCCGAGCCAGCACCTGCTGCAACAACCAGTGCGCATCGGTCGAACGACCCCAGCCGGCTTGAATCTGCGCGCGGCGCAACAGGCCATCGGTGTGGGTGAGGTCGCGCTGCTGTACTTCTGCAAAACAGGCGTCGGCGCCTTTCAGGTCCTGTGACTCTTGGCGCAGCACACCCAGCAAGTACCAAGCCTCGGTGCGTTCCGGGTGGGCTTCGGTCTGGCGCCGGGCGAGGTCGACGGCGGCTGAGCGGTGGCCGCTGTCCCAGTGGTGCCAGGCCAGCGCCTGCGTCAGCTCGGGTTCGAACGGCCGCCTGCCCAGTCCCGCTTCCAGCGCGGCTTCGACCTCGCGCGGGTGCTGCAGCTTGGTCAGGCACTGGGCCAGGTGCAGGTGCAGGCGGCCTTGGTCCGGCGCGTCGAAGGGCAGCGCCGCAATCGCTTCCCGATACAGGGTCACGGCGCGCTCCACCTGCCCTTGCCGCTGATGCAGCCAGCCCATGAGCAGCAGGCGCGAGGGCTCGCGCGAGGCCCGCAGCGCATGCTGTGCCCACTCGGTGGCCTCTGGCAACTGCCCCGTGTCGTGCAGGGTCCAGGCCAGAGCGGTCGCGGCTTCGTGCAAGGTGGCGTCGAGCTGGCAGGCCCGGCGCAGGTGCGCAGCGGCCATGGCCATGTGGGTGGGCTGTGTCTGAGCCGTCTGGCGGCACAGCAGGCCTATGTACCAGTGCAGGGCCGCGTGGTGGGGCCACTGCGCCAGCGCCGGTGTCAGCACCTGGGCGGCGGCATCCTGCTCACCGGCATCCAGCAGGAAGTAGCCCAGCGCGGCAGCCGCCTGGGGCGTGGCCTGTGCGGCCAGTGATTGGTGGGCCAGTGGCAGGGCACTCGCCCGGTCCCCACTACTGAAACGCTGCCACGCCTGGGCCAGCAGGTCCTGGGGCGTGGCCGTAGGGACTTCGCTCACGCCAGGGAACCGCCCGCAGCGGGCGCGGCCCTTTCAGCGACCACGGTGAAAAACGGCACGTCGCGGTCGTACGCCGGTTGCAGTTGCCGGTGGTAGGTCACCCGGCACTGCGTGAACCCCAGCAAGCCCAGGGCCGATACAAAGAACTGCGGAGTGAACTGCCACCAGGTGTCGATCTGATCCACCCCCTGGTGCGGCAGCAGCTTGGCCAACGGTTCGTCGCCCAGCGAAGGGTCGTGCATTTCGGTGATGACCATGGTGTGCCGCACCCGGTCCGCCACGCTCTGCAGCAGGTCGAACGGGCGGCGCGTGTGCAGCAGCACCGAGGCCAGCACCCCCATGTCAAACGGGCCGAAGTCCGCCGGCAGGGCGCAAGGGTCACCCTCGAACACGCGCACGCGCGACTGGTATTGCCGGTGCAGGTACCAGAAGCTGTTGCGCACGTTTTCAATGGTGGACACGAAATCTTCGCGCCAGCCTTGCGTGTCAAAGCCCTGGTGCGGCACCAGGTCCCACAGGTGGTCCATGGTCGGTTCCACGCAGGTCACGGCAGCGCCCGCGGCTTCCATGTAGAACGACAGGTACCCGCTGGCCGGCCCCACTTCCAGCACGGAACGGCTGGTCACACTGGTCTCGCCCAGGTACTCGAAGGTGTTGGGCCGCAAGTCCCATTCGCCGCTCACTTCCTCGCCATCGTCGAGCGTGCAGGCGTGGTAGAAGCGGCAGTCTTCCCGGCGTGGGGAGCGCGGCGACACTTTGCGCAGCGGGGCTGCGACAGGCACATCGGGCCTCACAGGGGCGGTGTTCGACACCTCCCGCCCCTGCTGTTCCCTGGTCTGTGCGGTCTGTTGGGCGTGCAAGGCCAGGCGGCTGAGCATGTCGCCCACGATCAGCGGTGTGGCGGCCACATGGGCGAACGACTGCTGCAAGGCGGTCTGGCGGTGCGGCTCGCTGGCCACCGGGTCGTACAGAAAGCGCAGGGCCTGCGCCCATTGCGTCACCGGCGCTTCGGGCGCCAGCGTGAAACCGGCCGCGCCCACCAGCGCCGGCAGGTGGCCGCGGTCGCTGGCCAGCACGGGCAGTCCATTGAGCTGGGCTTCCAGCGCCGTGCGCCCAAACGATTCTTCCCAAACCGAAGGCATGAGCAACACCCGCGAGCGGGCGAACACCGCGCGCATGTCGCGGCTGGGGCCCTGCCATTCGATGTTGCCCAGTTGGGCGGCCCGCTGCCGGCACCAGGCGCTCCAGGCGGGGTTCAGGTGCCAGCTCTCCATCACCAGAAAGGGCAGGTCCGGGCAGGCTTCGGCCAGCGCGAACAGCATTTCCACGCCCTTGATGGGCGCGGGGTTAACGAACAGCACGTGGTCGCCGGTGTGCCCGGCCACATAGGGCTCTGGCGCCACCACGGGGGGAACGATGGCGCAGTCGATGCCGTAGAGGGCGCGCCAGCGCTGGGCTGTGAAGGCCGAATTGGCGAAGTACAGAAGCGAAGGATCGGGCGCCAGGTTGCCCGCCAGCTGGTGGGTTTCCACGTTATGCAGGTAGGCCGCCGTGGCGCGCCCGGTGGACAGGCTGGCCAGCAGCATGGGTGCCAGCGCGGTGCCGCTCTGCACCACGATGGCGTCCGCCCCCCAGGCCGCTGCGGCCATGGGCAGGGCTTGCTCGGGCGCGTCGGCCCGCAGCACCAGGTAGCCCAGGCTGTCGTCGCTGCTGGTGCCCGCTGCGGGCGGGCTGCCCGGTTCGCTGGCCACGCGGCCGCACAGCACAGCGGCTTCGGCCCCCATGGCGCGGATGGCCAGGCACAGGTCGTGGGTGGTGGTCTGAAGCCCGCCGGTGATCTCCGGCAGGTGGGCGTAGTTGGAAGCCAGCAGGACGCGCATGGGTCCGATCGTCCGGTGAGAGGTGAAGGCACTTCACCTGCCGTGCCCTGGGGCAGGGCACGCCGGTCGCTGGCGGGCCGGGGCAGGTGTCAGGAGCGAGGGGGGGGGAGGGATCAGGACTGGTTCGGTGCCTGCCCGGAACCCAGGATGTTTTGTAGCGTCCGCGTCGTATTGACGATGTCGTTGTTAGTGACCGTGGTTCGCAGGCGGTCGTTGGCCAGCGTCCCGCTGGGGTTGGGGGCGCTGCCAGGCGTGTTGCCCGTGATGAGCAACTGGCCAGTGGGTGCAGGAGGCGGATTGCTGTTACCGCCTGAACCGCTAGAGCCCCCGGGTGGGCCTCCCAGTCTGCTCAGAGTCGATCGAAGGGTATTGGGATCCGTCCGAGTGGTTGGGCCAAGGCCGCCGCCCCCAAGGGCAGATCCAAAACCCGGCCGGGTGATGTTTTGGGTATTGCCGCTGTTGTCCGTCATAGTCATGCGCTGACCGAAGAGGAAGGTCGCACTCGTGTTGTTGCCACTTGACTCAACAACCGAAATCCCGCCCTGAATCCCCACCTTGCCCTGCGGCGTACTCACCACCGTGGGCTGGTTCTTGCTGATCTGGCCACCCACCACCCGCACCAGGCCCTTGGTCAGGCCCAGGCGGATCTGACCCTGGCGCGTGGCCGGGTCGAACTCGAAGGTTTCCAGCACCAGTTCCGAATCTGGCCCGAGTGTGACGGCCGACTGGTCCAGGAACAGCAGGTGCAGCTGGCCGTTGGGGCCGGTGATGAACTTCTGCCCGGGCATCACCTGGCTGCCGACCATCAGGGTCTGGGCGTTGCTGGTCACCGGTGCACCGGCCGACACGGCCGTGACCACACCGGCACGGGGCGCGGTGGTCTGGGGGGTCTGTGCCGCAGCGGCGGGCAATGCGGCGGTGGACAGGGCGGCGGCCAGCCACCAGTCTTTGGAAATGGGAGGACTCATCGCGGGCTCCTGGAGCAGTCGGTTCGGTTCACGGGTTCAGGTCTTGCGGGGAACAACGGGCTCAGAGGCGGTAAGACACGGCCAGCAGCAGCGAGGTGTTCTTCAAGCGGTGGTTGGGCAAGTTGGAGCGCGTGCGCGCGTGTTCCAGCTGCATCAGCAGCGACCACTTGTCGGTCAGTGGCACGGTGTTGCCCACGCCCAGGCGCCAATCGGTGTCGCTGCGTTCCTTCAGGGCGTCGACCGCTGGGTCGGGCGCGGCGTAGTCGCGGCTTTGCGCGCTGCCCCACACCCAGGTGGTCCAGGGGCCGGTGGCCTTGCCCAGCGGGCTGGCGTAGGTGGCGGAATAGGTGACGCGGGCCTCGTAGGCGTCGTAGTCGAAGTCGGCGCGGTCGGTGCGGTGGGCACGGACGCGCAGTTCACCACTGAGCACCCGGCCCGGGCCCAGTTCGCGGCTCAGGCGCGCGCGCAGCAGGTTGTCGGGGCCGCCCAGCACATCGGCGTCGGGCACGTCGATGCGGGTGGCGAAGCTGTACTGACGGTGTTCGAAGCCGGCTTCCAGCAGCAGGCGCTCGCTGATGCGGTTGTTCACGTCCAGCCCCAGCCCGCCTATGGTGAGGAAGTCCTTGCCTTGCAGGGTCAGTGCAGCGGCGATCACGTGGGGCCGCAGGGTCAGGCCACTGGAAGCGTCGCGCAGCGGCTTGAAGCGCACGCCGCTGGTCACTTCGGCCAGCGCCAGGTTGTAGGGGTCGACCTGGTTGGGTTGCAGGCGGCTACCGGAAGACGAGCTGTACTTGATCACCTGGGCCACCAGCGAGCTCACCACGGTGGCTTCGTTCTGGGTGCTCAGGTCGTATTCGTGGTTCAGTTGCAGGGTCACCTGCACGTCGGTGTCGGACTTGGGGCGGTAGGCCGGGTCCACCGGCACCAGGGTGCCGGCGGCCAGCACCTGGGACTCCGAGGTGCGCGAGGCGGGGTTGGTCTGCGCCCGCAGGCCCAGAATCACCTGGCCATCGAGCCGGGACACCTGGTTGCGCTTGCGGGTGTCGCGCAGCAGGTTCTCTGCGAACTGCCGCTGTTCACCCACCAGCCGCGCGTCTTGCAGCGCGTTGTTCAGCAGCGCTTCTGCCATGGCGTAGGAGGCCAGGCGGTAATAGAGCACCGCCAGTTCCAGCCGCACGGTGGGCGCCGCGTTCGGGTCCAGCAACAGGCTTTCCAGCGCCGCCACCCCGCCTTCGTAGTTGCCAGCCTGCACCAGCAGTTGCGCATAGCGCGCGGTGCGTCCCAGGTCGCCGGGCGATTCCAGCACTTGCCGGAAAGCGTCGTCCACCTGGCGCTCCATGGGCAGGCCGGGCGTACCCTGTGCGATGGCCGACGCGCTGGCGACCGTGCCCAGCAGGGCCACGAACCAATGCGTGGGCTTGGGCAGGGGAAGTGCTGTGTCCTTCGTTTGCCTCAATGAAAGCTCCTAGGTGATGGGATTTGGATTGAGTGTAAACAATGGCTTGCATCTGGTAACAACCATGCCGCCGCTTTCAACAGATTGGAGACAAATGCTGCAGCGGCGCCTGTCGCCCGGATGACCGGCAGGACGGTCAGAGGCCGCCCGGGTCCGTGCAGAGTTGAACGCTGCCCACCGCGAACAGTGCCTGTGCGCAGCCGGCGGCCTCGCCAACGCGGGGGTAAATGCCTGCCTCAAGCAGGCGCTGCATCCACAGCAGGGCCGCATGGTCTTGTTCAAGGGCGTTGAGCGGCACGATGCGCACAACCGTGCCCTGGGTGGCCACCTGCGCGAGCACCTGCGTGATGGCCTGGTTAGAGCCATGCAAAAGGCGTAGCGTGGACAGCGTGGCCGCGCTGCTCAACGCCAGCCCCACCAGCACCAGCAGCCAGCCTGCGGCCACCACCGGCGACGGCCCGGTCCGGACCGCAGGCGCCTTGGCAACAGGCCAGACCAATGGCAACACCGTGACCAGCCAGAAGGGCGACACCAACCGCGCCCACCACGACGCAGGAAACCACCAGGTCGCAAGCAGGATGATGCCGAACCAGTATGGACCCAGCCAGTGTTGGCCCTGGCGCAATGCGTGCCTGCTTCGCCAGGTGAACGCCATGGCCACCAGCAGCGCGCCCAGTGCCTGCAGGCCGAATCCGGGGCCGAATCCGCCCACGCGAATGTCCAGCAGGGTCACAAACTCTGGCGCTGAAAACTGCCACGGCCATTTGAGTTCGGCAAGCGCCTCGCCCACCGGGTTGCCGCTTTCACCCCACAGCAGGTAGGCCAGACGCGTGCCGGGGCCAGCGTGCTGCAGATTGGCCGGCCCGGCCACCACGGCGGTGCTCGCGCCAAACAGATGACCGGTCTCCACGGGCACGGTCACATAAGGCCGCCACCCCACCAGCAGCACGGCCAATATCAGGGTGCCCATCAGGCCCAGGCCCAGCGGAACAGGCAATTTGCGATGCATCACCGCCTGCTGCACCAGCACGGCCCCGGCCACGACGCCGGCCCAGTACAGGCCGGTGATCTTGGTGTTCACCAGCAGCAGGATGGCGCAAAACAACGCGATCAGACCCACGCGACGGTACGCAATGTCGGACAGGAGGATGGCACCCGCCACGGCGATCACAAGCAGCGAATACACGACACCATCGAGCTCGAAAGAGGTGAGCTGAAGCACCATCACCGGGTTGGCCTGCACCACCAGGGCAGCCAGAAAAACCGCCGGTGTCCAGGCGCCGCGCAGGATACGCAGCGCCACGACCACCAGGGGCACACTGGCCAGACACAACATCCAGGCGGGCGACTTGCCCGCTTCCATGTCTGGCGCGAACTGGATGAAAAAGCCTTGCAGCGTCCACAAGCCGTTCGGATATACGGCGGAAACGTACATACTGGGTCGGCTGGTAAACGGGTTCAACCCTCCGGCGATTTCCAGCGCACTTGGAAAATGGATCGCCTGGCCGTCATAAGAGATGTCGCGCCACAGCGATGCCATCCCCACGGCGACCAGAACAGCCAATGCAAGCAGAGCGCATACCGCCAGCAGCATGCGCGCCGAAGGCGCCAGACTCCACCGCACAGCCCATGCGGAAGTCGCAAAGGCCAAGACTGCAGCCACCACCGGAGCTTCCAGGCTCCACACGCGCATGGAGGCAGTGATCACCAGAAATGCCGCGCACCAGACCACCACCCAAACGCCCAGACTCAGGAAGAAGCGTTCCAGCGTTCCGGTGGGCGAGCGCTCACTCATCGGTCGCTTTCAGTGGGGTGCGCCGGATGCCTGTGTGGACCTGTAGGTTTCGTGCTCATGCGCAATGAGCGCGTCAGGGTGTTTGACGCGCCTCGTCAAGATTTCGGGCTGAAACAAGATTCGACTGGCGGAGCATCAGTGCTTGCAAGGCACCTGATGGCAATGGACGCACACGAGCGGTGAGCGTGATCCGGGATCACCGTTCGTTCGCCGCAGTGACCTTGGGTTTGGGCTGCATTGTGCCCAACACAGAAATGGCGGCGACGCGCGCTCCTGCATCCACCCCGCCTTCACACTGTCTTCGAACCGCCCAGGTAAGCCTCCGCCAGCGCTCCATCCGCCGCAATCTCGGCCGATGTGCCTTGCGCCACGATGCGCCCGCCTTCCATCACATAAGCCCTGTCTGCCAGGCTCAGCGCCAGCGCGGCCATCTGGTCGACCAGCAGCAGGGTCATGCCTTCCTGGCGCAGTCGGTCGAGGGCGGCAAACAGTTCGGCGATGACCTTGGGCGCCAGGCCCAGCGAAGGTTCGTCGAGCAGCAGGATGCGTGGGCGTGACATGAGCGCGCGGGCAATCGCGAGCATTTGCTGTTCACCGCCAGAGAGCAAGCCGGCGCGCTGGTGCAGGCGCTCGCGCAGGCGCGGGAAACGCTGCAGCTGTTCTTCCACACGCGCGTCGCGGTCGGCCGGTTGCAGGAAGGCGCCCAGGCGGATGTTGTCGAGCACGCTGAGTTCGGGGAACACCTGGCGCCCTTCGGGCACCAGCACCACGCCTTGTGCCACCACCTGTTCGGCCTCCATGTTTTTCAGCTCGCGCCCTTCGAGGTGGATGCCGCCGGTGATGGGCCGGTGCAGGCCCGCCAGTGCTTTCATGAGGGTGGACTTGCCCGCGCCGTTGGCGCCCAGCAGGGCCACCACTTCACCGCGCCGCACCTGCAGGTCGATGCCGTGCAGCACGGGCTCGGCGCCGTAGCCGGCGACCAGCTGGCCCACGCCGAGCATTTCGGCCCGGTCCTGGGTGTCGGCGCTGCGGGGCGCTGCGCCATCGTCAATCTGTTCGCCGAGGTACGCCTTCTGCACCGCTTCATTCGCCTGCACTTGCGCCGGTGTGCCCAGTGCCAGCCGCTGCCCAGCGTCGAGCACCACCACGTGGTCGCTGATGCCCATGACCAGCGCCATGTCGTGCTCCACCAGCAGCACGGCCACACCGGCATCCGCGATACGGCGCAGCAGGGTGCCCAGGCTGGTCTTGTCTTCGTGCGAGAGGCCGGCGGCGGGTTCATCGAGCAGCAACGCATCAGGATCGGTGGCAAGGGCGCGGGCCACTTCCACCAGGCGGCGGTCCACGTGCGGCAGGTCGGCCGCCAGGGTGTGGTGATTTCCGGTGTAGCCGCAGAAGGCCAGCAGTTCGCGTGCATGCTGCAGGCGTTCAGGCGAAGTGCGGCGGGCGGCGCCAAGCAGGCCGCCCAGGCGGCCACGGTTCATGGCCAGCACCACGTTGTCCAGCACACTGAGCGAGCCGAACAGCTGAGAGGTCTGGTAGGTGCGCGCCACGCCACTGCGGGCGATCTGCATGGCGGAGCGGCCGGTGAGTGCCTGGGTGCCCAGGGCGAAGGCGCCGGCCGTGGGCAGGTAGAAGCCGCCCAGCACATTCAGCGCGGTGGACTTGCCCGCGCCGTTGGGACCGATGAGGCTGGTGACCGCGCCGGTGGCCGCAGTGAAATGCAGATCACCCACGGCACGCACGCCACCGAACTGCATGGTGATGCCCTGGGCCTCCATGGGCTGGCGCTTGCGGGCCGGCAGGTTCAATGCAGCCGGGGTGTCCACTTCAACTGCGGTCTTGGGCGGCCACAGGCGTTCACGCACGCGCCGCACCAGGCCGGCCACGCCGTCGGGCGCGGCCCACAGCACCACCAGCAGCAGCACGCCAAAGATCAGCAGCCGGTATTCCTCCATGCCGGAAAGCAGTTCCGGCAGCAGGCCCACGATGAGCGCACCCACCAGCGGCCCGGCCACCGAACCGGCGCCGCCCAGCATGACCACCAGCACAAACAGGATCGACTGCAGGAAGCCGAAGGTGTGCGGCGTGACGAAGCCGGAGAGCGGTGCGAACAGCGCACCCGCCGCAGCGGCGAACACGGCCGAAATGGCGAAGGCCACGGTCTTGATGACCAGCGGGTTCAGGCCCACGGATTCGGAAGCGGTTTCGGCGTCGCGCACGGCACGCATGGCCGCGCCCCAGGTGCCGCGTGAGAGCCAGGTGAACAGCACCAGCGCCACGCCCACGGTGGCAATGGCCAGCAGGGCCACGGCCCGTTCGCCCTGGGCAAAACCCAGCGAGGGGGCGAGCAGGCCCATGATGCCGTTCTGCCCGCCGGTGAGGCCGCTGGCTTCCACGATGCCGTGTTCGACGATGAAGCCGAAGGCGATGGTGATCATGGCCAGGTACGGCCCCTTCACCCGCAGCGCCGGCAAGGCCAGCAGCGCACCGGCCAGCCCGCCCAGCACCGCCGCCACCGGCCAGGCCAGCCAGAAGCTGAAGCCCGCCTTGGTGGTGAGGATGGCCACGGTGTAGGCGCCGATGGCGAAGAAGCCCACGTGGCCGAACGACACCTGCCCGCTCAGGCCCAGCAGCACGTTCAGGCCGATGCCCACCACGGCCAGCAAGGCCACGTTGGCAAGCACGAAGACCCAGTAGCCGTTCACGGTGAGTGCCATGACAGCGCCCATGCCCAGAAGCAGCAGCACGGTGGCGATCTGGCCCGGCGTGCCCAGGCCGAGCCACTGACGGTTGGATGCGGTGTTCACGGCGCTCATACCTTCTTCACCTCGGCACGGCCGAACAGACCGTTGGGCCGCCACGCCAGCGCGACAATCACCAGCGCGAACGTGAGGATCTGCGTGTAGCCCGACCCCAGCGTGGACGTGATCAGTGCCTCCACCACCCCGAACAGCAGGCCGGCGATCATCACGCCCCAGGCGCTGGTGATGCCACCCAGAATGGCCACGGCGAAGGCCTTGAGGCCGAACAGCGTGCCCATGTCGGAGGCCACGTTGAACAACGGTGCAATGAGCACGCCGGCCACACCGGCGAACAGCGTGGACAGTGCAAACGCCAGCGCCACGGCGCGGCGGATGGGAATGCCCATGAGGCGCGCAGCAGCGCGGTTTTGCACCACCGCCAGCATGGCCGTGCCCCAGCGCGTGCGGCGCGAGAGCAAGTGCAGCGCAGCAGCCAGCGCCAGGCCTACCACCGGGATGACCAGCTGCAGCGGATACACGCCCAGGTTCACACCACCCATTTCCAGCGAAGACTGCGCCAGCGGCGAAGGCAGGCTGCGTGGTTCCTTGCCGTAGGTGAACATGGCCACGTTGTCCAGCACCATGCCCAGCGCCACCGTGGCCATGAGCCAGGCGTCAGACCCCCGGTTCACGAACGGCCGCACCGCCAGCACCTCCACCAGCAGGCCATACAACGCACACAAGGCGAGCGCCAGCAACACCGCCGCCCAACCCGGCCAGCCCAAAGTCTGGGCAAAGGTGTAGGTGAGCACCGCGCCCAGCATCATGGAACTGCCCTGCGCGAAGTTGACTGTGCCCGAGACGGCATACGTCACATAAAAACCCAGGGCCATCAGCCCATACATGCTGCCCAGCCCCAGGCCACTGATCAGCGCAGAAATTTCAAACATGGTTCATGAGTCCAGAAGGCGGCAAGGCAGAAGCGACACGCAAACGCCAGCTCAACGAAAACAGCCGAGGCAAGAGGGGGAGCAGTCCAGCACACACCGTGGAACCGGCTCTGCCGGGCCACTGGTGTGCAGCCCCCCTGGGGGGCAGCGACCCGCGCAGCGGCGGAGCGTGGGGGCTCAATAGCCCACAGGCACAATCCGGTTGTCAATGAACTGCGCCCACACATAGTCGCTCGGCCCCACGGCGTCATGCACGCCGGCCTTGAACGGCTGCTCGTAGGTCTTGATCAGCCCTTCGTACTTGCCGATCTTGTAGAAGCCCTGGCGCACCGCGTCGCCCTGGGTGGAACCGGCCGCTGCGATGGCCAGCGCGGCCAGATGCATGCCGTCGTACGCGTTGGCCACGCCCACGGCAGGGGTGATGTCTTCCGGGCCCTTGATGGCGGGGTACTTGGCCTTGAGTGCGGCGATCACGCGCTCGCCCACCGTCGACTGTTTGCCGAAGAAGCTGTAGGTCTGCACGAAGTGCACGTCCTTGGCGTTCGGGCCTGCGAGCTCGGTGAAGCGGCCACCGGCCGGGCCCCAGTGCGAGACGATCGGCACCTTCCAGCCCATGCGGTCGAGCGACTTCACCACCTGGGCGGAGGGGCCCACGTTGCCCACCATGAACAGCGTGTCGGCACCTGCGGCCTTCAGGCGCGTGAGCTGGGGCACCATGTCCACGTCGTTGGCTTCGAATTTTTCCACGCCGGCGGGCGTGACACCCTTGGCCTGCATGGCCGCCTTCAGGCCGCGCTCGTTGCTCTCGCCCCAGGGGTTGTTCACCAGGATCAGCCCGGGCTTGGCGGTCTTGAAATTCTTCTGCGCGTAGTCGAGCATGCCGATGTCGACGATCTCGTCCACGGCCGACACGCGGAAGGCGAAGTTGGGCTCGGCCCCGTTCTTGGTGATGCCGGTGCCGGCCGCCCACGGGCCCATGAAGGGCACTTTTTCCTGGTTCATCAGCGGCACGATGGCCATGGACACCGGCGTGTCCAGCCCGCCGAACACCACCGCCACCTTCTCGCGGAAGATGAGTTCGCGCGCGGCCACCACGCCCTTGGCAGGGTTGGCTTCGTCGTCACGGCGCACCAGTTCGAGCTTGCGCCCGCCCAGCAGGCCGCCCTTGGCATTGATCTCGTCGATGGCGATGGTGAGCCCGCGGGTGATGGCTTCACCGGCCAGTGCCGACTGGCCCGAGAGTGCCGTGACCAGACCGATCTTGATGGGGTCGGCCGCGAGCGCGTGGCCACTGAAGGCGGCAGACGCGAGCGCGAGGCTGGCGGCCAGCACGGTGCGCCGGGTGGGGAGAAGAGCAAGGTGGGACATGGCAAGGCTCCTGATGCGAGGTTGGACGGAAGACGGGGCAGACCTGTCGCCTGCTGTCTCTGCCGTTTGCAAGTCGCGTGCCAATGTCTACAAACATCGTATTTTTATGTTTTCACTTATGTATATCGATTGTTGACAATCTGGCATGTGTCTTGCACACACCTGGATCGAGTGCATGCCGCCACCCAATGCGGTGCACACAGCCTCACAACAGTGCATTTTTTTGTGGAGAACCCCATGGCCGTACCCTCTGTGTCAACGCTCTCGCCCGCTGAAGTGGTCGACGAATTCCTGCGCGTGATCATGATTCCGGACCCGGCCGGCGCGCGCCGCTTTGTGTCGCCCGCTCTGCGCATCCGCTTCACCGGCGGGCGCGCCATGAGCGACCCTTCAGAATGCGCAGCCTTCAACGCCTCACGCTACCGCTGGGTGAAAAAGCGCATTGAACGCACCGACACCGTGGCCGGCGGCAGCGATGCAGAAACCGTGGTCTACAGCGTGGGCACCCTGCACGGCGAATGGCCAGACGGCACGCCGTTCGAAGGCAACCGCTATGTGGACCGTTACGTGGTGAGCCACGGGCTGATCACACACATGGAGGTGTGGAACGACAGCGCCGAATGGCTGCTGGTTCGCGCCGGCATGGCCACGCTGTGACGGGGGAAGCCGTGTCTGCCCAGTACCCCGGCCCCCTGCCCGACCACGGGCGCTTCGCCTACCGCCCCATCACGCGCCGGCCCGGCTACCGCTGGCCCAACGGCGCCGGGCTGGCGGTATACCTCGGCTTCAACATCGAACACTTCGCGTTCGGCGAGGGCATGGGTGCCGGCATCGGCCCGGCCTCGCCCCAGCCCGACGTGCTCAACTTCAGCTGGCGCGAATACGGCAACCGCGTGGGCGCCTGGCGCTGCCTGGAGCTGTTCGACCAGTTGGGCCTGCCCACGGCGGCGCTGATCAACACCGCGCTGTACGACCACTGCCCCGAACTGGTGGCCGCCTTCGTGGCGCGCGGCGACGAGCTGGTGGGCCATGGCCACACCAACGCCGAACGCCAGGGTGTGCTGGACGAAGCGGCCGAACGCGCGCTGCTGGTGCGGTGCCGCGAGCGCATGCAGAGCGAAAGTGGCGCGGAGGTGGGGGGTTGGCTTTCACCCTGGATTTCAGAGAGCCGCACCACACCCGACCTGCTGAGCGAAACCGGCTACCGCTACACGCTGAACTGGTGCCACGACGATCAGCCCCTGCGCATGCGCACCCGCGACGGCAAGGGCCTGTGGGCCGTGCCCTATCCGCAGGAGCTCAACGACATTCCCATGATCGTGGCGCGCCAGATGGACGGCAAGGATTTTGCGCAGATGGTCATCGACAACTTTGACGAAATGCTCGACCAGGCGCGCAGCCAGCCGCTGGTGATGGGTGTGGCCCTGCACCCCTATCTGGTGGGCCAGCCCTACCGCCTGCGCCACCTGCGCCGCGCACTGCAACACCTGGCCGCCGCGCGCGACCGGGGGGACATCTGGTTCACCACCCCCGGCGCCATCTGCGACCATGCGGATGCACTCGCCCAAGACGACCCTTCCCTCCTGCTCTGATCAACAACATGCACTTCCCCATCACCGACACCGTGCACGCCTGGGTGCCGCACGGCCGCTTCTCCATCGAAGGTGCCGCGCAAGGCCCCTTGAACGGACTCACCTTCGCCGCCAAAGACCTGTTCGACGTGGCCGGCCACCCCACGGGCGCGGGCAATCCCACCTGGCTGGCGACCCACCCGCTGCCCGCCGCCCACGCAACCGTCATTGACGCCCTGCTTGGCGCCGGGGCCACGCTTTTGGGCAAGGTGCTCACCGACGAACTCGCCTACAGTCTGCACGGCGAGAACGCTCACTACGGCACCCCCGTCAACACGCGCTACCCGGACCGCGTGCCCGGCGGCTCATCCAGCGGCTCCGCCGCAGCGGTAGGCGCGCAACTGGTGGACTTCGCCCTGGGCACCGACACCGGCGGCTCCACCCGCGTGCCCGCCAGCTACGGCGGCCTGTGGGGCTTGCGCACCACCCACGGTCTGGTGTCGAAGCAGGGCCTGGTACCGCTGAGCCCGGGCTTTGACACCGCCACCTGGCTGGCGCACGACTTCGACACCTTCGAGCGCGTGGGCCAGGTGCTGCTGCCTGCCAGCGCCTGGGCGCCCACCCGCGTGATGGTGCCCACCGACGCATGGGCACTGGCCGATGCGGAGTTCGCCGAGCCGCTGGCGCGCGTGCGCGATGCGCTGGCGGCCCACCTGGAGGTGGCACCTGAATCTGTGCGCGCTGCGGGCGACACGCCGCTGGACCAATGGCGCCAGACCTACAACACCGCAGGCGCAGACGATGCGTGGCGCGCACACGGCGCGTGGATCACCGAACACCGGCCCGTGTTTGGCGCCGCCATCGATGCGCGCTGGCGCGCGGCCGCCGCCGTCACGCCGGAAGCCGCCGCAGCCGCCTGGCAGCAGGTGGCCCGGATCCGCGAAGCGGTGCGCGCTCTGGTAGGCTCCGACGGTGTCGCTGTGCTGCCCTCGGCCGCCAGCCTCGCACCCCGCCGGGATGCCGACCCCGCCGTGGTCGACGCGGTCCGTCTGCGCACCATGGCCATCACCTGCATCGCCGGGCTGGCCGGTTTGCCGCAGGTCAGCCTGCCGGTGAACACGTTGCAGGGCGACGTGCTCGGGGTGTCGTTGCTGGGACCGGCAGGCAGCGACCTGGCCCTGATCCGACTGGCTGGACAACTGCATGCCGAACTCCGCTGATTCGCCGCTTCGAAAACCCCGCAAGCCCCACACGGCCGCTGCTGCCAAGGCTGCTGCGCCCGCACGCCGCCCTCGCGCAGCCGTGCCGGCGCCCCGGTCCGAAACACCCCCCTCACCGGCCGACGACGCCGATGTGGAAACGCGCATCTACCGCGCCGTGTTCGACGGTGTGATGAGCCAGCGGCTGGCGCCCGGCACCAAGCTGCCCGAAGCACCGCTGTGCGAGCTGTTCGGCGTGAGTCGCGCAGTGGTACGCAAGGTGCTGCAGAAGCTGGCGCACGACCACATCGTGCAGCTGCGCCCCAACAAGGGCGCCATGGTGGCGGTGCCCACCCGCGAAGAAACCCAGCAGATCTTTGAGGCACGGCGCGCGCTGGAAGCGGCCATCGTTCGGCTGGTGGCCGAGCGCGCCACACCGGCCAATCTCAAGGCCCTGCGCCAGCAACTGCGCGACGAACACCAGGCCATGCACCGCTTCGACCAGCCCGCCTGGGCCCGGCTGGCCAGTGCCTACCACCTGCGCCTGGCCGAACTCTCGGGCAACCCCATCCTGCAGCGCTACCTGGTGGAAATCGTCTCGCGCTGCTCGCTCATCGTGGCGGTGCACCAGCCGCCGGGCAACGCGGCCTGTGAACACGACGAACACGAACGCATCGTGGAATGCATCGAAAAGGGCGACGCCAATGAGGCGGTACGCCTGATGGACGAACATCTGCTGGACCTGGAGCGCCACCTGATGCTGGAAAAGCCCCGCGCGCAGCAGGACCTGGCTCAGATGCTCGGCCTGGGGTGATGCTGGGGCCCTTTCAGCGCACCCCTGAGCGCTGATAAGCTTGCATCCAGCATGGCTGCGGGGTGCATCCGAATGACCGAACGGCTCTTTCTTCGCCTCCAGGAAGATCTCACACAAGGACCTGAATCGGCGGCGCCTGCGGGTACGCTGCGCTCGCTGCCGGTGCCCGCTGCGCTGCGCCAGCAGGTAGCGCACGGCCTGATGTACCGCGAAACATTCGCCGACGGCGTCGAAGTGTCGGAGCGTGTCTTGCCCGATGGCGCAGTGCGTCTGGTGCTTGATCTCGCAACGCCACCTTCAGCGACCGGTGAAACCGCCGGCGGCCTGATCATCGGTGCGTCCAGCTCGGCCGCCATGGTGCGGTTGCAAGGTCGGATGCACGGGCTGTCCATCACGCTGCTGCCTGGTGCCACCATGGATCTGTTCGGCCTGCCGGCGGGTGAGCTCACAGGCACCGCGGTGTCGCTCCGAGAGCTGCTGCAGGACGATGCCACCGCACTGTGTGAGCGACTGGCCACGGCCCCTGGCGCCGAGGCGCGCGTGGAAGCACTGTGGTCGCTGCTGCTGCAGCGGCTCCAGAGACACCCCACCACGGCTTCGGCACAGGTGGCCAGCGCCGTCAGGT
This sequence comes from Betaproteobacteria bacterium HGW-Betaproteobacteria-16, assembly GCA_002840835.1. Lineage (GTDB taxonomy): Bacteria > Pseudomonadota > Gammaproteobacteria > Burkholderiales > Burkholderiaceae_C > Hydrogenophaga. The sequence continues at coordinate 88,950 of PHCQ01000008.1, read as the reverse complement.
TGATCGCCGCAACCGGTGACCGCGCTCGCTTGCGTGACGTGGCCGACGCCATCGGGGTGGGGGAGCGCCGACTGCAGCAGCTTTTTCACACCCATGTGGGCCTGTCGCCGCGCGCGATGGGGCGGCTTTCACGGCTGCATCATCTCCTGCGCGCCTTGCGCAGGCGTCCTGCGGATGGCTGGGCGGCACTGGCGGTCGACGGTGGCTTCTACGACCAGTCGCACCTGGTCAATGAATTCCAGTCGTTGTGCGGCGTGACACCCACCGAGTTCATCCGCCGCACGATTTCGGGTTCTTCCAAGACGGCGCGCTGAAGGCCCGCTAACGTGGATGCCTTTCACCATTGAAGGGACCAAGCGATGAACAATGAGCACCAAGCGGGTCGTCTGAAGGGGCGCGTTGCGGTGGTCACGGGCGCAAGCCGTGGCGCCGGGCGCGGGATCGCCATCGAGCTGGGCGCTGCCGGCGCCACGGTGTATGTGACCGGCCGCAGCACGCGGGAACAGCCCGCACAGTCCTATGGGCAGATCATGTCGCTGTCGGGGCTGGACACCATGCCGGGCACCATCGACGCCACCGCAGAGGCGGTCAGCCGAGAAGGCGGCGTGGGCATTGCCGTGCGATGCGATCACACCCGGGAAGACGAGGTACAGGCCCTGTTTGAGCAAGTGCAACGCGAACAGGGACGCCTCGACCTGCTGGTCAACAACGCCTGGGGCGGACACGAGTCTTTTGACGGCAAGTTCGAGACGCCGTTCTGGGAGCACCTGTTGTCGCACTGGGATGCCATGATGGACCGCGGTGTGCGCAATCACTTGCTGGCCAGCCGCGAGGCGGCGCCGATGCTGGTGCGGCAGGGCCATGGCCTGATCGTGGCCACCACCTTCTGGGACCGTGACCACTACTTGCGTGGCAACCTCTACTACGACCTGGCCAAGGCCGCGATCAATCGCCTGGCGTTCGGCGTGGCGCAGGAACTGCGACCGCACGGTGTGGCATCGCTGGCCGTGTCCCCGGGCTGGATGCGAACCGAACTGGTGCTGGCCGGTCACCAGACCGACGAGGCGCACTGGCAGGAAAAGCCCGCGCTGTCGCGCACCGAGTCACCTCGCTATCTGGGGCGTGCCGTTGCCGCGCTGGCTGCCGATGCAAATGTCATGCAGAAGTCAGGCAGCGTGCTGCGGGTGGCCGACCTGGCGCGCGAGTATGGCTTCACCGACGTCGATGGCCGGGTCGTTGAGGCATTCGAAATCGACGGCGCTTGATCGCCCGTTGATGGCCGCGAGCCTCAAGCAGCCAGGCTCTGCCGCACCAACCACTCGCTGAAGGCGCGCATCGCCCCGCTCATGCGCCGACGCTTCAGGCGCGTGAGCCAGTAGCCACCGGCGTCCACCTCCACGTCGAACAAGCGCACCAGCCGCCCGCTCTGCAGGTCACGGGCGAACAGCTTCACCGGCAGCAGGGCCACCCCCGCGCCCTGGGCGGCGGCGTCGGCCAGCACAAGGGATGAATCAAACAAGGGGCCGGTGAGCAGGGGCGCCGGTGCGCCAGCGGCGCGGAACCAGTCCATCCATTCTTCTGGCCGGTACGAGCGCAGCAGGGTTTCACGGCCCAGGTCGCGAACGCTGCGAATGCGCGCCGCCACCGCAGGCGCACACACCGGCGCCAGCGGCGCGCGCAGCAGCGCAGTGGCTTCGGTGCCGTGCCAGTGACCGTCGCCGAAGCGGATCGCGCAGTCGAGCCCTTCGCCGGCCAGATCGACCCGGTTGTTGTTGGTGAACAGCCGCAGTTCGATGAAGGGGTGGCGGCGCTGGAAGTCTTTCAGGTTCGGCAGCAGCCAGCCCACGGCAAACGTGCCCACCACGCCCACGGACAGCACCTCGCGCTTGTGCGACCCCTTGAAGGTGGCCAACGTGGCCGCCATGCGCTCGAACGATTCCATCAACACCGGCAACAGGGCCTGCCCTTCGTCGGTGAGGGCCAGCCCGCGCGGCACACGGCGGAACAGCGGTGTGCCCAGTCGCTGTTCCAGGTTCTTCACGTGCTGGCTCACGGCGGCTTGCGTGAGGTGCAGTTCCTCCGAAGCGCGGGTGAAGCTCAGATGGCGGGCAGAGACTTCAAAGGCACGCAGGGCGTTGAGCGGCAGGTCCATGGTGGCATCAGTTTTTCTTGGGTCAAAGGCAGATTATTCCCGTTTGAATCAAAAGCCATGCATCCCTACCATCGGCGCTTCATCAAAGGAAGGAACCCATGCTTCAACGACGACATTTCGGCATCGCCACCGCTTTTTCTCTGGCACACACGCTGGCCACTTTCCCCACGAATACTTGGGGCAATGCAGACGATGGCAGTTTTCACGAGCAGATCGCCGCGCTCGAAGTCGCTGCCCGGTGCCGACTGGGTGTGTACATCATCGACACCGCCACCGGCCGTGAATACGGTCACCGCCCGGACGAGCGTTTCATGATGCTGAGCTCGTTCAAGCTGCTGGCCAGTGCCCTGGTGCTGGCGCGGGCAGAACAGGGACAGGACTCATTGCAGCGCCGCATCCGCTACACGCGTGAAGACCTGGTGACCTGGTCGCCTGTGACGGAAAAACATGTGGGTGGTGAAGGGCTCACGCTGGCCCAGCTGTGCGAAGCCACCATCACCACCAGCGACAACACGGCAGCCAACCTCATTCTGGCCAGCTACGGCGGCCCGGCTGCGGTCACTGCGTTTGCAAGGAAACTGGGTGACACGGTGACCCGCCTGGACCGCACCGAACCCGAACTCAACCGGCCTTCGGGCGCCGCACCGCTGGACACCACCACACCACGCGCCATGACGCGCACCCTGCAAACATTGCTGATCGGCAATGCGCTGGCCGCCAGTTCGCGCCACACATTGCTGCAGTGGCTGAAGGCCAACACCACCGGCGACAAGCGCTTGCGAGCCGGCGCTCCCGCAGACTGGGCCATTGGGGAAAAGACCGGCACCAACCGCACCGACGCGAACGACATCGGCATCGCCTGGCCACCCGGGCGCGCGCCCTTGCTGGTGAGTGCCTATCTGGCGGAAAGCACGGCGCCTGCAGCCGCTCGCGACGCAGCCCTGGCGGGCGTGGGCCGTCTGATGGCCAGACTCTGACCGGCACCGGCCGCGTTCATTGCCAGCCCAGCCATCCGCTTCAAGGGCATCGGCAGGATGCAGGCTGCGTCTGGTTGGCCGAGGTGGCATTCCACTCGCCTCGCCAAGGCTCAAAACTCGTAAGATCGGCCGCAAGACAATTCTGGTCAATCGACAAGGGAGTGGAACATGAGCGCCATTGGCAACTTTCTCTGGTTCATCCTCGGCGGGGTTTTCATGGGGCTGAGCTGGTGGCTCGTTGGGCTCCTGGCCTTTGTGACCATCGTCGGCATTCCTTGGGGGCGGGCCTGCTTTGTCATCGGTCAATTCTCTTTCTTCCCGTTTGGCAAAGAAGCCATCGACAGGAAAACGCTCACCAGCAAAGACGATATCGGTACCGGAGGTGCCGGGATGGTCGGCAACATCATCTGGTTCGTATTTGCAGGCGTCTGGTTGGCCATCGGGCATGTGATCTCTGCCCTCGCGTGTTTCATCACCATCATCGGCATTCCATTCGGGGTTCAACACCTGAAGCTGGCAGGCATTGCCCTTTCACCGATTGGAAAAACCATTGTCTCGAAGGAGGTGGCCGCCATCGCGAAAAGACAGGGCGCCGAGGCTTCTGTCGCTTCCATGCGCGGAAGTGGCTGAGGTCCGGACCAGGAAGGCTGCTGCGAGTCCGAACCACTTCCTCAAGCTGTTTGCCATCCCTGCCACAGCGTCCACCCCCCACCCATCACCAGCAGCCAGCCCAGGCTTTGCCCGGCCAGCACCTGGGCACGCCCGCTGCCTCGCAGCCAGGCCTTGACGCGCACGCCTCCCAGCGCCACGGCGCCGTACACAGCCATCTGGGTGGCCGCGATGATCGTGCCCAGTGCCACGGTCTGCACGACGAGCGAGCCATGATCCGGACTCACGAACTGCGGGAACACGGCGATCATGAACAGGTAGGCCTTGGGGTTGAGCAGGCAGGTGAGCAAGCCGCGCCGGAAAATGGCGGCGAGCGGGCGAGAGGCCTGCACGCTCACTTCGCCCAGCGCAGCGGCGCCGCGCACCAGCTGCCAGCCGATCCACGCAAGGTAGAGCGCGCCGGCAAAGAGCATGGCATTGAACAGCTGCGGCATCGTCTGCAAGGCCAGGCCAACGCCGAGGCTGGCCATGGCGGTGTGCACCATGCCACCGACGACCACGCCCGACAACGCGGCCACACCGCCTTTGAGGCCATCCACCAGCGAGCTGCCGAGCACGAAGGCCATGTCCAGGCCGGGCAGCGCGATGATGCCGAAAACGAGGAGAAAGAAGAGCCAGAGGTGTGCCGTATGGGTGAGGGGGAAGCTGAGCCAGTCCATGGTGGTGTACGGATGAAAGTTGCGATGGGCGAAGCTTGCCTGCCATAACATGCCACCTGATGTCATGTATGAATTCAGTACACCCCCCGCTGCGCTTCGCGCGGCGCCCCTGGATTGGACCGTTTAAAGGGTTGCGCATGTCACTCCGGAGCCATGGGAAATTGAGATGAGAGCGAGTCGCCTGCTGTCGATCCTGATGCTGTTGCAGGCGCATGGCCGCCAGTCGGCGCCGTCGCTGGCGCGCGCGCTGGAGGTGTCTGTGCGCACGATCCTGCGCGACATTGACCAGCTCTCGGCGGCGGGCGTGCCGCTGTGGGGCGAGCGTGGGCGCCAGGGCGGGTTTCAGTTGCGCGAGGGCTGGAGCACGCAGCTCACAGGACTGACGGAGCCGGAATCGCAGGCCTTGCTGCTGGCCGGGCTGCCAGGCGCGGCGACCGACCTGGGCCTGGGCGCGGCGGCGGCGTCGGCGCGGCTGAAGATGGTGGCGAGCCTGCCGGCCGAATGGCGTGAGCAGGCCGACCGCGTGGGTGCGCGTCTGCACATCGACCCGGTGGACTGGTACCGCGCGCAAGAAACACCGGCGCATCTGCGCGAGGTGGCCGAGGCGGTGTGGAACACGCGGCGCATTGCGCTGCGCTATGAGAGCTGGCGCGGCCCGGCCGAGCGTGAGCTGGAGCCGCTGGGCCTGGTGCTGAAGGCGGGCACCTGGTACATGGCCGCACGCACCCAGGGGAAGCCCGAGGTGCGCACCTACCGGCTGGCGGCGATACGGGCCCTGCGCACACTGAGCACGCGATTCAGGCGTCCAGCCGCTTTTGATCTGGCGCGCTACTGGCAGGCATCGGCGGCGCACTTTGAAGCGGAGCTGCAGCGGCTGCAGGCGCGGGTGCTGGTGTCGCCGCGGGCCATGGGCTGGCTGGTGAATGCGCGCACGCCCTTTGCACGGGTGGACGACGACGGCGCCACCGCGCCCGGCGCTGGACGCGAGGACTGGGTGTGCGTGTTGTTGCCCATCGAATCCGTTGAACACGGCGCGCGCCGCCTGCTTTCTTACGGGGCTGAGGTGGAGGCGCTGGCGCCTGCCTCACTGCGTCAGCGCATGCTGGGTGAACTGGCTGCGACGCGGGCGCTGTACGCCAAAACGGCTTGAACGGGCGTCTCAGCAGGTCAGACGCGATCACACATGGCAGGCCCTGCTGCGTGAGTGGCGTCGGCGGCTTGCGGGGCGAATCGGCGGCAGGACTCGCGCTGATCGAGGTCGCCGCGCCACCCGGGTGGCCCTAACATGCAGGCTTGTGCACCGCTGGAGCCTGTCCATGGATGTCTTCGAACTGCTCAACGCCTTGCCGGCTTCCGAACGGACCCGATGGTATGGCTTGGCCGCTGCGGTGCTGGTGGTCATGGTGCTGGGTCTGTGGCTGGAGGGGCGCTGGTTTGCGCGCAGCGGCCGGGCCGGCAGCTGGGGCGTGGTGCGCATGGTCTCGTTGTTCGCAGCGCCACTGGCGGCCTTGGCTGTGTGGGGACCAGTGAAGGCGGTTTCCGGCCCGATCGGTTTGCTGGTGTTGTATGTCGCGCTGATCACCGTGGCACCGTTGATCTGGTTCGGTGCCCATCTGGCCGTGGGGCCGCGCATGCAACCGGCGATCACGCGTGGAGAAAGCCTGGTGCTGGCCCTCAGCGGGCTGGCGCTGCTGGCATGGCCGGCCATGGCGCTGATGGTTTCGCGCGATGCGCTGATGGCGGAAGTGCGCGGCCTGGGCGACACACCCGTGGTGGACACCGCCACCGCGCCATTGCCTCACAAGCTGGAGGCTGCACAGCGGTGGCAGTTGCCTTCCCAGGGGGAACTGTGGACGCTGACCCTGCGCGCGCCGCCCGACGTGCGACTGGAACGGGTACAGCGCTTCAAGGCCGGACAGTGGCACGACAGCGCAGACATCTCGCAACCCGACTTCTGCTTCCATGGCCAGGACCTGCACCTGGCGTGGCTGAGTCGCGCGCCCGCCCCCGTGTTTCGTCTGCATTGGACAGACCCCGCAGGCCGCGCGCAGGCCAGCGTCTTCAAGCCCGAAACAGCGGTCTTCCAGGGATCTGCCGTTCAGACTTTCCATGTGACGTTTCGCGAAGACGGCGTCGACCTCCCGGCACCCATGGCGCGCCACCTCGCACACATAGCCCGAGGGCGCATGGCAGATGGCGCTTGGCAGCACGTTGCGCTGAACAACATCCACCAGCCCCGCGACCATGCGCGTGACAACTGCCTGATGCCGGGCCTCTCCCAGCCCCCTACGCCAGCCCAACCCGCCATCCAGGCGGTGGGCCTGATGTTCGGTGCGGCGGGACAGTTGCCGGTTTTTGTGGAGTTCGAGCGCGCAGCAAGCGCCACACAGACGCTCAAATGACGTGGCCAATGCCCGATCTGGGCGCGATCGGCCCATGGTGGCGGCCTCGCCGTGGGTCGGGGAACCAGCTACCCGCCGGGCAGAGATGGGCTGTTTTTGTGCCGCATTTCACATTTCACGGACCGCCCCGGTGCGCCGATACAGAACCCAGAGCCACAGACATTCTTCTGGGCTTGGTGGCGCCTGTCATGAGCCGGCGCTGCGCGACTTTCCCAGGGCCACGCCCTCACCGCTTCGAAACTCCCATGAAACTCACGCTCAAACTGCCGCTGGCGTTTGCCACGGCCATGCTGGTGCTGCTGTGCGCAGCCCTCTATGGCATCCACAACCTGAACCAGGCCATCACCACCTACGGCACCACCTTGCAGACCAGCCAGCAGAACGCGGCGGCCGCCAGTGACCTGCTGGCCCAGTTCAAGACACAGGTGCAGGAGTGGAAGAACACGCTGCTTCGCGGCAAGGATGCTGCGGCACTCGACAAGCACTGGGGCGCGTTCAACCGGATCGAAGCCGACATGCGCCCCACCCTGCAAGCCCTGGCCACACGCCTGCCGGCCGGTGAATCGCGTCAGCTGGTCGAGAAATTTGCGCAGTCCCACACCACCATGGGCGTGAATTACCGCAAGGCGTTTGAGGCGTTCCGCGATGGCGGATTCGATCCCACGCTGGGCGACAAGGCCGTGAGCGGGATGGACCGCGAACCGGCCAAGCTGCTGGACGAGGCAGCAGCCCGCATTGCGGCCGACGGTGTGGCCGCGGCGGAGCTCGCCACAGAAAAGGCACAGCAGGCCACCTGGCTGAGCATCGGCCTGATGGTGGTGGTGTGCGCGGCAGCGGTGCTGGCGGGTATCGCCTTCAGCCGTTCGATCACACGACCCATCGCCGAAGCCGTGGCCGTGGCCAAGGCGGTGGCCCACGGCGACCTGAACGTGAAGGTGAACGCCCGTGGCAAGGATGAAGTGGCTGAGCTGCTGCATGCCCTGGCTTCCATGCAGAGCAACCTCTCGCGCGTGGTCGCCGAGGTGCGCCACAACGCCGACAGCGTGGCCTCTGCCAGTGCACAGATTGCCCAGGGCAACCAGGACCTGTCTGAGCGCACCGAAGAACAGGCGTCGGCCTTGCAGGAAACCGCTGCCTCCATGGAGCAGCTGGGCACCACGGTGCGCCAGAACGCGGAGAACGCAGGCCAGGCCAACCGGCTTGCGCAGAGCGCCTCCACCGTGGCGCTGCGCGGCGGAGACGTGGTGGGACAGGTGGTCGACACCATGAAAGGCATCAACGACAGCAGCCAGCGCATCGCCGACATCATCGGCGTGATCGACGGCATCGCCTTCCAGACCAACATCCTCGCGCTCAACGCCGCCGTGGAGGCCGCCCGCGCGGGCGAGCAGGGCCGCGGCTTTGCCGTGGTTGCATCGGAAGTGCGCAGCCTGGCCGTGCGCTCGGCTGCGGCGGCCAAGGAAATCAAGACACTGATCGACGCCAGCGTGGAGCGCGTGGGTCAGGGCACGGCACTGGTCGACGAGGCCGGCAGCACGATGGCCGAAATCGTGTCTTCGATCCAGCGCGTGACCGACATCATGGGCGAGATCAGTGCGGCCTCTTCGCAACAGAGTTCGGGCGTGTCACAGGTGGGCGATGCGGTGAGCCAGATGGACCAGACCACGCAGCAGAATGCGGCCCTGGTGGAAGAAAGCGCGGCCGCCGCGGCCAGCCTGCAAGGGCAGTCGCGCCAGCTGGTGCAAGCGGTGGCGGTGTTCCGCCTGGGCTGAGAGGCCGATCAGGCAAGCGAAGACTGCACCACCCACCCGCCCCCTTCCGGGGTGTTCAGCTGGCCCGTGTGTGCGCCATGAAGAACGCCAGCATGGCCGCCGATGCATCCGGACCGGTGGGGTCGGTGTGGCTGCCGCTGGCGTCACCGCCGGCCCAGGCGTGCCCTGCGCCGTGCAGCGTCCACGTTTCCACCACGGGCTTGCCGGCGGGGTCTGCATGGGTGGTGCGCTGGTAGCGGCGTCCGCCGGCGGACACACCGGTTTCGGTGCGCATGCTGAGCGGCGTCTGCGCCGCATGCAAGGCCACCGCCTGCTGCACGATGTGTTCGCCATTGCGGTGCTGCACCGTGTGGTCGCGGTCACCGTGGAAGACGATGGTGGGCACGGCCTGCCTTGCGCGGGCAGTGCCCTGCGCGCTGCGCCCTTTCATGGCGGCCAGGGCCGAAGGGATGTCGCTGGCTGAGCCATAAGGCAGGCCGGAATGCACGCCCACGGCGCTGAAGACTTCCGGGTGCGTTTCGCCCAGCACCAGCGCCATGGCAGCCCCGGCCGAAAGCCCCGCCACATACACCCGGCCCGGTGCGACCGCATGTTCCGCCTGCACCGCCCGCACGATGCCGGCCATGATTTCGGGTTCACCACCGGTGCGCACCTGGTCCTGGCTGCGGAACCAGTTCCAGCAACGCGACGGGTTGGCGCCGGTGGGTTGTTCGGGGTAGACCACCAGAAAGCCGTGCTCGTCGGCCAGGCGGTTCATGCGGGTGCCAGTGGCGAAGTCGTCTGGCGACTGGGTACAGCCGTGCAGCATGACCACCAGCGGCAGCGGCCCGGCGTTCACCTGCGATGCCCGCGGCGGCAGATAGAGCTTGTAGGCACGGCTGCCTGCAGGGCCGGTATGGCTGCGCGCGATGAACCGGCCTTGCGCCTGTTGGCCGTGCCGGGCTTCAGGCCTGGCAGGCACAGCACCCAGCTCGCGGGCTTCCACGTCGAAGGTGCGCGCCTCATCGGCCGGGGTCACGGATGTCTGCGGCCCCATGGCCGCCCCGGCACCCAGGCCGGCGGAAGCCAGGGCCTTGCGGATGGTCTCGGTGACCCCCTGCATGGGGCCACTTCTGGTGTCGAGCCCGGCGCTGGCAAGCGCCTGCTCAATGGTGTCCTGGATGTTCATGGCGAGCGTACCCGTGTGGGCGTGTGGAAGTTTCAATGGGTGGGTCTCGGTTTGTGAGTGAACGTGTTTCAAAAAATGGAGCGCAATGTGACGTTTCCGGTGTGAAGTGCCTCTATCCAGAGATACCGTGGAACCGGCTTCGCCGGGCCACTGGTATCGCCCCCCTTGGGGGGTAGCGCGAAGCGCTGCGGGGGGGTCATCTCATCCTGTCGGACAGTGCCTTTCGCACCGCCGGGCTGGCCTGGAACGCGCCCAGCACCGTCACGGACTCGATGGCGGCCCGCGCCAGCTCGGGCGTCACATCGTCACCAATCCGGGCCAGGCCGACGACCTGGATCTTCAAGCGCTCGCCCGCCGCCACCGCGCGCTCCAGCTCCGCGCGGCCAAGCTGTTGAAGCCCGAGCGTGAGCGTGCGGCGCGCCACGGTCTGGCGCAGCGTGTCGGCATGAACGGCCAGCAGGTTGCGCACCGCCGTGCGGATCAGGTCGGACCGGTTGGAATAAAAGCCCTCCTGCACCAGCAGGTCGATCTGTCCGAGGTCGACGACACCCATGTTGATGGTCATCTTTTCGGTGTCGCCCACGCGGGCTCTGGGTTCGGTGACAGGCAGTGGCATGGCGGCTGGGGCGTTTGAATGAAGACCTGAATATACGCCGATTGGAATCCATGTGGAATCCAATCAGAATCTACCTGGATGTCAAGTGGGTATTGCTCACCGTGGTTTGAAGGCTCGTCCCAAGGGCTTGATATGCGGGCGCTCGAGCGATGCACTCACGGGCCGAGGCGATGCACCAGCAGCTTCACGGGAGTGGCCGTGGCGAAACGCACGGTTTCGGCGAACTTGTGAGGCCAATCGGGTTAGTGCCCATGGGCAAACAATGTCGCAAATGCGACTATCGCGCACTTTCAACAGAGGCCTGACCAAGGCCCAACCCGAGGCAAGACCCGATGCTCCCCACCCTGCTCAACACCCTCAGACGCCAGGCCCCCACCTGCCTCTTCTCGATCGCCGCCCTGTGCTCGATGGGCGCCCTGGCCCAAAGCCCGGCACCGCTGAAGCTGGGCATCATCGGGCCCATGAGCGGTGGCTCAGCCGACTTCGGTCAGGCGATGCTCAATGGCATCGAAATCGCGGTGTCGGAAATCAACGCCGTGGGCGGCTATCTGGGGCGGCCGATCGAACTGGTCGTCAAGGACGACAAGGGCGATCCCGATACCGGTCTGAAGATGAGCGAAGAACTCGTGAAGGTGGACAAGGTGATTTCCACCATCGGCTTCTGCAACACGGGCGTGGCGATCAAGGCGATCCCGGTGTTCCAGTCCAACCAGAGTCCCTTGATCGTGCCATGCGCGGCCGGCTCGCCGGTGACCCAGCAGGTGGAGCCCGCCGCGAGCTACATCTTCCGTGTCTCGCCGAGCGAGAACATCAAGGCACCGTTCATGGTGAAGGACATCCTGCGCCGTGGCCTGAACAAGGTGGCGATCTTTGCGGATGCCACGGCTTACGGCGAGTCGGGCAAGAACGACGTCATCAAGGCGCTGGCGGATGCGAAACTCCAGCCGGTGCACGTGACCTCGTTCCCGTTGGGCGTGAAAGACCTGAGCGCGGAAATGGAAGCGGCCCGAAACGCGGGCGCGAACGTGATCATTGCCTACACCGTGGGTCCGGAAAACGCCGTGATCGCGCGCAGCCGCGCGGCCGTGAAGTGGAGCGCGCCGATGGTGGGGCCGTGGACGCTGTCGTTCCCCAACTTCATCGACACGGCAGGGCCGGCGGCCGAAGGCGCGCTGACGGTGCAGACCTTCATTGCAGAACCCAGCAACGAGCGCCGCGTGGCCTTTCTGACCGCCTACCGGCGCATGCACAAGGACAGTCGCATGGCCGTGCCCATGGCGTCTGCGCAGGGTTATGACGCGGTGTACCTGTTGATGTATTCGCTGTTCGGCATCCGCGATGGCCGCCTCTCTGGCCCGGCGATCAAGGCACAGCTGGAAGACATCCGGCGCGTGTACTACGGTGTGGTGGCCACCTACGACAAACCGTTCAGCACCGCCAGCAAGGACGCGGTGACCGAGAACATGCTGGTGATGGGCCTGGTGCGCAACGGGGCGGTGACCTTTGCCTACCCCGAAGACGCCAAGCGCAACCTGTTCGTGCAGCGCAAGACGCAGTGACCTCGCAGTGACCTACTTGCGCTTGCCCTTGACCTCGGTTTTGAGCACTTCGCCACTGCGGGCGTCCACATAGAGTTCAACCTTGGCGCCGGAAGCGTCGCGGGCCTCGATCTCGAACAGCTTGTCGCTCTTGCGCTCGATCTCGCGAATCTCGGTGAAACCCTGCTTCTGCACCGCTTCGGCGATCTGACCAAAATTCATGGTCGCGTCGCTGGTGGCGGCGGTCTGGGCCAGTGCGGTACCCGCGCCCAGCGCGATCAGGCTGGCCAGCGCAGTGGCCTGCAGTGCCTTGGGAAGGAAACGGGTGGAAACCGGGGTGTGTCGCATGGTGAACTCCTTTGTGCGGTGTGAATGACCTGGAATCGAAGTTTGCCCACCCCATCCTGAACGCATCGTGAACACCGCATTCATGAAGCGTTCACGCCCGCTGTGCGATGCTGCGCGCATGCTGGCTGTCACGCTTACTCCAAAGCCCCATCAGACTCGACCTTCCGGTCCGGGCCGCGCCGCCGTTGCGCTGGTCACGGCGCTGCTGTGCCTGCTGTTGCCGGTCACGGCGCAGCCGCGCGATCACCACCACGGTCTGGCGGAGGCGGTGCGCAACGGTGAAATCCTGCCGCTCACCCACATCACGGACCATGCCAGAAAACACTTTGGCGGTCGCGTGATCGAGGTCGAGCTGGAACGCAAACGCCAGGGCGCGCGCTACGACCTGGAGCTGCTGCTGGAAGACGGCCGCGTGGTGGAGTTGACCTACGACGCCGCCACAGGCACGCTGTTGGAGGTGGAGGGGCATCGCCTGGAAACCGTGTTCGGTCGCGATGGCCGACCCTATCCTTGAGCCCATCAAAACCCCACCCCGCTCGCACATGCGCATTCTCGTGGCCGAAGACGACCCCCGCCTGCTGATCCAGCTGGGCGATGCCTTGCAAGGCGCCGGCTACGCTGTGGACCTGGCCGACAAGGGTGTGGACGCCGAACACCTGGGCCGCGAAGCTGCGCCTGACGCGGTGGTGCTCGATCTGGGCCTGCCGGGGCGCGATGGCCTGAGCGTGCTGCGCAACTGGCGTGAGCAGGGCCTGCACATGCCGGTGCTCATCCTCACCGCGCGCGGCTCCTGGCAGGACAAGGTGCACGGCATCGACGCCGGCGCCGACGACTACCTGGCCAAGCCGTTCCAGATGGAAGAATTGCTGGCGCGGGTGCGAGCGCTGCTGCGGCGTTCGGCCGGGCAGGCCCACCCGGTGATCACGGTGGGCGCGGTGCAGCTCGACACCCGCAGCTGCACCGTTAGCGTGATGGGCCAGCCGCTGGACCTCACCTCGCACGAATACCGCCTGCTCAGCGTGCTGATGCACCACGCCGGCTCCGTGCTTTCGCGCACCGAGCTCTCAGAGCGCCTCTACGAACAGGACGCCGAACGCGACAGCAACACCATTGACGTGTTCATCGGGCGTCTGCGCCGCAAGCTGCCGGAAGGCTTCATCACCACCGTGCGCGGCCTCGGGTTTCGCGTTTCTGCGCCCTAGGGCCTGTCAAGGTTCTAGCCCATGCCCCTGCGCATCGTTCCCCCCGAGCCCGACACCCCGCCTGATGCCGCCAGCGCGTCCAGCCCCCTGCAACACGTTCGCACCAGTTTGTCGCGCATCTCATTGCAGGGCCGCCTCTGGTGGGCAGCCAGCGGGCTCATCGTGATCGGTCTGACCGTGGCCGCCCTGGGCATCAATGGTCTGTTTCGCAGCTATGTGGAGGTCGACCTGGCGCAGCGCATGCAGCGCCACCTCGACGACCTGATCGGTGCGGCCAGCGCCACGGTGGAGCCCCCGACGGCGGCCGCAGGCACAGCGCCCGCGGCACCTGCTTCACTCGCGCCGGATCAGGCCGCCGCAGCAGCGCCCTCCGAACCTGCCTCGGCGATCCGCCTGCGCCGCGAACCGGCCGACCCGCTGTTCCGCCAACCTGCCAGCGGGCTGTACTGGCTCATCTTCCTGCCCGACGGCGGGGTGATGAAGTCGCGTTCCTGGTGGGACCAGGAGCCCGGCTTCGAGCCCCCTGCAGCCGACGAACTCCGGGTGGGCCAGCTGGCGCGCATGACCCACACCGGCCCGGGCGGCGAACCTCTGGCGATCTGGATGCGCCGCGTGCAACTGCCCGGTCTCGATGGCGACGTGGTGTTCGCTGCCGGCGCCGATGCCAGCCACCTGGCCCAGGCCAGCAGCTCGTTTGCACGCAGCCTGGCGCTGTCCTTGCTGCTGCTGGCTGCCGTGCTGATCCTGGCGGTCACGCTGCAGGTGAGGCTCGGTCTTACGCCACTCGCCCAGCTGAGGTCCGCCCTGGGTGAGCTGCGTGCGGGCCAGCGTCAGCGCCTGGAAGGCCACTTTCCTGCGGAGGTACAGCCCCTGGTGGACGACCTGAACCGCCTGCTGGCCGACAACCAGGCGCTGGTGACGCGCGCCCAGGCACAGGCCGGCAACCTGGCCCACGCGCTCAAGACGCCCTTGTCGGTGCTGAACAACCTGTCGCAACAGGCCGATACCAGGCACGGGGAGGTGTTGCAGGCAGGCGTGGCACAGATGCAGCGCCAGATCGATCTTCACCTGATGCGGGCCAGGGCGGGGGCCAGTGCCCACGGCGGGCGCAGCCGCGCGGCGCTGGACGCGCTCATGCCGCCGCTGGTTCGCACCCTGCGCACCCTGCACAAGGGACTGGTGCTCACACAGCGCGACAACCCACCCCTGGTGGTTCGGATGGATGCACACGATCTGCAGGAGGTGGTGGGCAACCTGCTGGACAACGCCTGCCGCTGGGCCCATGGGCGCGTGGACCTGGCCTGGGAAAAAGACGGCGCCGAAGCTGTGCTCCAGGTCGATGACGACGGCCCCGGGATTGCGCCCGATGCGCGTGAGGCGGCATTGCAACGCGGCACGCGGCTGGATGAGAGCCGACCCGGATCGGGCCTGGGGCTGTCCATCGTGGTCGAGTTGCTCGACTTTTATGGCGGCTCGCTTCGCCTGACCACTTCCCCCTGGGGGGGCTTGCGGGCCGAGGTGCGGGTACCGATGGTGCATGACTGAGTAGGGTTTTCGTGCTCGCCCGTGGCCCTGAAACCCGATAGAGTCGTTGCCTTGACGAGGCGCGCAGGGGCTCTGCCTGACCCGACTGGGCGCCTACGAATCGATCCCACGCGAACCTCCTTTTCTGCCTGCAGGTGATACCGAATGCCGCTGCGAATCCTGATGATCGATGACAACGAAGACGATCTGATGTTCACCCAGATCGCGCTCAAACGCTGTGGGGTCGAGTACGACACCCACATGCACCAGAAGGCACAAGACGCGCTGAGCTACCTGAGCAGCACGCCGGACCACGGGGTGGACCTGATCCTGCTGGACATCAACATGCCGGTGATGAATGGCTTCGATTTTCTCGAGGCCTTTGAAGCCCTCGCTCCCGAACAACGGGGGCAGACCGTGGTGGCCCTGCTCTCATCGTCGCGCGATGCGCACGACCGGGAACGCGCTGCCCGCTTTCCCAGCGTGCGAGGCTTCCTGACCAAACCACTGGAGCGGTCGGAAGCGGCGCAACTGGCAGCGCTCATCCCCGACTGATCGGCCGGGCACCTCTTTCCATCTCGTGTTCAGGGCCATGCGCCCTGAGCGGTGGGCTGCCGCCCCCAGACGGCACCAGACCCGCAATTGCCCTCGCGTTTGGCGCCTTATTTCACGTTTGACGGGTGATGTCGACTGCTAGAGTGCAGTGAACCCACGCTCACGGCTGGCGCCGCCCCCTCATCCGGGCGCCATCCAGTTGGCGGGCGAACAAGTCACGAGGGAGGGGAACAACGACGCACTCAGTGCCTGGAGAAGCGACCCTTGAAGCCTTTTGCCGACCCTCTTCGTACGGGGTCCATTCTGTTGTGGTGTGTCGGTCTGGCGCTCAGCGGCTGGGGGGCATGGTCCGTCCAGCGCGCCAACCAGTTGACCCTGGACGAGCGAGTTCGCGGCATCTCCGCCGAAGTCACCGAACAAATACAGGAACGCTTCGCGCTCTACGAATATGGCCTGCGCGGTGCGCGCGGCGCGGTGGCAGCGTCCGGTGGCGCGGCCGTGACCCGCCAGCAGTTCGAAGCCTACATCGAAAGCCGCGACTCCATCAACGAATTCCCCGGCGCCCGCGGATTCGGCTTCATCCGGCGCGTGCCCAAGGCCGACGAGTCCGCCTTCCTCGCGTCCGCAAGGGCAGACGGCCGAGCCGACTTTGCGATCAGGGAGCTGGCGCCGAACGAGGGCGACCGCTTTGTCATTCAATACATCTACCCAGACCAGGGAAACGACGGGGCCACCGGGCTGGACATTGCCTCCGAGTTCCATCGCCGCGAAGCCGCCCTGATCGCGGCACGTGCGGCACAGGCGCGCATCACGGCACCCATCACGCTGGTGCAGGCCAACAGCGAGCCCGGCAAGGGCCTGCTGATGCTGCTGCCGGTGTACGCCACCGGGCAGGTTCCAACCTCACCCGGCGCCCGCGAAGCGGCCACCGTGGGCTGGGTGTACGCCCCCCTTCTGCTCGATGACGTGCTGGCCGATCTGGGCTCGCGCGCACACGAACTGAATCTGAGCCTGTCGGAGTTTGAAGGCAACACACCGTTTTTCACCTCCGTCCATGGTCAGGTCGACGACCTGCAGATCGCACCCGCGACCATGTTCCTGAATGTCTACGGCCAGGCCTGGCAGCTCACCGCCACGGCCACGCCGGCCCTGGTGAATGCCAGCCACCTGACGTCGCCCATGGAAGTGGGGCTCGGGGGCGCGGGTGTGACCAGCGCGCTGGCGCTGCTGCTCTTCATGGTCGGCCAGAACCGCCGGGCACGCGAAGCAGCACTGCGACGACGGGAATTCGGCTCGCTGTCGCGCGGGCAACGCAGCCTGTCGCCGCTGGCGTTTGCGCGCAGCCCGCTGGCCGTCCGGTCGCTGTTGATCTACGTGCTGGGGGTGACCGCTCTGGCCATCTGGCAGTACCAGTACCAGCTCAACAAGCAGTTGCGGGCCACCGATGCCGAACTTGGTCGGGTCGTCAATGGCATGACTCAGGTCACCGAGGAAAGGCGGGAGTTTCGCAGCAAAAGCCTGCGCTTCCTGGCAAGCACCCCACCGACACAAGGCCTGGTTCGCGCGCTGCAGAACAACGGATTTGACCCCGTCGGGAATTCGACATCCGCTCAATGGGAACGGCGCATGCAACAGATTTTCACGGGCTACATGGGTTCATCGCCCGAGGTGCGCCGGCTGCGCTTCCTCCATGCGGTCGGCGACGGGAAAGAGCTGGTCCGGGTAGAGCAACGCGAAGGTGCCGCCATGAGCATGCAGGTGCCGGCGGACAGACTGTCGACCCACGACACGGCGTTTCTGGCGGGCGCACTGCGACTGCCGCCTGGCGGGGTGCTCGTCTCCGACATCGAACTCCACCGCCAGCACGGCGCGCTCTCCGTACCCCACTGGCCCACCGCCCGCTACGCCACGCCGGTGTTCGACGAGCAGGGACGGCCCTTTGGTGCGATCGTGCTGGACGTTGACGCGCGCGGTGCCCTCGACGGGTTTGTGCAGCGCAACGCGTCGGGCATGGGCATCTACATGACCAACGCGCAGGGTGACTACCTCGTGCACCCCGACCCCAGCAAGGTGTTCGGGTTCGAATTCGGCCTGCCTCACAAATGGACCGACGAGTTCCGCGCTGTCGTCGAGAGCGGCGCAGAAAGCGACATCGGAGAGCGGGCATTGAAGCGGTGGAGCGGACCCAATGGCAAGGTCTTCGGCGCCCAGGCCGTGCTGCAGGGCAATGGCCAGGGCAGCGTCGGCACCCTGCAGTTCATGGTGACGGTGCCCGTGTCCCAGCTGTACCAGGCGGCGTGGGCCGATGTTCGCAACAGCGCACTGCTGCTGCTGATCATCGGTTTGGTCGGACTCACGATGCTCTACCTGTACTGGGTGAGCATGCAACGTGCGCTGCAGGCCCGCAGCGAGCGGCTGCGTCTGGCCGCCATCGTGGACCAGACCACCGACGCCATCATCGGCCTGGACACCGCTGGTGTGGTGCTGTCGTGGAACCGGGGCGCCCAGCAGCTGTTTGGGTACGAACCAGGAGAAGCCATTGGCCAGCCGCTGGATGCGCTGACTGTGCCCGAAGGCGCTGAGCCGGACGAACTGCATGCGCTGCATCACCTGCTCACAGAAAAGGATCACGCACCGCTGGAGGTCTGGCGGCGCACCCGGGAGGGTCGTCGTGTCGAGGTCGCCATCACGCTCTCCCCCTTGATGGGCAACGACGGCAACCTGGCAGGCGCGGCCGCCATTGTTCGCGACATCACCGACGAACGTGCGGCGCAGCGCCGCGTCGCCGAGCTCAACACCCGCCTGGAGCAGGACGTGCAGGAACGCACCGCCAGCCTGCAGGCTGAACGCCAGCGGCTGGACAACATCATCCGGGCCACCAATGCGGGCACCTGGGAATGGAATGTGCAGACCGGCGAGAGGCGATACAACGAGCGTTGGGCAGAGATGCTGGGCTATGCGCTGGCCGAGATCGGCCCGGGCCGGCTAGCCACCTGGCAGAGCCTGATCCACCCGGACGACCGGGAGGTCTCCAGCGCGGCGCTGCGCTGCCACTTCAGCGGCGAGACGGACCTGTACGAGTGCGAACTTCGGCTTCGCCACAGGGATGGGCACTGGGTCTGGGTGCTTGATCGCGGGCGCGTGACCAGCCGCACCGCCGACGGCCAGCCCGAATGGATGTACGGCACCCACAGGGATGTGACTCTGGCCCAGCACGCCAAAGAGCGGCTCGCCAGCAGTGAGGAGCTTCTGGACCGCACCGGTCGTGTGGCCGGTGTGGGCGGCTGGCAGTTCGACCTGGCGACCTGGAGTGTGGCCTGGACCCCACCCATGTACGACATCTGCGAGGTCTATCCCGACTTCCCGCTGGACCCGGCCGTGCCACTGCAGTTTTTTGCCGAGAGCGAGCGTCACCGGGTGGCGGCAGCGCTGAAAGCGGCTCGCAAGGAAGGCACGCCTTTCGATATAGAGGCGCCATTCGTCACCGCCCAGGGCCGGCAGCTCCAGGTGCGTTTTGTGGGTGAAGCGATGCGCAACACCACAGGTCAGGTGGTCCGCGTCGTGGGTTCGTTGCAGGACGTGACCGCGCGCCACGCCATGGACGCCGAGATGCGTCGCATCAACGAATTGCAGTTGAGCATTCTGGAGAACATGCCTTGCGCCCTCAGCGCCTTCGACGCCGATCTCCGGCTGGTGGCCTGGAACGCGCAATTCGTGAGCCTGCTCAGCCTGGAGTCGCTGTTTGAGAAGGGGACCCCTTCCTTTGAAGACATCCTGCGCCTCAATGCCTCGCGCGGCGAGTACGGCGATGGACCGATCGAACCCAAGATCCAGGAAATGATGGAGCGCGCACGGCACCCGGTGCCCCACCGTTTCGAGCGGGTGCGCCCCAACGGCACGCCACTGGAGGTTCGCGGCACGCCCATGCCGGGTGGCGGTTTCGTGACCACCTACACCGACATGAGCGAACGCAAACGCGCCGAGCAGGACATCGCGCGCAGCGAGGCGCTTCTGCGCGGTGCCATTGAAGCGGTCGACGAGGCCTTCGTGTTGTTCGACCCGCAGGACCGCATGGTGCTGTGCAACGAAAAATACCGCAGCATGTACGACGGCATCCGCGACGTGCTGGTGCCAGGCGAATCTTTCGAGCGCATCATTCGCGCCTGGGGCGAACGCGGTTTCCATGAGTTTGGTGACAGCAACCTGGAAGACTGGGTGGCCGAGCGACTTCGAGCCCACAACGCCGGCGACGCGTATTTCGTGCAACGCCTCACCGGCGGGCGCGCGGTGCGCGTGATCGAGCGGCGCCTGCCCGACGGGCACACCGTGGGCTTCCGCATCGACATCACCGACCTGGTCCGCGCTACCGACGCGGCCGAAGCCGCCTCCAGAGCCAAAGGCGAATTCCTGGCCAACATGAGCCACGAAATCCGCACGCCGTTGCATGCGGTCATCGGCCTGACCCACATGCTGGCCGACACCTCGCTGGACGACAAGCAACAGCAGCTGCTGAAAAAGTCGCTCATGGCCAGCCGCTCGTTGCTGGGCATCGTCAACGACGTGCTGGATCTCGCCAAGATCGAAGCCGGCGAGCTCACGCTGCTGCCCGAACCCTTCCTTCTCGACAACCTGGTCAGCGACCTCGACAGCCTCTTCCGAGAGCAATCAAAGACCAAAGGCATCACGTTTACAGTCGAGCGCAGCGAGTCGCTGCCTGCGGTGCTGGTGGGTGATGCGATGCGGGTGCGCCAGATCCTCAACAACCTGACGGGCAATGCCTTCAAGTTCACCCAGCGTGGCAGTGTGCGCGTGCAGCTGTGCGCCGTACCCGCCAAACCCGACGACCCGACGGGCAGCGTGCGGCTGCGTGGCGAGGTGCAGGACTCCGGCGTGGGCATATCACCGGAGGTGCAGGCCCGCCTGTTCACACCATTTACCCAGGCCGACGCCTCCACCACACGCCAGTTCGGCGGCACCGGCCTGGGGCTTTCCATCGTGCGACAGATGGCCGAAGCGATGGGTGGCGGCGTGGGTCTGCACAGTGTGGTCGGAGAGGGCAGCACCTTCTGGTTTGAACTCCCGCTGGGACTGCCTGAGACCGAGGGCACCATGCCTGACGGAGGGCGCCAGGCGAGCCTGGAAGTCCTGGTGGTGGACGACGCCGAAGACGACCGCCGCGCCCTGGTCGACATGGCGCGTGCCTTTGGCTGGCGCACCGACGTGTGCGATTCGGGCGAAGCACTGGTGCAATGGATGACGCAGCGGGTGGCCTCGGGCCAGCCGCTGCCCGACGCCATGCTGGTGGACTGGCAGATGGGGGGCATCGATGGCCTGCAGGCGCTGAGCGAACTCGCCGAACGCATCGGCCTCATGCAGTTGCCGGCCGCGCTGATGGTGTCGGCATCGGAGCGCGAACGGCTGATGCAGCTGGACACCCGGCAACTGGCCAGCGACATTCTGACCAAGCCGGTGAATGCCTCGGTGCTGTTCAACGCCGTGAACCACGGCGTGGTGACACGGCAAGGCAGCAGCGACCGCGTGATGCCACTGCGCACCATGCCTGGCCAACACACGCTGTGGCTGCCCGATGTGCGTGTGCTGCTGGTGGACGACAGCGACATCAACCTGGAAATCGCCTCGCACCTGCTGGCGCGAGAAGGCGCGGTCGTGGTCACGGCCAGTTCGGGACGCCAGGCGCTGCAGCGGCTGGACGCCGCCCCCGACGCTTTCGACGTGGTGCTGATGGACGTGCAGATGCCCGACATGGACGGACTGGCGGCCACCCGTCACCTGCGCCAGCGCCCTGCGCTGATGCAGCTGCCCGTGATCGCCCTCACGGCGGGCGCGCTGGCAGAGGAGCGCCGACGCGCGATCGACGCCGGCATGAACGCGTTCCTGACCAAGCCACTGGAGCCTCAACTGCTGGTGCGCACCGTGCGCGAGGTGATTGAAGCCGCCACGGGCCAGCCCCTCGCCGTGCGGCAGGCCGATCCGGTCGCTTCTTCCACCGCATCGGTGAACTGGCCTGACATCGAAGGCATCGACAGCGGGCTGGCGGCCCAGCGCCTCAGTGGCGACCCGGCGCTGCTGCATTCATCGCTGCGCCGCCTGTTCAATGAATTCGGCGACTGGGCACAGACCCCGCTGCCCGCCTCGATCAGCCCTGAACAACGCACCGCTTTCGCCAGCAAGGCACACAAGCTGCGCGGCGCGGCCGGCTTGATGGCTGCTTCGGTGCTGCACCAGTCGGCTGGCGAATTCGAGAACGGCCTGCGCGGCGGTGAAGCGGTGGTGAAGCTGCTCCCGCACTGGCGGGTGATCGGGCAGGCGCTGCACAACCTGTCTGTGGCCGCTGCCCCGTTTCTGGAAATCGATGTGCCGTCCCCTGCGGGGGCGCCGGCTGCCGATCACGCCCCCATGACCGGTGAAGACCTGGCGGCATTCGGTGCGCTGCTGGCTCAGCAGGATCTGGCCGCGCTGGAGTGGGTGCAGCACCACACCCCGGGCCTGCGCGAACGGCTGGGCCAGGCCCTGTTTGAGCGCTTGCGTCGACAATTGGACGAACTGGACTTTGCCGGAGCCGCCGCACTGCTGGCCGACGAGATCGCCAAATGACCCCTTCATCCGACACCGCCTTTCCCGAGTCCATCGGGTCCGATGGGGCCACCCTGCCCACGGGAGGCACGCCTTCGCCGGGTGCGGGTGACAGCGCGCCCCTGCCCGGCATCCTCATCGTTGACGACGATCCCGGCATGATCCAGGCACTGGCCAAGACACTGCAGGGTCTGGGCCGGCTTCGTTTTGCCACGCGCGGCGCCGATGCCCTGCGCCTGATGCAGGAATCGCCCCCGGACCTGGTGCTGCTTGATGCCCAGATGCCCGGGCTCTCCGGTTTTGAGGTGCTGGAGGCGATGCGGCTCGATGCCCTGCTGGTCGATCTGCCGGTGATCATGATCACCAGCCGCGCCGAAGAAGACTTCGAGCAGGCCGGACTGGAAAAAGGCGCCGCCGACTTCATCGCCAAGCCCTTGCGCCCCGCCATCGTGCAGGCGCGGGTGCGCACCCAGTTGCGTCTGAAGATGGCCAACGACGAACTGCGCCAGATGTCGGCAGAAGACCGCCGCAGGCTGGCCGCCGCCATGAACGACCTTCGCGCCAGCCACACCCGGCTGAAGCAGACGGCCGACGATCTCGCCCTGGCCAATGAGGGCCTGCTGCAGTTCGTGCGCATGGCCTCGCACGACATGCGCGAACCCCTCAACACCATGGTCCAGTTCACCGGCCTGGTGGTGGAAGACCATACACAGGCCCTGCCGGAAGATGCCCAGCGCTACCTGCAACTGGTGCTCAAGGCCGGGCTGCGCATGCGCACCCTGCTCGACGACGTGGTGCGCTACGCACGCCTGCAGCAGGCCGGTGAAGCCGAACCGCACGCGCCAGTGGCGCTCGACACCATCCTGAATGATCTGCGCGACGCCCTTGCCGCCCGACTGCAGAACAGCGGCGGCACCCTGCATATCGAACCCCTGCCGTCGGTGATGGGACATGCCAGCCTGCTCTCACTGCTGTTCCAGAACCTGCTGGCCAATGCCCTGAAATTCGTTCCGGCGGGGCGGGCCCCTGAAGTGCGGGTATCGGTGAAGAAGGATGCCCACATGGCGCGCGTCACCGTCAGCGACAACGGCATCGGCATCGCGACCGAACACCTCTCAAAACTGTTCCAGCCGTTCCAGCGCCTGCACCTGCGCAAGGACTTCGAAGGCACCGGACTGGGGCTTTCCATCAGCCGGCAGATCGCCGAGCTGCACGGCGGCAGCATCGAGGTGCATGCCGACGTGGACCGGGGCTCGTGTTTTTCGGTGACGCTGCCGCTGGCCTAAACGCGCCTTGCGTCGCCAGGCGGCGCCTGTTTCTCCAGGGTGATCGGACAAGTTTCTACCAAATAGTCATAATGCAGACTGTTTAGTACAACTTTTGATCCGGCTCATCTTCCGCTGGACCGACATGGCACCATGACCCCCCTGCAACCTCACGCGCCCGCCCTTCGCCAGACCCTGCCCGCCTCGCTCACAGGCACCGCGCTCACCGTGCTCGCGCTGGGTGTTTTTGCCCACGGCAACGCCCACTCACAGGCATTCGAGGCCGTGCGCCTCACCGGCGCAGCGCCGGGTCAGAGCGGCGGCACGGTGGGCGCGGCCGTGGTTGCCGGACCGGTGTACCGGGGTTCAGACGACAACCAGGTACGGCTCTACCCTGGCGTGGATTACCAGTGGGCCAACGGCTGGTTTGCCGGCACCACCAACGGCATCGGCGTCAACCTGTCCCGCAACCCGGTGATGCAGTACGGCGGACGGATCACGGTGGATCTGGGACGCAAAGAACGCCGCTCCGCCGCACTGCGCGGCATGGGCGATGTGGACGTGCGCCCAGAGCTGGGCGCGTTCTTCAACCTGGTGCCGGCGCCCGGTGTTTCGCTCACGTCTTCGCTGCGGTTTGGTTCCGGCGTTGACCGCAACGGGTGGGTGCTCGACCTGGGTGCGAACCGCAGCTGGCGCATCACGGATGCCAGCAGCCTGGGTTTGGGTGTCTCTGTCACCTGGGCCGATTCCAACTACCAGCAAAGCTATTTCGGCGTCACACCGGCACAGGCCATCGCCAGCGGATACGCCCCCTACGCGGCAGAGGCCAGCGTTCGCGATGTGCGGCTGAGCGCTTCGTGGCGCTACCGCGTCGCGCCACGCACGGCGCTGGCCGCTGCCGTGAGCGTGGGCAGCCTCCGCGGCGACGCACGCAGCAGCCCGCTCACGCGGGAGCGAAGCCCGGTGAGCGGCGTGTTTTACGTGTCACGCGCTTTCTGATTGCGCCCCAGATGGATCGTCTGGCTGGCCAGTTCATCCAGCAAGCGTTCACGCACCCCCACCATGCCGCGGTAGGCCAGCACCGCGTCGCTCATGGAGACCAGCGCCGCGTGCAGTTCGGCGGCGCGGCCAGGTGCCACGGCCAGCACCTCAGTCAGCGGACACACCATCACCCGGATGAAAAACACGCCCCGACGCAACGCAGGCAGCGGCAGCGTGGTCTGGCGTTCGACGCGAAAGCAGAGCTGGTCGATCAGCCGGCCAGAAGCGTCGGGTGCATCCGCCTGGGCCAGCGCATCGTCCCAGCGCAGACGCCGCGTGTCGGGGTGCTGCGGCAGCTCCGCGCTGGGGGTGAGCAGCCACACGTGCCGCAGCATGGGCGCCTGGCGAAACGCCATGTCGACGATGCCGCGTGCCCCGGCCTGCAGCAGTGCGTTGTCGGCCACCGGGGCGTGGATGGCGGCGAAGTCCAGGCCCAGCTTGTGGGCGGGGTCCCAGTTGGAGGGGAAGCACACCGACAGGAAGCGGGTGCGCAAGGTGGTGGGCGTCTGGACGCTCGCTGGCTCACCTGGCTCGTCGTGCAGCACCACGAAGTCCTCCTGCATGCCCAGTGCCAGCGCGTCGGGTTCGGGCGCCAGTGACACGCCGGTCTGTGCGGCGTAGGCTTCGGCCACGGCCTGCAACACGGCAGCATCGGGCTCACCCAGCATGGCCTGCGACCGCCTGGTGGCCAGCACCCTGGCCTTTTGCGTGGCATAGGTGGGCGCCAGCGCATCGCGCAGAAACAAGGGCAGGGGCACCGCCGGCGAAGCGGCCTCTGCCGTCAGACGGGCAAGCCCGGGACGCATGCGAAACGGGCTGGCCACAGTCCATGGCATCGCCCCTGCGGGGGTGTATTCGTGCATCGGCATCAACGTCATCGGACCAGACAAGCCCCGATCAAGGAGGCGGAAAAAGGAGAAGTTGGTGCGCCTGATCCAGGCGCATGTTCGAGGGCACATCTTGCGACACAATGCGCCGGGTTCTGGCGCCAATTTGTGCGCACAATCGGGGCCATGAACGGTTTTCACGCCCCCATGATTTCCCCAGCCTGCCCCGTCGGGCGACGGCACAGACCATCCCGGGCCCTCAGGCTTGCCGGGTCTGCCGCCCTGATCGCTTTCGCCAACCTGCTCGGCGCCTGCGCTCCCCAGGTTGCGGGCACAGCGCCAGCGGAATCGCCCGCTCCGGCGCCAGCGCCCTCGCCTGCCTTGCCACCCGGGGTCGAGGGCATGGCCTGCACCATGGATGTGATCCAGTGTTCCAACGGCGACTGGGTCGGCCGCAAGCCGCCCGGCTGCCAGTTCACCTGCCCACCCGGCAGCACGCCGGTGCCATCTCGTTAGCACGGCAGGCCCTTGGTGGCTGTGCGACCGTCGTCCAGATGGCGTGAACCCTTGAGCGCCCACTGGCTCCAACCGGCCTGATCCCGAGGTTGGGCGTGTCTCAACCTCTCAGCCAAGGAAATCTTTGATGCGTCCCTACTCCCTCAACAGCCCCGAAGCCGCCGCGCGCCTGCTGGCCATGGTGCTGGTGGCCGATGGCCGATATTCCATGGCCGAAATCAAGGCGCTGGACCGGCACAATGCGCCGACCCAGCTCGGCCTCTCCCCCTCGGCGATGCAGACCGTGATCAACGACTTCTGCACCGACCTGCTGGCAGACGCCGGCGGTGAGTGGACCAGCTCCACCCACCTGGCCGACACCACCCGCCAGCGATTGATTGCCGAAGTTCAAGACCCCGACCTGCAGGAACGGGTGTGGCACCTCTGCGAAGCCATTGCCCGGGCCGACGGACATCTGGCTGACGGCGAGGTCGACATGCTCGACACCCTGGCCTTCAGCTGGCGCCAGGTGCCGGAAAGCCGCGACTGACCGCCGCGACCGAGTGGTTGGGGCCGCAACTTCAGGCAGAAGGAGGCGGTGCGCTCTGCGCCACCGGCTCGGGCACCAGCAGCGAGCCTCTGCGCAGCCCGCGCACGGTGGCCTGACACAGCCAGAGCACCGCCATGGAAGTGACCGCCAGCAACACCAGGCCGAAGGCCTGCAGCCCGCCATGCCATGCGCTTTCAGGCTGGTGTTCGGCCAGGCGCAGCGTGAGCGTGGTGAACGCAGCCAGTGGAAACGACAACGCCCAGAACGCCACGCCAAACGGCTGCGCCATGATGCGCGGAATCAGCGGCAGCACCCAGGCCAGGAAGAACAGCGCCAGCCCCCACATCGCCTGCACCAGCGGCAAAGCTGCCCCCATCTGCAGCAACACGAGACCGATCACCGCCGGTGGTGCCACGGTGATGAACCAGGCAGGCACCAGGCGCTCGGGCAAGGGACTGTGCGACAGGCGCCGCACCAGCATCAGGGTCACCACAACCGGCCAGAAAAAGGCGCCGACACCCATCTGCGCGGCAGACCAACCTTCAATGCCCAAGGGCAGGCCCGCCAACGGCGCTACCACATTGCCCACCACCGGGATCAGCAACACCGGGGTGACCCCGGGCCACAGCCCGGTCTGCCCCGGCGCCTGACCGGGCGCGGCGTTGGCGGCAGGGGCGATCCAGCGACTCAGCACCCACCAGGTGGCCCACACCTGCGAGAGGCTGCCCACCCACCAGAGCACACGCCACAACAGCGCCAGCGGACCACTGGCACCGTCGAGCGCCACACCCACCGTGGCCAGCAACAGCAACGACACCGGAACCGCCGCCACAAAGGCGTGCCGCACAGGGTGGCGCAGATCTTCAGCCAGGGCATCCGCATGGCGCGAGGCGCGCAGCGCCGAAGCCCCTACCAGAACAACAAAGACCACAGCAGCCAAGCCGCCCACCATCAACGCCACCCCCGCAGCCATGTCACCCAGCACGAACTGGGCACGGTGCCAGGCCAGCGCCAGCCCACACAAACCCATGACCAACGCGAACCAGCCAGGCATGAGGAACTTCAGGGGCGTAGGGTGGGACATGGTGATTCTTGGACAGAAAAAACAGCGGCGACTTCAGCACACCGGCACAGATGGCCGAGCATCAGACGCAAAGCGGCGTAGGAGGTAGCTCTACCCTCTCCGGAGCGCGTGCCCCGTCCAGGGCACCCGTGGAACTGGCTCTGCCAGGCCACAGGGTGCGTCCCCCCTCCGGGGGGAAGTCGCGAAGCGGCGCAGGGGGGCTTCACTTCCTACAAGCGCTGCCACCCTCCGGCACACCCAGCCACCTGAAAAGGAAAGCCGGTGGGCAGAAGCCGGTGATGCCCGACTGGAACAGGTTGAAGCCCGCAAAAGCCGTGAGGGCCAGGAACCACTGGTTCACGAAAATGGGGCTGCCTTCAATGCCCAGCGCGAGCGAGAGCATGACAACAAAGCCGGCCATGATGCGGATGTAGCGTTCGACGGTCATATAAAACTCCTTGGTGAAAAAACAGAGGAAACAGGATCAGGATTCGGCGTGCTGCCGACGGTAGACAGCGAAATAGAGAACGGGAATCACCACCAGCGTGAGCAGGGTAGACACGGCAATGCCAAAGATCAGCGACACGGCCAGGCCGTTGAAGATCGGGTCGTCCAGGATGAAGAAGGCGCCCATCATGGCGGCCAGGCCGGTCAGCGCAATGGGTTGTGCCCGCACCGCAGCCGACTGCACCACTGCGTCGGCAAATGCCAGGCCGCGCGCGGTCTCCAGCTCGATGAAGTCGACCAGCAGGATGGAGTTGCGCACGATGATGCCGGCCAGCGCGATCATGCCGATCATGCTGGTGGCGGTGAACTGCGCACCCAGCAATGCGTGGCCAGGCATCACACCGATGATGGTGAGCGGGATGGGCGCCATGATGACCAGCGGCGTGACGTAGCTGCGGAACTGCGCCACCACCAGCAGGTAGATCAGGATCAGGCCCACGCCGTAGGCGGCACCCATGTCGCGGAAGGTCTCATACGTGATCTGCGATTCGCCGTCCCACTTGATGGCGTACTGGCGATAGGGGTCAGCGGGCTGGCTGATCCAGTATTCGCCCAGCTCACCGGTGTTGGGCAAGGCAGCAGCGTCGAGCTGGCTGCGAATGGCGAACAGGCCGTACAGCGGCGAATCCTGCGCGCCCGCCATGTCGCCCATCACGTAAGTGACCGGCAACAGGTTCTTGGTGTAGCGCGGTTGGTCGGTCACGCCACGCTCCACCCGCACCAGCTCGGACAAGGGCACCATGCGTCCGCCGGCGGCCTGCATGGGCAAGGCCAGCAAGCTGTCCAGGCCCACCTGGGCATCACGCGGCAATTGCAGGCGCACCGCCACCGGGTAGCGCGACTGGCCATCGTGCAGGAAGGCAGCGTCGGTGCCGGAGAGTGCAGCGTTCACCGTCT
Source organism: Betaproteobacteria bacterium HGW-Betaproteobacteria-16 (assembly GCA_002840835.1). Taxonomy (GTDB): domain Bacteria; phylum Pseudomonadota; class Gammaproteobacteria; order Burkholderiales; family Burkholderiaceae_C; genus Hydrogenophaga. Next base: position 60,129 of record PHCQ01000008.1, on the reverse strand, counting down.
GCGCGATCACCTGCACCGGGATGCCCAGCGATTCGGCGCGCTGGCGCTGGATGCGCAAGAAGGCGCGCGGTGCGTCTTCCTTCAGCGAGGTGTCGATGCCGACAATGTCTGGCGTGTCGCCGAAGGCCTTGGCCACGCGGCGGGCCAGTTCGGCGCGGCCGGCTTCATCGGGCCCGTACACCTCGGCCACGATGGGCGAGAGCACTGGCGGGCCTGGCGGCACCTCCACCACCTTGATGCGGGCACCGTGCACAGCGGCGATCTTCTCCAGTTCGATGCGGTGGCGCTGTGCGATGGCGTGGCTTTGTTCGCTGCGTTCGCTGGCAGCCACCAGATTGATCTGCAGATCACCGCCTTCGGCGTCCGCACGCAGGTAGTACTGGCGCACCAGGCCGTTGAAGGTGATGGGGCTGGCGGTGCCGGCGTAGCCTTGCACATCGGCCACTTCCTTCTGCATGGCCAGCCAGGTGCTCATGTCCTGCAGCGCGGCAGCGGTGTCTTCCAGCGGTGTGCCCACCGGCATGTCGAGCACCACCTGGTACTCGCTCTTGTTGTCGAAGGGCAGCATCTTCATCACCACCCACTGCACCACGGTCAGGCCCACAGAGAGCATGAGCGCCACCAGGATGCCGGCCAGCAGCAACCAGCGCTTTTTCGCGCTTTGCAGGAAAGGCGTGAGCACGCGGGTGAAGAGCCGCTGCAGGGCGCTGTTCAGTTTGCTCGGGCCGTGGGCGTGTGCGCCTGACCCTGTGGTCTTGGTCAGCTTGAGTGCGAGCCATGGCGTGACGGTGAACGCAATGGCCAGCGAGATCGCCATGCCCATGCTGGCGTTGATGGGGATCGGGCTCATGTAGGGGCCCATCAGGCCGCTCACGAAGGCCATGGGCAGCAGCGCCGCGATCACGGTGAACGTGGCCAGAATGGTGGGGCCACCCACTTCATCGACCGCGCGCGGAATGATCTCGGCGAGCGGCGCGTCGGGCGTGAGGCCGCGGTGGCGGTGGATGTTCTCCACCACCACGATGGCGTCGTCCACGAGGATGCCGATCGAGAAGATGAGCGCGAACAGCGACACGCGGTTCAGCGTGAAGCCCCAGGCCCAGCTGGCGAACAGCGTGGCGGTCAGGGTGAGGATCACGGCCGCGCCCACGATGATGGCTTCGCGCCGGCCCAGCGCCAGTCCCACCAGAATGATCACGCTGCCGGTGGCAAAGATCAGCTTCTGGATCAGCTTGTTGGCTTTGTCAGCGGCCGTCTGGCCGTAGTCGCGCGTGATGCTGACCTCGACGTTGTCGGGGATCACGCTGTTCTTCAGGTTGTCCAGGCGCTCGCGCACACCCTGCGCCACGTCGACCGCGTTTTCACCGGGCTTCTTGGTGACGGTGATCGTGACCGCCGGGTACCGCTGGCCGGCCTGTGCGGCCTGATCCGGGTCGGCGGCCGCTCCCGGCGTGAACCACACGTAGTTCTGGGGCAGCATCGCACCGGCCTCCACCCGCGCCACCTCACGGAGGTACACGGGACGGCCCTGGCTCACGCCAACGACAATGTCGCCCACATCCTGCTCGTTCTGCAGGAATTCGCCCGTCTGCACGCTGAGCATGCCAGGCTCTTGCGCAGCGGCGTCCGGATTGGCCACTGTGCCCGCTGGCATGGCCTGATTGGCCGACGCAACGGCACCATGCAGGGCCTGCACGCTCACGCCACGTTCGCGCAGCCGAGCCGGGTCCAGCCACACATGCACCGCACGGCCTGGGCCGCCAATGGTTTCCACCTCTCGCGTTCCCGGCACTCGCTTGAGCTCGCTCTCCAGCGCGTGAGCCACACGCTCCAGGTCGTGCGCACTGTCGGCATCGGGGCTCCACAGCGTGGCGGCCAGCACCGGCACATCGTCGATGCCTTTGGGTTTGACGATCGGCGCCATCACGCCCAGGCCCTGGGGCAACCAGTCCTGGTTGGCATTGAGCACGTCGTACAGGCGCACCAGCGCCTCGGTGCGTGGCACCCCCACCTGGAACTGCACGGTGAGCACCGCCATGCCGGGGCGGGCCACCGAATAGGTGTGCTCAATGCCCTGGATCTGCGACAGCACGTGTTCGGCCGGTACGGCCACCATCTGTGCCACGTCGGCACTCGACGCACCGGGGAACGGGATGAGCACGTTCGCCATGGTCACATTGATCTGCGGCTCTTCCTCGCGCGGCGTGACCATCACGGCGAACAGGCCCAGCAGCAGGGCCACCAGCGCCAGCAGGGGCGTGATGGCGTTGCTCTGGAACATGCGCGCCACCGAGCCGGAAAAGCCAAGCTTTTCAGGTGCAGAGGGCGTGGTGTTGGGATGGTTCATGGCCGTGTTCTCTGGTGTGATCGAACTCACTGGGCCACCTGCGCGCCGCTCAAGCCGGCGCGCACCGGATCGAGCGCAACCCGATCACCGGCTCGCAGGCCCGACAGCACTTCCACTCCCGCCTCGCCATGGTCTGCGCCCAGGCGCACCGCGCGCAGCACGAAGGCGGTGGGGTGTCCCTCGGCGGTGGCCAGGTACACGGCCGTCAATTCGCCGCGATGCAGCACCGCCGATGCGGGCACCAGGAGCCGCTGCGGCGCATTGGCCACGGCGGCACCCACAAAGCGCACCTGCACGTTGCGCCCGGGAACCTGGTCGGCACCGTCGGCCTCGCTGAGGTCCAGCCGCCATTCCACGGTTTGCGACACGGCGTCGGCCGCCGGCAGGCTGGTGCGTTTCTCTGGCGTCACCCAACGGCCGTCGGCACCGGGAAGCAGCACTTCCACCCGCTGGGCGGCCAGCGCCAGCGCCTGTTGCGACGCAGGCACATGCACCACCGCACGGATCGGTTGCGGCGCGTAGACCGTGACCACCGGCGAACCCGGCATGGCCAGCGTGCCGGCTTCGGCATGCGTTTGCAGCACCCAACCGTCGTAAGGCGCGGTCAGGCGGGTGAAGCCCTGTGCCAGCGAAGACTGTGTCTGGCCAGCACGCGCGGCTGCCACACCCGCCGTGGCGGCGCGCAACTGGGCTTGCGCCGTGTCCAGCGCGGCCTGTGCCATGAAGCCCTTTTCCCGCAGCTCACGGGTGCGTTCATAGTGGGCACGGGCGTTGGCCAACTGGGCGTCGGCCTGCGCAAACCCCGCCTGGGCCTGCGCCACACCGGCCTGCGTGGCGCGGTCATCGACCACCGCCAGCACCTGCCCGGCCTTGACCTGATCACCTGCCTTCACACGCAGTTCGGCGATGCGCCCACTGGCCTGGGCCGACAGGGTGCTCTGCCGCACCGCCTGCAGACTGCCATCCAGCGACAAGCCCGAGCCCACGGCACGCGAGCCCAGGGTAACCACCGGCACCTGCGCGCTCGCCGCCACCTTGGCCGGCTCGGCCGCGTGCGCCGCACCCCCGATCCAGAGCATGGCCCCCGTCAGCAGTACGAGCGTCAGGGCGACAGGCGCGAGGTGGCGCGGGACGCCGGGATGCAGCACCTGAGCGGCGCTGGGACGGGTCCTGTGAAGACGGGTTTTGATGGGGCTGGACATGGTGTTCTCCTGTACGACAAGGAGTATACACACATACCCCTAGGGGTACAAGTCAGTGGCGATTCAGACAGCGTTTCGGGACCCAGTGATCGAGATCTCCGATGGTTGTGATGTGCAGACTGGGGGGGCGTCCATGGAGGGCGCAGGAATGGGCGTCACCGGGAACGCCGTTGGCTTCGCTCCCTTCCCCGCTGGGGGAGGGAGTGGGGTAGCGCCCTCCGGCGAGGAGGTGTTCTTCCAGGGCACCCGTGGAACCGGCTTTGACGGGCCACCGGGTGTGCGCGCCTTCAGGGGGTGACGCCAAAGGCGGCGCGGGGGGTGACTTCCAGCCCCTTCAGCCCTCTCCTACCGCAAACGGCACCCGCTGCGCCACCGCGCAAAGCAGCTCATAAGAAATCGTGCCCGCCGCATGCGCCACCTCGTCCACCGGCAACACCGCCCCGCTCGCGCTGCGCCCCCACAGCACCACCTCCGCACCCACACCGCACGCGTGACCCGCTTCGTCCAGTGGCGAAAGGTCGACCGTGATCATGTCCATGCTCACCCGCCCCACCACCCGTGTGCGCACCCCGTCCACCAGAATGGGCGTGCCGTTGGGCGCGTGCCGCGGATACCCGTCGGCGTATCCACAGGCCACCACACCCACGCGCATGGGCCGGTCTGCGGTGAAGGCCGACCCATACCCCACGGTGTCGCCCGCCTCCAGCGCCTGCACGCCGATCAGGCGGCTGCTCAGGGTCATGGCGGGCTGCAGATTCCAGTCGGCGGCGGTGCGGGCTGGGTGGTCAGGGGCACCGCCGTAGGTGGCGATGCCGGAGCGTACCCAGTCGGAGGCCAGCACCTCGGTGGCGGCTTCACCGGCACGGCTCTTCAAAGCGACGGCGGCATGGCGCAGGATGGCCGCGCTGTTGCACAGGCTGCGCTCGCCGGGCAAGTCGGCGGTGGCTGCCTCAAACGCCGCCAGTTGGTGGGCAATCCCGCGCTCGCCGTCGGCGTCGCTGAAGTGGGTCATCAGTGAAATCTCGTCCACCTGGGGCAGCGCGTTCAGGCGTGCCCATGCGGCGCGGAACGCGGCCGGCTTGAAGCCAAGGCGGTTCATGCCCGAGTTGAGCTTGAGAAACACCCGATGAGGGACCTGGGTCTTGTGTGCCGCCAGCCAGTCGATCTGCTCGGTGCAGTGCACGGTGTGCCACAGCTGCAGGCGCGAACACAGTTCCAGGTCACGCAACTCGAACACGCCTTCGAGCAGCAGCACCGGCCCACGCCAGCCCAACGCCCGCACCCGCTCGGCTTCGGCCAGATCCAGCAGCGCAAAGCCGTCGGCCGAACGCAGCGCGTCAAAACAGCGTTCGATTCCATGACCGTAGGCATTGGCCTTGACCACCGCCCACACCCGGGCGTCGGGCGCACAATCGCGTGCACGCTGCAGGTTGTGGCGCAAGGCCTCGGGGTGCACGGTGGCCAGAATGGGACGCGGCATGGTGGGTAGGTTGAACCGGGGTTGTTGGAAAAGTCTCAATGGCGGACGGATCGTGACCTGCTTCAGGCAAAAGGCCGGCGCAGATGTCCATTTCGGCACACCCGCGCTTACAAGCTGTCACATTTGGCGTGCTATAACCCGCCATCGCTGGAGACCAGACGTCGAACTTTCGCACAAAAGCGCCGCCGCACACCCCCACTGCCCACCCACACGGGCCATAAATTCATCGCCATGAAGCGCGGCTTCTACACCATCATGACGGCGCAGTTTTTCAGCTCCCTGGCTGACAACGCGCTGTTCGTGGCCGCCATCGAACTGCTGCGCACGCGCGGTGCGCCCGAATGGCAGAGCGCGGCCCTGGTGCCGCTGTTCGCACTGTTCTATGTGGTGCTGGCGCCGTTTGTGGGGGCGTTTGCAGACGCCAGGCCCAAGGGCCAGGTCATGTTCATCAGCAACGCCATCAAGGTGGTGGGCTGTCTGCTCATGCTCACCGGGGTCCATCCCTTGCTGGCCTACACCCTGGTGGGGCTGGGGGCTGCGGCGTACTCGCCGGCGAAATACGGCATCCTGACCGAATTGCTGCCGCCATCCCAACTGGTCAAGGCCAATGGCTGGATCGAAGGCCTGACCATCGCCTCGATCATTCTGGGCGTGCTGCTGGGTGGGCAACTGGTGGGCCCCTGGCTGTCGGGCCTGCTGCTGTCCATCAATGTGCCCTGGTTGCACACCGGCATATCCACACCGGCTGAAGCAGCGGTGGCCGCCCTGGTGGGCGTGTACGCCCTGGCGGCCTGGTTCAACACCCGCATTCCGCTGACCGGCGTGACGCCTCGCCTGATGCCGAAGAACCCGCTGGCCTTGCTGCCCGATTTCTGGCGCTGCAACTCGCGCCTGTGGCGCGACCGCCTCGGCCAGATCTCGCTGGCCACCACCACCCTGTTCTGGGGCGTGTCGGGCAACCTGCGCTACATCGTGCTGGCGTGGGCCGGCGCCGCGCTGGGCTACAGCACCACGCAAGCCTCTTCGCTGGTGGGGGTGGTGGCGCTCGGCACGGCGGTGGGCGCCGTGGTGGCATCCATGCGCATGCGGCTGGACCAGGCCACCCGGGTCATGCCGCTGGGCATCGCCATGGGCGTGCTGGTCATATTGATGAACTTCATCGACAACGTGTGGGTCGCCGCGCCGTTCCTGGTGCTGCTGGGCGGCCTGGGCGGCTTCCTGGTGGTGCCCATGAATGCCCTGCTGCAGCACCGGGGCCACAACCTCATGGGCGCCGGCCGTTCCATCGCGGTGCAGAACTTCAACGAACAGGCCTGCATTCTGCTGCTGGGCGCGATGTACAGCTTCTCCACCGCCATGGGCTGGTCCGCCTTCATGGCCATCACCGCCTTCGGCGTGCTGGTGGCCGGCTTCATGGGCGTGATCGCGCTCTGGCACCGCCACAACCAGCGCACACACCCGCACGAACTGGAACGCCTGCTCGAAATCGCGCGCCGGGACGACTTGCACGGGTAGCTCCCCCCTGCGCCGCTGACGCGGCTTCCCCCCTCCGTGGCGCACCTGCGGTGCTTCGAGGGGGGACGGCATCTTGGGCCGGCAAAGCCGGACCCTTGATGCCCCTGGAATAAGGCACGCGCTTCGTAGAGGCATCTGGAATACCGCGTGCCTGCTCCGCCGAAAAAGGTTCCGGAGCGCGTGCCTTATTCCAGGGGCGCGGTGGAACCGGCTTTGCCGGGCCACTCGCGCCGTCCCCCCTCCAAGCCGAAGGCGCCAGAGAGGGGGGAAGCCGCGTAGCGGCGCAGGGGGGTCATCCGATATTCGTTGGAGCAAAGCCGTCAAGGCTCACCAGGCGGTGCTGGGCCAGCGTGCGGTACAGGTCGGCTTCGCCGACCGAGCGCGACAGGTAGGCGTCGCTGCCAGCGAGGCCGGCCTTGACGCGGTCCATGCTGCCAGCGGTGGGGGCGAACATGAACACCACCGGCGCGCCTTTGGGCCCTTTTTTCTGTTTCGCGGCGCGACAGACCTGCAGGGCATCGGGGTCGCCGTTGAGCCGGTCGATGACCACCAGCCTGTACGCGTGGTTCTGCATCATCACCAGCGCCTGTTTGGCTTCGCGCGACCAGTCGATGTTCAGGCCGTACTTCTTGAACCGCTTGTGCAGGATGCGCCCCTCAACCAGGCTTTCCGCCACCAGCAGCATGTCGCCCCGCGGCAGGTCAGGCAGTGAAGCCTTGTCCGCGCCTGGGGCCGACCTGGTCGCTCGGCCGGATCGCGTGGTCGGGTTTGACGGCGGCGAAGGCATCTCGTCCAGCCCGCCGAAGTCGGTCAGGCGCACCACACCCGAACGCGGGCTGGCGCGGGGAGCCAGCGTGGCCTGCGGCGCAACACTGGCCTCGCGTTGCATGGGCCGTGTGACGGGAAAGCCCGAATCGGCCATTCGCCGCGCGCTCTTCACCGCTGGCGCCAGGGCGTGTTGCGTCTGCGAGCGTGAGCCTGTGGCTGGTGCGCGCCGCCCGGCCAGGCGCATGCTCTCGTCGAGACCTTGCAGCAGGGAATCGGTTGGGGCCCTGCCAGCGGGCGGGCTCTTCTGGCTTGGCGAGCGCACGCCCACCAGCGCGTCCAGTGCGGCCAGCACCGCCACCAGCTTCACCGGCTTTCGCTGCAGCGGCCATCCTGTGCCGCCATCGGAGTTGCCCAACAACAGCACCCGGCCCGGCAGTTCGGCAAACTGGACCAGGTTCAGGGCCTGCTGGTTGTCGGCATTGACGATCAGGATCTGGGCATCCGACACCTCGTCCTGCACGGCATAGGCTGGCGGACGGCGGGCCGCGAGACTGAAAAAGGATTCGAAGGTCGCCGATTCGCTTTGTGCGAACCCCACCAGTGCGACCGAATACGCAGCTGCCATGCGTTTGCCTCAGAGTGCTTTAACAAATTATTACTAATAAGTATGCCGCACTTTGGCAATAACCGGCAGGGCGTCGCGGGTGCACCGTGACACATTGCGCAGCGGCGGTGACGAGACGCCACAATGGGCCTCTCATTTCAATCGTTGCAGGAACCCGGCATGCCCAGCATTTACGACTTTGAAGCCCAGACCATTGACGGAAAACCGGTTGCGCTTGATCAGTTCCGAAACAAACCCCTGCTCATCGTCAACACCGCCAGCGCCTGCGGCTTCACGCCGCAATTCGGCGGCCTGGAAAAGCTGCACCAGACCTACGGCAGCCGGGGCCTGGTGGTGCTGGGGTTTCCCTGCAACCAGTTCGGCAACCAGGACCCGGGCAGCAACGAAGAAATCGGCGCGTTCTGCCAGAAGAATTTCGGCGTGACGTTTCCAATGATGAGCAAGATCGATGTCAACGGTGCCGACGCCCACCCGCTCTACCAGTGGCTCGCGGCCGAAGCACCAGGCCTGCTGGGCAGCAAGGCCATCAAGTGGAACTTCACCAAATTCCTGGTCGGCAAGGACGGCCGCGTGATCAAGCGCTATGCGCCCCAGGACGCGCCCGAGAAGCTGGCCAAGGACATCGAAGAGGCGCTGGCCTGAGGGCGGATCAGTCGTTGCCGGGCGTGGAGCGCAGACGTTCTCGCGCCTCGGCAGAGAGCACGGTGGGCCGGGCCACCGGCGCGCCCGCTGCGGTGAAAAAGGGTGTGTCCCTGTATCGGCCAGAAAGTCGGCTGTGCAGCACCAGACTCAGGATGCGCAGCACGGCACCCGCCATGCCAAATGCCCGAGGCTTGGGCTCACCCACTGCGCTCCCGGTGTTGGCCCGCGCGCGCACCGGGCCGAACGAAGGCGCCAGGGGCAAGGTGTCGAGGCAGGCACTGAGCAGCCCGGTGAAGGGGTAGCTGCGGCGATCCATGGTGTTGCCCACGGGTGTGCGGCAACAGGCGGCATACCAGCGCAGCATGCCCTTGTCCGACAAGCGCATGACCGCGAGATGCTCTGCGCCCTGGGTGATCCGGATGCGATGCGGCGCCGTTTGCACCACCTCCGAACCACCTTGCGCGTCGAGCACGTCTTCCGGCCGTCCCAGAAACCGCGCAAAGGCCTGGCAATCATGGCAATAGCACACCATGCGGTTGCTGACGCCGCCCAGTTCGACATGGCCTTGCAGCATGCCGCAGCGGCAGCGCAAGGGGTGCGTGGAAGGGGGCATGTGGGCTCCTGGAGGACTTGCGGCTTGTTCGTTCAAGCGGATACCCCACTACCGTTCAAACTCGGTGTTCAACACCACTGTGCTGGTGGTTCGCGCCACACCCGGAATCGCCTTGATCTGGTAGAGCACGTCCTCCAGCGCGCGTGGGTGGGTGCAGCGGATCTTGGCCAGGAAGTCGTGCTCGCCGGCCACGCTGTGCAACTCGTTCACTTCCGGAATCTCGCGCAACCGGGGTGCGATCTCCCGGCAGTGCGCCCCGCCGTCGTTGCGGATGGCCACGAAAGCGGTGAAGTGCAGGCCCACGGCTTCAGGCACCACGCGCAGTGAAAACCGCTCGATCACCCCGCGCTCCACCATCTTGCGCACCCGCTCGTGCACTGCTGCGGTGGACATACCCACCTCGCCAGCCACGTCAGCGTAAGAACGACGGCTGTCCGTGCTCAAGGCCGTAATGATTCTTCTGTCCAGGTCGTCTGTCTGTAAATTTTCTTGCGACATCGTCTGAGCTCGTGTAAATTCCGGCATTCAAGCCATCGTCTGAATATTTTCCATATCAGGTGCAGACATGCCGTTCATTTTCCGGCGCATCATCCCTTCTGGCAAGCAAGTGCCGCTGATCGCGGCCTTGCTGATTGTGTATTTCGTCTGGGGCACGACCTACCACGCGCTTAATGTGGCCATGCAGACCCTGCCGCCACTGCTCATGAATGGCGCGCGCTTCCTGTTCGCCGGTGCGGTGATGCTGGGGCTGGCCCGCTGGCAAGGACTGGCCTGGCCCACGGCTTTGCAGTGGCGGCATTCGGTGCTGATCGGTGGCCTGATGGCTTTTGGTGCGATGGGCCTGGTGGTGCTGGCGCAGAAGATGGGCATCGGTTCGGGGCTGATGGCCACGGTGGTGACCACCATGCCCATGTGGCTGGCATTGTGGACGCGCTGGGGTGGCGAGCATGTGCCCGCCACCAGCTGGCTGGGCCTGGGGCTGGGCGTGGCGGGGGCAGCGGTGCTGGCGCTGGAAGGCGACTTCTCTGCCACCTGGCTGGGTGCGCTGTTCGCGTTCGGCGCGCCACTGTGCTGGAGCCTGGGCTCCTACGCATCGCGCAAGCTCTCCCTGCCCGGCCCTGCCATGGCGTCTGCTGCGCAGTGGCTCACGGGCGGCGCCATCGGGTTACTGGTGGCGGTGTTGTTCGAGCCGGCCACGCGCACCTGGCAGATCGGCCAGACCAGTGTGGCCTCCTGGGCCGCGTGGGGGTATCTGGTGGTCATGGGCACCCTGGTCACACTCAACGCCTACCTGTGGCTGCTCAAGAACAGCTCGTCGGCGCTCGCCAGCAGCTATTCCTTTGTGAACCCGGTGGTCGCGCTGTGGGTGGGTGTGGCGCTCGGCGGCGAGGTGCTCACCGGTCAGGTGTTCATCGCGTTGCCGCTGATCTTGCTGGCACTGGCCTTGATTGTTTATGGACAGCCCGTTTGGCGGTGGGTGCGCAGCGTCGCAGGCACAGGGTTGCGGCAAGCCTGAGCAGGCCCATGCTCACACCCAGCGCAATAGCCACCCCGCCACCAGCGGCAGGGCCACTGCGCTGAAGAGGGCACACAGGCCCATGGCCAGGCCGGCGAAGGCGCCCATTTCTTCGCTCACCAGAAACGCGCGCGCGGTGCCAATGCCGTGCGCTGCGGTGCCCAGCGCGAATCCGCGCACCGTGGGGTCCTGGATGCGCAGCGCATCGAACAGGTAACGCGCGCTGGCCGCGCCCAGGATGCCGGTGCACACCACCAGCACGGCGGTCAGTGTGGGAAGGCCGCCGATCTGCTCCGAAATGCCCATGGCCACGGGCGCCGTCACTGACTTGGGCGCTAGCGAGGCAATGGTGGCCTTCGTCGCCCCCAGCGCCCAGCCCACGCCAATCGCCGTGACCGTGGCGGCCAGCGTGCCCACCACCAGCGCACCCAGCATGGGCAGCCACAACCGTTTCAGGCGCGCCAGCTGTTCAAACAGCGGCACCGCCAGCGCCACCGTGGCCGGCCCCAGCAGAAAGTGCACGAACTGCGCGCCTTCAAAGTAGGTGGCGTAAGGGGTGTGGGTGGCCCAGAGCAGCGCCCCCAGCACCATCACGGACAGTGCCACCGGGTTGGCCAGCGGGTGAAAGCCGCTGCGCCGGTAAACCACGAAGCTGGCCTGGTAGACCAGCAGCGTGGCCGTGAGCCCGAGCAAGGGCGAAGTCGACAGGTACACCCAGACGTCGGCCAGACGGTCGGCGGCAGCGGTGGCAGAAGCCAGGGGCAACCCTTCGTTCATGGGCCGTCCTTTTCCTGAGGCGGGGCTGTGTGCTTCATCAACCAGGCCATGGTGAGCGCCGCACTGGCCAGGCCCACCCAGGTGCTGATCACCAGGGCCACGCCAATGGCCAGGGCCTCGTCACCCAGGCGCTGCAGGTGAAGCATCACCCCCACGCCGGCGGGCACGAAGAGCAGCGACAGGTGCTGCAGCAGCGTCTGCGCCGTGGGCCGGATGGCGCCAGCCCATGCAGGTCGCAGCACCAGGGCCAGCAGCAGCAAGGCCATGCCCACCACCGGACCGGGCACCGGCACGGTCAACACGCGCACCAGCGCCTCGCCCACGAGCTGGAACACCAGCAAGGTGGCGAGCGCCGGGATCATGTGGGGTGCAGAAGGTCGTCCAATACCTCCACCCAATGCCGCACCGGGGTCGACGTGCCGCTTTGCAGGTGGGTGATGCAGCCGATGTTGGCGCTGGTGATCACGTCGGGCTGAAGCTCGCCCAGGTGACCGAGCTTTCGGTCGCGCAGCTGGTACGACAGCGTGGGGTTGAGCACCGAATAGGTGCCGGCCGAGCCACAGCACAGGTGGGCTTCGCTCTTGGCCACCTGCACGTTGAAGCCCAGCGCGGCCAGATGGGTCTCCACGCCGCCCTTGAGTTGCTGGCCATGCTGCAGTGTGCAGGGCGGGTGGTAGCCGATCACCTTCTTCGCGTCGGGCACGCTGGCCAGTTTGGGTTTGAGCACGGGCACCAGTTCGGGCAGGCATTCGCTGAGGTCTCTGGTCAGCAGGCTCACCCGCGCGGCCTTGTAGGCATGGGTCGGATCGTCGGCCAGGATGTGCCCGTAATCCTTCACGGTGACGCCGCAGCCTGACGCATTCATCACGATGGCTTCCACGCCCTGCTCCAGCAACGGCCACCAAGCGTCGATGTTGGCGCGCATTTCTGCTTTGCCGCCGTCCTGGTCGTTGAGGTGGAATTTGACCGCACCACAGCAGCCCGCCTGGGGTGCGATCACGGTCTGAATGCCGGCGGCATCGAGCACACGGGCCGTGGCGCTGTTGATGTTGGGCATCATGGCGGGCTGCACGCAGCCCGTGAGCATCAACACCTTGCGCGCATGGGTCTGGGTGGGCCAGCGGCCAGCGTCCTGTCTGGCCGGCACCTTGTTTTTCAGTGAGGCAGGCAGCAGGCCGCGCACCAATTGCCCCATCTTCATCGCGGGGCCAAACAACGGCGAAGGCAGTCCCTCCTTGAGCAGCCAGCGCACGGCCTTTTCGCCTGCGGGGCGTGGCACTTTTTCGTCAACTATTCTGCGGCCGATGTCGATCAGGTGCCCGTAATCCACCCCGCTGGGGCAGGTGGATTCGCAGTTGCGGCAGGTCAGGCAGCGGTCCAGGTGCAGCTGGGTCTTGCGCGTGGGCGCTGCCCCTTCGAGCACCTGTTTCATCAGGTAGATACGCCCGCGCGGACCATCGAGCTCGTCGCCCAGCAGCTGGTACGTGGGACAGGTGGCGGTGCAGAAGCCGCAATGCACGCACTTGCGCAGGATCGCCTCTGCCTCGCGTCCGTCGGCACGGGCGCGGTATTCGGGGGAGAGGTTGGTTTGCATGTCGGGGCGATAGGGTGGGAGGCAGAAGGCGCTGGGGTGATGGTGGTCCGGCAGGTCCGGGTGGTGTCAGCCCATGCGGCCGGGATTGAACACAGCGGCTGGATCGAATTCGGTGCGCAGGCGACGGGTGATGGCTTCAATGGCGGGCAACAGGGCGTCAAAACGCGGCACATGGGGTGCGCCATCCGCCCCTGCGCGGAACAAGGTGGTGTGGCCGCCGGCAGCGGCCACCACCGTGCGTATCGTTGCCGCGGCAGCCGCCGGCGCCCACAACCAGCGCTGCGCGCCATGCCATTCGACCAGTTGAGCGTAAGGCAGGTCCAGCACGGGTGCCGTCTGCGGCACCGACAGGCGCCACAGGCACAGATCGGGTGCCGGGGATTGAAAGAAGGGCAGGCGCTGATCGCGGCAGTCGGCCCAGTCGGGCGCGGCTTGTGTGTTGTCCATACGCTGGCCGCCTGCCTCGCGCAGCATGCGCTCGCAGGCCGCCTCCACCGCCGCGACCGCACCCCGCAGGCGAACAAACAGCAGTTCAGGCGCATCGGGTTGGGTGTCGTCCCGCACCCAGCACGAGGCATTGAGCGGGAGTGGCTGGCCACCCCAGCGGTGCAATTGCTCCAGCGCGTCGTGCTGGTTCAGTGTGAACACCAGCGTGGCTTCGGCAGGGGCCACCGGCAAAACCTTGAGGCTGACTTCGGTGATCAGGCCCAGCGTACCCATGGACCCGGCCATGACGCGGCTGACGTCGTAGCCGGCCACGTTTTTCATGACCTGGCCGCCAAAGGTCAGCAGCTCACCGCGCCCGTTGATGAAACGGCAGCCCAGCACGAAGTCGCGCACGCCACCCGCACTGGCCCGGGCCGGGCCGGCGAGGCCGGCCGCCACCATGCCGCCCACGGTGCCGCCCTCACCAAAATGCGGGGGTTCGAAAGGCAGGCACTGGCCTCTCTCGGCCAGCACCGCTTCCACGTCGGCCAGTGGCGTGCCAGCGCGCACGGTGATGACAAGTTCGGTCGGCTCATGGCTGACGATGCCCGCCCATGCCGTGGTGGACAAAGGCTCACCCTTCACTGGTTCGCCGTAAAAATGCTTGGTGTCGCCGCCAAAGATGCGCAACGGTGTGCCTGCGGCGCTGGCAGCGCGTATCTGTTCGGTCAGTTGGACCAGCCCTGCTTCATCGTGAGGAGTCATGGCGCAGATGGTAGCCGTGGGCACCCCTGCAGCGCTTGAATTTTTTGCACACAGCGATGCAATCGCCCGCGGCGCCTGCGCGCCTGCCCTACCCGCTTTTCTCCGGACGTCAGCTCGCGTGGCCCAGGCACATGCCGGCGTTGGGCTTGCCCTTGCATTCGCGCTTCAGTCTTCTGGCCCTGGCTGCGGGTGTTTCGTCGGAAGGGGCCTTGATGAAACGCACGCTGGTGGGTGGACGTGACGCGGCCGCACTGGCGGGCGAACCGGGTGTGACTGCGGCGGGTTTCGCTGGCTGTGCCCAGACCGGAGAACCGGCAAGGCAGATCAGTGCCAGGGCGAGCAAGGGTGGTAGCCGCAAAGTGTGGCTGTGGCGCGGTGGTGTCATGGTTTCCTCCTGATGTTGTGATGTCCCACAGACATCATAGGCAGGCATCGGACGGGTGCAGTCTGACCCCTGCCACCCCAGAGCGCAGCAGGTTCGCGTGGGTGATGAACCCTGGTCTCGTGCAGACAGCACGGAAAACCAACGGACAAAAAAGAGCCCGCATGCCAGAGGCGATGCGGGCTCAACGTCCAGGGAGATGTCGACACTGCGGGTATCGAGCAGCGAATGCTCGATACCCGCAGGTGAAGGATCAGCGGTTGTAGGCGGTTTCGCCGTGAGCGGTGATGTCCAGACCTTCGCGCTCGGCTTCTTCCGTGACACGCAGGCCAATGACCATGTCCACAATCTTGTAGGCGATGAAGGCGACGACGGACGACCACACCATGGTGATCAGCACGCCTTCGGCCTGGATCAGGACCTGGCTGCCGATGGAGAAGTCTTCGCCACCGGTGCCGCCCAGGCCAGGTGCGGCAAACACGCCGACCAGGATGGCGCCGATGATGCCGCCGATGCCATGGATACCGAACACGTCGAGCGAGTCGTCAGCGCCGAGCATCTTCTTGAGACCATTGACGCCCCACAGGCAGACGAAGCCTGCGACCAGACCGATGATGATGCCGCCCATGGGGCCCACCGAGCCGCAGGCCGGGGTGATGGCGACCAGACCGGCCACGGCGCCAGAGGCGGCACCCAGCATGGAGGCCTTGCCCTTGCCCAGTGCTTCACCGATGCACCAGGCCAGCACGGCGGCGGCGGTGGCGAACATGGTGTTGATGAACGGCAGACCGACGCCAGTATTGGCTTCCAGGTTGGAGCCGGCGTTGAAGCCGAACCAGCCCACCCACAGCAGCGAGGCACCGACCATGGTCAGCGTCAGGCTGTGAGGCGCCATGGCTTCCTTGCCGTAGCCGATGCGCTTGCCCACCATGTAGGCACCCACCAGACCGGCCATGGCCGCGTTGATGTGCACCACGGTGCCGCCAGCGAAGTCCAGCGCGCCCTTGTCGAGCAGGTAGCCACCCACGCCCCACACCATGTGGGCGATCGGCAGGTAGCTGAAGGTGAACCAGATGGCGCAGAACAGCAGCACGGCGCTGAACTTCATGCGTTCGGCGAAGGAGCCCACGATCAGGGCGCAGGTGATGCCGGCAAAGGTGGCCTGGAAGGCAATGAAGATGTATTCAGGAATCTTCACACCATCAGAGAAGGTGTCGGCCAGCGAGTCGGGGGTGATGCCCATCAGGAACACCCGGTCGAGGTTGCCGATGATCAGTCCCTCACCACCGAAGGCCAGGCTGTAGCCGTACATGGCCCACAGCACGCAGATCAGCGAGAACACCACCATGACCTGCATGAGCACGGACAGCATGTTCTTGCTGCGCACCAGGCCACCGTAGAACAGCGCTAGGCCAGGCAGGACCATGAGGACGACGAGGATGGTGGAGACCATCATCCAGGCCACGTCGCCTTTGTCGACCGTGGGCGCGGGAGCGGCTTCTTCTGCAGCGGCAGGGGCTTCGGCCGCGGCGGGCGCAGCTTCCATGGCGGCCGCAGGGGCTTCGGTCGCCGTCTGGGCAAAGGCGTTGACACCACCAAGGGCCAGACCCAGTCCCAGCATCAGGGTTGCGATGAGGTTTTTCATATTCATGTGCTTTCTTGTTCGGGGAAGGCAATCAAAGCGCTTCGTTGCCTGTTTCGCCGGTGCGGATGCGCACCACCTGTTCGAGGTCGGTGACGAAAATCTTGCCGTCGCCGATCTTGCCGGTGCGTGCTGCGCCTTCAATGGCTTCGATCACACGCTCGACCAGGTCCTCGGAGACCGCGGCCTCGATCTTGACCTTGGGCAGGAAGTCGACCACGTACTCGGCACCGCGGTACAACTCGGTGTGGCCTTTCTGCCGACCAAAGCCCTTGACTTCGGTGACAGTGATGCCTTGGACGCCCATGCTGGAGAGTGCTTCTCGCACTTCGTCCAGCTTGAACGGTTTGATGATGGCTGAAACCATTTTCACGTCGAACTCTCCTGTTGGGGTTGTAGGGTCCATAGCCCCAAGCACGATGTGTGCCAGAAAGGTAAAAATTCGTTGCACCGGGGGCCGCCTTGCACCAATTTGTGCACCCGTCGGAAGGGAACCGCAACTGAAGGACGGGCACAGGATGGGGCCTATTTCCGCCCGGTTCAGACAGTGAGGCCAGGGAAGGCGCTGGCGGCCCTGGCCTCAGACCGCCTCTTTCAAAGGGTCAAAGGGCCTCTTTGCCGGTTTCGCCGGTGCGGATCCGGACCACCTGCTCCAGATCGCTGACAAAAATCTTGCCGTCACCGATCTTGCCGGTGCGCGCTGCGGCTTCAATGGTTTCGATCACACGCTCGACGAGATCTTCAGAGACCGCGGCCTCGATCTTGACCTTGGGCAGGAAGTCGACCACGTACTCGGCGCCGCGGTACAGCTCGGTGTGGCCTTTTTGCCGACCGAAGCCCTTGACTTCGGTGACAGTGATGCCTTGAACGCCCATGTTGGAGAGCGCTTCGCGCACCTCGTCCAGTTTGAACGGCTTGATGATGGCGGTGACCATTTTCATGGGGTGATCCCTCTGCTGGAAGTTCAGAAAGGCGCCCTGCCCTGGGGCAGCCCGCCGGCGTTGCTGCATTCGCCCACTGCGCCATGCAGGGACCATGCCAAAACCGCGTCCGGGCAGATCGCCGTCGCTGCGCCACCCCCGCCCAATCACCTCCCCCAAATTTGGGGTGGGCTTGAGCCGTCGGTGTGCCATGATTTCCGGTTCGGCGCACCACATCCGCCGTCACACCAAAAGCGTGCGCACCAACCAAGTGCACGCCTCCGATGGCCGGGAATCAGGCCTTCGGAGGCATGAAATGCACCAAATCAGGGAGAAATCATGAGCTTGTCGCTGGTGCACAGCCGCGCGTTGCTGGGGCTTGAGGCCCGGCCGGTCTGTGTGGAGGTCCATCTGGCCAACGGTTTGCCCAGCTTCACGCTGGTCGGGCTGGCCGATACCGAAGTGAAGGAAGCGCGCGAACGGGTGCGCTCGGCCATTGCCAACAGCGGGCTTGAATTCCCCAGCAACAAGCGCATCACGGTCAACCTGGCCCCGGCCGACCTGCCCAAGGATTCGGGGCGCTTCGACCTGCCGATCGCACTGGGCATCCTGGCGGCCAGCGGCCAGATCAGCGCCCCTCGCCTGGCCGGCTGGGAGTTTGCGGGCGAACTGTCCCTGGGCGGCGAATTGCGCCCGGTGCGCGGCGCACTGGCCATGAGCTTGGCCCTGCACCGTTCGCAGGCAGGCAGCGATGGCCCCTCATCGCCCACCCGACTGGTGCTGCCCCCGGGCAGCGCCGAAGAAGCCGCCCTCGTACCCGAAGCGCAGGTGTACCGTGCGCGCCACCTGCTCGACGTGGTTGCCCAGTTCCTGCCCGAATCCCAAAACGCCACCGAACCCCCGCCAGACCATGGCGGCTGGCAACTGCTGGAACCCACCAGCGCCGGGCGCCAGCCCCACTATGCCGATCTGGCTGATGTAAAAGGCCAGATCGCGGCCAAGCGGGCGTTGGAGATCGCAGCCGCTGGCGGCCACAGCCTGTTGATGATGGGTCCGCCAGGATCAGGCAAGTCCATGCTGGCCCAGCGCTTCGCCGGCCTGCTGCCCCCGATGAGCACCCTGGAGGCCCTGGAGTCGGCGGCCGTGGCGTCGCTGGCGGGACGCTTTTCGCTGGAGCGCTGGGCGCAGCGCCCCACCTGTGCGCCCCATCACAGTGCCAGCGCCGTGGCGCTGGTGGGCGGTGGGTCGCCGCCCAAACCGGGCGAAATCTCGCTGGCGCACCACGGCGTGCTGTTTCTCGATGAACTGCCCGAGTTTCCACGCGCCGCGCTTGAAGCCCTGCGTGAACCCCTGGAAAGCGGGCACATCCGCATCTCAAGGGCGGCCATGCAAAGCGAATTTCCGGCCCGCTTCCAGCTGATCGCCGCGATGAACCCATGCCCCTGCGGCTTTCTCGGCCACCCCACCAAGGCCTGCCGCGACACGCCCGATCAGATCGCGCGCTACCAGAGCAAGCTCAGCGGCCCGCTGCTGGACCGCATCGACCTGCACGTGGAAGTGCCCGCACTGCCAGCGGACGACCTGCTGCAAGGTGCTGCCGGCGAGCCCAGCAGCGCGGTGCGCGAACGCGTGGAAGCTGCCCGCGCCCGGGCTCACACCCGGCAGGGCCAAGCCAACCAGGCTTTGGCCGGCCAAGCGTTGGACGAACATGTGTTGGCCGAGCCCGCCGCGCTGAAATTCCTCAACACCGCCGCCGCTCGGCTGGGGTGGAGCGCGCGCAGCACCCACCGTGCTCTGCGCGTGGCGCGAACCATTGCCGACCTGGCGGGCACCCAGAATGTGAGCGCCAGTCACGTGGCGGAATCGGTGCAGTACCGGCGGGCGTTGCGTCAGGCCACGTGAACCCGGCGTCCTGGGCCATCGTTCGGCAGCTGGCCACCGGTCCACCACGATCAATGCCGGCCTCGACCCAGCCTCTACCTGCCAGCTGCGCGCGCCTGGCACCCCGGATCAAGCGCTGCGGAGCATGGGGGGTGCGGCACATGTGACCCAGAGGAAGCGGTGCGGGCGGGCGTTGTGCCGTATGTCTACCCTCTGCCACTCGGCGATTCGTGCAGGCAGCTGCTGGTAAGGTTGACCCATTCTTGCTATTCCCATTCCCTCCAGGAGACCGCCATGAGCTATCCAGACACCCGACTTTTCATCCACGGCGAATGGCGTGAAGCCGCGGCTGGCGAGACGCTGCCCGTGTTCAACCCGGCCACAGGCAAAGAGATTGGCCGCGTGGCACATGCCCGCCAGGCAGACCTGGATCTCGCACTGGATGCCGCACAAAAAGGCTTCGAGACCTGGCGCGACATGCCAGCCATCACCCGCTCCAAAATCATGCGCGCCGCCGCAGGCCTGATGCGTGAACGTGCCGGCGCCATTGCCGCACTGTTGACGCAAGAACAAGGCAAGCCGCTGGCCGAAGCCAAGGGCGAGGCCATGGCGGCGGCCGACATCATCGAATGGTTCGCCGACGAAGGCCTTCGTGTCTACGGCCGCATCGTGCCCTCGCGCGGCAACCTCGCCATGCGCCAGATGGTGTTGAAAGACCCGATCGGCCCGGTGGCCGCGTTCACGCCCTGGAACTTCCCCATCAACCAGGTGGTGCGCAAGCTGGCGGCGGCGCTGGCCACGGGTTGCTCCATGATCGTGAAGGCACCCGAAGAAACCCCGGCCGCACCCGCCGAGCTGGTGCGCGCCTTTGCTGACGCCGGTCTTCCCCCTGGTGTGCTCGGACTGGTTTACGGCACACCTTCGGAGATTTCCAGCTACCTGATCGCCCACCCCGTCATTCGCAAGATCACCTTCACAGGCTCAACCCCGGTGGGCAAGCAGCTCGCCGCACTGGCAGGCCAACATATGAAACGCGTGACCATGGAGCTGGGCGGACACGCGCCGGTGATCGTCGCCGAAGACGCCGACGTGGCGCTGGCAGTGAAGACCGCAGGCGGTGCCAAGTTCCGCAACGCCGGCCAGGTCTGCATTTCGCCCACGCGCTTTCTGGTGCACGAAAGCATTGCCAGGGAGTTTTCCGCCGCGCTGGTCAAACACGCAGCGGGTCTGGCGGTGGGCGACGGCACGGCCGAGACCACCCAGATGGGGCCGCTGGCCAACCCGCGCCGCGTCACGGCCATGGCCGAGTTCACCAAAGACGCCGTGGAACGCGGCGCCACGCTGGCCACGGGCGGTGACCGCATCGGCGAGGCTGGCAACTTCTGGCAACCCACCATCCTGACCGACGTGCCGCTCGATGCCCGCGTGTTCAACGACGAGCCCTTCGGCCCCATGGCGGCGGTGCGCAGTTTTCAGACGCTGGATGAAGCCATTGCAGAGGCCAACCGCCTGCCCTTCGGGCTGGCTGGCTATGCCTTCACGAGTTCCCTGAAAAACGCAGACCTGTTGGCGCGACGCGTCGAAGTGGGCATGCTGTGGGTGAACATGCCCGCCATGCCATCGGCCGAAATGCCTTTTGGCGGCATCAAGGACTCGGGCTATGGCTCCGAGGGCGGGCCGGAGGCGATGGAAGCCTATCTGAACGCCCGAGCCGTGACCATCATGAACGTCTGATGGGCTGAAGGGCGTCAACTACCACCAATCTACCCGCCGTGCCCCAAGCGACTTTTTGCCGGCTCGGCATTGCTAACATGCACCCGGCTTGTCGAGAAGCCACCTCAACCAACGCGCCGGCCAGGCGCTTCCAACGGGAGCCCCCATGACACCCTTCCAGCTCACTTCCATTGCCGCCGCACTTGCGGTGGCCTCGGCCACTGCCATGGCCAAGCAGCCCGATCAACGCGCCATCGAACTGGCCAAGTCAGTCGCTGATCAGTCTGCCTCGCAGCAGCCCAAGGCAGCGCCAACTCAGGGCAACAGCTCGATGTTCAATGCACTGCAGACGATGCTGGGCTCGCTGGTGAAGAAGGAAGGTGCTCAATGATGCGCAACCTTCTTACAGTCCCTCTGATTTCTGTCGCGCTGCTGGGCTGTGGTGGTGGCTCTTCAGAACCAGAGGTCGTTCCGTTGTACGCCGGCACCTACTTTGTGGTGATGGACAAGACGGTAGACGACTGCAACACCGGCGTGGCCAGGCGCATCGAGGTCATCCAGACGGTCAGCCAGTCAGGCCGCAGCGTGACGCTGGTGAGCAACCAGGTTGTGCTGCAAGGTCAGGTGGACCCCGACAACTTCGGCATTTCCACTTCGGCCCAGACCATTGAGGACGGCGTGCGGTTGACCACCGGCATGGTGTACCGCGCCTCCAACACGCCGGGCCTGTTCGGCGCAGGCCTCTCCATCGTGGCCGACGCGGGCAGCGAACGCTGCATCGTGGCCTACAACGGTCAAGCGCAACTGCAGTGAACCGCTTCGCCTGCCGCGCCAGATGCTTCCAGCGTGGCAGGCGAATCTGACTCATCTGTTTGATGCCGCAGCCACGGAGCCCTGCTACTTGCGCAGATTCACCCGATCACAACCACCATGAGCATTGAACTTGGCAAACCCGCCCGGCTACAGGCCGTGGCCTCCATCGAACGCTACTTCCTCGAACACATGGACGAGCGCATTGGCAACGTCGCTGCCGAGGGCTTGCTCAACTTTTTTCTGAAGGAAGTGGGACCGAGCGTCTACAACCAGGCCGTGGCCGATGCCCAGTCCCGTCTGCAGGCGAGGGTGATGGAACTCGACATCGAGGTCCACGAGGACGAGTTCACCTTCTGGACCAGCGCGCGCCGCCCGGCGGGCAAACGCCAGGGGCCTACCAGGCCCTAAAACATCGGCTGGCGCAAGTTGGCAGCCTCCACTTGCCGGAAGCGCACGCATACCGGGTCGTTGGTGAAGGCAGGGCTCTGGCATTCGCGGGTGCGGCACACCTCGCGTGCGATGAAGTTGCTGCTTGAGGCGCAGATCGTGTCCACTGTCTGTACCGGCGGTGGCGGTTTGGCGGCTGCGAGCGCAGCGGCTTCGGCTGCCTTTTGCCGTGCAGTTTCTTCTGCGCGGCGCCGGGCCTGTTCGGCCTGCAATTGTTCACGGGCTTGCGCAGCCCGCTGCTTCTCGGCAGCCGCCAACTCGCGCGCTTCCTTTGCTTTCAGTTCGCGAATGCGACGGGCCCGGTCGGCTGAGGCCACCGCTGCGGCCTGCTCCTTGATCCGGGTGGCCTGCGCTTCCGCTGCGGCCACCGACGCAGCTTCGGTACTCACCACTGCCTTCTCAGGTGCCGGGCCACTGCTTTCGGTTGCACCAATGCCCAGACCCGTGGCCTGAGTGACCACCGGAGCGACCTGGGCCGCCACGGGCGCTGACGAGCCACCCTGGGCGCTCCACCACCAGGCGCCGACAGCGGTGGTCACCAGCGCCAGGCTGACCATGACCACCAGCTTGGCGTTGCTGCTGCCAGGCGCCACCGCCGCGGGAATGGTCTTGGGGGCTGCCACCATGTCGGGTACCAGCGACGCACGACAGTTTTTGCACGAGGTGGCCACCAGGGAGTTCTTGGCCTGACAAGCGGGGCAGGTTTGCGTCGGGCCTGTGGATGCGGTGTCGGCGGTTTGGGGAGCGGGGGCGGCTGCAGTCGAACCAGCCAGCGCCACCATGGACGTGGCACAGCCCCGACAGAACAACGCCTTGTCCCGGTTGTCCGTTCCACACGCTATGCACACCGCCATGAATCACCTGTTCGCTGAAGTTTGGGAAAGGGTTCTAGCATGTGGCGGGCCGCCTTGCGCTGCGAGATCAGCGGGCGGCTTCAATGGTGGGACAGGCGGCCAAGCCATCGCCCCCATTTTTGCCAATATGGAAACTAAAGCATTGCCTGGCCAGCCAGGTGCAGCGGGCAAAGGGCAAGCACCCCACACAAGCGCTCGGACGATGACAGCGGGTTCCATCCGGGGCCATGGATCACAACGGATCGAACCCCGACCACAGCGTCTCGAACACGAGCTGAAACTGGCGCAGCAAGCTGGCGTCGTTGCAGAGCACCAGATTTTCTTCGTTGTGTTCGGCTGCGCTGCGGGTCCAGTTGTAGCTGCCATTGAGCAGCCAGCGCCGGTCGAACAAGGCGAACTTGTGATGCATGTGCGCAGCGGTGTTGTCGACCCGCACAGCCACACCGGCACGTGCCAGCGCGCGCACATCGCTGCCATCGTCGAACATTTTTTCGTTGTCGGTGATGAGCCGAACCGCCACCCCGCGCCGGTGTGCCGCCAGCACCTCGGCCGTGATGCGATCGTCCGATAGCGTGAACACGCAGATGTCTGCCTGGAGGCGGCTGGCGCGCAGCTGGCCCTGTATGGCGCGCAGGCAGTCCTGGCCCGGACTGAACCACGACTGGGCGCGGTAGCTGCCGGAGGCACCGCGGGACACGTCGAGCAGGCGCACGACCCCTTCGACCCAGCGCAGCAAGGCTTGCGGGTCTGCCTCACTGGGTTCGTCCATCCGCGAACGCACCATCTCGAAGGCCTGGTTGCGCAAACGGCGCAGGCCTTCTTCCGGCACTGAGGCCTCGCGCAGGGTGTGCGAGAGATCGCGCTTTTCCGCGTCACTCAGGCGGCTGTCGGCCAGGCTGAGTTCCAGCTGTTCCAGCAGGGCGTGAAGGGTTTGTTCCGAGGGGTTCATCCTAGAAACCGCAGTTGGACGGGCTCGAGTGGGCTGTCAGGGAGTGGGCTGGCAAGGCGCGACGACGCAGCGGGGGGAACTTACCCCCACGCTCCGCCGCTGCGCGGGTCGCTGCCCCCCGAGGGGGCTGGACCTGCCTTGGGGGCGGCCCAGCGGCTGGCCCGTTGCCCGCAAGGAGGAGCAACGCCGCCAGCGCGCTTCCTGGCAGCTCAAACGGGCCTGTAGCGACCTCACCCATGAGGTGCATCCCTTCGTGGTCAAAAATCTCAGTGTTCACGGGCACTCCCAGCGAACACAAGCGCGGTCAACTGCGGTTTCCAGGATCATGCCTTCGGCTCGGAGCCGCCCTTGGCGCTCGATCCGCGCAAGGCAGCCTGCTTGGCCTTGAGGGTGTCGAGCTGATTGGCCACGCGCTCCACCTCGCCGCGGATGGAGCTGTCCATCTTCAAGCGGCGCTCGGTGGCAGAGATCAGCGGCAGCAGGATCTTGCGGTAGGTCACCGCGATCTCCAGCACCGCTTCGGCCAGGCGCATGCCCTCCGAAGGACCGATGCTGGGCTCAGGCGGCGGTGCGGGCGCTTCGTCTTCCCGCTTGAGGGACTCCACCGCGCGCGCCACATCCAGCAAGCCCGCGGTGATGCGGGTGCCGGGGTCGCTTTCCTGGCCGCCGAGTTTGCGCTGGCGCACGAATTCGTCGCAGATCTCGCGCCAGCGCTTGCGCTCTTCCGGCGTGGGGCTGCCCAGCAAATGGGCGAGCTTGAGCAGGTTTTCTTCGGCGCCGGTGGTCAGCGTTTGCGCTTCGCCCCGGTAGTGGTCGCGCAGCAGGGCATCGAGCTCCTCGTCACGCATGTGGGGCGTGATCTGCCCGGCGAGCTTGGTCATGTTCCGGTAGCTGCCCTGGAGCTTGAACGGTGGCTCGGTGCGGTAGTCGTCCTTCTGCGCGGCTGATTCGATGTAGCTGAGGTTGACCTTGAGCAACAGGTCGCGTGCGCGGAACAGGCGTTTGAACAGCTCGGTGAGTTCTTCGAGCTCGGCCGCGCCGTAGGGGTGGGCGAAGGCGGTGGAAGCCACCTCCTGGCCCTGTGCGCGCTGCACCAGCAATTGCACGTCCTTGGGTTCGCGCGACGACAGCGGCAGCAGCACCGGGTTGGCCGTGAGGCTGTTTTCCAGGTACGACAAGGCAAACAGCGCTTCGCGCCCGGAGAGCACATCGCCCAGGTTATAGATGTCGGCCCGGTTGGCGAGCATGTCCGGGATCTTGAACACGTCGCCCGACTCGGTGTACGGGTTGCCCGACATGATCAGCGCAAAGCGTTTGCCTCGCAGGTCGTAGCTGCGCGGCAGCCCATCCCACACGCCTTCGATGCGCCGCGTGCCGTCGGCCAGGGCGATGAACTTCTGAAGAAATTCGGGGTTCGTGTGCTGGATGTCGTCCAGGTAGAGCATCACGTTGTTGCCCATGGCCAGGCCCAGGTTGAGCTTCTCCAGTTCCTGGCGCGCGGCGCTGTGCTGCGCCGACGCCGGGTCGATGGACACCACATCGTGCCCAAGGGCCGGGCAGTTGATGCGCACGAACACCATGCCCAGTCGGTCGGCCACGTATTCCATGAGCGTGGTCTTGCCGTAGCCGGGTGGCGAGATGAGCAGCAGCAGGCCCATGCGGTCGGTGCGCGCGGCGTCACCGGCAGCGCCGATCTGCTTGGCGAGGTTGTTGCCGATCATGGGCAGGTAGACCTCGTCGATGAGTTTGTTGCGCACGAAGGTGGACAAGGGCTTGGCCTGGAACTGCGTCAGGTGCAGGCGCTTCTTTTCCTGCACCACCAGTTCGTGACGCAGCCGATGCAGGCTTTCGAACGCGGGCACCACCTGGGTCTGGTGATACAAGAAGCGCTGCCAGAAGTCGTTGAGGTTGAGCACCAGGGCGCCTTGCAGCAGGCGCGGGTGTTCGCTGAGCAGGCCTTCCACGCGGGCTTGCAGGTCGGCGTTGACGCGGTGGCGCGGCAAGTTCAGGCACAACACGGTGGCGGCTTCATCGACCCAGCCTTGGGCCTCGGGCATGCGCGTCTGGCTGAACGCGCGCACCCAGTCGCGCGCCATGCGCCAGCGCTCCGGTGGCAGGCAGGCGTCCAGGTCGCGCTGCCAATCGCGCCATGCCTGGGTGGCTTCGAGCGCGCGGCGCATGGCCAGGGCCAGGTCTTCAGCGTTGCCCGAGACCACCCACTGGGGCTCCGAGCCCACTTCCTGGGCCAGCTGGCGAACCAGGTAGGCGGCGGCCTGAGCGTGGCGGGTGTGGGCTTGTTCGGTGTCGGCCTGCGTGTCCGGCAAAAAGCCTTGCTCGAAGCGGCTCAGCGCCAGCGTCGCATCACGCTCAACCGCCCGCATCGCGTCCTGCGTGCCAAAGAGCTGCTGGATCTGCCAGGCGGCGCGTGCGCGGCGGTGCAAGGCATCGCGCGCCTCACCATGCCGGTCGTGTTGCCAGTACAGCAGGGCCAGCGATCGCTCAACGGGGCCCCAGGCGAGCAGGCCCGCGCCGTCCTGCATGCGCACCAGGGCACCCAGCAGTCGCGCAGCGTCTTCGTCGTGCACACCTTTCTGGTAGCCCTCCTGGTAGCGCGTGGCCGACCAGGCGCGCACGTGTTCGATCAAGGGCCTGGCGGCATCGGCAGGGGGTGCGTCGGCGATGGCCGTGGCGCTGCGCACCAGCTCTGTCCATTGCGATTCCTGCCCGGCATGCAGCGCCGCCTGCAGCACCGAGCCGGCGAGGTATTCGGCGCGGCTGATGTCGGGCGTCTCGGACAACAGGGCCTGGTCCCATCGCGAGCGCAAGGCGTCCAGCCGGGCATCGGCCACCGGCTGCAGGTAGTCGGTGCCAGTGATCTGGAAAGACAGGCTGCCCTGTGTGGGCACCAGTGAGAGGTCCAGCGGCTGGCGCTGGATGGTGAAGGCGTGGCGGCCAAAGCGCAGAGTGTTGCCATCGGCCGCGACCAGCTCGCCTTTGTCGCGCACCGTGCGCAGGGCCTGATCGCGTGAGGTCTTCAGGCGCGTGGCGAGGTCGTCGGCCTGCACCTCGGCGCCCAGGCCACGCAGGTCGTCGGTGAGCTGGCGCAGCTTGGCCAGCAGCGGGTCACCGGCAAAGTAGGCGTGGATCTGCGCCACATCGGTGAAGGTGGCGATGCGCCGCGGAATGCCGTCGAGGATGCGGGTGGCGGCCTCGCCGAGCGCCTGGGCGCGGCGCTGCCGGGCTTCCACCAGGCCCTGGCGGCGCGCAGCGAAGGCGTCCACCACGGCTTCGCGCTTGGTGGCCACGTCGGTGACGAAGACTTCGTGGTCGGCGAACCGGCCTTCGAGCTCTTCCAGCTGGGCCAGCAGGCGGGTCAGGGATTCGTCGCACTTCTCTGGTGTGTCGGCGAACTCCAGGGCGTTTTCCACCGCCTGGCCGAACAGCTTGAACTGCGCGCCGAACTCGGCGGCGGCTTCGGTGGCACCCAGGGTGCGGCGGCGGCTGCGGGCTTCGGCGCGCAGGCGGTTGATGTCGCCATAAAGGCCGGAGATGCGATCCAGAATGGCGGTGCGCACCACTGCGTCACCACCGGGCAGGCTGCCCAGTTGTTCGGTCAGCAGGTCCAGGCCTGAGGCCTGCTCGTCCAGCTGATCGAGAAGATGACCGAGCGCGGGTGATGTGTGGGCATGACCGAAGTCGACCACCGCCTGTTTCAGAAAGGCGCGGTGGCTGTCGAAGGCGTTTTCGTCGGCCAGGAACTGCATGGCCCGCTGGCCCACGAACTGCTGCTGTTCCTGCAGCGCTTCGTCCATGGCGTCGAGCGCGGCGAGGTCGGCGTAGCGCAGTTCCTTGAGCGGCTGCAGGCGGCCTCGGTGTTCGCGCAGGCGGCCCAGCGCCAGCACAAAATCTTCGGGCCGGCGCCACAGCGTGCTGGCGATGTCGGTGAGCAGCACACGCTGTTCGCCCTCAGCCTGCTGCAGGGCGCGCGCGGTGTCGCGACGGATGCTGTCGACCTTCTCGAATTCGCCAAGGGTCTGTCGCGAACCTTCCACGATGGTCTGCAGCACGTCGCCCACCCCCTGGGCTTCGGTCTCCTGCAACCAGAAATACGCATCGTGGATGCGCTTGCACTGGCGGATCAGGTCTTCATAGGCCGTGCGGGTAGGCACCTGTTCCTGCACCGCACGGGCCACACCCATCAGGTCTGAAATGCCACGCACCAGTTCGGCATTGCCCACGCGGGCGAAGAAGCCGGTGCCGCGCGGCAGGGTGGCGGCGTATTCCTCACTGGCAAACGGGGTCTGCCAGAGCTGCATGGGGTGCACACGGGTGGGTTCTTCGCTGTCGGCCAGGAACACCAGCACGCGACCGTCAGGGAAGCGCGCGTAACCATGAGAGACGATGGGCGCGGCCAGGGTCTTGTTGATCAGGTTGTAGGTGAACAGCACATAGTGGCCGCCCCCGGGCTGGTAGAAAACGTAGAGCACGTCTTCGCCCTGGGGGGATTTCAGCAGGCGCTTGATGCGCAGGCTGCTACTGAGCGCAGGGGGCAGGTCGAAGCGCTTGAGCTCGCCCGACTGCAGGTAGGTGCCGCCCGGGAAGATGATGCCGTGGTCTTCGGGCAGTTGCACACACGACACGCCCAGCGCATCGATGCGCTCGACCTTCTGCGTGCGGGTGTTGAACACCAGGTAACGCGTTTCGGTTTCGCGGTAAGGCTTGATGCGCAGCAGGATCAACAGTCCCAGCTTGGCCCAGGCCACCTCGGCATCGGCCAGGGACTGGTGCAGGTCTTCCACAGGTTCGCTGTAGATGCCCAGGCCGCTTTCGGTGTTGTTCTCGATCTTGACCGTCAGGTCGCCACCGGTGGTTTCCACGAACACCGTGTCCAGCACGTTGATGTGCGGGTGCTTGCCACCCACGTGGTGCTCGCGCGTGGCGACCGTCCATTCAAAATCGTGGGTGGGGGGCAGCGCCATGTCGCGCTCGCCTCGGTTGTCGTGGTAGCGCACCGATCCATCGGTTTCGATGTGCCAGCGGAACACCCGCAGGTCGTGCAACTGCTGCCCGATCTGGAACGCCGCGAGCAGCTTGTCCTGTGTGACGCGCAGCTGCAGCAGGGTAGCCTGCTTGTAGTACGAATAGAGTTCGCGGAAGTCGGCGACGAAACGCGGATCGTCCAGGAAGCTGCCGGCCAGGGGCACGCTTTGCAGCTCGTCGGCGCCATCGTTTTCGGCCATGCGGTACAGCGCGAACACATCGCTCACCGCCGTTTCCTTGCGCAGGCCGATGAACACGTTGTAGCCGAACAGCAGCACATCGCCGATGCGCACAAGATCGCGCGCGACGCAGTTGTTTTCGGTGCGTGCACGGGTGCGCAGCAACAGGCTTTGTTCTGCCTTGCCGAACTCGCCCACCCGGGCCTGGTTCAGGTCGCCGGTTTTTTGCTGCAGCAGGTCGCCCTGGGTCTGCAGCCGCTTCTTGAGCAGCTCGTAGCTGCCGCCTTCGGCCACCAGGCGTTCGGCGGCGTCGGCGCCGGCGGGTGCGCCTGGCGCCACGGAATCTTGTTCGGACATGTCGGTCTTTCGCTGTGGCCGCTCACCAGCCATTGCGGATCAGGGTGAGCACCACGCCGGGTTCGGCCTGTTGCTGCAGCCAGCCCTGGATGCGCAACACTTCGTCGATGCAGGCGTCGCCATGGCGCTGGCGCACCAGGCCTTCCCGGCGTTCCAGCTGCTCGGCTTCCCGGAGCTGTCGCTGCCACATATCGGACAACACCTCATCCAGACGCGCCTCGTGGAACTGCAGCGCGGCCCATTCGCCACCATCCAGCCAGACGGCGTGGCAGTGCACGCACCGGTCGATGCGCACGTCGGGCTGACGCCCGGTGCGCAGGCGCTCCATGATGCGATCACATTGTGGACAGGCCCGCGCGGGAGAGGCCAGATCGGGCAGCCAGTGTTCGGCCAGCTCGACTGGTTCGGCCTGGGGCGCGCCACTCTCGACCCACCTTCGGTGGTCGTCCAGACACACCAAGTGGCCGTTGCATTCGGCACACTCCCGGGCAGGCAGCCCCGGGGAGAGGGCTTGTTCAGACAGGGCGGGGCGGTGGCTGCAGGCGCAGCAATGCCAGGAGGCAGACATGGTGGATCTCCGGTGAGAGGGTCAGCCTAAAAACGGCAGTTGGACAGGCTCAAGGCTTCTTCAGCGAATTGAGCAGCGTCTGCACGCCCGGGTTCTGCGCATCGGCACCCATCTTGGCCAGCAGCGCGGTCAGGCCCAGGTTCTGCAGCTCGCTGCTGGAGCTGCCCAGAGCGCCCAGCAGGTTTTGCAGATCAGGCACCACGTCGCGCTCGCCCGCGAGCTGGTCCTTGAACGCCACCTGCAGGGTCTTGCTCTTGTTCACCACGCCATCAATGCCCTTGCCCACCGACAACGCGCCGACAAACCGGTCAAAGTAGTCGCCCTGCCCACCCACAATGTCGATCTTGGCGTTGGCCAGCGCGGTGCCCAGTACCTCGGCCTGCTCGCGCGCGATCGAGGTTTGTGCGTCGATACCCTTGACGGTTTCCACATGGGCCTTTTCCAGCTGCATGCGGAATTCTTCGTGCGCACGGGTGTCGCCGCTCATGGCGCTCATGGCGTCGAACTTCTCGCGCAGGCCCTTGGCTTCGGCATGGAAGCGGGCTTCAATGGTGGCCGCATCGGCCTGACCGGCCTTGACCACGGCGTCGGCCTCGGCCATGCGCACCTGCACATCGGCCAGACCCAGCTTTTCCTTGCCAGCGGCTTCCGCCTCCAACTTGGCACGCAGGCCCACGGCTTCGGCCTGGGAACGCAGCTCAATGACCTGGGACTCTGCCTGACCTTCCTTGAGCGTGGCGTCGGCACCGGCGGCACGCACATGCACGTCGGCCATGCCTTGTTTCTCCACCGCGTCTGCGGTGACCATGGTCACCTTGGCGGCGGCCAGGCCAGGGGCTGCGGTGATGGCCTCAAGACCTTCGGCTTCGCGCTTCTTGGCTTCGGCCTCCTTCTCTGCCACTTTCAACTTGGCTTCGGCCAGCGTCATCTGTTCGGTCGCGCGGTGGCGGGCCATGCGTTCCTGCGCCTCTGCCGCCTTGACTTCAATAATCAACTTTTCTTCGGCCTGACCTTCGGCCATGATCACGGTGGACTGCTTGGTGCGGTCGGCTTCGGCCACCACGCGCAGTTCCTTGATCGCCTCTTCCTGCTCGGCCACGGTGCGCTCGACCACGATGCGCTCGCGGATCACGTCGGCGATGGCCTTCTTCTGAATCTCGACCGCCTTGTCTTTTTCGATCTTCTGCAGGGTCACTTCCTTCTCGCGGTCAACCACTTCGAGCTCACGCGCACGGGTGACTTTTTCTTCCTCGATGGCCACTGCGCGCTTGCGGTTGTTCTCGGCCACCTCCTTCTCGCGCAACACGTTTTCCTGTTGCACCGAAACGTATTGCTCAGACTGCAGGCGGGCCAGTTCGGCCTTGGTTTTTTCCTCGGCCTGAATCTTCAGGGTCTCGGCTTCTTCGCGCGCTTTCACCGTGGCCACTTCGCGGGACTGGCGTGCCTGTGCGTCGGCCGCCTGGCGCTCCAGTTCCAGCAGCGATTCCTGGGTTTCCACGTTCTTTTTCTTGATCAGCAGTTCTTCATTGCGCCGCAGTTCGTTGGTGCGCACATGCTCTGCTGCGGTAAGTTCGGTGATCTTCTTGATACCTTGTGCGTCCAGGATGTTGTTGGCATCGAGCTTGGACAGGGGCGTCTGTTCCAGGTAGTCAATGGCCGCGTCGTCGAGCACGTAGCCGGAAAGATCGTCGCCGATCTGCGTGATGATGTCGTCGCGAAAGCGATCGCGGGCCTGGTACAGCTCCACAAAGTCCATGGACTTGCCCACGGTCTTGAGCGCTTCTGAGAACTTGGCCGAGAACAGTTCTTCCAGCGTGGATTGGTTCGACGCACGGTCGCAGCCGATGGCCTGCGCCACCTTGAGCACGTCGTCGGCGGTCTTGTTCACCCGCACGAAGAACTTGACCTTGATGTCGGCCCGGATGTTGTCGCGGCAGATCAGGCCGTCGTTGCCGGAGCGGTCGATCTCGATCGTCTTGACCGAGATCTCCATCAACTCGGCTTTGTGGATGATGGGGTACACCATGCGGCCCGTGAAGGTCACCTCGGGTTCCGCGCGCAAGGTGTTGATGATGAGCGCATGACCCTGTTCGATCTTCTTGTAGAACTTCGCAAACATCACGAAGAAACTGAAGATGAAGAAGAACACGATGCCCGCAATGATGAGGACCTGCTCCATGGGGATTCCTAGGTTGATGTACATGATGGGTGGAGAAATTGAAAAGTTAGAGCCGTGACGGGTTCAGGTTTCTGACCGGATCAGGTAGCGGCCCGTGCCCTCGTCGTATTCGAGGATGTAGGCCGTGCTGCCTTTGGTGAGGGTGTTGGGCGTGTCGGCCCGCACGCGGATGTTCAGGTCGGCACCGCGCTGTGCCACCACGGCGTGGCCCTGGCGTTCGTTCACGCTCAGGCTCATCACGCGGCAGGTGCGGCCCACCAGGCTGGCATTGGCCTGTGCCTGGTGGGTGACGAACAAGCCTCGCATGGGCCGGATCAGCCGTGCTGTGATCAGGATGGAGACGGCCGTGCTCAAGAGCAGGACCCCGGTGCCCACCACCAGCTGCAAGGGCCACGTGGGAATCAGCGGCATGAGCCATTGCCCGGCAAAGCTGCTGACCGTCCAGCCCACCAGCACCAGCAGGCTGACCACGATGGAGAACGGCACGCCGTTGAGCCCCATGGCCACCACGTAGCCCGCTACGTTACCCAGTTCGACGCCGTCGATGTCGCCCCGGACTTCAAGCTCCAGGTCGCCGCCCAGCGAGTCGAAGTCCACCAGGCCCAGCAAGGCCAGCAGCCAATACCCGAGTACCACCAGCAGCAGGACCGTGAAGACCGCTGTGGGGTAGGCGGTCACGGCATCCCAGAAATTGCCCATCTGCCCCTCCCTCCAGATTGTTGATGCGCCAGGTGACGGCCCTTTTGACCGCCCCCGGTGTTTTGTTTATCTCTCAGCGCCCCGGCTTTGCCGGGGTCGCAAAACGGACCAGCTCCTGTGTGACCCGCTCCTTGATCGCCAGCCGGTCTTCCGGCGGCAGATCGTATCGTGCGCCCAGGATCTCGTAGTCCTGTGCCGTGAGGGAGACGGTCAGCCTGGGGCGCTTGGGGCGTTTGGACACCGCGAGCTTCAGGATGTGCCGGATCTGGTCCGAGGTGGAAAGGTGGTTGTCGAATGCGGCAGTTCTCACCGCGTCCATCACCGCCTCTTCCACATCGAAAGCCACCTGCACCGCCTTGAGCGCGGCGTCCGATCCGCTCCAGCGAACCGGCTTGCGCGTGACCATCAGCCGGCGCCTTTGTCGGGGTCCGGTGCCGCCGCCTGGCGCTTGGCACGGATGCGGTCCATCACGGCGCTCTGGCGCCGCGACTCTTCGCCAATGCCCGCAGTGGCCAGCTTCTTTTCCAGCGCGCCGTGACCGAACTCGTTGTCCAGTTGTTCGGCGGCGGTCATGCGGTCGGCGAGGTCCTCATGGCGCGCCTTGATGCGCTCCAGCGATTCGCGCGCACTCACCAGCTTGTTGCCACCCTGGCCAATGTTTTCGGAGATGGAGCGGGTGGCGCGGTAGACGCTCTCGGTGGTCTTGGCCACGCCGATTTCGCGCTCGTGTTCACGGATGCGCGTTTCGGCCGACTTGATGAGGTCCTTGAGCCTGGTGACCTGCACCGCGTACGCCGCATGGGCCTGGCTCTGGGTCTGCAGCTCCACTTCCAGCGCGGCGATCTTGCCCGCCACCTCTTCTGCCAGCGATTCCTGCGCCTTGTCCAGCGCTTCCATGGCCAGGCCCTCGTAGCGGGCGATGTCTGCCTGCACCCGTTCGAGTGCGCGCGCGCTCTGCATTTCCTTGGCCATCACACCGGCCAGATCTTCCTTGGCCTTGACGATGCTTTGTTTGGCATCGAGGATTTCCTGCTCGTAGATGCGCGTGGCATTGGCGTCGACCACGCTCTCGCCGATCTCGCGCACGCTGCCGTGCAACAGGGTCATCATCTTCTTGATCACAGACATTGCTTTCTCCAGTGGTGAGCGTTATTTCAGAAATTCCTGCAGCGCCGTCAGGGCGTCCAGCGCGTTGTCGCTGAGAACCGCCACCTCATGGGCAATGTCCTCCACGCGGGCATCCTTGCCCAAGGCACCAATCAGCACGAACCGGTTGCCAACCCGGCCAAAGGCAGACAGGGGCACCGACGGATTCAGGTCGAGCAGGGTTTGCAGCAATTCGGCGCGGCGTTCCGGCAACACCTCGTCGTCGGACCAGAGGTAGCAGATGCACAGGATCTGGCTGTCAGTGCTGGTGACGAAAATCGGCAACTCCTGCCGACCATCAATGGCCACCTGAACCACCGGCACATCGCCAGGAATGGGTTGCAGCTGCACCATCGCGCCGCCCATGGCTTCAGCGGTCAGCACGTCCAGGCTCTTGAGCTGTTCGAGCAGTGTCTTCATCGCCCCTCTCTCCTTGTGTGGTGGTGTGATGGGCGCGAGCATAGGTCGCTCGACATATCATGTCAAGCAACTTTTCATTACAGGTGGCGGAACGGGTTGGGGAATATTCCCCAACCCGTTTCAACTCCAGGGTCCGGCTGCTGGCGCGGTCACCCGGGAGGGCGCGGGCTAAAGAATGGGTGCCAACCAGCGCTGCAATTCGTTCTGCGGTACACCGCTGCGCCTGGCGAGGTCTTGCGCCTGGTCTTCGCCAATCTTGCCGACGTTGAAGTAGGTGCTTTCCGGGTGACTCAGGTAGAAGCCGCTCACGCTGGCCGCTGGCGACATGGCCAGGCTCTCGGTCAGCGTCATGCCGATGTCCTGGCATTGCAGCAACTCGAACATGGCGCGCTTGACGCTGTGGTCCGGGCAGGCCGGGTAGCCGGGTGCCGGGCGAATGCCCTGGTACTTTTCCTTGATGAGCTCGTCGTTGCTGAGCGCCTCGTCGGCAGCGTAGCCCCAGAGGTCGGTGCGCACGCGTTGGTGCAGGCATTCGGCGAAGGCTTCTGCCAGTCGGTCGGCCAGCGACTTGAACATGATGGCCGAGTAGTCGTCGTGCGCGTCCAGGAACTGCTTTTCTTTCTTCTCTATGCCCAGGCCGGCTGTGACGGCGAACAGACCCACATAGTCGTCGGCCGCTCCCTGGGGTGCCACGAAGTCGGCCAGGCAGCGGCTGGGGCGCATCACGCCATCGATCTCCTGCTTCTCGGTCTGCTGGCGCAGGCCGTGCCAGGTCAGCGCTACCGTACTGCGGGTCTCGTCGGTGTAGAGCGTGATGTCGTCGTCGTTCACGGTGTTGGCCGGGTACAGGCCGATCACGCCATTGGCCGACAGCCAGCGGTTCTCGATGATCTTCTTCAGCATGGCCTGACCGTCGGCAAACACCTTGCGCGCCTGCTCACCAACGATCTCGTCGTCCAGGATGGCGGGGTACGGGCCGGCGAGGTCCCAGGTCTGGAAGAACGGGCCCCAGTCGATGTATTTGGCGATCTCGTTCAGGTCGAAGTTCTTGAAGACGCGCTTGCCGATGAACTTGGGCTTCGGTGGCGCGAACGAGGTCCAGTCGATCGGCGCCTTGTTCGCGCGGGCCTTCTCCAGCGGCCACAGCGTCACCTGCTTCTTGTTGGCATGCTGGGTGCGCACCCTGTCGTAGTCGGCATTGAGCTCGGCGATGTATTTCACCCGACTGTCGCCGATCAGGCTTTGCGCCACGCTCACGCTGCGCGAGGCATCGGGCACGTAGACCACAGGCCCGCTGTAGTGCGGCGCGATCTTCACGGCGGTGTGCACGCGGCTGCAGGTGGCGCCGCCGATCAGCAGCGGAATCTGCGTCTCGCGGAAATGTGCGTCCTTCTCCATCTCGCCAGCCACGTACTGCATTTCTTCGAGGCTGGGCGTGATCAGGCCGGAGAGGCCCACGATGTCGGCGCCCTCTTCCTTGGCCTTGGCCAGGATCTCGTGGCAAGGCACCATCACGCCCATGTTCACCACTTCGAAGTTGTTGCACTGGAGCACCACGGTGACGATGTTCTTGCCGATGTCGTGCACGTCACCCTTGACGGTGGCGATCACGATCTTGCCCTTGGGTTTCACGTCGCCACCGGCGGCCTGCATGGCCAGCTTTTCGGCTTCGATGTAGGGCAGCAGGTGGGCCACGGCCTGCTTCATCACGCGGGCGCTTTTCACCACCTGCGGCAGGAACATCTTGCCCTGGCCAAACAGGTCGCCGACCACGTTCATGCCATCCATCAGCGGGCCTTCGATCACGTGCAGCGGGCGCCCGCCGTCAGCCTCGATCTCGCGCCACATTTCTTCGGTGTCTTCGGTGATGAACTCGTTCATGCCGCGCACCAGCGCGTGCGTCAGCCGCTCGCGGATCGGCAGGCCACGCCATTCGTTGCGTTTGCTGTCGTCCTTGGCCGCGCCCTTGGCGTTTTCGGCCACTTCCACCAGGCGCTCGCCGGCATCGGTCCGGCGGTTCAGCACCACGTCTTCCACGCGTTCGCGCAACTCCGGCTCCAGCTCGTCGTACACGCCCACCATGCCGGCGTTGACGATGCCCATGTCCATGCCTGCCTTGATGGCGTGGTACAGGAACACGGTGTGAATGGCTTCGCGCACCGGGTCGTTGCCGCGGAAGCTGAAGCTCACGTTGGACACGCCGCCGCTGACCTTGGCGCCGGGCAGGTTCTGCTTGATCCAGCGTGCGGCGTTGATGAAATCGACCGCGTAGTTGTTGTGCTCTTCAATGCCGGTGGCGATGGCAAAAATGTTGGGGTCGAAGATGATGTCTTCGGGCGGGAAGCCCACTTCGTCCACCAGCACTCGGTAGGCGCGCTCGCAAATCTCGATCTTGCGCTCGTAGGTGTCGGCCTGGCCCTTTTCGTCGAAGGCCATCACCACGGCAGCGGCGCCGTAGCGCTTCACCAACCGCGCCTGGCGCTTGAACTCATCCAGGCCTTCCTTCATGCTGATGGAGTTCACCACACCCTTGCCCTGCACGCAGCGCAGGCCGGCTTCAATCACGTCCCACTTGGAGCTGTCCACCATCACCGGCACGCGGGCGATGTCGGGTTCGCCAGCGATGAGGTTGAGGAACTTCACCATGGCGGCCTGGCTGTCCAGCATGGCCTCGTCCATGTTGATGTCGATGATCTGGGCGCCGTTTTCCACTTGCTGGCGCGCCACGGCCAGCGCCTGCTCGTATTCGCCGTTCAGGATCATTCGGGCGAAGGCCTTGGAGCCGGTGACGTTGGTGCGCTCGCCCACGTTGACGAACAGGCTGCCTTCGCCAATGCGCAGCGGCTCCAGGCCAGAGAGCAGCATGGGCGGCACGGGGTTGGACGAGGCGGAAGAAACGGTATCTGACATGAGGCTCACCAGAGGGGCTGACAAAGACTGGTGAGCGCCGTTGGGTGACCCGGCACGGTGGATGTGCGGGGCCAGGAACCGGGGTTCCCCCTCAAGCCTGACACCGGGTGCGCGCGATGGAAACATCGGGCCCGGCGCTGCAGCGCTCCTTGAGAACCGGTGATTTTAGCGGTTGAGCCCGAGCCCGCTGTGGGCCAGCAGGCATGGCGCTGCTGGTCCTGCCTCAGATCTCTGGTGCAGGGTGCGTTCTGGCGAACGCCAGAATCACCTCGCGCACGATCTTGCGTTGCGGTGCGGGCAGCTTCAGGAAGGCTTCGAACGCCTCGCGTTCCTGGTAGCCCACGCCTTCGTCCCAGCGCTGGCGGCGCTCCTGCACCGAATGGCGCACGGCCACGCCAAAGCGCAGCACTTCGGGCTCCACACCGAGCCAGTCGGCGAGCACCTGCAGCTTTTCCTGTGACGGAATGGCCTCACCACGTAACCAGCGGCGCACCCCCTGGAGCGTGACCGAACGCCCCCAGTAACGCGTGTTGAATTCGCGTTCCAGCACCACCGGGCGCAACTCGTAGCCCGCCCGGGTCATGGCGTCGCGCAGGCGCTGGGCAAACTCCGCTTTTTCATTCATGAACAGGAAAGTAAATTTGTGGTTACCTCCTGAACAACTTTTGGTTCATATTTTGCTAAACTTTTTGTTCACTCCAGGGGGAACAAAAAGCATGAACAAATCACTGATCCTGCTGCTGCCCGACATCGTTGCCCAAGGGCTCCGGCAAGCCAGCCACTTTCTGTCCGACCTTGACAGCTGGCCCCAGCCCACATCATCCGGCTTCAGTCATGTACCCCGCCCTGTCAGCCCTGGGCACAATCACCTGATCTGCGGTGACGACCTGGCCGTGGTGGCCGCGCTGCTGTCTGGCAACCAGCACCTGCCCAAGCTGCACGCAAAGGTGAAGCTGATCTGTTTTGACCCTTGCCTGGGCGAACCGGCTGTGGGCAGCAGCCTTCAGACTGCAGCCGAGCACCTGGTTGCGCTCACCACGCGGTTGCTGCTCATGCGTGCGCTGCTCGCCGACACCGGCTTCATCTGCGTGAAGCTTACACATCCAACGGCACCGTGCGCGCGGCTTGTGGTGGACACGGTGTTTGGCACGGAGAACAGCGCGCAGGACATCCTCTGGCAAACCCCGCCGTCCCAGCGCATGGCCAGCGCCGCACTGCGTCACGGACTCGTTCACCTCTACAGCAAACACCGTCGCCGTATGGAACCGGTCCTGCCCGACTCGACGGCACATCGACAGCCATCATCGTGCGCGGCAGAGGCCATGTTTCGCCACCTGCTGGCCGTGACCACCGCGCCTGGCGACACCGTGGTGAGCCTCAACGCAGCGGCGGAAATCGCTGCGGTAGCGTCCACGTCGCCGCGCCAGTGGATCATCGCCACGCCGAACATGGCGGCTGGCGACGCCCTGCGCCAGCACATCGCTGCTGGGGACAAGTGGTCTTTCCTGCGTCACGCCCAGCCTGCACCGTGCAACCATCAGCAGGTTCAGTTCGCCCCGCCCTGAGCCTGCAGCTGCGCCTGACGCGTTCCGATGAGGCGAGGGCATCACCGGCCGGGTACTGGCCATCGGCATGCC
This sequence comes from Betaproteobacteria bacterium HGW-Betaproteobacteria-16, assembly GCA_002840835.1. Taxonomy (GTDB): domain Bacteria; phylum Pseudomonadota; class Gammaproteobacteria; order Burkholderiales; family Burkholderiaceae_C; genus Hydrogenophaga. Next base: position 21,123 of record PHCQ01000008.1, on the reverse strand, counting down.
TGCCACAGCGCGCCTTGATAACCGCTGATGGAAGCGACACCGCACACCGGACCGCCGCTGACAGGTGTGACTACACCCCGTCCAATTCTCCGGCCAGCCCCCAGTGGCGACCCTGGCGGTGCAGGATCGCGTTGACGACTTCACCGTTCAGGCGCTTGGCGTACAGCATGGCTTCGCGCAGATCAGCGAGCCCACCCTTGGTCAGGGCAGAAAGGTCGATGAAGGTGCATGCATCGCGCGAGGGCATGACAGCCACCACACCGTTGGGCGCATGCTTCTTGAGCGTCTTGTCCCACACGTCGTCCAGCAGCAGCACGCTGCTTTCGTAGGAGCCGTCGAGCTTGATGCGCATGGCTCTGTAGCTGGCGTCCTTCGAATTGGCCCTTTTGAGCTTCAATCCGCCCTTCACCAGACGGCGCAGATTCGTCAGCGCCAAGCGGTGCAGCTCATCCACCGAGAGCCCGGCTTCTTCGAGGTCAGACGCCAGGACGGCGTTGAAACGCTTGCCGTCTTCCACCATGTACTGCACGCCAAACGCGCCCTTGGTGGCGCGGGTCACGGGCAGGTCCAGGAGGCTCAGGTCACCGTCCAGGGGAATGTTCAGGTCGCGCATGATCAGCTCGGGAGGCATCTGTGCGCCGTCGGCCAGGCCTTCGGTATCGATCAGGCGAATGCGTGGCAGTGCGGTGGACAGGCGTGCCAGCGCCTGCTGACGAACCACGTCGTTGGCAGGCCATTGCACGGCTCTGGCCGCGGGTTCGACGCTGGGCTTGGCCGGCGCCGTCGGCGTGGTGCGAACGGCGGCCTGGGTATCGACGCGCTGCACCCCTTTCTGCCCGTCAAACACCTCCACTTCATCCGCCGCTTTCGTCCTTTCCACTGCGGCGGGCTTTGATCGCCGACGCGATTTTTCGGCGCGTTGCTGCTCTCTGGCCTGGGCCCGCTGCCGTGCCGCTTCGGCGCTCCGTTCTGTCTGTGCGGGTGGCCGCCACAGGTTGGCCACAGACGGGTTGCGCCCGATGAAGGCGGCCACAGGAATCAGCCGCACCAAGGGCGCCAGCGCCAGCAACAGGAACAAGCCCTGCTGGGCCGGGCGCATGCCGGAAGCCTTGCCCACCTGGATGACCCCCCAGGCAATGGCGATGGCAGCGCCTGCATACGCCCCCATGGCCACAAGACGCACCGGGCCGTCTGCGGCGCCAACGATCAAGGCCAGCCAGAACACCACCTCACCCACCAGCCCCAGCTGCATGAAGCGGCGGGCATCCAGCAGGTAGGCCTCCCGCACGTCTTCGGCCGTGATCCTGAGTTCGTACCGGTCTTCTTCATCTTCAAGAGACAGATCCATGGCGTTCATAGTCATTCGCTCAAAAGAAGCCATCATAAGTAAATAGCACTCAAAACCCCATGACGCAGAACCGCCTGAAGCCGCCTTTTGTCGGTTACATGCAGGGGGAGATTTCGCCTCCTGGTGTGCAAATTGCTTGATCTGCACATCCCCCCTGCATCGCATGTCCCAGCCCATCACCGACGCCCTATCCCCCGCCACCGACTGGCACGCCCAGGAGCTGCTGCTCATGCGCGAGGTCATGAAGCTCGTGGGCCGCAGCCTGGCGCCGGCCGAGGTGTTTCGCGAGATGCTGCACCTGATGAGCGAATTGCTGGGCCTCAACCGGGGGCGCATGGTGCTGGCCGACGACGCCGTGCCAGGCGCTGAGCGCACCGCCTCCATCCGCCACGCCTACGGCCTCACCGCCGAAGAGGCAACGCGTGGCGTGTTCCGCTGGGGCGAAGGCATCACCGGCCGCGTGCTGGCCAGCGGCCTGCCCGCCATCGTGCAGGACGTGGACGCCGAGCCGCTGTTCCTGTTCCGCACCGTGGCGCGCGCCCAGTTGCCGCCACAGACCGTGGCCTACATTGCGCTGCCGATCGAGGTGAACGGCGCGACCGTGGGCGTGCTGGGCTGCCACCGCATCCGCAGCCGCCAGCGGCATCTGAACGACGACCTGGCGCTGCTGCGCATCCTGGCCACGCTGGCCGGCCAGCTGCTGCAGCTGGAGCAACTGGTGGCCGAAGAAAGGCGCCAACTGGCCGCGCGCAACGAGGCACTGGAACGCGCGCTCGACGTGGGCAGTGCGCGCTACGGGCTCATTGGCCGCTCGCCCGCGCTGCTGCGGGCGCTGGGCGAGCTGGAGCGCGTGTCGCAATCGCAGGCCACGGTGCTGCTGCTGGGCGAGTCGGGCACCGGCAAGGAGCTGTTTGCCCGCGCGGTGCACCTGGCGAGCGGCCGGCGCGACCAGCCCTTCATTAAGGTCAACTGCTCGGCGATTCCGGACACGCTGTTTGAATCCGAACTGTTCGGCTACGAGCGCGGCGCCTTCACCGGTGCCAGCACGGCACGCGCGGGCTGGTTCGAACAGGCCAACCGCGGCACCATCTTTCTGGACGAGATTGGCGAGCTGCCGCTGGCCATGCAGAGCAAGCTGCTGCGCACCCTGCAGGAAGGCACACTGGTGCGCCTGGGCGGCACGCGCGAGATCCGCATCGACGTGCGGCTGGTGGCGGCCACCAACCGCGATCTGGCGCGCGAGGTGCAGGCCGGCGGCTTCCGGCAGGATTTGTACTACCGCCTCAACGTGATCCCCATCCGCCTGCCCAGCCTGCGCGAGCGACGCGAAGACGTGCGCGCCCTGGCCCTGCATTTCGTGAGCCGCGCCAACCAGGCGCATCAGCGCAATGTGAACCTGGCACCCGACGCGCTGGCGCGGCTGGAGGCGCACGACTGGCCCGGCAACATCCGCGAGCTGGGCAACCTGATCGAACGCCTGGTGCTGCTGGCCGACCACACGCTGGTGACGGCCGCGGCGCTGGAACGCTTCATGCCCACCGCCCTGGATTTCGCACCCCCGGCGCCCGCGTCAGCCCCGATCCCGCCTGCCTTGCCCACCGCTGCCGGCGGCCTGGTGCGCGATTACCAGAGCGCCCGTTCGCACGACGCGCAAACGCTGCAGGAAGCACTGACCCGCCACCAGGGCAACCAGTCGCGCGCGGCGCAGAGTCTGGGGCTCACGCTACGGCAGTTCGGCTACCGGCTGCGGAAGGCGGGGTTGCGATGAAGCGTCGGGGAGTGAGGCAACACGCAGGGTCACGGGATGTGTGACAGCATCTGCTCCAATCTCTTGAACAGCGCCCGCCAGGCCGCATGTGCACACACAGACCCCAACGATCCAGGACACCCATGAAAACCATTGACGAGATGCTGCACCTGGCCCTGCTGAGCCCCGACGAGCACCAGCAGATCAGCACCTGGATTGCCCAGGCCGAATCGCCCGATGAGATCCTGAAGATGCCGCCTTTGTTGTGGCGGGCGGTGGAGCGGGCCAGTGCGGTGATGGGGATTGACGAGGACCTGATGCGACCGCCGGCGCTGGATGCGGATGGCGTAGTTTGCCAATAAGGAATCTGAACGCGCTCTTTCTCGCGCCGCTTGAGCAAGCGGCGCAGCGGTGATTCGGATTCCATGTCGGCACGGGACACTCACGATCCGACAACAGATGTCGGATATACGACTGCAGGTGCTCCACCCACTGGTCCTCAATCGGTCAGGCTTTTGGCGTTGAGGCGGAGTCCATATACGAGGGGTTAGGCGTCGCTTTCCGACGTTGCGAGGTCAAGGACGTTGAGGTTATCCGACTTGCCTTACCCAGTCTCTAAGGATGCTTTCAACTCGGTCTACCTCAATCTCGGGTAGCGTTCCCGTGTGCATGATGACGTTTCGAGACATCTCGAGGTCGGTGAATCTGGAGCTTACCCAAGCTTGTTCAGGAAAAAGGTCGGAGAAGTCGTCCCAGGTCGCGATGATGATCTGCGACAAGTGACCGAATAGGGTGTAGCCGATCAGATCAACCGATCTGGGGGTGTGATAGCGATTCTTCTCTTCCTTCTCCTTTAGCTTCGAGACTGCAGCCTTGATCTTCATCGGAACCGCGACGTTCCACCAATCGACTCCGCGGCGGGAAGCAAGGCGCTCGCTTATCAATTCTCTCGCCGAGTTCTCAACGCAAAAGTAGGCGCTGAAGACGGAAGACATTCGCTCAGCATCGTACAAAAGCCGCGGGCTGAACCCCTTGTCAGTTAGATCAATTGTTGGCGGCGTTGCTACGCTTCCCCGTACAGATATCCCGATGGAGGTAAGCTGAGCGAGGGAGTTCTCGGCCAGCATCGCATCGAATACGAAATCCTTTAGCGCCATGATCAAAGGTCCAGGTTGTCTTTGAGGCTCTTGAATATCGCGTTATAGACACTTATGTCGGAAGTGACGGGCAGGTGAATTTGGATGTTGTAGTGGTACTCACTCTTCCGTCGTTTCGGTTCCTCAGCATGCAGCGCTGGGGGCGGAGCAGCTTGCGGCGGCGCGGCAGCGGTGGTCGGTGGGGCGCCTTCTGACCTTTTATCGCCTGCTTTGCTACCAAAGTTGGCAAGTCCTGCGAGGGTCTTGAAGGTTAGATAGTAGCGGCGCGACGTCTCTTCATCCTTGCCTGTGAGGCGAAGAATGGCGCTCCGCACCTCGGTATCAGGCTGTGCGTGAATATTCGGATCGATTGAATACAGGTCCGAATACAGAATGCGGATTCGTTCGCCAAGTACATACTTCCAGTCGCTCGGGTCTCGTAACCGGTCGTAGAGATCGGTCGGTGACCCGCCATCAGCAACGAAGCCAAGGCCTTTAAGGACCGAAACGATTGCTCGATCATTTGAAGCTGTGAATCCCCAGGTGTTCAACAGTTCCCGGTTCATGCGCTCTGGACGAGCGGCTGTCCGTATGCGAGTCAACATCGGTTCGATCTGCTTGTTTGCGATCGTGTACGGATATGCATCAGGCATTACTTATTTCCCTCGAAGTTCAATGATCGATCGTAAACACATGCTGCAGCGGTTTATTCAGGCGCGCAATAGCGACGCCCAGCTTTGAATTAAACGGCAAAACGCCGGATACCCACAATGGCTGCCGTTAAACAAAGTCGCATCCATGTGTTTTTAATCAACCCTACAGCGCATTTTCCGAACACCTGAACAGGGTCAACAGTTTCGACAACGCTGACCGAGTCTTCGCTCGGTTCCTGCCGGATATTCGACCAAGTCCACGAACCGGCCCACAGACCGAGCCACAGCCTACAGACCCCCATGCACGCCGTCTACTGAGCAAAGGCATTCGTGTTGTAAGCAGCCCGCAACGCCAACACTGTGTTGACATTGTGTCGACACAGTGGCGCCGCCAGTCGCCAGCGCTGCTCGTGCCAGCAAGCACCAAAAACCAAATGCCCATATAAATCAAAGGCTTGGGCGCAGTCATCGAATCGCGCCCCGCATGGCACGCCCATTGCAAAGAACCCTGCAGGCAATCCCGCCCGCCGCTTCTTTTGATGAGGTTTCCATGAGCATCGACGCCATCCTGATCGCACCCGATCAACTCGCCACGCTGCAAGCCGCCGAACCGGTGGTGATCATCGACACGCGCGACGCCGACACGTTTGCCGCGGGCCACATCCCCGGCGCGGTGAACCTGCGCGAGGTGTTCACGTTCCTCGCCACCTCCACGCCCGAAGGCCTGCAGGAACTCAAGGCCACCTTTGCTGAAGCACTGGGCAAGGCTGGCCTCTCCGGCAAGGAAACCGCCGTTTTCTACGAAGACGCGATGAACAGTGGCTACGGGCAGTCGTGCCGCGGCTATTACCTGCTCACCTGGCTGGGCTACCCCAAGATCAAGGTTCTCAACGGTGGCTTCAGCGCCTGGAAGGCCGCCGGTCTGCCGGTGTCGACCGAGGCGGCCACGCCCACGCCCACCACCTTCCCTGACCTGCCCATGAGCGACGTGATGTTGACGCAGGCCGATGTGCAGGCCGCGCTGGGCACCGACACCGTGTTGCTGGACGTGCGCGATGTGGACGAGTGGATCGGCGACAGCTCCAGCCCCTACGGCAAAGACTTCGCACCCCGCAAGGGCCGGTTGCCGGGCGCCAAGTGGGTGGAGTGGTACCGCTTCATGAAGCCTTCGGCCCAGGGCCCGGTGTTCAAGACGCCGGACGAAGTGAAGGCCGAATGCGCCACCGCCGGCATTGCGCCCGACGACACGGTCTACCTGTATTGCTTCAAGGGCGCACGCGCGTCCAACACCTTTCTCGCGCTCAAGCAAGCCGGCTTCAGCGATGTGCGCATGTACTTTGGTTCGTGGAACGAATGGTCGCGCGACGAGAGCCTGCCGATTGAGACCGGCCTGCCGTTCGCATCGGCCAGCAACAAGCCTGCGAGCCTGGCACTGGCGGCCTGAGCGGCTGAGCGTCTTTCTTTTTCATTCCGTTCCAGTTTTATTCACCCTTCAGGAAATTTCATGTCCTCCACCGACACCCTCGAACCCACCGCACCCGTGACCACCGTCAAGGCCTACCTGCGCCCCATCGACGCCAAGGGCCTGGCCGACTTCGCCGCTGGCGGCAAAGCCAACCCGGCCCGGCGTGGCACCAACAAGGTCCACACCGTGATGGAGGGGCAGTACCGCTCGCTGTCGCACGTGGGCGAGAAGCACGTGGTGGTGGTGGACGAGCCGCTGCACCTGTTCGGCGAAGACACGGCGCCCGCGCCCGGCGAGATTGTGCTGTCTGGTCTGGGCGGCTGCATTGCCGTGGGCGTGACAGCGGTGGCCACCTGGAAGGGTGTGAAGCTGAGCAAGCTCGAAGTGTTTCTGGAAGGTGATATCGGCAACCCGGCCGCCTGGGGTGCCGGTGGCGCGCTGGAGATGACGCCACCGCAGATGGGCTTTCAGGCGGTGCGCGTGAAGGTGCTTGTGGAAGGCGACGCGACGCGCGAGGTGCTGGAAGAGATCGTGCAGCACGCGAACTTCTATTCGCCGGTGGCCAACAGCATCCGCAACCCGATCCCGTTTGAGATCTCGATGGCTTGAGGACATCGCCCCCACGCTCCGCCGCTGCGCGGGTCGCTGCCCCCCGAGGGGGCTGGGATCGCCTTGGGGCGGCCCGGCGGCGATCCCGGCCGCTTTGATCACTTCTGAAATGAGCCTGATATGAACCCCGCCGATCTTCCGCCCGAGCTGGCTGCCCAGCCCGCTAACCTCATCGACGCCGTGCGCGCCATCGCCCAGGGCCCGCTGGCCAGCCAGGCCTACGCGATTGATCGCGGCGCCTACCCTGTGGATGTGATGAAGCAACTGGCCGCAGCGGGTGCCATGAGCGCGCACCTCACTCGCGCCGACGGCACACCCGGCGACTACGGCCTGGCCATTGCGGCCATGGCAGAAGCGGCCAAGGTCTGCGGCGCCACGGGGTTCATGATGTGGTGCCAGTGCGTGGCCGGGCTGTATATGCAGGCCTCTGGCAACCCGGCGCTGATGGGTGAACGGCTGGCGCGCCATGTGCGCGGCGAGACGCTGGGTGGCACCGGTTTGTCGAACCCGATGAAAAGCTTTGCGCAGATTGAAAGCCTGCTGCTCAAGGCCACGCCAGTGGAGGGCGGCTACCTGGTGAACGGCACCCTGCCCTGGGTCAGCAATCTGGGGCCCGACCATTACTTTGGCGCCATCGCTTCGGTGCAAACGGACACCCAAGGGGACGGCGCCAGCGCGGGCCGCGAGATGATGTTCATGCTGCGCTGCGACGCACCCGGCGTCACGCTCAAGGCCTGCCCGGAGTTCTCTGGCATGGAAGGCACGGGCACCTACAGCGTGCACTGCAAGGACCTCTTCGTCGGCAGCGAAGACGTGGTGGCCGACCCGGCCAAGCCTTACATCGCGCGCATCCGTGGTGGCTTTGTGCTGCTGCAATGTGGCATCGCGGCCGGCATCATCCAGGGTGCGATCGACAGCATGTGGGCGGTGGAAGGCCAGCTGGGCCATGTGAACCAGTACCTGGAAGACCGGCCCGCCGAACTGCAGGCCGAGTTCGACGCACTGGTGGCCCGCATCATGAAGCTGGCCGAAACGCCGTTCGACACATCGACCGACTATTTCATCGACGTGCTCGACGCGCGTGCGCATGGCGCCGAGCTCTGCTTGCGTGCCGCCAACTCCGCGCTGATGCACCAGGGCGCGCGCGGCTACCTGATGGGCAGCGAAGTGCAGCGCCGCGTGCGCGAAGCGCAGTTCGTTGCCATCGTCACGCCGGCCATCAAACACCTGCGCAAGGAGATTGCGCGGCTGAGCGCCGAGGAGATGCCGGCATGACACCCGCCGTTCAACCCACACCGGTGAGCCAGGTCGTCGCAGCCCTGGGGGCACCTGCGTTCAACAAATACATCTGTCACGCCTGCGGCTACATCTACGACGAAGCCGAAGGCGACCCCGACAGCGGCCTGGTCGCCGGCACGCGCTTTGAAGACATTCCTGACGACTGGGCCTGCCCGCTCTGCGGCGTGACCAAGGGCGACTTCGAACCCTACAGCGAGCCCAGCCTGGACGAGCTGCGCGCCCGCGCTGGCGACACGGCCTCAGTAGCGGTGCGCGGCGGCACGCCCGGCGTGGTCATCGTGGGCGGTGGCCGCGCGGGCTGGCAGATGGCCGAGGCCCTGCGCGCGCTCGACGCCACGCTGCCCATCACCCTGGTGAGCGCCTGCGCGGCCGACGTGTACGACAAGCCCCTGCTTTCGGTGGCCATGGCGCGCCACATGAACCTGGACCGGCTGGTGAAAGAACCCGGCGCCCAGGCTGCGCAGCGCCTGAACGTGCGCCTGCTGGCCCACACAGACGCGGTGCGTATCTGCCCGGACACACGCAGCCTGCGCACCACGCGCGGCACCTTGCGATACGACCGCCTGGTGCTGGCCCACGGCGCGCAGGCCGCCTTGCCACCCGTGCTGCCGGCCAGCATGTGCTGGCGCATCAACCATCTGGGCGCCTACCGCAAGCTGCGCGCCGCGCTAGGTGAAACGGCCAAAGACGTGGTGATCGTGGGTGCCGGCCTGATCGGCAGTGAACTGGCCAACGACCTCGCACTCGGCGACCACCGCATCACCCTGCTGGACGTGACGCCCGAGCCGCTGGCGCGGTGGCAGGCCGATCAGGCCGGCACGCAATTGCTCGAAGCCTGGAAGGACCTGCCCATTCGCTTCATTGGCCACGTGCAGGTGGCGGGTGTGGAACGCGTGGGTGATCGCTACCGCATCAGCACCACCTGCGGCCAGCGCTTCCCGGCAGACGCGGTGGTGGCCGCTGCCGGGCTGGCCACCCCGCCCCGGCTCGCACAGAGCGCCGGCCTGGCCTGGAACCAGGGCATCGCCGTGCAGCCGCAAGACCTCGCCACCAGCGACCCGCGCATCCACGCCCTGGGCGACTGCATCAGCGTGAACGGCCAGACCAGCCGCTTCATCGAACCCATTGCCCGGCAAGCCCGCACGATTGCTGCCGCCATCTGCGGCGCAGAAGCGGTGCCTTACGAACTGCGCGCCGCCACGGTGCGGGTGAAGACGACTTCGCGTCCGTTGACGCTGCATTGAAGTGGCAAGGCAAGGCCCTGTCGGGCGATCGGGTCTTGTTAAAGCACGCTTGAATACGGCGGTGGGTAATTCAAGAAAACTTTCATAAAACCATCAAAGGGCCACCCGCAGCAGTGCGCCCTCCTGGCGCTCCAGCCGGCCGGTCTTCTCCAGCGCTGCCAGCGCGCGGTACAGCGCTTCGTGGGTCACGCCCAGTTCCCCCGCGAGCGATTTCAGCCCTGCCGGCACCGGGTAACGCCCGCGCTCGCCTTCGGTGTCGAGCAGGTGCAGCACGCGGTCCTGCACGCGGTGGAGCGTCAGTCGCTCGCATTGCAGCCGCAGGCGACGCACCTCCGCGTTGAGCATCGCCACCCAGCGCATGGCGAAGGCTGCGTCGCTGGCGAGGGCTGTGCGCATCGCGATCACGGGCACCCGGGTGATGCGCGACGCAGCCAGCACCCGCGCATCGCAGTGGTAGCGGGCGGCTTGCAGGCTGGCCTCGCCCACAAAGCCGCGCCGGGCGCGCTGCAGCACCGTGGCCGCGCCGTGGGGACTTGCTCTTTCCAGCACCACCTCGCCTTCCGAAATGAAGAACATGTGCGCGGGCCGGGCGCCGGTGGCGAACAGTCGGTCACCCTGGTCATGCCGTCGCGTGACGCACAGGGCATGCAGCGATGGCGGCAGCAAGGTGGCCAGTTCGGCCGGCAAATGAGGTTCTGCGATCATATGATTTTGATCATAGGCGGAGAAGATCGGCTGTTGAATACTGCGGCCCATGAACCGCATCTCCCACCTCAAGATCTCCTCACGCAAGACGCTGCTCGCACTGGGTCTGCTGACCGCCGGCCTGGCCATCGCTGCCGGCCTGCCCTTTGATTTCACCCATACAGGCAACTTCAAGCGCATGAGCCTCAGCGGCGACACCACCGGACAGGCCACGTTGAGCAGCCTGTCGCAAGAACCCGGCACCTGGGGCGTGGGTGCCACCGCCGGCCTGAAGGGCGAGATCATCCAGATCGACGGCCGCCTGCTGGTCAGCCCCGGCAGGGCCGAGCGCGGCGCGGTGCGCCCCCCCGCCGCTGACGAGCAGGTGGTTCTGTGGGCCAGTGCACGCGTGACGGAGTGGGTGGAAATGGCCCTGCCACAAGACATGGACGAGGCCGCCTTCGAGGCCTTTGTGCGGCAGCAGGCCCTGGCGCGCGGCCTGTCGCTGGACCAGCCTTTTCCCTTTCGGGTGAAAGGTGCATTCCCTCGACTGCGCTGGCACGTGGTCACCGGGGAAAAGTCGGTCAATGCTGCAGCGGGCAGCGGCGGACATGGGGGCCATGGCGCACACGGAGGGCAAGGTGGTCACGGTGGTCACGCCAACACACAGTCGGGCATGAAGGTCTTCCACGACCCTGGTGCGAAAGGCCGACTGGTCGGCATCTACAGCGGCGCCGCACTGGAGGGCGTGGTCTCACACCCTGGCGAGCGCCTTCACCTGCACTACGCCGACGACCCGGCTACCCTCTCCGGCCACGTGGACGCCTACGCGGTAGCGGCCGGCGCGGTGCTCTTGCTGCCGGTGCGCTGAGCGTTCACCTCACACCGCCTGCACCGCAATCACCCTGCGCGCCGGCCGTCTACCGATTTGAACGGGTAACCTGGGCCTGACTCTCGACGAGCCTACCAAACCGAGTCAGGCCAACGAGCCGTCGCCAGTACATGCAGCAGGGTTCTCAATTCACCGACGCGTGGCTTGGCTTCTTCAAGGAGGTTGATGCCAAAGTGACGCCACACTGCTTGCTCGTGGGCTGCTCCGCCAAATCGAGCAGCAAAGATTTGCTTGAGCTGCTGGGTCGATCTTTCATGGTCAGTCGATTGATGGAACTGCAGCAATAGCGATTCTAGGCAGGGCGAGCAAACGACCACTTGCACCTTGGCCCGCACGGCCGCCTTTCGAACCGACTCGTTCCAGTCGGTGTCTGCATCGAACAAGGCGACTACAAGGTCATAGGCGGCATTGGCTGATTGGCGACGCGCGAATTGAACCACATGTTGTGCGCCCTTTCCCCTCGCGTTCTTTATCGTGACCGCAACACCCGACCCACGTTCCACATACAGGCGCTTGAGGTGATGCAGAAACACAACCTCTGCGTCGCCTTCCCCCACGAGCAGCACGGTACGGGCCGCCCGTCGGCGCATGGCTTGGCCTTTCACAATTGCGGTACCGCGCCGTAGGCACCGGCCATGTACTTTGCATAGAAGTTGTCATCACTGCGAATGCCTTCCACACTGTCCAGCCGCCAAGCGCTGCTCTCATTGGCTGCATCCTTTTCGACCAGCATCACCTGCGACTTGTGTACGAGGTTCAGTACCTCCATGGCGTGGCAGGTGAACAGAAGTTGGCCGCCGTGCGGGTTGGTGGTCGGGCTGGCAAACAGGTCAAGGATGGGCTCCAGCATGTGAGGATGGAGGTCGTTCTCGAACTCATCGATGACCGCCAAGCCGCCCGATTGCAAGACCGGTAGCAGGCGATGTAGCAACATGAAGGCCCCCTGGGTGCCACTAGATTCCACCGGAAACGGCAGCTCAAACGTGGTACCGCCCGCAGCGCGGTGCACGCCAAACGGCAACCAGAACTTGTCTTTCTTGCCGTCTGCCAAGGTCGTTTCCATTGCACGCACCTGCACATCGCTCAGGCCCAGATCCCATGCCGAGAGCAAGCGGACCAAGTGCTGGCGCTGCGCCTCGTCGCTCGCGAAATGCTCAGCAGCCGCAATCAATTGATTGGCGTCGTTGACCATGCGACCAAACTGGTGAATGTTGCTGGCCACACGGCTACTCATCAGTTGCAGAGCGAGAGGCACACCATATTGCGCGGCGGTCGAGATCAGCGAGGCATTGGGCCGCACCTTGCGTGCTTCCGCCGGCGCGAATCCAAAATCCTGTTGCTTGATGTCGTAGCCCTGTGTGGCCTCATTCCACTCGCGAACGAACACATAGCGCATGCGCTCATGCCGCGCGTACAAAGCCTCGTGTATCACGCGTTGTGGCGTGCAGCGCAATGTGTAGCGCATCAAGCGGCCATCAAAATCGGCGTCCACCTCGAACTCAGAAGGTTCACCTGTAGCAGCGGCGTGAGGGCTGAAAGGCAACGGTTGGGCAGGGTCGGCAGCAAACGAATGGCGGATAAACCAGTCCAGAAACAAAACCGGCTTGAGCAGTGCCGTCTTGCCACTGGCGTTGGGGCCGATCACCGCCATGACCGAACTCAGACGCTCGCCAGAATCCGCCGCACGCGACCAGACAGCCGATGGCACCTTGCGGTCCAGTAGCCAAGAGACCTCCGCGCGCTCACGGAAAGACTGGAAGTTGGAAAAGGCGTAACGGTGCAACATCAGCCAATTAAATCATTTTTGCCACATTTTTGTGTATGAAAATCAATTTAATAAAATCATCGCTGGTCTCTTCGTCACCTTGATTGTTTCCAAGCAACCCTCAGAGACTTCGTGGGCCCCCCTTCTCGCTCCCAGACCAACTTCATTTTGTTCACACCGCCTGCACCGCAATCACCCGGCGCGCCGGCCGCTCGGCCCGCGCCCGCAATTGCCCGCACCCACCTTCCACGTCCTGCCCGGCGGAATGGCGCAGTTTGGTGAGGATGCCCAGGCGGTGCAGGTGGCGGGCCATGGCGGCGGCGCGTTCCCAGCTGGGGCGGCGGTAGGGCAGATCGTCGACCGTGTTGTAGGGGATGAGGTTGAGCACCGCGTACTTGCCCTTGAGCAAGCGCTCGATGCCAGCCAGCTCGTCGTCGCCATCATTGATGCCTTCGAGCAACGTCCACTGGTACTGAATGGGGTAGGCCGTGGCACGAGCGTAGGCTTCGCCGGCTTCCACCAGTTCCTGGGGCGACATGCGGGAGGCGCGCGGCAGCAGCTGTTCGCGCAGATCGGCGCGGCTGGTGTGCAGCGACAGCGCCAGCGCCGGCTTCACCCGGCCTTGCGGCAGGGCTTCGAACACGCGCGGGTCGCCCACGGTGGAAAACACCAGGTTCTTGTGGCCGATGTTGCCCACCGTGCCCAGCAGGTCGATGGCTTCCAGCACGTTGTCCAGGTTGTGCGCGGGTTCGCCCATGCCCATGAACACCACCTTTTTCACCGGGCGCAGCGTGCGCGCCAGCGCCACCTGGGCCACGATCTCGGCGCTGCCCACCTGGCGCACCAGACCGCCCTGCCCCGTCATGCAGAACACACATCCCACCGCGCAACCCACCTGGGTGGACACACACAAGCCGCCACGTGGCAGTAGCACGGTCTCCACCATCTGGCCGTCATTCAGGGCCACCAGCAGACGGGCGGAACCGTCATCGCCGGGGTGCTGGGATTGCAGGCGGGCCAGGCCGGCTAGTTCATCCACCAGCGCGGGCAATTCGTTGCGCAGTGCGGTGGGCATGAAGGCTTCCAGCGCGCGGCGCCCCTTGTCCTGCGGCTGGGCCTGCGACCACAGGCGCAGCACACGCTGTTCGTGGCCGGGTTTGGCGCCCAGGGCGCGCAGGCGTTCGCGGAGGGATTCGATGCGCATGTGGGGCGGTTGCGAAAAAGAGGAACCCCCGATTAGGACACAGGACCGGCCCCCACGCAGACGTCTTCAGGCAGCCTGGAAGAAGCGCAGCACCGGCCCCAGTGCGGCCAAGGCCGCGTAGCAGCCCACGATCTGCCAGTACATCGTGGGCGTTTCGTCCCGGTCGTAAACCCGCCGGAAATACGCCTTGCCCGTGAGCAGCGAAAGCAGAAACGCCACCGAAAACACCACGCCGAACCAATCCATTCGCGTCCCTCCTGCAGGCAGTATCGGCCAGCCACTGCGCGCAAACAAGCCTTGCGGTTGTGCGGTCACGCCAGTGCCGTGAGAATGTGCGCACCCCCACACGCATTCAGAAAAGGAAACCCCGATGCTGGAAATGGTGATCACCGCCCGCCCCGCCGACCTTGGCCACGGCCTCACCGTGAAGCGCGTGCTGCCGTATGCAAAACGCCGCATGGTGGGCCCGTGGATCTTCGTGGACCACGCCGGCCCGGTCACCATGGCAGCGGAAGACACGCGCGCCGCCGACGTGCGTCCGCACCCGCACATCGGCCTGTCCACCGTGAGCTACCTGCTCAGCGGCCAGGTGATGCACCGCGACAGCCTGGGCGTGCAGCAATCCATCGTGCCGGGCGACGTGAACTGGATGACGGCCGGGCGCGGCATCACGCACTCCGAACGCTTCAGCCACCCGGAATCGTTCGCGGGCGGTGGGCTGGAGCTGATGCAGCTGTGGGTGGCCCTGCCCGAAGCCGACGAAGAAACCGACCCTGCCTTCACCCACTACCCCGCTGCCGACCTGCCGGTGCAGGAGGCGGATGGCGTGTGGATGCGCCTGATCGCCGGCAGCGCCTACGGCATGACCAGCCCGGTGCGCACGCACTCGCCACTGTTCTATCTGCACACCGAATGGCAGGCCGGCGCATCCAAAACCCTGCCGGGCGGTCACAGCGAACAGGCGGTGTACGTGGCACACGGCGAAGTCGAGCACGCCGGCCAGACCTATGTGCCCGGTCAGCTGCTGGTTTTTGGCGACGACGAGGACGCCGTGATCACCGCCCGCGAGAAGAGCACGCTGATGATCTTCGGCGGCGAACCGCTGGGCGAACGCCACGTGTTCTGGAACTTCGTGTCGTCGCGCAAGGAGCGCATCGAACAGGCCAAGGCCGACTGGCAGGCAGGGCGCATTCCGCTGCCGCCGGGGGATGACCAGGAGTGGATTCCGCTGCCGGGGTGACTTCCTGCCGAAGGTCATTTGCAGTATTCTTACCAATTCAATATCGATAGAAATCGAGCCAGAATATGCGAACCACAGCCACTCTCTCCAGCAAATTCCAAATCTCCATCCCGAAAGCCGTGCGCGAAGAGCTGCACTGGGAAGCTGGGCAGGAATTCGTGTTCATTCCTAAAGACAAGGGTGTGCTCATGATGCCGGTGCCTCAGTTGGAGGCGTTGGCCGGCATCGCCAAAGGTGCGAGCAAAGAAAACTACCGTGACCGTAAGGACCGCTACTGATGGCGGCACCTTTGCGCGTGGTCGATACCTCAGCGTGGATCGAATGGCTGGTGGGTTCCCCCATTGGCAAGAAGCTGGCCAAGGAGTTCCCGGAAAAGACGCTCTGCATCGTGCCCACCATCGTGCAGCTGGAGCTCTCCAAATGGCTGTGGCGCGAGCTCGGCGAGGCTCAAGCCGATCAAGTGATCGCCTACACCTTGAAATGCCGCGTGGAACCGCTGGACACGGCGACAGCGCTGCTGGCTGCCGATTTGCACCGCCGGCACAAACTCGCCACTGCCGACGCTGTGGTGTACGCCACAGCCGTGCAACATGGCGCCGAACTGCTGACCTGCGACGCACATTTCAAAGGCTTGCCTGCCGTGGCGCTGTTTCCCAAGGCAGCGGCTCGCTGAGTCGGCAGGCTCAGTGCGTGCGCGCCTCAACCTCCGACACGCCCTGCAAGATCAGCGAATGCCAGCCCGTGCGGTAGGTCTCATAGCCCGGTGACGCGGCATGTGCCACGCAGGTGGGTTTGCCATCCACCCGCAGCACGGCCGAACTTCGTGGCTGCGCCAGCAAGGGCTTCCAGCCGCTCAGGTCGATGCGCGCCGGGCCGTCGGCTTGGGAGTCGGCCAATACGCGACCGCTGTCGTCGATGATGCAGACCCGGGTGCGGGTCCATTCGTCTGTCGTGAGCGGTGTGCGGCGCACGATGGTGAGCGCCAGCGCGTCCCAGTTGAACAGGATGCCCAGCACACCCAGCACCTTGCCTCGCACGTCGCCACCTTCGCGCACCGCACAGGCGTATACCAGCACGCGCTGGCCGTTAACCAGTTCGGATGCATGCACGCTGGAGCAGGCGAACTCGCTGCCGTCGCGCGAGGCCAGGGCCTGCGTGAACCAGTCGCTGCCAGACACATCGGCACCCAGGCTGTCGAACTGTGCCGGGCGGCCGTTGGCCAGCACCGTGCCCTGGGTGTCCACCAGCACCAGGTCGCTGTAGACGGTGTACGAATCCAGGATCTGTCCCAGGCGCCTTTGCGCATGGCGTCGGCGTTCTTCACTGGGTTCGCGCGCGCAATCCACGGCGGCCGCATCGGTGGCCCACCAGCGCACGTCGCAGCTGCGTTCGTAGAGGTTGCGGTCGATCAAATCGATGTTGGTGAGCGCCAGCTCGCACAACCGGGCATCGCGCACCTGCGTCACATAGCCCTGCACCGCGTGCCGCATCTGCACACCGGTCTGCTGGGCGTTGCCGCGCAGCCGCTCGGTGAGCGTCTTGACCTCGCTGGAAAGGCGGTTCATTTCGCTGGCCACCACCGCGAAGCTGCCACCGGCTGCGCCGGCGTGCGCCGCCTCAATGCGTGCGTTGACCGACAGCAGCTGCGTCGAGAGGTTCACGCTGCTCACTTCGTCCAGCGCCACATCGACGCCACGCAGCAGCGATTCCGACAGCGATGAAATCGCCGCGATGTGCTGCTCGACCGCCGCACCGCGGTCAGTTCCGTTGGTGCCCGCTGCTGCTGCACCGCCCGCCATGTTGTTTGTCATCACCCAGCTCCTAGTTCACCAGCCCAAAGGGTCTTTCGACACAAACCCGACGGGCTTGAGCCGTGAACAGGAAATACCGCTCAACAGGTGCCCGCCGTCACAATCCCAGCGCGCTCAAGCCCGCATGTTCGTCGGGCCGCCTGCCCAGCGGCCAGTGGAACAGCCGCTCACTCTCATGGATCGGTCGGTCGTTGATGCTGGCGTGGCGCTGCTCCATGTAGCCCAGCTCGTTGAACTGCCAGTTCTCGTTGCCATGCGAACGGAACCAGTGCCCCGAATCGTCGCGCCACTCATAGACGAAGCGCACTGCGATGCGGTTGGCATCAAACGCCCACAGCTCCTTGATGAGCCGGTAGTCCAGTTCCTTCGCCCACTTGCGCACCAGGAAAGCATGCACCTCATCCCGCCCCACCGGAAACTCCGCGCGGTTGCGCCAACGCGTGTCTTCGGTGTAGACCTTGACCACCCGGTCCGGGTCGCGGGAGTTCCACGCGTCCTCGGCCATGCGCACTTTCTGTGTGGCGGTCTCAAAGGTGAAAGGCGGCAAGGGCGGTCGAGGTTCCATGACGTGATCAACTTTCAGAACGAATGCGGCGCGTGACGTGGCCCCATCCAGAGGCAGCAAGGGTCCGGCTCCGCCGGCCCGAGCTGCCGCCCCCTTTTCAAGGGGGGTAGCGCGTCAGCGCGGCGGGGGGTTAGTACTGCTTATAGGGCAGGAACTTGCCCGACATCACGATGTTCACCCGATCCCCATTCGGGTCGGCCTGGCGCTGCATGTCCATCTTGAAATCGATCGCGCTCATGATGCCGTCGCCGAACTCTTCATGAATCAGTTCCTTGAAGGTGGTGCCATAAACATTCACCAGCTCATAGAAGCGGTAGATCAATGGATCGGTGGGCACGCTGGTAGGCAGCGAGCCTTTGTAGGGCACAACCATCAGCCACTTCTGCTCTTCGGTGGACAGACCAAAGATCTTGCCCAGCACCTTGGCCTGCGCCGGCGTGGCGGTCATCTGGCCCAGGCACAGTGCGGTGGTCCATTCCTTGGACTGGCCCACCTTCTTGGCCACGTCGGCCCAGCTCAGGCCTTTGGTGACCTTGGTGTTGATGATTTTTTCGGTGACGTCGAGTCGGCTCATGTGTTGCCTCGTTGCTTGTGTTGAAGAAAAGGAAATGAAGAAACGGTCAGTGGGCTTTGGCCCTGCTGACCAGGAAATCGACAATGTGGTTGCGCAGTTCGTAGTAGCCATCCAGGTGGTGCAGCTGCGCGCGCGTGCGTTGGCGCGGCAACGGGTTCACCACCACCTCGGCCATGCCGCCAGGCCGGTAGCCCTGATCGGTCTCCTGCCCGTTCGTCATCAGCAGGATGCGGTCGGCCAGCAGGATGGCTTCGTCCACGTCGTGGGTGATCATGAAAACGGTCTGGTGCGTCTCGTTCACGATGGCCATCAGCTCGTCCTGGATGGTGCCGCGCGTGAGCGCGTCCAGCGCGCCGAAGGGCTCGTCGAGCAGCAGCATCTTGGGCTGGATGGCAAAAGCCCGCGCAATGCCCACGCGCTGCTTCATGCCGCCAGAGAGCTGACTGGGCTTCTTGTCGATGGCTGGGCTCAGGCCCACCAGCGCCACGAACTTTTCCACGTGCGCGTTGAGTTCGGCACGCGGCATGTCGGGCCAGCGCGACTTCACCGCGAACGCGATGTTCTGCCGCACGGTGAGCCAGGGCATGAGCGCGTGGCTCTGGAACACCACGCCCCGCTCCAGGCTGGGGCCGGCGATTTCGCGACCGTCCATGAAGCAGTGGCCAGCGGTGGCGGTGTCCAGCCCGGCAAGCACATTGAGGATGGTGGTCTTGCCGCAGCCGCTGTGGCCGATGATGCAGACGAACTCACCCTTGTCGATGGTGAACGACACGTCGGCAAACACCGGCTTGTCGGCCTGGTAGGCCTTGGCGAGCTGTTCGACTTTGAGGAAACCGGTCATCGGGGACGCTTTCGGTGTGGCGGGTGAGGTGAGGGGTGAGGTGGCCGGGAGCACTGCCGCTTCCAGGCGTTCGGCGGATTCACTCCACATAAGTCACCACCTTCTGCAGTTGCGCAAACATCAGGTCGAGCAGCATGCCCACCACCCCGATCACCAGAATGGCAAAGATCACGTTGGTCAGCGACAGGTTGTTCCACTCGTTCCAGACGAAGTAGCCGATGCCGGTGCCACCCACCAGCATTTCGGCTGCCACGATCACCAGCCAGGCGATGCCCATGCTGATGCGCATGCCGGTGAGGATGGTGGGTGCTGCGGCGGGCAGGATCACCAGGAAGGCCTTGCGCAACGGATTCACTTCGAGCGTGCTGGCCACGTTGAGCCATTCGCGCTTCACCGAGGCCACACCAAACGCGGTGTTGATCAGCATGGGCCAGATGGAACAGATGAAGATGACGAAGATGCCGCTCACATCAGAGTCTTTCAGCGTGTAGAGCGCCAGCGGCATCCAGGCCAGGGGGCTGATGGGCTTGAGCACCTGCACAAAGGGGTCAAACGCCTTGCGCATCAGCGGCGACATACCGATGAGGAAGCCCAGCGGGATCGCCACCGCCATGGCCAGCAGGTAACCTGCTGCCACGCGCGCCAGCGAATGACCCAGCTGAATCCCGATGCCCTTGTCGTTCGGGCCCTTGTCGTAGAACGGGTCGGACAAGTGCCCCCAGCTCACCTTGGCCACTTCCAGCGGCGGCGGAAAGCCACTGCTCTTCTCGGCCCCCGGGTCCTTGCCCATCATCTCCAGGTACTCGATTTCCTCGGCCGACAGCCCTGCGCCAGAACCACCCACCGACACCGCCGTCGAGCCGAGTTGCCACAGGCCCAGGAAACACACGAGCAGCAGCAGCGAGACCACGGCGGCGCGCGCATTGAGACTGAATATCTTCATTTCACAAACTCCAATATCGTGGGCCGCAACTCAACAGTCTTTCCGGCGCGAAGTGTCTGAATCCAGAAATGCCGTGGAACCGGCTCCGCCGGGCCACAGGCATTGCCCCCTTTCAAGGGGGTCGCGCGCAGCGCGGCGGGGGTTAGCTCTTTTGAATTGCGAAGCTCTTCGCGTAAGCAGCCGCCTTGGAGGAGTCGAACTCCTTGCCCATGATGGTGTGCTTGGTGTAGGTGGGGCCGGCGGTGAACTCGTGGCCCAGGTCCTTCATGTGCTTGCGCGCGTCGGTGATCAGGAACACCTTCTCGGCGATGGCCTTGTAGTCGACATCGCCCTTCACGTAACCCCAGCGCTGCATCTGAGTGAGCATCCACACCGCCATGCTCTGCCAGGGCATGGGGTCGAAGTCGGCGCGGTCGGGTACCTTCTGGATCTTGCCCAGGCCGTCGGCGTAGGTGCCGGTGAGCACCTGCTTGACCACGATCTCGGGCTGGTTCAGGTACTGCGAAGGCGCGATCACCTTGGCGATGAGTTCACGGTTCTTGGGCTGGCGCGCCATGGCAGCGGCCGTGAGCACCGCGCGGTACAGGGCGGCAAACGTGTTCGGGTTCTGCTGGATGAACTCGGTGGTGGTGCCGAAAGCGCAGCAGGGGTGACCGTGCCACAGGTCTTTGGTGAGCGTGTGCAGGTAGCCCACTTCCTCGTAGACGGCGCGCTGGTTGAAGGGATCTGGGCCGAGGAAGCCGTCGATGTTGCCGGCACGCAGGTTGGCCACCATCTCGGGCGGCGCGATCACGCGCAGCTGCACGTCGGTGTCGGGGTTGATGCCGTGTTCTGCCAGGAAGTAGCGCAACAGGAAGTTGTGCATCGAGTAGTCGAACGGAATGCCGAACTTGAATCCCTTCCAGTTTTTCGGGTCGCGGTTGTCCTTGTGGCGGATCGACATCGTGATGGCCTGGCCATTGATGTTCTGGATGGTGGCCACGTTGGTGGGCACAGCATTCGACCCCAGGCCCATGCTCATGGCCAGCGGCATGGGGCTGAGGAAGTGCGAGGCGTCGTATTCCTTGTTGATCACCTTGTCGCGCACCAGCGCCCAGCCCGCC
>PHCQ01000085.1 GCA_002840835.1 Betaproteobacteria bacterium HGW-Betaproteobacteria-16 | reverse complement strand
GGCGTGCACCCGCCGCAGATCGAGCCAGCGCCCGAACAGATGGCGCAACAGCTCACCCACGACCAACGGCCCGTCCACCGTCGCCCGATCGCCTGCCAGCTCGGAAGCCAAATCAATCAAATCTTCAAAGTCGCCTTCCAGGTCGAAGTCACCGTGCACATAGGCGTCGGCCAGGGTACCGATGTGGCCACTGGCCAGCCAGTGGAGGTGCTGGGGGCCGTTGACATTCAACCGGACGTCTGAGTCAGATGGACCCGCACGACCACCAGGCCGCTGCAGAGCCACCCTGAGCGACAGTTGGTCAATGCGAGATGCAATCGGCGCGGACATGGCAAGCGTCATGTCGTCGCTCCGGTCAGGCCGGGAGTGCTTGCAGACGTGCCGCGGCGCGGGAGTCACCGCGCTGGGTGGCGAGACGGCGGGCTCTGGGCAGGCCCGCTTCTTCCTGAGGTCTGCGCGTACAACGCGAAAACGCCCGCAAGCCCTCGATGTCAAGTATTTCCACGTCGCGGTCGTTCACATGCAGAAGCCGCGCCATCGAAAGCGTCGTGAATGCCCGACTTACCGTTTCATGCGCGACGCCCAGCATGCTCGCCAGGTCACGTCGACCCATGCGCAGAATAAAGCGCCGCGACGACTGACCTTTGGCCGTCATCTGCCTTGACAGTTGCAGCAGGAAGCGCGCCAGACGGACTTCGGAGGACACCGCGGCCATCACGTCAACCAGATCGTTGGTTCGGGCCAGCGCCAGACTTGCCGTTCGATGCAATTCCCGGCCGAACGCCGGCACCTGTCGGCTGAATGTCGCCAGGTCTGACCGCAGGACCACGTACACCGTGGAATCTTCCAGGGCCACCGCGCTCGTGGGGTTCTCTTGCACACACAGCGCGTCGTAGCCAATCACCTCCCCCCGACCGGCCAATGCCAGCACCTGCTCATACCCGTCCTCGTCGCTGCGTGCGATCTTGAAGGTACCGGTGTGCACAAAATACAGCGCCACCGATAGCGCCCCCATTTGGATCAGGTGCTGTCCCGCGGGCACACGGCGAAGGCCCACCGCCAACTGGGCCGCGGCATCACGCGCGTCAGGGTGTTCGGCCAGATCATCACCCAGCATGTGAAGCAGATCGGCCAGGCTGCCACGCCCTGCGGGCGAAAACCCAACGGCTGGTTTGGCCGCCACAGCGGCGACCGGTGTGGTGAGGACGGTCGGGTTGATCAAGATGAACTCCTGGATGGCGGACAGACGGGAAACATCGTCAACAGAAGCATGCCGCAGCCCGTATCGCCGCGCCATCGGATTGCGGCAGACCGTGCGCTCGGAAACGCGCGTTATGTCAGGTGCGGGATTCCTATGGCTGGACCAGATAATTCCTATTCCGACATCTGAGCTTGATTTGCATCGAGAAGCCCGGTAAAAGTGTCGCGTAATTCGACCCGTTCCTAATCACATGCACAGAAACGGGTAATGCAGCCGGGGAGGGCATTGAGCTCATTGGGTGCTCCCCTGCACATACGAACGCTTTCGGGGAGCCCATTTGATCAACCCTCCTGTGTCCAACCTTATTGACTCGCTAAAGGCGGTGACGGAATCGCAGCTCGCCCACGCTGCGATGGAAGGTGTGGTCATGATTGATGAGCAGCAGCGCATCGTCATGATCAACCCGGCCGGGCTGGCGATGTTCGGGTTGACCCGGGCGCAAGCCCTGGGCATGCCCCTCTCGCAACTCATCCCCGAGCGCCTTCGCGCACAGCACGCGCTGCATGTCCAGAGCTTCCAGGCTTCCGGACAGATCGAGCGGGCCATGGGCCAACATAACCGCGTGGTGGGGCTTCGTTCCAATGGCGAGGAGTTTCCGCTGGAGGCGGCCATTTTCAGGAGCGAAGTGGTACAGCCTACGGGCACCCAGACCTACTACACCGCGCTGCTGCGCGACATGAGTGAATTGCGCCGAATGAACTCGGTCATCGATCAGCTCAATCAGCGGCTGCGCTCGCTTTTCGAACGCGTTCCGGTGGCCGTCTGGATCACCGAAGGGGAACAGGTGGTGTTTGCCAACCGTGCCATCGCACAGCTGACGGGTCTGAACGAACCCTCAGCTCTGGTGGGGCGGTCCATCTTCGAATTTCTCACACCTTCGTCACAAGCCACTGTTAAAGGCCATATGCAGGCCCTGGGAGATGAAGATGCGATCTCAGTCCTGACAGGGGCCATCCGGCGTGCCGATGGCACGGTGCGTGAGGTCGAACTGGTGGTGGGTACGTTGCCAGATGGCGATCGCAAGATCATTCAAATGGTCATCAACGACATCACCCAGCGCACGCGTGAGAAGAAGAACCTGCTGCGCTCACGCCGCGCCTTGCGGGAACTGTCTGCCAGCCTGGTAGAGGCGCGCGAGGAAGAGCGCCAGCGGATTGCCCGCGAGCTGCACGACGAGCTGGGGCAGAAGCTGTCTGCCATGAAGCTGGAGATCAGCGCCTGCATGCGCGAGCACCCGAACCCAGCCGTGGTGAATCGTGCAAGGGGCGTCCTGGACATGCTGGACGAAACCGTTGCCTCGGCACGCCGCATCGCCATGGACCTGCGCCCGCTGATGCTGGACGACCTGGGCCTTGCAGAGGCCATCGACTGGCAGGTGCAGGCATTCAGCCGGCGCAGCGGCATCAAGGCCGAATTGCAGTTGGACAAAGGCCTGGATACCCTGCAACCCAAACTGATCATCACGGTCTACCGCATCGTGCAGGAGGCGCTGACGAATATCACGCGCCACGCGCAGGCAACCCGCGTGTCCATCACGTTGGAGCGGCAAGACCAGGAGCTGCATCTGGTCATCCAGGACAACGGCATCGGTTTTCCCCGGGTGCCGCAGGCACGCCGCGCCGGCTCGTTCGGCTTGCTGGGGATTCGCGAACGTGTGCTGATGCTGGGTGGACGGCTCACCGTGGGCAACGCCCGGAGCGGTGGTGCGAGGCTGACGGCGCGTGTGCCGTTGACACTGCCCCCATTTCCTCATGTATCTGACGAAGACGCCCACGAACCGATCGCACCTTTCTTCGAGAGCTCGGGACATGGCGCACTCGAATAAGAAAGGCCTGTGCATGAGCGCAGCACCGGGCCGCCCCCCAGCAAGCTCTCCCCGCAGCGCGCAGAGCGAAGGTTACCCTGTGTATGCCACACATTTTCCATTCCCATTCCGCTGTGGAATGCTGCGGCGTTACACATGAATGAGCGTACGCTTTCCGGATTGAGAGAAGAGGCCTCGCTGCGACTGCTGCTGGTAGACGATCACACCGTGGTGCGTGAGGGGCTCAAGCGCCTGCTCGATCCGCAAGGAAGCCAATGGTCCATCACCGAGGCGGGGACCGGTTTCCAGGCGCTCGAGTTTCTCAAACGAGAGCCGTTCAATCTGGTCATCGCAGATCTGTCCTTGCCCGGCATGAACGGGCTGGAACTCGTCCGGCGCATCAAGAGCGGGTTTCCCGATGTGGCTGTGCTGGTGTTGACCATGCACAGCGAGGAACAATACGCGCTGCGCGCCTTTCAGGCGGGTGCCAGCGGCTTTGTGACCAAGGACACCGCCAGCGAGGAACTGGTGGCTGCGGTGCGAAAAGTGGTCGCTGGTGGCGTGTTCGTGACCGCAGCGCTGGCAGAGCGGGTGGTGCAGCAGCTCAACGGTCGGCGCCCGCCTTCAGACCTGAGCGTCCTGTCCAACCGCGAGCTGGAGATCATGCAGCGCATCGTAGCGGGCGAACGCCTGACTGATATCGCTCAGGCCTTGCACCTTTCTATCAAGACCGTCAGCTCGCACAAAGCCCACATTCTCGAAAAGCTCCAGCTCGACAGCACCGCGTCGCTGATCCGGTTCGGGCTTGAGCACCCCTCTGTTCAGATGGCGCCGATCACCAAACCTGAAAGAGACTGAGCCCTCGATCGACTTTCCACAGGCGTTCCCCCACCGGTTTGGCGGCCCGACATCGTCAAAAGAGTGCACCCGTCCCCCATCCCCATCGTTCGCGACGTGATCGGTGCGTGTTCGATGCGTGTTCGATGCCAGCGTTGGCTTCAACGCCGGTCTGGTGACGATGGATTCGGTTGCGACGCTCGGCTGGCCTCTGCATCTGCATCTGCAAGTGCCTCGCACACCTCGCCATCGCTCAGCTGATGGAAGTCCAGGTAGTGGAGACCGATGGCGCGGAACGGCCTGGGTTCGACCAGGCAGATCACGTCGTCAGCCTCATCGCTCAATGTCACCACGCTCTGGTACGGCGCCACCGGTACCGCCACGATCAGGCGGGCGGGCCGCCGCTGGCGCAGCGCCTGCAGCGCTGCTTTCATGGTGGTTCCGGTGGCAATGCCATCGTCCACCACGATCACGGTGGCGTCTGCCATCGGGTGCGGGGCTCTGCCCTTGAGGTACACCATCCTGCGGCGTTCGATCTCACGCAGCGCGGCGGGCAACATGGACTCGATGTAGGCCGCATTCACGCCAGGCAGATCGGCGGTCTCGGGGTTGAAGATCACGTCCGGCGGCGAGCCCTCGACCACAGCTGCCACGGCGAGTTCCGGGTGGGTGGGGGCGCCGATCTTGCGCACGAGCAACAAATCCAGCGGTGCCTTCAGGGTGCGAGCGACCTGGGCGGCCACCGGAACACCACCGCGTGGCAAGGCCAGCACCAGCAACGGTGGCTTCAGGTCCATCGACATGAGCACTTCAGCGAGCGCACGACCCGCCTGAGTCCGGTCCTCGAAGCGCCGACAGACCGTCGATGCCCTGGGCTGCAGTAGCGCTGCATGGCGCGGATCAGGTACTGGCTCCGCCGGGGTCCATTGCGGGTTGTTCATGATGGCCGTTCCTTGGTGAGGTACTTTTCAAACCAGCTGGTGGCGAAAGCCGCCACGCTGCTCAATGCGCCAGGCTCTTCGAACAGGTGACCTGCACCGGGCACCTGTTCGAGACGTTTGGATGAAGTCAGATGGCGCATCGCCTGTTGGTTCAGCGACAGTACGTGGGTGTCCAACCCACCCACAATCAGCAGGGTAGGCGCCCTCACCTGAGCGAGCCATGCGCCAGCGAGGTCAGGTCGCCCGCCGCGCGACACCACTGCCTTCACCTGGTCGCCACACTGCACGGAAGCCACCAATGCTGCCGCCGCTCCCGTGCTGGCCCCGAACAAGCCCAGGGGATATCGCCTCGCGTCAGGATGTTGCTCCACCCATCGAATGGCCTGTACCGTGCGCCGCGCCAAGAGCTCAATGTCGAACACGTTGGAAGGGTCCAGGGCTTCTTCCTCGGTCAGCAGGTCGAACAGCAGGGTGGCCAGGTGGTGTTGCTGCAGCACCGAAGCCACACCTCGGTTGCGTGGACTCTTGCGACTGCTGCCGCTGCCGTGCACGAACAAGACCAGCCCAAGTGCCTGTGCAGGAATCACCAGATCGCCGAGCAGGCCGGCTGGACCCAGCTGCACTGCTTCGCTTGAAAGATCATTGGACACGCGATCAACCCGCTGCAAATGAAGGACCCGTGTGGGGCTCAGGCGCCATTGCCGGCGCCCGCCAGCGCAGACACCGTCAAAAGTCGACCTATTTTTTGCCCCCTCGATGAAGATGGAATTGAGCTTGCGCAATGGGCAGGCTATTGGCTCACGAATTGCTCATGTCAACCGTTGGCCAGGAAGGTGGGCGGCGTTTTTTCTTGAAAGGCTCGCGGATTCTTGAGTGAGATCAACGTGAATGGTTGGTCGCAGGCGCAGCATGGTGTGCGACGCATTGCCAGGAGCCCGCCATGTCAGCTTCACTGGAGTCAGACACCATGAATATCTCAACCAGCCCGAAGGCGCCTCTCACGGCTGCGCCCAGCATTCAGGACCGTTTCCCCACCGCCTACAGCATTCTGTTTGCGCTGATCATCGTGATGGCTGTCCTCACGTGGATCCTGCCCGCCGGCCAATACCAACGCGCGGCCAACGAAGCCTTGGGCAAGGACGCTCCGGTGCCCGGCACCTACCAGGTGGTGGAGGCCTCGCAGCAAGGTGTCTTCGATGTGCTGATGGCGCCCATCACCGGTTTCTACAACCAGAGCACAGGCATGGCCAACGCCATCGACGTGTCGCTGTTCGTGCTGGTCATCGGTGGTTTTCTGGGGGTGGTGAATGCCACTGGGGCTATCAATACCGGCATCGAGCGCGTGATGCTGCGCCTGAAGGGCCGCGAAAAATGGATGATCCCGGCACTGATGTTGCTGTTTGCCGCAGGCGGCACGACCTACGGCATGGCGGAAGAGACGCTGGCCTTCTACGTGCTGCTGATCCCGCTGATGATCAGGGTGGGCTATGACGCCATCGCCGGTGTGGCCGTGATCATGGTGGGCGCCGGCATCGGCGTGATCGGCTCCACCATCAACCCGTTCTCCACCGCCATCGCCTCCAACGCGGCCGGCATTCCGTTCACCCAGGGCCTGGCCCTTCGGCTGGTGATCCTGGCGCTGGGATGGTTGATCTGCGTGGTCTATGTGATGCGTTACGCGGAGCGCGTTCGAAAGGATCCATCGAAATCGCTGGTGGCCGACCTCAAGGCATCCAACGAGGCCCATTTTCTGCGCAATCAGGAAGCGCATCGCGAAGCACTGCTCACCGGGCGGCAGCAGCTCATCCTGTTGATGTTCGGCGCCACTTTCGTCGCCATGGTCTGGGGCGTGGCCTCGCAGGGCTGGTGGATGGCAGAGATGTCGGCGCTGTTCCTTGCCTCGGCCATTGCGGTGGGCCTGGTGGCCTGGATGGGCGAGAAGCCCTTCACCACCGCCTTCGTCGACGGTTCGCGCGACCTGTTGGGCGTGGCCCTGGTGATCGGTCTGGCGCGCGGCATCGTGGTGATCATGGACCAGGGCAAGATCACCGACACCATCCTGAACACCTTTGAAGGCTGGATCAGCGGCATGTCCGATGTGGCCTTTGTCAACGCGCTGTTCGCCACCGAAGGCCTGCTCAGCCTGCTGGTGCCCTCCACCTCGGGGCTTGCGGTGCTGAGCATGCCCATTCTGGCGCCGCTGTCCGATTTCGCCGGTGTGCCGCGTGATCTGGCCGTGACCGCGTTCCAGACGGCGATCGGCATCACCAATCTGGTCACGCCGACCTACGCCGTGGTGGTGGGCGCGCTGGCCATTGGTCGGGTTCCCTACCAGCGCTGGGTGCGGTTCATCTGGCCCCTGATGCTTTTTCTGGCGCTGCTCTGCATGGCCAGCCTGAGCGCGGCGGTGCTGCTATGAGCGCGGCCGTCACCAGCGAGGCAAAGGCCCCCGGGCTGGGCGTCCATTCCGAAGTGGGCAAGCTGCGGCGGGTGCTGGTGAGCGCGCCCGGCCTGGCACACGAACGCCTCACGCCCGCGAACTGCGACGGGCTGTTGTTCGACGACGTGTTCTGGGTGCAGCAGGCGCGCACCGATCATTTCGATTTCGTCTCCAAGATGCAGGACCGTGGCGTCGAGGTGCTGGAAATGGGCGAGTTGCTCAGCGAGACCCTGGCCATGCCGGCCGCGCGCGAGTGGGTGCTGCAACGCAAGATCACACCCGACCACGTGGGCGTGGGCATGCTCGACGAGCTCAAAGGCTGGCTGTGGGAACTGCCTGCCGAGACGCTGGCCCGCTACCTCATTGGTGGCGTGGCGGTGCACGACCTGCCGTTCAAGCCGACCGGGATGTTCGGGCCCTACCTGGGGGCCGACGGCTTCGTGCTGCCACCGCTACCCAACATGCTGTTCACGCGCGACACCAGCGCCTGGATCTACGGCGGGGTCACCCTCAATCCCATGCACTGGCCCGCGCGGCGCCAGGAAACGCTGCTGACCGCGGCGGTGTACCGGCACCACCCGCTGTTTGCGCAGGCCGGCTTCCCGGTGTGGTGGGGCGACCCTGACGTGGACCATGGCCCGGCCACGCTGGAGGGCGGCGACATCATGCCAATCGGCAACGGTGTGGTCCTGATCGGCATGGGCGAGCGAACCACACCGCAGGCAGTGGGGCAGCTGGCGCAGGCCTTGTTCGCCGCTGGTGCCGTCAAACGCTTGGTGGCCTGCCAGATGCCGCAGTCTCGCGCTGCCATGCACCTGGACACCGTGTTCTCGTTCTGCGACCGCGACACCGTGACCAGCTTCGTGGACGTGGCGGCGCAGATCGTCTGCCACAGCTTGTACCCGACCGACCGCGGAGACATCGACTACAGGCGAGAAAGCCAACCGCTGTTCGAAGTGGTGGCGCAGTGCCTCGGCCTGAAGCAGCTGCGGGTCATTCCCACCGGTGGCGACGGCTACGAGCAAGCGCGCGAACAGTGGGACGACGGCAACAACGTGGTGGCCATCGAACCGGGCGTGGTGATCGGCTACGACCGCAACACGCACACTAACACCTTGCTGCGAAAGGCGGGCATCGAAGTCATCACCATCCGCGGCAGCGAGCTCGGTCGTGGTCGTGGCGGCGGGCACTGCATGACCTGCCCCATCTGGCGTGAGGCCTGACAAGGAAACACCATGGCATTCAACCTGAAAAACCGCAGCCTCCTGACTTTGCGCGACTTCACGGCGGGCGAGATCGGCTTCCTGCTCAAGCTCGCCGCTGACCTGAAAGCGGCCAAATACGCCGGTACCGAACAGCCGATGCTGCGCGGCAAGGAGATCGCGCTCATCTTCGAGAAAGACTCGACGCGCACGCGCGTCGGCTTCGAGGTGGCTGCGCACGACCAGGGGGCCACGGTCACCTATCTGGGGCCTTCGGGCAGCCACATCGGCCACAAGGAATCCATCAAGGACACGGCGCGGGTACTGGGGCGTGTGTACGACGCGATCGAATACCGTGGCTTTGGCCAGACGGTGGTCGAGACGCTGGCGAAGTGGTCGGGTGTGCCGGTCTACAACGGCCTGACCGACCAGTTCCACCCGACGCAGATTCTGGCCGACCTGCTGACCATGCGCGAGCACTGCGAGAAGCCGCTGCGCGAGATCGCTTTCTGCTTCCTCGGCGACACTGGCAACAACATGGGCGACTCGCTGCTGATCGGGGCCGCCAAGCTGGGCATGGACGTGCGCCTGTGCGGGCCGGCCTCGCTGTGGCCTGACCCGGCCATTGTTGATGAAGCGTCGGCACTGTCCCGGGAAAGTGGCGCGCGTATCTTGCTGACCGAGGACGTCGCCGCAGGTGTGAAGGGTTGCGACTTTCTCTACACCGATGTCTGGGTTTCCATGGGCGAACCTGAATCGGTCTGGGCCGAGCGCATCCGGCTGTTGTTGCCCTACCAGGTCAACGCCGAGGCAATGGCGCTGAGCGGCAACCCACGCGTGCGCTTCATGCACTGTCTGCCGGCCTTCCACAACACCGAGACCGAAGTGGGCGCGCAGATCGAGCGGCTGCACGGCATCACCGCCATGGAAGTCACCGACGAGGTGTTCGAGAGCCCGGCCTCCATCGTGTTCGACCAGGCGGAGAACCGCATGCACACCATCAAGGCGGTGCTGGTCGCCACCTTGGGAGGTTGAAATGGCACGCGTGGTGGTCGCGCTCGGAGGAAACGCCTTGCTGCGCCGCGGCGAGCCGGTGAGCGCCGCGACGCAGCGGGACAATATTCGCATCGCGGCCCAGGCGCTGGCGGCACTCATGGCCGAAGGGCACCAGTTGGTCATTACCCACGGCAATGGGCCGCAGGTGGGCTTGCTCGCGCTGCAGGGCGAGGCCGCTGGCAAGAGTGCCTTTCCGCTCGACGTGCTCGGCGCCGAGACCGAGGGAATGATCGGCTACGTGTTGCAACAGGAGCTGGACAATGCCTACGCGGGAGCAGCGCGTTTTGCCACGCTGTTGACACAGGTCGAGGTGGACCCAAACGACCCCGCGTTTGGCGCCCCGAGCAAGCCTGTCGGTTCTGTCTACAGCGAAAACGATGCGAAGCGGCTGGCTGAGCAGCGCGGCTGGTCCATCACGCGCGACGGCAACTCCTGGCGTCGCGTGGTAGCTTCACCCAAACCGGTGCGTATTCTCGAGATCGAGGTCATCCGCCTGCTGGTGACGCAGGGAGTGACCGTGATCTGCGCTGGAGGCGGCGGCATTCCTGTGGCGCAGCGCGCCGACGGCGCCTACCTGGGTGTGGAGGCCGTGATTGACAAGGACCACGCCAGTGGTCTGCTGGCCGCCGAGTTGCAGGCCGACGCTTTCCTCATGCTGACCGACGTGTCGGCGGTGTTCACGGGCTGGGGTACGGCGGCCCAGTGCGCGCTGGGTGATGTGACGCCGCAGGAACTTGGTGCACTCAAGTTTGCCTCCGGTTCCATGGGGCCCAAGGTGCAAGCCGCGTGCGATTTCGTGAATCGAACGGGCGGCATGGCAGGCATCGGCGCGCTGGCAGATGCATCGGCCATTCTGGCGCGTCGCGCCGGCACACGGGTGATCCCCCCGCGGCCTCCGTGACCTGCGACAGTGCCGGCCACTCGCGCGTTGTTCATCACCCAGGTTGTTGCAGGTTGCTGGTCCATCGACCAGCGAGGAGATACCAATATGTATGGATTCAATACCACCATGGCTCTTCCTTTTGACGACGCCGTTGAGCGCGTCATGGCGGCGCTCAAGCAGGAGGGCTTTGGCGTTCTCAGCGATATCGACGTCCAAGGCACGATGAAGGAAAAGCTTGGCGTCGACATCCTGCCTTACCGCATTCTGGGCGCCTGTAACCCACCGTTGGCCTACAAGGCTTTGCAGGCCGAACCTGACATCGGCCTGCTGCTGCCGTGCAACGTGGTTGTGCGCCAGGAAGCCGAAGGTCGCGTCACGGTGGCGTTCGTGGATCCGCTGATGATGATGGAGATGGTCGACAAGCCCGATGTGCAGGCGGTCGCCAAAGACGCTGAACAGCGCTTGCGGCGAGCTTGCACGAGCCTGGCCCAGTGAGGGCGGAATTTGCGAGATGGTGAATGTGCACCACCGGGCTGACCAAAGCACCGGTGGAACCACCGCAGGGTGCAGATCACACGAGCAGTCGTAGTTGTCAGACACCCTGATCGGTTGGGTTCAAAACCGAAACTGCCTTGGGAAGGAACACTTCATGGAACCCGTCAACCCACGCCAGAACAGGCTTCTGGCCTGTTTGCCCGATGCCGAGTGGCAACGTTGGAAACCGCAGCTTGAGCAGGTGGACCTCACTCTGGGCAAGGTGCTCTACGAGTCCGGCGCGAAACAGAGCTTCGTGTACTTCCCCACCAGCGCGATCGTCTCGCTGTTCAACGTGCTGGAAGATGGGGCTTCGGCAGAAATCGCCCTGGTGGGATTTGAGGGCCTGTTGGGCTTCGCCACCTTCGTGGGTGATGGCTCGACGCCGAGCCGCGCTGTGGTGCAAAGCGCGGGCATGGGATACCGGCTACATGCCGATGTTGTCAAGGATGAGTTCGAGCGTTCCGCACCGGTCATGCACCTGATGCTGCACTACACGCAGGCCCTGATCACGCAGATGAGCCAGACCGCTGTGTGCAACCGCCACCATACGCTGGAAAAGCAGCTTGGCCGACTGCTGTTGCTCATTCTGGACCGCTTGTCCAACAACGAAGTGGTGATGACACAGGAACTGATCGCCCACATGTTGGGCGTGCGCCGCGAGGGTGTCACCGAGGCGGCGCTCAAGCTGCAGGCCGCTGGACTGATCCGCTATGCGCGAGGCCACATCTGGGTGCTGGATCGGCCCAGGCTGGAAGCGCGCACTTGTGAATGCTATCGGGTCGTGAAGAAGGAATACGACCGCCTGCTTTCTTGTGTTCAGAAAACGTGATGACCTCGGCACACCAGCCGACCGCATGTTCTCCGCGCTGGAGGGAGACAGACCGCTGGCCCGTATTGAGCACAGGGGTATGGGGCCGTTGATCCCATCGTGGCGGAAAGTAGTTCGCAAGCGTGGCGGCCGGAAGCCAGGTCTCGGCCAGGATCTCTATCCGGAACTACCCACTTCAGCGAACGGTCAAGGCTTCCTGGCGTCACCCAGCTTTGGTGGGCGTATGACCGTTGCCGTGCCGGAAGTGGACCATTTTCGAATGCGATCATGCGGATAGACATGGTCGCCCGGTCGTGGATTCACAGCACTGGCGCAATGGCTTCCTCCAGAGGAAATCCTGCAAATCCTCCTGGCCAGCCAGATAGATCCAGGGGCAACCATGCTCCCTTTGGATCGGGGCCACCAGTCCAGGCGAAGGGAAAGCGGGCACTGGCGCGGTGCCGGACTGGTCTCAGAAGGACTGCGACCGCATTGCTTCATGCAGTCGCCCTTCGGGCCTGCCCCGGTAGATGTGATAAACAGCCGCATCGGGGCAATGGGTGTGAGTCGGCCAGCCAGCACCCCTCGTCGGCACTCGCTGCAGAAGGGCCATGCCGTAGGTTGGCCCTCGGGATTTCGGCAATTGGACTTCCGACGGTGGACGCTGAAAAGGGCGCCTTGTTTTCGACTTTATTAGTGATCGTCAGGAATAAAGTTGGTCGGGCTTTGCCCCTTGGGTTTTTGGTGGGGAATTGGCGCCGGCGTTGTCGGGCACCCCGCTCGCAGTAGGGCATTCAAACGTCAAAGGAATATAGATGGTCGGGGTTCGTCACATCTCTGCGAAGAGACCTGCTCAATCACCCTAAGATAGGGACGAATACAGGCTGGGGGCACCGGGACACCCCAGCTACAGCTGGAATGTGTAGCCGAGGGTTTGCTGAGGCTGCCCAGTTGGAGATCACTGGCCGGTCATGCGGATTTTCTTATCAAGATATTCGTTAGAAAACATCGTGGCTGGATCAAAGGCCTTGTCAATACCAATGAGCGAACCCACCAGCTCATAGTCGGCCTTCACCCGACCGCCATCGAATGCCCCCAATGCAACCTTGGTGGTCGTGTCATCACGCATCAAAGTCTTGATACGCTCCCACTGGTCGCGCTGGTTGTCGGCATTGAGCCCACTGACGCTGGCCATGAGGGCTTGAAGGCACGGATCAAAGGTTTTCACGCATGCCTCATAGGCTCGCTGGGTGACAGCCACGAACTTGGCAACCGACTCCTTGTTCTTCTCCAGGAACTCACGATTGACCACGATGGAGTTGCCATACACGTTCAGGCCAACTGAGCGCCATGGCGCAAAGCCCAGCTCATCACCGAACTCCTTGAGCTTGAGGTCGTGCTCGTTGTAGAAGTCGGAAATGATGTCAACAGACTTGGACTTCAGCGCTGCGACTTTGGCTTGTGGGCTGAGGTTGACAAAGTTCACTGAGCCAGGCTCGATGCCGGCGTTCTTCGCAAAGGCTGGCCACATCAGGCGCGCGGCGTCACCGGGCGGATTCCCAATTTTGCGACCTGGGAAGTCCTTCGGTCCGCTGATGCCGGACGACTTGAGCCAATAGAAGCCCTGCGGGGTGTTCGCGTAGATCACCATGACGGCAGTCAAGTCTGCGCCCTTACCTCGCGCCTGCATGGCGGTAGGCAGGTCGGCAATGCCCATCTGCGTCCCGCCGGATCCCACTCGCTGCGCGGTGGCGGCCGAGCCCCTGCCCGTTTCGATGCTTAGGTCGATGCCTTCGTTTTTGTACCACCCCTGCGCCCTCGCGTAGTAGATCGGGGAGTGGTCGGCGGTAGGGGTCCAGTTCAGCATCAGTGTCACGTCCGCTGCAGATGCGGACGCTGTTGCCAGAGACAAGAGAACGGTACCCGCTGCGGCGATCAGTTTTTTCATGGCGAATCGGTGTTTGGTGGATGAAGTGCGTACGGTATCAACTTTTTTGTTGATAATCAACTAAACGTTTGAGAACTTCACCACGGCACTTGCGAGCGCAGACCTCGTCGCATGCGGGCCCTACCTGATATCTACCTATCCGATGGGTCCTGTAAAGTAGCTTGCCACGACCAGAACGGTAGACCATTTATGACAACCGCCGCGCGCAAAACCGCACCGCGCCCACCCGCAAAGAAGGCGACGCGCAACCTCGCAGCTTCCCTCTCACGCGCGCCGGCGCGCGCAGCACGGGCTCGCGCCAACCTGCCGTTGCGAGACGCTGCAGCAACGCGTGAGGCGCTCCTGGCTGCCGCCACTGAAGAGTTCGCTCGTAACGGCTTTGCCGGCGCCCGCGTTGACCTCATTGCCGCTTCAGCCGGCGTGAACAAACAGCTCGTCTACCATTACTACGGAAACAAGGAAGGCTTGTACCGGGAGGCGCTGGAAGCCGTGTATGCACACCTTCGCGAGAAGGAGCGCGCCCTTTCACTCGCCGATATGGCGCCGGTGGACGCGATGGCAGCACTGGTGGGCTTTTCCTTCGACTATCTGAGCGAGCATCCGGAATTCATCTCGATACTGGCCGACGAGAACCGATACGGAGGCCAGCACATTCGCGAGTCAAAACCCCTTCAGCAAATGCACCTTCCACTGGTGGAGCTACTGGAGGCAACACTGGCGCGCGGCGTAGCCGATGGCGTATTCCGCAGCGACTATGACGCCATCAACCTCTACATCTCAGTTGCTGGTCTGTCGTATTTTTTCTTCTCAAACAACCATACGCTCTCGGTCATCTTTGCAAAGAAGCTGAGCAGCAGAGCAGCGCACGCGCAGCGGCGCAAGCACGTGATCGAATTCACCCTGAATGCCTTGAGACCAGGCACAGCCTGACCACGGACGCCGGTCGTTTATCTGAGCGTGGCGGGCATCTCGCAGTAGGCCAACAGATCAGCAAGCTCTTGCGCCATTGACCATCTCATGCACGCCTTGCGTGTTTCTCCATGGGTCTGGCTGGACCAAGCCTGAATGAAGCATTGCGCAAGGGGGGGGCGAACGGCTTGCCGCTCGATTGTGGCTCAGCCAAATCAGCCCAATACCGGCCAGAGCCGAGCATCGAACCATTGGTCATGGCCGCACTAACGATTGACACTCGCTGCGCCAATTCGAGACATCTGGGAAAGGTCGATGTCCTAGCTGCAGGCACTGATTACTCTGAAGGTTGACCCGCAGGCCCACAAGGCACGCGCTTGGCCTCCTCGTTCCTCAAAAAACTCTTTATCAACTTTTTAGTTGACAACGAACAGAGCGCTTTCTATGATTTGCCTCAGGGTCCTGCGCAATGGTTGCGCAGGTACTTCCGCGAAGGAGTTGTGCGAATGAGCGTTCCACCTGCCGGCGTCGCGACGCCGGCTGCATTGCCGCTACAAGGCTCGGCTGAAGCCCCGGCGTGGCACCGATGGGCCACCATCATCGGCGTGCATCTTGCCCTGGTCTTGCTTTGGGAAGTTGTGGTGCGTGTGTTCGAAGTTCGCAGCTTCGTGCTGCCAGCTCCATCCGCCATCCTGGCCACGCTGAGCAATCCGAGCCACGCCTGGCTGTCCAACACCTTCGTCACGGCCATTGAGGTTTTCGGCGGATATACGCTGGGCCTGGTGGCCGGCGTGTTGGGCGCGCTGCTCTTCGTAACAAGCAAGCGCCTTACGCTGCTGTTGTTCCCGGTGCTGGTCACACTGAACATGGTGCCCAAGGTGGCCATGGGCCCACTGATCATCGTGTGGTTCAGCTACGGCATCGGTCCCAACATCCTCATTACCTTCAGCCTTTGCTTTTTCCCGATCCTGCTTACGACGATCCGAGGCCTGAATGAAACCGAGCCGGAGCTGCTCGATCTGGTCAACGCGCTCAAAGGTTCGCGCTGGCAGCTCTTTCGCTACATCCAGCTGCCCGGCTCACTGCCCTACCTGTTCTCCGGCATGAAGGTCGCCACTGTGTTGGCCGTGGCCGGTGCCGTGGTGGGGGAATTCATCGCTTCTGACAAGGGCTTGGGTTACCTGATGATTCAGGTGCAGGCTTCGCTCGACACGCCCGCCGTGTTCATGGCCGTGCTGCTGATCACGGCGCTGGGCGTTCTTCTCTACGGGCTGGTTCTACTACTGGAACGGCTCTTCATCACTCAAGACGCAAGACTGCAATGACCACAACCCCAGAGGTCCTGAGCGGGCCGTTTCTCGAAAACCTGCCCCTCCCCGAGCGCTTCGCCACCGAAGCCGAACTGGACGACTTTCTAGCCGTGCCCTCGCACGACCTCGTGCGCGACATGGCCCGAACCGAGGGCGATCTCATGATCCTCGGGGTTGGCGGAAAGATGGGCCCGACCTTGGCTCGCTTGGCGCGCAATGCCATGCCCGAGAGCAGGCGCGTCATTGCGGTGGCACGCTTCAGCGAGCCCGGCCTTAGAGAGAGCCTGCACGCTCATGGCATTGAAACCATCGCTTGTGACCTGCTGGACCGCCAGGCGCTTCAGACGCTGCCGCCCTGCCCGAATGTGATCTTCATGGCCGGGCGCAAGTTTGGTGGCGAGGGCAATCTGCCGCTGACCTGGGCCATGAATGCGCTGGTGCCCGCGATGGTGGCCGAGACTTTCCGCCACTCACGAATCGTGGTGTTCTCCACTGCCTGCGTGTACCCCTTCGTACCCGTCAACGGGCAGGGCGCTGCAGAGGACCTGCCACCCGACCCGCCGGGTGAGTACGCGCAATCCTGTGTCGGGCGAGAACGCATGTTCGAGCACTTCTCACAGGTGTACCAGACGCCGGGGCGCCTCTTTCGGCTTAGCTACGCTATCGATATGCGCTATGGCGTGCTGGCCGATGTGGCCTCCAAGGTCTGGCGGGGCGAACCGGTGGACGTGACCATGGGCCACGTCAACGTGATCTGGCAGGGCGATGCGAATGCCCAGGCGCTTCGCTGCCTGGCTGCCGCAACAGTGCCAACATCGCCACTGAACGTAAGTGGGCCAGAGACCACCTCCATCCGATGGCTGGCGCAGGCGTTCGCGAGTCACTTCGGCAAGCCGGTGGTCATCACAGGCGATGAAGCGCCTACTGCGTGGTTAATGAACACCGGTGAGGCCGAGCGCTTGTTTGGATATCCCCGCATCCCACTCAAGCAGATGGTCGCATGGGTGGCCGAATGGGTGGCCGCCGAACAACGCATGCTGGGCAAGCCCACCAAGTTCGAGAAGCGGGATGGCAAGTACTGAAGCCATCAACGTGCAACGCCTGGATGCCTTCACCACGCAGGCACAGGCACAGTTGCAGCAGCTTGTGGAAGACAGCCACTGGAACCAGCTGGCTGCAGACTGGGCGCTGTTCTTCTCACTGGGCACCCTGTATGTGGTGCGCGATGGAGGCGGTGTCATCGTAGGTAGCGGCGCTGTGCTGCCAATGGGCTCATCTCTCGGCGATGCCGCGCCGGTCTCTTGGATCAGCATGATCCTGGTCTCGCCCAAGCAGCGGGGGCATGGTCTGGGCCGTGCCGTGTTTGGCCGCTGCCTGGCACAAGTGACAGCCGAAGGCCGCATACCGATGCTGGACGCCACTCCGGAGGGAGAGGCGTTGTACGTGCAGTTCGGCTTTGAGCCAACATGGGGCTTCACGCGCTGGCGGCGACCTCCGAGAGAAAGAGTGATGGCCCACTGCCCTGCTGAAGATTCGACTGAGCATCTGCTTCAGCTCGACTCGGAAGCCCTGGGCTTCGATCGGCGCGTGCTTTTAAGCGGAATTGCCAGCCGGGTAGGTTCCCGCTGTGTGCACCACGCCGACGCAAGTGCCCTGCTGCGCCAAGGGCGCACCGCCGTTCACATTGGCCCCATGCATGCAACCGAAGAGGCTGATGGCGCGGCGCTGCTCCACGCGGTCGCGGCCGCCGTATCCGACGTATTGGTGGTCGATGTCCCCAAAGGGCGTTGCCTCATGGAAGCCGCGCTGAAGGCGGACGGATTCACCCCCGAGCGATCGTTTGTCCGCATGGTGCTATCCAAAGGCCTGAAGCTTCCGCCGACAAAGACGGAAATCGTTCAGGCAGTAGCCGGCCCTGAATACGCCTGAGCACCCCGCTCAATCCAACCCGACACTCCCTGAGAATCCCATGCCCTTGAACCGATCCGACCTCTCGCAAGACGTACTCT
Source organism: Betaproteobacteria bacterium HGW-Betaproteobacteria-16 (assembly GCA_002840835.1). Taxonomy (GTDB): domain Bacteria; phylum Pseudomonadota; class Gammaproteobacteria; order Burkholderiales; family Burkholderiaceae_C; genus Hydrogenophaga. The sequence continues at coordinate 1,927 of PHCQ01000085.1, read as the reverse complement.
CGCTGCTGTCGCAAGGCACAGTCATTCCTGCGCACCCGCTCGCACTGGATTCAAGCCGAAACTTCAACCGCCAGCGCCAGCGTGCTCTCACCCGCTACTACGTTGACGCCGATGCAGGTGGCATGGCCGTCGGCGTTCACACCACACAGTTCGCCATCCGCGAGCGCGGCCTGTACAGCACCGTGCTGGAAGCGGCCATGGAAGACCGCCTGGCGTGGAGCGATCGCCCCATGGCCATGATCGCGGGTCTTTGCGGCAAGACAGATCAGGCGTTGGCGGAAGCGAAGACAGCAGTGGGCCTGGGCTATCACGCCGGACTGCTCAGCCTGGCCGCTGTGGGGTCTGCCTCAGAAGACGAAATCGTTGAACACTGCACGCGCGTGGCCCAGGAAATCCCGCTGGTAGGCTTCTACCTGCAGACGGTGGTGGGCGGACCGGTCCTTTCAAGCGACTTCTGGCGGCGCTTCGCACTCATTCCCAATGTGCTGGCCATCAAGGTCGCGCCTTTTAACCGGTACCGCACGCTCGATGTGGTGCGCGGACTGGTGGATGCTCGGGCCGAGGAACGCGTATTCCTCTACACCGGCAACGACGATCACATCGTGCTCGACCTGGCCCTACCTTTCACCGCCATGCGCGACGGCCAGCCTGTGAATGTGCGATTCCGTGGTGGCCTGCTCGGTCACTGGTCGGTGTGGACCTCCACCGCCGTCAAGCAACTCAACCAGATCAAGGAGGAACTTGCCAATGCAGGTGGCGCCCTCTCGCCCGGGCTGCTGGCGTTGGACTCGCGAGTGACCGACTGCAACTCAGCCTTCTTTGACGTGGCCAACAACTTCCATGGCTGCATTGCGGGTTGCCACGAGGTGCTACGCCGCCAAGGTTTGCTTGAAGGCGTCTGGTGCCTGGACCCGGGCGAAGGCCTGGGGCAAGGACAGGCGAAGGAAATTGATCGTGTGTACGCTCAGCATGGGGAATTTGCTGACGATGCCTTCGTACGCGAGAACCTGACAAGGTGGCTGTCATGAGCGAAACTCTGAACCCTACGCGCCCTGCGCAAGATGCGCATGTTGGCGAACCACTGATCCGCATGCGCAACTTGCGCAAGGTGTACCGCAAGCGAGACACGGAGTTTCTCGCCGTGTCGGACGTCACCCTGGACATACACGCGGGCGACATGGTGTCACTCGTCGGCCCTTCCGGCTGCGGCAAGTCCACCCTGCTGAAAATCCTGGCTGGTCTGCAAGGCCACGACGGCGGCGAGTTGGAGATGGGCGGCTCCGCCGGATTCAATGCGGGACGCGATGTCGGTATGGTGTTCCAGCAGCCGCTGCTGTTGAAGTGGCGCACGGTACTGGAGAACGTATTGCTGCCCGCCGAAATCCTGAGGTTGCCTCGCAAGGCATCGAAAGACCGGGCAATGCAGTTGCTGGATATGGTGGGTCTGACCGGGTTTGCCGACAAGATGCCCTACGAATTGTCAGGTGGCATGCAGCAACGAGCTGCCATCGCACGCGCCCTGATACACGACCCCAAACTCGTGCTCATGGACGAACCCTTCGGCGCTCTCGATGCACTCACGCGGGAAAAGATGAACCTGGAGATGCTTCGCATCTGGGAAGAAAGTCACAAGACCTTTGTGGTCGTGACCCACAGCATTCAGGAAGCCGTGTTCCTCGGCTCACGATGCGCCGTGCTTACGGCTGGCCCTGCACGCATGGCCGAAGCCTTCCCCATCGAATTGCCTTGGCCGCGCAAACTGCATGTCAAGACAACGCGGGAGTTCGGGCAGTACGTTTCGCGCGTGTATTCGCTACTGGGGGTGGAGTGAACCGCCCCGGGTTTCGTGGAGGCTGGTTGGTTTAAGTCAGGCCACCACCATGGAGGTCTGACTGGCGAGTTGCCGGTAGTAGTTTGCCTCAGCCTC
>PHCQ01000007.1 GCA_002840835.1 Betaproteobacteria bacterium HGW-Betaproteobacteria-16 | reverse complement strand
ACGTCCGGTTCTTAGGGGGCGGCGGCGCAGCAATGCGCCGCTGCTACCCGACGGTGTGCAAGGATGAAGGGATCAGCAAGCCAGCCCCACCACACCTGCCGGCGTGAAACAGGCAAGCGCAGCGCGCAGGCCGGGGGCCCCACCGACGGCCGGAGGCGTCAGGGATCGAAGCCGAATGGCCGCGACACGGCACGGGACGCGGGGCGCAGCCCGCAGAGCCCGACGGCGGTACGCCGGGACGCACTATCAAAATCGGTAATCGTCAACTGCAGCACCCAACACCACCGAAGACAATTCATCCAGAGTGAATCTCTCGCGCCATGACCATAGCTGGTCCCGCGAGGTAAGTACACATACGGATGGCGCGGTCTCCGGAGAGACTATATGGTCCTGGACCGCTACTGTCACATTGGACAATAGGTTTTCCGGCGTGCAAGCCACTGCCGCGCTCGATAACCCCAGATTCCCCCATGACGACTCAGCCCAAGGCCTCCCTCAACACGATGCTGATCCAGCCAGCATGCCCGTGACCGACTGCATCGCCTGGAGCTTCAGGCTCTACATCGTGGGCGAGACCGTCCACTCGGCGCAAGCAAAGACCAACCTGCAGGCGTTGTGCCGCGAGCATCTGGCAGGGCGCTACAACATCGAAATCGTCGACGTGTTCCGCGAGCCTGAGCGTGCGCGAGCCGACGGCATAGTTGTGACGCCGACACTGCTCGTTCTGGAACCCACACCCACGCGCAGATTCTTCGGAACGCTGGGCGACACCGCGGCGCTGATGCATCTGCTGGATCTGCCGGGAGCCCGGGAACCCTTTGACGGCCGAGACGCGAAAGCGGCGCCTGGCTGCTCCGGGCAAAACCCTCCAGCAGGCCTTGCTGCACTGATCGAGACCCTGCAAGAAACCGAGCAGCGGATTGAGGATTTGACTGCCGGCCAAGTCGACGCCGTGGCGAACCAGGCTGGTCGCATGTTCCTGCTGCGTCGCGCGCAAGAGCAGAGGCAGCAGCAAGAGGCGAACAAGCAATTGGCACTGCTCGACGCCCTGCCCGCGCATATTGCCGTGCTCGACTCTGAAGGCACGATCGTCTCCGTCAACGAGGCTTGGCGCCGCTTCGCCAACGAAAACGGCCTGCAGGACGCCAACCACTGTGTGGGCCAGAACTACCTCGACGCCTGCGGCCAGGGCCATGACAGTGGCGCTTCCGACAACACCACCGTTGCATCAGGCTTGCGCGCCGTGCTGGCGGGCGAACGCAACAGCTTCTCGATCGAGTACCCCTGCGATTCACCCACCGAGCAGCGGTGCTTCACGCTGATGGCGACGCCCCTTTCGACCGAGCGACCTGCCGGCGCCGTGGTGTTGCACATCAACGTCAGTGCCCGCGCACGAGCCGAGCAGGCAAGCCAACGCAGCACCGAATTACTGCAGGCTGTCGTCGACGGTGCTCCCGACATCATCTACATCAAGGACCGGCGCGGTCGCTACGTGATGTGCAACACGGCCATGGCCGACTTCACCGGCCGGCCGATCGAACAGATTCTTGGCTGCGATGACCTGGCCTTGTTCGGCGCCTCAGAGGCTGGCCCCATGGTCGACAACGATCGCACGATGTTCGCGACGGCCAAGGTGCAGGCGACCGAGGTGTGGGTCACGGGCGTGAACGGACGGCGCCTGTTCCGCTCGACGCGAGCCCCGCAGCGCGACGCCCAGGATGCGATGGTCGGCATCATCTGCATCGCCCGCGACATCACCGATGACAGGCTCGCCGAACAGGCACTGCGCGACAGCAAGTCGATGCTGGACATAGCTGGGCGGATTGCCAAGGTGGGCGCCTGGAGCCTGGACCTGATCGAGCGGCGCCTGCACTGGTCCGACATGGTCGCCGTGCTGCACGACGAACCGGTCGGCTATTCGCCCCCACCGGAGTATGGATGGGCCAACTTCGTCCCCGAGCACCTCCCCACTGTCAACGAAGCTGTCAGGCGCTGCATCGCGTTCGGCGTTCCCTATGACATGGAAGCCGAGAAGATTTCAGCCACGGGACGACACTTCTGGGTACGCACCATGGGCGAAGCGGTGCGCGACGCTGATGGCCGCATCGTGCGCATCCAGGGCGCGCTGCAGGATATCACCGAGCGCAAGCGGGCGGCGTTGCAGACGCAGAAGCTCACGCAGCAACTGCGCAACACGCTGGAGAGCATCACCGACGGCTTCTTCACCGTTGACCGCGACTGGCGCTTCACCTACATCAACCGAGAGGCCGAGCGACTTTGGGGGCGAAAGCGAGAAGAGACACTCGGGCAAGTCCTGTGGGAGGTGTTCCCAGCGGCGCTTGGCCTGGTCTTCGAGCACAACTACCGGCGCGCGATGGGGGGCGAAACGGGCGTCACCTTCGAGGCCTTTTACCCGCCATTGCAGGGGTGGTTCGGCGTTGATTGTCACCCGCTGGCCGACGGGCTGTCGGTGTACTTCCGCAATGTCACCGAAGCCCGCGCCACGCGTCAGCAACTGGAACTGCTTGAGGCCAGCGTGGCGCAATTGAACGATATCGTCGTCATTACCGAGCCGGCACCCGAGTTGCAACACGGGCGGCGCATCGTGTTCGTCAACGAGGCCTTTGTGCGCCTGACCGGCTACGCCCGGGAGCAGGTGATGGGCCGGTCAGCCGGGGTGACCGATAGCCTCTTGATGGATGCTGCCGAGCTCCACCGCATCCGCACTGCGGTTAACCGCTTTGAGTCGGTGCACGCCGAGCTTGTCTTGCAAACGAAGGACGGCAGGCAGTACCCCGTCGAGGTCGACATCACACCGGTTGCGGCGAACGGCAAGGGCTACACGCATTTTGTCACCGTCATACGCGACATCAGCGAACGCCGCCGCAGCGAAGAGGTTCTGCGCGAGCTGAATGCCGGGCTTGAGGACCGGGTGCGCCACCGCACCCTGGAACTGGAGCACGCGCGTGAACTCGCCGAACAAGCCAACCGCGCCAAGTCCTCGTTCCTTGCGACGATGAGCCATGAGATCCGCACCCCCATGAACGGCGTCGTCGGCATGGTCGAAGTGCTCGAGGAGACTCCCATGCGGCCCGACCAGCGCGACATGGTCAAAACTGTGCGCGAGTCTGCCCATGCCTTGCTGGCTGTCGTCGACGATGTGCTCGACTTCTCCAAGATCGAGGCCGGGCATTTCGCTATTGACCACGCGCCAATGGACGTGACTGCCGTGGTTGAGGGCGTTGGTGACGCCTTGCGCCAGTTGGCAAACAGCAAGGACGTGCTGTTGCGCCATTACGCCGACCCACGCCTGCCCACTCGCATGCTGGGCGATGCAGGGCGGCTGCGGCAAGTGCTGATGAATCTGGTAGGCAACGCGATCAAGTTCAGCAGCGGTCAAGCGCGCCAAGGGTCGGTGTCGTTGCGGGCAGCGTGCGTCGTCAACGAAGCCGGTGACGACACACTGGCACTGGTGGTGACCGACAATGGCGTGGGCATGGACGCCGGTACATTGACCCGCCTGTTCTCCCCATTTACGCAGGCAGACGCCAGCACGACGCGGCGCTTCGGCGGCACCGGGCTGGGCCTCAGCATCTCACATCGCCTCGTGGCGATGATGGGCGGCGAAATCACCGTCAGCAGCATTGTGGGCCAGGGTTCGACATTCACGGTGCGCCTGCCGGTGGGCGACGCCGGTGAGGCGCCTGTGCAGCGGCCGCTGGCGGGGTTGCCATGCCTGTTGCTGGGTTCCACCGACCTGACTACCGGCCTGGCCGACTACCTCACCCACGCAGGCTGCGCAGTGCAATGCGCGCCGACGCTTGCTGTGGGATTGACCTGGATGCGAGGCGTGGCCCCGGGCCGCTGTGTCGTCGTCGTCGCAGGACCTCCGGAGGGCATCGAACCGGTACTGGCGGCCTGCCGTGCCATGGCGATGGAGCGTCTTGGGATGGGGCTGGCCTTCGTCATCATCAAAGCCGGCAGCAGAGGCCAGCCGCGGCGGCAGCGGCCGGACGAGGTGGACCTGGACAGCGACGGCCTGCAACGAGCGGCCTTCCTGCGCGGCGTCGCACTCGCGGCCAGCCTCGATCTGACCGGGGAAACCGGAAATGCCCCGGAAGCGGTCGAAACGCCCGTGGCGGTGCCAGCACCGCAGCAGTCGTCGGGCGCGGGCCAACTGATCCTGGTGGCGGAAGACAACGAAGTCAATCAGCAGGTTCTCACCAAGCAGCTCGCACTGCTCGGCTACCGCGCCGAAATGGCGGCAGACGGTGTGGAGGCCCTGGCCCGCTGGCGCTGTGGAGGTTATGCTCTGCTGCTGACCGATCTGCACATGCCAGCCATGGACGGCTACACCCTGGCCGCTGCGGTGCGCGCAGAGGAGAGAGAGGGGGCGCACCTGCCCATCATCGCCATTACAGCCAATGCCTTGCGCGACGAAGAACTGCGCTGCCGTCAGGTTGGCATGGACGGCTACCTGATCAAGCCGGTGCTTCTGGCACAGCTGAAATCGGCCATCGACGTCTGGCTGCAGCCTACGCCCACCCCAGCGGGCGTGGCCATGGCCAATGAAGCGCCCCCAGATGTCCAGTCCCCGGTCGACTTCGCCGTGCTCGCCGATCTCCTCGGCGGCGACCCACAAGTGATGCAGGAAGTGCTGGCCGCATTTCGTGCGAGCATGTCGGGTTCGAAGCAGGCGATGTCAAAGGCCTACGCCAGCGGTGGGGCGCAGGCCATGTCCGATGTGGCCCACAAGCTGAAGTCGACCGCCCGAGCCATCGGTGCGACACGTCTTGGCCAGATTTGCGAGGATATCGAAGCGGCCACCAACAGCACGCAACACACCGGGGCACTCGAGCCCCTGATGGCAGACTTTGAGGTCGAGTTGCTGGCTGTACAGCATTTTCTCGACAAACGATAGAACAGTAGCGACGTCACACGCCACATACCCCTGGCGGCACCCACGTGTCCGCCGGCGTACGCGCCACATAGCACCTCCCATATTGCCTCACGGTGGTGCTTGCCTAGGAGGGGCACGCTTAAACCGCTGAACGCGCCCAACTGCAAGCAAGCCCTATGCGGAATTTGAAGCCGCTGGCGAAGTGCTCGGGTGTGGGCCATTGACTACATGGTGGAGCCGTCAGATGAGCTCAGCGATTTCATCGCGACCTTCCTCGCGTGCCGCTTGCCTGACAAAGGGGACCCACCCTTCACGCTGAGGCCGCTTCATTGAGAGGCCCAGTGACATCTGCAAAAAAAGCCCCGGGCTTGCGCAAGCGCCAGTGGACGCCCGATGCTGAAATATTTCGGGTCAGTCAAGGACTCACGAAGATGAGACCTCCGTCCCAGAGCTGCGCAGGGCCACCATTGCGGCAATGAAGCCCTGACACCAACGCATATCAACAGGCTTCTGAACCGCGACCGTGTGCGCCGGCAAGCCACCATGCTCCATGACTTCAGCCTGCGAGAGGCCGGTCATGGCGACCATGACCATCGTGGAAAAGCTGGGATTCGCGCGCAGCGTGCGCAACAATTCGAATCCATTTACGCCGGGCATGTTGAGGTCGGTGATCAACACATCCGGCTTGAGGTTATTGATGTCCATCAAGGCCTCCATCGCGGAGGACATCAGGGAAACATCGACCGGCATATCCCAACTGCCGAATGTAGTCTTAAAAAGTTCCAGGGTTGGCGCGTCATCTTCAACGACCAGTACCTTGAGCAACCGGAGCTTGTCGGTGGTTTCAGCGAACCCGTGCTGGCGCTGATAAGCCCTGATGGAATCCATTGAAATTCGCCTGTGACCGCCTTTGGTTTTCCAGGCGTGCAACTCGTTTTTTTCCACCATTCCCTGAATGGTGCCCACAGACAGCCCGAGCAGCTTCGCAGCGCTGAAGGTTCCACAATACTCTTCTGGTGGTGCAACTGGCGTCATGAATTTGCTTCGAAAACAATATTGAAAAAAATGAGTGCAGCTTGTTTGGGCGAGGTTTGGCCGAACATTCGCATTATTCACATTTTTGCACCCCGTCAAAATTGGCGGCTAACAAAACGCCTGTCCCAAGACCAACAGACCTACACCTTGATTTGAGACAAGGCAATCCCAATGCCAGCGTGTCGATACCGACAGATGCCACTCCTGGTCAACCGATGGGGCCTTTCCACAAGCAGTGTTAGATCCGCGCACGCTACACCCGCAAGGGTGCTTCCCGAAGAGGCAGGATGTCGCTCTCGCGAGAGAAACTGCCCTCTCCGGCCTGGCACGGACTGGCAAATCTGCCAGGAGCAAGCCATTTTCCACTTCCTCCGTGCGACTTCTAGAAATGAGAACGACGCAAAAACTCGCTGGCCATCCTGGAACTCCAGGCAATGTGTCATCAGGGTTTGGGTAGCTACGCCGGCTCTTGCTCATGAATGCCTATTACAGGGACGAACAGGCTTTCAGTCTCTCCACCTGATGCGAATGCGAAGGGACTTCCCGCTTCTAGGTGACGCCTCTGTCCCAAGGTTGGCCTTGTGGAATGTCAATCTCAGTCACGAAGCGGAAGGAAAAACACCATCTGAGTCGAGTGAGCCAAATCACCTCAAAGTCCCGAGTGGACAGAACAGAAGCGCTCGATGATGTTGCCGAGGTCACCTGACGTCAGCGCGTCCCAGGGCAACCCTCTGCGAGGGTAAGAGTCTCAGCTTTCGACGAAGGGGCACGGAGGGCCTGACTCATGACGTGGCCTCCGTTTCCTGCACTTGCCGCAGGTAGTCCTGGTACATCTCTGCGATGCCTGCATCAAGCGTTACCTGCGGCTTCCAGCCGGTGCTCCGCATGCGACGCGTGTCGAGAAAGAAATCGGGACCCTCGTCTACATTGCAGCTATCCGGCAGAAGCTCCCCTCGGTACCCCACAACTCTGGCAACCGCCTGCGCCAGCTGCATCGTCGTGCTCGGCTCGCCGCTGCCCAGATTGATGTGCGGGCGGTTTGCATCGGTGAGGAACTGGTGTTTGCTGGCAGGCAGGCCCAGCAGACCAATGCATGCCGCTGCCATGTCGTCGGCATGTAACCAGTCTTCTCGCCGAAGGCCGCTGGATCGGATCTTCAAACTGGAAAGATTGGCTCCTTTCGCCTGATCAATCTGACGAACCAGGGCCAGAAGCTCTCCGGTTCTGGAGTTTTCGAGGGTGTCGCCAGGCCCATACACATTGCCCACCACAACCGACCTGTAGGTCAGGTCAAGCGCCTCACCGTACTGATGCATGTAGGCTTCACAGAGTCGAATCGCAGCCAAGTGCCCGATCGCGACGGGTTCACGGTAGCTACAGGCGCAGGCATGGGCCAGATCCTCTTCCGCAATCGGCAACACTGGACACCGGCCGTAGACTTGATGCGAAGCGATGAAGAGCAGATTGCGAATGCCAGCGAACATGGCCTCGTGAATCAGCTGGGCCTGCCCCAGCAACGCATCAGCCAGGTAGCTGCCTCTGTGATCGACGCAGTCGGCCTGGCGACCCCATGGCCCCGCCGCAATGTAGATCTGGTCGGGAGCCTGGATGCGCAGGTACGCACGCACAGCGAGTGGATCTTGGCTGTCAAGGCAGGTTGTGTCCCAGGTGTCGATCTGCTCGGCAGGCAGACCACTGGCCGTCAGGCGCCTCACGATGGCATGACGCACGGCGCTGGCGGGACCGGCTACAAACACTTTTTGAGGGACGCGCATCTGACAAAGTGGGTTGGTTCTGATCGAATGCAGGGGATGGCGAGGGCCCGGCTTGTTTCAGGATCAGATCCCAGCCGCGCTGAATTTTCGTCATAGTAACTGATAAATATGACATAGAATGGTTTTAATGCCATTTACTCTCTGAAATAGCAAGCGGACATGTAAGCGCGGGTTCCTTGAAGAGACGAACCTCGTGGCGCCTTGGGTCGATCCGGTTTCGCTGATCGCCCCGCACCCAGGTGGACGCCCACTTTTTGCCGAGGACACCATGCAACGCACTCACTTCCTCCGACAGTGGTTCAACCTCTCGGACGCGGCGATGGAGGGAGTGCTACACGACACGCCCATGTTTCACGAGTTCGAGGGTCTAGATGCCGGGGAAGACGACTTGTCCGACGAGAGCAGCATTATTCGGTTTCGGCATCTTGCCCGAAGCCCACAACCTGAGCTTGCAAAGTCAGGCCACCTTCAACGCCACGCTGGCAGCCGTGGGCCTGCTCTTGAGGAGCGGCACGGTGGTCGATGTCACGCAACTCGCGCGGGAGTGCTCAGTGGGATGTTTTCCTCGGGAAAAGCAAGGTTCGCGTCTTGCCTGAGAATTTACGCGCAACGCGAACATTTTTAATCAGCAGAAAAATGGCAAAGCAGTCTTCCAATGAACACGCTGCAGCTGCCCGACTCCTAGTCGTCGATGATGAAGAGTTGCTTGGCCAAACCCTGCAGACATTTTTGCGCTCGCGAGGCTACGAAGTCGAGGTTTGCGCTACCGCCAAGCAAGCGCTAGATCATCCAGCCTTGCAGCACACCGATCTTCTGATAACCGACTTGCAGTTGCCCCATATGGACGGCATTGAGCTCATCGGTCATGCCAAGACCAGGTGTCCCGACCTGGCAGCCGTATTGATGACTGGACACGCATCGGTGGATTCGGCAGTGCAAGCTCTTACTCACGGCGCTGTGGATTACCTGCGAAAGCCGTTTGCACTCTCAGCCCTTGAGACTGTCGTCGCGCGAGTTTTGCAAGTACAGTCGCTGCAAAGATCCAATCGAGAGCTTCAGGCAGCGCTGCTGGAGCGCAACGCAGAACTGACGGCCGTGAATCAAGAGCTCGATGCCTTCGCAGCTCGACTTGCTCACGATCTGCGCGGACCGATCAACAACGTTCGAGGGATCGTGACTTATCTGTCCGACGAAATAGGAGAAGCCCTGCAAGGGGACCATCTTGAACTGATGAATCGCGCAGTGCGTTCGAGCGATCAGTCATTGCGCATGGTGAATGACTTGCTCGATTTTGCACGTCTAGGGCACGGACATCTGCGACTGGCGCCGGTTGCTTTGGAGCCTCTGATGCATCGATGCGTAGATGGGCTACAGCCATCCCACTCCGCCGAACGGTGCCGCATCGAGATTGGGTCTCTCCCGTTGGTCTTGGGGCACGAGGGGCTGCTTGGGCAAGTGTTTACCAACCTGCTAAGCAATGCGGTGAAATACAGCGAGCCAAAGGCAAACATTCTTGTGACCGTGCAAGCAAAGCACTGTGGCGAGCAATTTGTCAGCATTGCAGTGAGCGACAACGGCGTTGGCTTTGAACCGAAGTACGCAAATATGCTTTTTCTTCCGTTTCAGCGGTTGCACTCCCAAAGCGAATTCTCTGGAGCAGGCATGGGACTGGCAAACGTTAAGCGTATCGTTGAAAGACACGGTGGCCAAGTAGAGGCCAGCGCCATCCCAGGCGAAGGAGCGGTCTTCACAGTGAAGCTACAACTGGCTTGACCACAGCTTTGCTGACACAGCCGCTTCGTCGAACCGCACAGAGATCCATGTACGCGATTCGTGAAGTTTATGAAGGTCGCGATGTCTTGGTCAGCGCCAGGCGCACCCTCGTGGCCAACTCGAGGCGAGTGTAGGGTTTGCTGAGCAGGTTCACCCCTGGGTCGAGCCGCCCGTGATGGACGATGGCGTTTTCGGTATAGCCAGAGGAGAAGAGGATTTTCAGCGAAGGATAGATTGCGCGCACCTGGTCGGCCAATTCACGCCCGTTCATCCCGCCGGGCATGATGATGTCTGTGAGAAGCAAGTCCACATCGCTGTGGACCTTTAGAGCTTTGAGCGCTTCGGGCCCAGAGGTAACCGCTGTCACACGGTAGCCCAGCGAGCGCAACTGACGCTCCAGGTGCTGGAGCACGAGATCGTCGTCTTCTGCAATCAGGATGTGCTCTGTCCCACCTTCAGGCGTGAGTTCGCCCAGCGGCATACTCCCAGCGGGCTGGGCGCCCCGTACACGTGGAAAGTACAGTTTGACCGAGGTCCCTTCCCCCGGCTCTGAGTAAATCTTGAGATGCCCGCCAGACTGCTTGGTGAAGCCAAACACCATGCTCAGGCCCAGACCACTGCCTTTGCCCACGGCCTTGGTGGTGAAAAATGGTTCAAACGCACGACTGGCTGTCTGAGCATCCATCCCGGAGCCTGTGTCGGAGACTGCAATCATCACGTACTCACCCGGCACCACTTCTGGATGATGCGATGTGTAGTGACTGTCCAGCACGGCATTGGCCGTCTCTATGGTCAACTTGCCTCCGTTTGGCATGGCGTCGCGAGCGTTGACCACAAGATTCAGGAGGGCTGTGTCGAGCTCACCAGCATCGACTTCCGCAATACCAAGATCGGGATCGGGGACCAACTCAAACTCAATATCTTCTGGCAAGGTGGGGCGAATCAGTGCTCTCATCGCCTGCACCAGTTGATTGATGTCAGTCGCTTGTGGGTTAAGCGGCTGGCGGCGGGCAAACGCCAGAAGCCGGCTGGTCAGTTCGGCTCCTCTTTGCGCTGCCGCCAACGTCATGTCTGCCATGGCTCGTAGGTTGGGGTCAGTCCCCAACTCAGCGAGCATTTCCGCATTGCCCATGATCACGGTCAAAAGGTTGTTGAAGTCATGAGCCACGCCACCGGTCAGGTGCCCCACTGCCTCAAGCTTCTGTGACTCCCGCAGCCTCCTCTCCATCTCCAGCCTCTCCGTGATGTCAACCATGCTCCCGACCATACGGGTAGCGCTCCCCGCTTCGTTCCGGAACACATAGCCTCGATCACTCACATGCGCATATTGGCCATCACCGCGTAAAAAGCGATATTCACCAGTCCACAATTCCCCCTCCCCATCTATCACCTGGTGAATGCTCTCCAGAACACGTTCGAGATCCTCAGGATGAATTCGACGAGACCAGGATTCGGGACCTGGCTCCATCTCTGTCAGGGCATATCCGTAAACGCTCGATACAGTTTCATTCCACCAAACCTTGTTGCTTGAAAAGTCCCAGTCCCAGATCACATCGTTGGTGGCCTTTGCAATCAGCTGATAGCGCTCCTGAGCTTGGCGGAGATCATCTTCATTGTGTTTTCGTTGGGTAATGTCTCTCTCTACTGCAACAAAATGTGTGCAGTGTCCGGATTCATCAAACAAGGGCGTGATATCGAGCTCGACCCAATACGGTTCGCCTGACTTGGTGTAGTTAAGGACTTCGCTACGGATGGGCTCAAATTTCGTCAATGCATTGCGCATCCGGCTCAAGACCTGACGGTCTGAACCAATGCCTTGAAGGAAACGAGGCGTCTTGCCAATTGCTTCATCTTTGGCATAACCTGTCAGCCGATCAAAAGCATCATTCACATAGACAATTTTTGGGCCATCTGGACCTTCGAGTGAACCGGCCTCGGTGATCATGACCATGTCGTTTTGGCGGGAAAGTGCAGCCTCTACCAATCTCAGTTGTTCCTGCCGTGTCCTTTCTCGTGTCACATCCCGGAAATAGACCGCCACCCCGTCAGGAATCGGGTAGGCGCTGACATCAAACCACTTCTCAAGTGGTGGATAAAATGATTGAAATCGAGATGTTTCCTGATTGTTCATGGCATTCTCATACTGCCGTTGAAACACCGTCCCTACAGCATGAGGAAACTCAGACCATATATTTCGACCAAGAAGCTCACCCTTTGAGCGTTCAAGCAAAGTGTTGCATTGTTCATTCAAGTAGGTGAATTTCCATTCTGTATCAATGGCAAAAAAGGCATCATTAATACTCTCCAAAATGTTGAGGCGCTGCCTCTCAGCTTCTTCAGCCTTTGTTTGTGCTTCGTGAAGGGCGGTAATATCTTGAAAAGCCCCTTGAACAGCTACAATTTTCCCTTGCTCATCGCGTTCAGCGATACCTATTGCTCGGACCCAAGGATGGCGTCCTAGTGGGGTTTGCAACTGACAGATCACGTCAAACTCAACGCCCAGGCGTGCACATGCGTCGAAGGCTTTCTCAATGACAGCGCGCGATTCGGGCACGTAGTATTGAATAGCCTCCTCTACACTCGCTGGAGAATAGGTGGCGGGCATGTCATGAATGACTGCCGTTTCAGGTGTCCAAATCGTTGATCCGGATGAGAGTTCGACGCGCCAACCACCTAATCGTGCCTTTTCACCTGCCAAGCGCAGCATGTGCTCAGCCTGACTCAGCTGACGTCGCGTTCGAACCAAAGTGGTTATATTCTGTACATAGCCGACTATGATTTCCCCATCTGCAAGTGCATGCCGCTCCCCTGCACCTTTGATGTATCTGACTTCACCATCTCGCCCAATGACTCTATGTTCGAATTCAATCTGAGATGCCTTTTTCTCTTCAAATTCAGCGTACACAGCGAGAGAGGCATCACGATCATCTGGATGTACCAAGGCAAAATAACCTGCGAGATCCCGAGCAGACTCGCCAACAGGAATATCGTAAATGTCAAACACTTGCTCAGACCAACTGAGCTTGCCAGTCTTGACGTTGAATTCCCAAGCTCCAAGCTTAAGAAGACGTTCAGCGGTTCGCATCCGCGCTTCGTACTCTTTCAGCTTTGAGAGAACGAGCTGAAGCTCTTGGGAACGCAGGATGATGTCTAAAACCTCAGTCGAAATGTTGGAATTCAATTCCCCCACCGTCGCTTGACCTGTAACCTTCTTGACAATAGTGGTGATGTCTTCTGCTCGGTGCATGATGAATTCAATTTCTCCTGCATCGTTCAGAATTGGTATATTCACCGGGCTCCAAAAACGCTCCTCATATTGGCCATTAGCTATCCTAATCGGATAGCGCTGGACGCCCATGATGTCGGTTGTTTTGAGTAACTGCACACGTTGTAGCGATTTAGCCAGGATTTTGACTCCATCCGCCTCCACATCCTCAGGATTGTCTGGGAATACTTCGAAAAGTAATTTGCCGACAATGTCAGATTCACGAGTAGCCGTGGCCTTTAAGTATGCTTCGGTGACATCAATTATTCTTAGCGAGCCTGGTTCGAGCACCAAGATGTTTCCAGGGGAATTCTTGAACAATCGCTTGTAAAGCCCATCAGTTGTTAGTTGCATACTATTTACCGCCAAAAGAAGTGATGGAAGTCAGGCGACGCAGAAGTCAATCAGGCTTCCCAAAATACTGAAGCATTCAGAGCATCCGACGTCGGCGATGGTAGGTGTAGCACTTCACTTTTTAGTCTGCCCAGACATTCCTAAGGGCAGACAATGCGTCTGGAACAACCTTTAGAAAATGCACGCCCGGTTCAAAGCGGGCGCTACCAATGAGTGGCTAGATTGTGGTAACCCGAGATTGGCATGTAACATGCGGAACCATAAGCAAGAACTCATGAACGCGGAAGGACGACTCTCAACGAGGCATCCTTGGCCGCCGTTTGCACCCAGGCTGCTGCGATCTCGTGGAAGCATCAGCAAGCAATTTCATGCGGCTCCCGCATCTTCTGATGAAGCCCTGAATCCATCGAATGGCAACCGACTCAGCGCTTCCTGGATCTCTGCCTCAAGCAAGGACAGCGCGTGAGCTGCGAGCCCCCACTCACCCGCGTGTCTCGCCATGTCGAGCCCATTGCAAATTCTGATCGCGCGCTCGGCTGCAAAGCGTGAAAGCTGCTTCTTCAACTCCGCAAGCGCGCCTTCAGCATGCAATGAATCCTGAACGTCAAGCAGCCTACGAAGTTTCACCAGGCCTTCTGCTATTTCATCCTGAATGATCGCAGTGCTTTCCAATTCCGACGCTGCACGCGTGTGCGCATTCCGTTGAACATTTGGATCAGAGGCAATTCTTCGTGGGTTGGGAATGGTACTTGTTCCCGACGCGAAATCTGCCTTTGCGCCATGCACTGCTTTCGCCATGCACTGCAGGAGGTGTCTGAGATCAGTGGCCCTCAACCTGTTCTCCCCTCTTCCGGAGGACTTGGAGGTTGGGCTATGGTTGGATGCAATAAAATCAGTTGATGACAAAATGGGGACCGGTGGCAGATTCAGTCGCTGCTCCCTGGAGCGAATCTCAAGAATAGCCCCGGATCCATTGAAACTGCGGCATTCAACATCCATTAGAATCAGATCCACGCCACCCTCCTCCCACATTTCAATTGCCATCGCCCCGCTAGTGACTATGTGTACTTCGCACCCCACCTTCGTCAGCGTATTGCTTATGAGTTGAGTGCCGCAAGATTGGTCCAGCGCAATGATGACTTTCAACTTCGCGAAGCTGCGGCTGGCCGACATCAATTCATCATGGGGTACAGTCATATTTGGCAAAATATCAAGCTCGAGACAATCAGCGCTCATCAATGGAAGACGCATTTCAAATATGCTGCCCACCCCTGGAGTACTGCTCAGGAAGATCTTGCCATCCATCATTTCTACCAGCCTGGAGCAAATGGCTAGCCCCAGGCCGCTGCCCCCATAGCGTCGTGTTGTACTGGCGTCTGCCTGGGCAAAGGGTTCGAACACGGCTTGCTGTTGTTCCTGATGAATACCGATTCCCGTGTCTTCAATCCGGAAGGAAATTTCAGTGTCACGATTGGCTCCAT
Organism: Betaproteobacteria bacterium HGW-Betaproteobacteria-16; assembly: GCA_002840835.1. Lineage (GTDB taxonomy): Bacteria > Pseudomonadota > Gammaproteobacteria > Burkholderiales > Burkholderiaceae_C > Hydrogenophaga. Next base: position 111,698 of record PHCQ01000007.1, on the reverse strand, counting down.
GCAGTGGGTCCACGGCAAGCTTCACTTGCCCGCCCGGGGGTGTGAACTTGATGGCATTTGACAACAAATTGTTCAATACTTGACGGATGCGCAGGGGGTCCCCCACCATGTTGCTGGGCAACAGTGGGGAAATTGACAACTCCAGCCGAACAGGCTTCAACCTGGCCTGTTCACGGTACAAATCAACCACTCCGACTGTAAGGGGGCGCAGTGCAAATTCAATTCGCTCGATTTTCAGTTTGTCCGATCCAAGACGAGCAAAATCCACAACATCATTCAACACATTCAACAGCACGTTCGACGATTCTTGCATCAACCTCACCCAGTGTTGCTGAACCTCATTCAACGGGCTTGATTCCAGGACCTGGGCGAGCCCCATGACGGAGTTGAGCGGGGTACGTATCTCATGACTGATCGTGGCCAGGAACGCAGTCTGCTCATGAATCTTCTGTCTGGCCGCCCTGCCTTCTTGCAATGAAGACTCGTCAATTTTCTTGCGCTGAGTGATATCCGCAAGCGTACCCATGAGGCAGGTGACTGTTCCTCCCTCATCGACCTCCGCGGCGACAGCGTGGGACTCCAGCCAAACCCACCCGTCAGGCGTCTGGAAGCGATATTCACTTGAGATGTGTTCAACAGCGGATGTAAATAGAAGATTCAACTCGGCCGTGAGTCGCTTCCTTTCGTCAGGATGAACACTCTCAATCAATGCTTTGGTGCAATATTTGCCGTCCGCGGGGAGGTCACCAAGCAGCTTCTTCGAATACCCATACAAATAAATTTCTGTGAATGGCATTCGGGCTTTCCACCACCCCAGTTTGGAGGCCTTCAGCAAAAATTGAAGTTGCACCTCCTTTCCATTTGAGGCATTACCTACCAAAAGACGCTTTTTCGATGATTCTATTTTCGTCATTTTCGACTATCGTTTAGCCTTGAAGCAGATATTTGGTGAACGAACCTTACAAACATGGTTGAATTTTTCCACCGCCTTTCATCGCCGCAAACGAAAGGACTGCCTTAGCCTTCACTTCATTTATGCAGCTGGATACTTATTATTCGCACTATCGAAAAAGTGTAAGCAGCTTGCAGGGGCTTCAGCCGACAGACAAGAGGCCTCCATATTTCCGGTTTACATCTGGATTATTTCGCCGTGCGGCGATATCGAACCACCCAGATCCCATGCAGCGGGTTATATCGAGAGCGGGACATCACGCCGGAACCCTGCCAAAAACAATGATTGGTCATCAATTTCCCTGCAGCGAGCATGGATACAAGTGGGACAAAATGCGAGTATTCATTTAGCGCCTGTTTTCCTCAAGAAACATCAAACCAGCTGGAAAATTAATGTAAAACACCGGATTGAGGCCTATTTAACGAATCTGGTACGCCAAAAATGCTGGATTCAAGCAACTCAGAAACGAAAAGGAAACCTTTTGGGAAAGCAGTAGTTTTTAATGGAGCGTGCCCGGTTCAGGGTCACCACATCGCGGCAGAATCGCGAGCGCCCGCGTGCCAAAGGTGACCGCTGCGGCCAGGGCGCACCGCACCATGGTGTTGGCGGAGCGATGCGGGCACGCGGTTCGTGTCATCGAGCACCCCCTCAGTTCTTCAGCTCTCGCCATGAGGTGCGACGTGCTTCGCCGATGAGCGACTGTGGCGGAGGGTTTTCCTCGGAGCTCACCTGGCCACGGTTGTTTACGACGATGGTGTTGGTCACACCTGAAACGCGCTGAATGGTGGTGATGCCCTGCACCAGCGTATTGCCCAGAAAAACGCTCAACACCGATTGCGATGCCGTTGGCACAAAAGAGCCGCTGAGCACGTCAAAGAAATACAGCCAGGACGAGCCACCCGACGTGCAGGCATTGACTTCGGGAATGTTCGTGGCGACCGTAAGCACACCCAGTTGCGAAGTCATGTCCACGTTCACCCGCTCGCCAACGCTCAGATTCAGGTCGACGAACCAGCCAGCCTGGGACGACCAGAGCACAGGCGCGGGCGAAGCGATCGTGCGTGCAGCCCGTCCGTCGTTCGTTGTGAACGCACCTAGGCTCTGAGCCACCATGCCGGGATGCGCTCGCAGCGGCCCCATCGAGACGTTGCTCAACGTGTCCTTGAAGGTGTAGATCGACTGCACTTGCGTGTCGCCCAGATCCGATGATCCGAGAAGGCGCCCGGTCCCAAGCGAGATCAGCGGGTAACGCGTGGCCCCGGACTTCACCTCCGACAGTTCAGGCTTCGTCGTGATCGGCTGCGGTGATCCATCGCTTGCCGTGGCGCGCGCCATCTGCAGCGCCTCATTGCCGTCAGGTCCGAGGTTGTCATCAATGTCGAAGCGCCACAGGTTGCCCAGCATGTCGCCGGCATAGACCCGCTCGGTGGTGTTGTCGAACGTGCGCTCCACCCAGCCGTTGATGGCGCCCAGGTCGCTGGGGTTGCCCGTCGTACCCGCCGGTGCGCCATCGGTGGTGAACGTGGCAATCTTCGATATCAGCGCACCTGTCCTGGCGTTGAGCACGTACAAGTGCCCGTTGCCGTTGCCACCGCCCATGTTGTTGTTGTAGCCCGAGCTGAACAAGACCACCCAGGTGCCGTTCTTGAGTTTGGTCACGATCGGGTTGCCATAGGTGTAACCCATGTCCGTGTCCGTGAACTCCCACATCGCTCTGGGTGCTTCCGGGTCGGTCACATCCAGGGCGTAGTAACCCCTTCCACCCCTGTTGAGGCCCGCTACCAAGATGGTGGCCCACTCCTTCTTGCCTGCACGGCCAGATGGTGCGTAGATGTCACCAATCGTCGGCGCTCCATCGGTCAGGAACTGGTGGCGGTTGGCGTAGTCCTTGTCAGCGAGCACGTGCATGTGGGGCATGACCAAGCGGGGCACATAGGCCCACAACTCTGCTCCGGTTTCCGCATTGAACGCATGCAGCATGCCGTCGTTGGCCCCGGTGTATACGGCGCCCAGGCGCGCCTGGTTGTCATTGGCAAACACGGCATAGCCGTCGTCGACATAGCCGAATGGCGGCTTTTTCACGTAAACCGGTACAGAGTTGACGATGTCGCCCAGCACGTTGCGCATCCCTTTGTCGTCGAGTCGCTCGCGAAAGACCTTCAGCGTGTTGGCCGGTGCACTTTCGAGCTCACTCCAACCCCGCAGGTAATTCACCACGTTGGCGCCACTGGCGGCCGTGCGCTCGGCCTCCGTGAGGTTTGAACAATGACTCAGGCGTGACGCGCCAGAAGCACACAGATGCTCGAACGGCGCTGCCAGTCCCTCTTTTTTCAGGTTGGCATACGTGAAGGCCTCCAGGGATGGATTTGAGCCCTCGGTACTGAAGTAGATCTTGCGGCTGTCAGATGTGGCGCCGACGCGCTCGGCGAGTTCGATTGCCGCACTCCACAGGGTTGTCGGGTCCACGTTCCCGCTCACTGGGTCGATGGTCATCGCGCTCAGATCACCCGTCCAGAGTTTGGTGAGGTAGCTTGCAAGAAACACGAAGTTGTCACCGGTCACCGGTTGCAGCGTGGATGTCGCCGCTGCCGAGCCCGAGCCGACTTGCGCTTCAATGGAGTTCAGGCTGGACTGTAGGCTAGCCATCACTTCTAAGGCATCGTTGGCGCTGTAGTAGCGGCCACGGCCATTGACCGCAGCGTGCCACACGTCATCGATGCGGGCGGGCAAGTTGAGCGTGGGGTCGGTAGGCCGAACATCCGGCCATGCTTTCGTGCCGTTGACGATGCTGTAATAGTCGCCCTGGGTCTGGGTGAGGTAGTTCGGGTCGTAGGCAAGCGTGCCAGACACGCCCAGTCCCAGTGTGATCGTGTTCATGTGCTGGTGCACCGCCGGATCTGAGGGCACCGGTGAGACGTTGTTGGTGCAGACGTTCTGCCCGGCAACCGCACCTACACAGTTGCCCAGGGCGGGCGTGCGCAGGTCGGTTGCGTAGTAGTACTGAGCAATGTCGGCTAACGTGTTGGAGACCCCGGGGCCACCCGTGCCGCCATTGGAGGGTTGCAGATCATCCAGTTGCGGGCGAACCACCGAGCCACCAGGACCGTCCTGGTTGCCGATGGCTATGGAGCTGTCGAGTCTCTGGTTCCATCCGCTGGGCTCGTTTCCCAGGTTCCAGTAACCGTCGGTGGACAGGATGGCGTAGTTGCGCTGGCAGGAGTACTGCACGGGATCGATCTGGCCCGGAAGCTTGCCGGCGTAGTACTTGCCCGCCATGGCCAGTGCCGATCGCAGCGGCGTGGTGGTGGTTCCTGCCTGGCTGTAGAGCCTGGTGAAGAAGTCGTCCCGCTGCGAACCGCTGCCGAAGTCCCGGATGTTGAGAAACTCCTTGCCATCGGCGGCAGAAGTTGCCGTGATGGTCGAGAATCCCACTCGGAACCGTGAAGGGTCCAGGCCAGCAAACACCTGCCCGGCCGACGAACGCATCGTCAGCATCCGGGTCCGGTAGTAGGCATACCAGTTGGCGTAGTTGGTTTTGGGATTGACGGTGGCCGGGGCCTTGATATCGTTTTCATCCAGCACGACATCGAAATCGAGCCAGTCGTAGCGCGAACCTTGGCAGACAGGCGTGCCCGTGTGCGCGTAAGTCGCGTAGTAGTACTTGGAATTGACCGCCTCGCCTTTGCTCGTCCCAACGCGGGTGGTCGAGGTGGAGAGACTGTCTATCCTGTCGAGTCTTCGCCGAAAGCTGCTCGGCGAGAATCCGTCCAGGGGGGCGTTGGTGAAGCTGGCGTCGGGGTATTTCGTTCCGTCCGCCCGGGAAGGGGGCACGTACGTTTTTTTCGGATCGTAAAAGATGCGGTTCACTGACGACGTGCCGAAACACAGGTTCGAATATCCCGCCTCCTCGGGCACATAGTCGGCAGCCATCGAGCCCGAATCATCGAGAATGAACATCACATTGGGACGGATGCTCGCGCTGGGCGCAGTGTCGATGGGTGCGGTCGATATGTCTGCAGAAGCCGCCAACGCCAGGCCTGCAGATGTGCAGAGCGTCGTGGCCAAGACAACGGCCATGGCAACGCATCGGCGGGGTGGAGTCGGCTTGGTTACGTGCATGGTGATTTCTGTGATCCGGCGGCAGTCACCGGTCAAAAATAGACGAGGGTTTCGGTGAAGCTGACCGTGCCGCGTGCACCGGCATTGCGAACGATGATCCGGTAGTAGGGGCCGCCAGAACCGGGCGTGAACCGGGTGGCGGCGCCGTACTTGGCTTCGCCCCCACCTGACTGAACAGACTGCTTGCTCAGCGGAACTGCACAGCTGTTTCCCTGGGTCCCTGCAGACCCGGCTGACTTGCAAAGACGGGCGATGACCCACTGTCCAGTGTTCTGCGATCGCTCAAGAGGTGGGCTGGCTTTCAAGCAGGTGGAAAACGATCCTGCCTGTGCAAACTTGCAACCGTCCGAGCCCCAGTCGACCAGCGCACGATTGGCGTCCATGCCTGCGTTGCCCGTGGGGTCGAGGGCATCCAGACTGGTCGCGTAGTAGCCGTTGTCCGGATCGTTCGATTCGAGGCCCGGTCCCGCCACGCGCGCACTCAGCCAGGCCACCGCTTCGTTCGCAATGAGGTCACTGGTCGCGGTGGTGTCCTGCTTGAAGCCGACATTGCCCACGACTTGAACGCCCGTGTCGATCGAACGGACCACGGAGACCGCCGCCAGCGCCAGTACGATCAACGCGATCAACGCAAAGATCAATACGATGCCCGCCTGGGTTCTCCTGCGCTTGTGCATTTGTCTGGAACTTTTCATGAGTGCCACAACATGTTCCGAAGCGGCACTGTGGTCTCGAAGACCTTGTAGCGATATCGGCTCCAGTCCGCTAATGCATCGACCTTGAGAACGACACAACTGGAAGTGCCGCAGTCCGAGGATCCGGAGACCGGTGTGCTGGAGCCCACATCCCAGCTGGGGTTGGCGAAGGTGACCTGCTCACGATTGAACTGGGTGCTTCGGGCCACCAGCGCGATGCGAACGGTCAGGACCTGCTGCCATTCAGCAACATTCGTAGGCAAATCCTTGTTGTAAACATCGACCACTCCGTTGCCGTTGGTGTCCTTGCCGTAGTAAGCCTGCAGCTGGACAATTTCAGGGAAGAGTTCGGACGTCACAGCCGAGCCTGTCGAAGCCGAGAACTCCTCCATCTGCAGCGCATGGTGTTCACTGATGCTGTAGGTCCGGTCGATGAAGTCACCCAGGTTGAACAGGTAGCTTCCCGTGGGGTAGCCCTTCGCGGGAAAAATCGTGGCGCCGCCCGGATTGTTCCAGTGGCTCTGGCCACTGTTGTGCAGGACCTGGTTGTTTCCCAGGCCGTTGCCGGTGCCATCGTTGGTCTTGGTGACCTGGAACAGGCTGCACCAGTTGAGCGCATCCGGGGCTTGCGGCACTGCCAGCATGAGGTCACCCACCTGGATGCCCATGGCTGTGTTGACGAAGAAGTTGGCCGCCTGGCGGGGATGGTCTTTCGTGATCAGCGCAGGCACCGAGAAATTTGCTTTGCTGCTGGACATCACCTGCACCATGTCCGGCGCACCGTCTGCACCCACGGTGATCAGAACGGGTGCGAGCGCCATGGCGCGCTCCACCCCCTTGTACACCGCGCGAACCTCACAACCGAGTGCACCCTGGATCGCGCTGATGCCGTAGCCCGCGTCCTGCAAGTCGCGCTGGAGCGTGAACAGAGCAAGGGACCCGTTGATCTGAGCATCGGTTCCATCCGTGGCGATCCTCTTCTGAGCTTCCGAGAAGATCAGCAACTGCGAGATGGCGAGCGTCGTGATCAGCGCAACCGCCATCCCGACCATCAGTTCGATCAACGTAACGCCCCGTTGGCGCATCACTCGATCGGCCGTCATCTGAGGATCACCGTCGAAGTGGCGTAGGCATGGGTACCGTCATGGGGGGGCGTCCACCGCACCACCACGGTCGAGGCCACACCATCGAGCGAAATGCTGAGGATGCCAGCCGGCAAGCGCTTCTGGGCCTTGTCCTGGAGTTCCCTGCATCGGGCGTAAGCAGCGCAGCCGTCACCTGCATACAACGCAACGTTTGCCGCATCGCTCCACATCACCCCGATCGCTTCGCTGGCAAGGTTGGACGCATCGCTCCTCAGGGCTGTATTGGTCTGGTTCTTCACCATCGAAACATGAAGCCCCACGGCCGCCAGGATCCCGATGGAGAAGAGGAGCATTGCGACCAACGCCTCAATGAGAGCGACACCCCTGGACAGGGAACGGCCGGTGGCGCCACGGCGCCCGCGCCTCAAACGGTTCTTCACAAACATCTCCTCGGATCCACAGCATCCCGAACAGCGGGGTCGCACAGCCGCACGGCGCCCGAACTGGAAACCGTGACCCGCAAAGACCGGCCTGCTCCCGAGACCTGGCTCACATCGATACGGGCCAGTGGCAGACCGCCCGTCGGGCGACCAAAGCCGTTGAAGGTGATCGAGGACGCTGGATCGCCTGATGCGTCCTGCCCGGCAACCGCGGCCCCGGGGCCAACTGTTCCTTCACTTTTTTCAATCACCCGTGGTGGGTTGACCGCAGAGGGCGCGCCTGCACAGTTTCGCGATGGTTCATCCACGCTCACCACCCAGTGGGCACCCTCAGCAGACGCCTGGCAGGAATCATCCAGAAGGCGTGAGTCAGCAGAGGCCACCAGCGTGAACCGGATGGACTGATTGCGCTTGACCGCCTCGGTTCTGGCGCGCTGCAACCCCTTGGAGATCGCATCGGCCGTGCTGCGGACCTTGCCGTTGAGCAGCAACTCCTGAAACGAAGGCACGGCCAGGGACATCAGCAAGGCCATGACCGAGAGCGTGACCGCTATTTCGATGAGGGAGATGCCCAGTGCCGCACGACGGCCACTGCGCCGCCTCAGCACTCGTCGCCCCTGGCCAACCAGCAGGGGCGCCCCACGACCAGGCTACCCTTGAACCGGGTGGTGCCCTTCTCGTTGGCCTCCGTGATCGTGTAAACGCTGCCCACCGAACTCGACCTCGCACCGGTTGCGGTCAGCGTATAGGACTGGTTGTCAGCGCCCAGCACGCAGCTGTAGCTGAAGTATTGCGAATCAGACGGGACAAAGGAACTCCAGCTCGGTGCGGTGGGCCCGTTGGCACAGTCCACCCCACCGGCCACGCCGTAGCCGCGGTTGTCCTGGTAGTACAGCTCCAGCTTCGTGCGGTAATCCGCCAGGGCACCGAAGGCCTCCTGCGCCTGACCCCTGCGCAGGTAAGACTCGTAGCTGGGCAGCGCGATGCTCGCCAGAATCGCGACGATTGCGACGACGATCATCACCTCGATGAGTGTGAATCCATGCAAGTCGCCCGGAGCATTTCTGATCTGCTTCATACCGTGAGTTGATGCTTGTGCAAGGTTTGGAACGCCAGTAAGAGCCGTGTCGGAATCAAAGAGGTCACCACCATCCTGTTCCCCATCGGGAGCACGTTTGCTTCTGCGATTTCGTTCCCAGTCGCTCGCCCGACTGCACACGGCGAAGCGCCCGCAGGTGGGCCGGTACCGAAAACGGTCAGCGCGAGACTTGACGGTGAATGTCGCGCTCGGCCCGCTCATTGCCGGTACTCCGCTCCCCGAAAGACCAGGCTGATGTTGCGACCGATCGTGTATTCACCTGGATTTGATCTCGGGCCTGCATACACACGTGCGAAAAACGGGATCACCACCCGGGAGTGGGCCGCGCTTGACACAACACTGCTCGTTGAATAGCTGGTGACCGCTGATGCGCTTTTGGGGAGCGCTTCGTGCAGAGCTGCATCAGCAAACAAGCTCACTTGAATATCAGCCGTCACACCGCGTGAGTCTCGCGGCGCAGACTGGCTAACATCCACCAGCGCAAACTCGACCAATTGAGAGCGGCTCGACTCGCTGGTACAGAGCGCTTCGACCGTTCCCTCCGTGTGTTGCGCCGCCGCCAGCGGGAGTACGCTTTGCAGCGCACCCATCTGGATGGATGCGATGGTGCACGTCACCTGCGTGGTCGCGAACGCCACGCCCGGCATACACAGCGCGATCCAGACAAGAATCCGGAAGCGGATGTTGAGACAGTTGCAAGTCATAGGAATGGCCACCTCGAATTCAACAGGGCGGGCCCCCGGGCGCTCCACCACAGTTCCACCGACAGAGAGATACAGGGTCTCCCAAGGGCTCCACCTGCATGAGCCACCACCTCGTTAATGGAAAACAAATTTGGCATTTCGGCTAGATTAAGTCACTTTTTCACACTCTTGACATTACAAACATTAAAGACTCCATAACTGTTAAAATTTACACAGTGCATGCTCATTTTTCAAGCCAGATCCTTCCACCACTAAACCCATAAACCGGCACCCTGGCTTGCAAAGGTGAACCCGTGCTCGCTTTTTTTCATGAAGGAGATGGAGTCGGATGAACCACTTGACAGACAACCTGGCGCTTTCCTCGCTGACCAAGGCAGACCTTGCGGACCTGCTGGGCGAAAAAATGGGCGTCAGCGGACGAGAGTCCGATGAAATGGTCAACGCATTCTTCGAGTTGATCCTGGAGCAACTCGCCCAAGGAGAAAAGGTGAAGCTGACGGGTTTCGGCAGCTTTGTAGTGCAGAAAAAAAGTGCTCGCATGGGCCGCAACCCGCGTACCGGGTTGAGCGCTCCCATTTCACCCCGCCAAGTGGTGAAGTTCTCTACAGGCCCCACGCTGAGGGAGCGGATGATGACCAAGCGGGGGGACGAGTCGGAAGGCGAAGGCCGCGAACTGAAGCAATTCGTGTTTCACCCCATTGCCTACGCGCTCCTGCCCCAGGAACAGGCGGAGGCGTCGAGTTCAGCCTGTCGCGGCGGCATCGCCCGCAACACCCACAGCGGCTGACTGTTACCTGTTCCTCAGCACAGCTCATCAGTGCCTCGACCGTTACCCCGCCGTCAGAGCGCCTCTTGCCTGGCGAGCGGAGTCCCGCTGATGGTTTGACCAGGCTAAGCAGCCATGCATGCGTTCACTGGCCAGCAGGTCGTGAGCATCGCTTGCCTTCCGTTTCCTTCACCTCGACCTGAGCATCGGTCACTGGTGACAAAGACGCCTGCAACACGCTCTCGGGTCGAACACACCAGGTACCGCGGCCGGCAGAACCGCGCTTCGTGCACGGCACCGACTCAGGCGCGCAAGTTCCAGTGAAGGCTGTGGGTGACCACTGAACTATTCTGCGACAAAAGTCACAAACTGATATATTTATGATAAAGTTGCCATTTTAATAGTATTTATGACATTTATCATCCTGTAACGCGTTCGTTGTCAGCCTCACACCCATCTTCAATTCGCGCCGACTTGACCCTCTCAACTCAACCGCCCGGCATCCATCTGTTCAGGTGAAGACAGTCACAGGGATACAGCTATGCGAGAACAGCAAGTAACAGCACCCATGGGGCTCCACAAGCAGGCTCCTGACGAGTTCAGTGAAAAGAAGCCCCAGCACTTGGCCATCATTCTCCAGGGCCACCGCGCCTGGGCACAGAAACACAGTCTCTCTCCCACCGAAGCGGCCGCCGCCGGGTTTCGGCGCTTTCTCGAGTTGATCGACCTCTGCATGACCAGTGAACTCAAGCGGGTCACCTTCTGTGCATTCTCTGCCGACTTGCAGTCGACGACACAAGGTCAGCACCTTGCACTCCTGCGTTCGCTGGTCCGCTACATCGCGGTGGGCGAGCAGAACCTGCACCGTCACCGAGTACGTCTTTGCTCCGAGGTGCGCCTCCCGCTGGAAGACGCCTTCATTGGAAGGAATCTGGTCAATCTGTCTTTTCAGACGCGATTCAACAAAGGCATGTTGCTCAACCTGCTGGTTGACAACCCGAAGCTTGGTTGCTGGAACGGTCCTCGGCAAACCCACGGCCGACCAGAGTCCGAACTGGACAGAGTGACCAAGGCTGTGCCCTACGACGCATATTGCGAGCCGGATTTTGTCATTCGCACCGGTGGACCGATGTCGGTCCAGAACGCCATGCTGTGGACGACTGGGCGCACCGCGCTGTACTTCACCGACGCGCTCTGGCCTGATTTCGATGCCCCTGCACTGAAGGACGCGCTGGACTGGTATGGCCTGGAAGCGCGACAAAAAGGTTGTGAACTCTCTCCAGCGCAAGACCAGGTCCCTCCAATCCCTTGCGCAACTGCCCAGGGTAGCGAGTGGTGAGCAATGCCAGCATCGCTACGCCTCGGGGCAGTCACCTCACACATCACGGCGAGCGACTCAGCAAGAGCATGCTTCAGTGCGCGGAGTTCACCTTGCGCTGCAGCCCGGCAGTCTCAGAGGCGCCATTGCCTGCATCATGCAAACCTTTCAAAATCTGCTGGGTACGCCCGGCTGCAGGCTGAAGAATACCCGATGGGCTTTTGCACCGAACGCATTGCCGTCGCCAACCACACGGCGGTTGGAGCGGCCATCTACCGCCAGCTGATCCGCCTGGGGCATCCGAGAAATCTGATTTATCCGACTCCATCGGACGATGTCGACTGGACCGACACCAGGTCCATACGATCATTTTTTGAAAAGGTGAAGCCTGCTCAGGTATATGTCGGGAGTGAAGACATGGATGCCTTTCAGGCTCCAGACGGCTACGCAAGATTGAATGGCTCTCGCAAGCACGCGGGGTCGGCACACATAGTTCAGGCGGCACTCAAGTCGGGCGTGCGTCGCCTGATGCAAGTCACCACGGCGGTTTCCAGGCCCATCCCGGACCACGGGCCCATTGACGAGGCACGGTGGTTGTCCGCGTTTTCTTTTAAAGCGGGCGTTGATGGCACCTGTGCACCGGATTATCAGAGCGTCTCTCTCAGCCGCCAGATAATGAAAGAGTTAGGCCAGAGCCATGGGCTTGACTACCGATGCATTCTGACGAGCCAACCCTACGGACCCAGCTGGTCGATGACCAAAGGCAGGCTCACCAACTGCGCTGGCGCCGCCGACAGATTCATCCGAAACATGTTTCACAGCTTTTCGTCTGCCATGGCCTCGCCTGGCAGCTCAGTGATGCTTGAAATCGACCCTTCAGAGCGTTTTGACCTGCTCTACGTGGATGATGTGGCTGATGCAGCCGTATTCCTGATGGAACTTCCGCAGTGCGAGTACGACGGCATCCTGCCGCCTTCCTGCAGCCACATCAATACGGCCAGTGATGTCGACGTGGGTGCGGGCGATCTGGTACAGGCCATTGCCATAGCGATTGGATTTCACGGCGCGGTGGAACTGTCTCCGGTTGGTTTCTCCCGAGAAGGTTGCAAGCTGGACAACCGGCGCCTCCGTGAGTTCGGCTGGAGGCCACTTGTCGAACTCACCACAGGACTTGAGCTCACGGCCATGGCCCACAAGCTGTGGCAGCTGGCAGAACCGGGTTCCTCGAACTGCCTTCGAAACAAGGCTGCGTAGCCTCCTGACACCTCGCCGGGACAACACAAGTCGCCTCGACGGGTTGCGGCGCACTCACCTGCGCCCCCGACGCCCATGCTGCAAAGGCAGTTCACGACCATTCGGACGAGCGTCTGCTCCGCCGACCTGTTCATTCTTCGCACACCCCCGAAAACGGGAACTGTCGCAGTACGACTGGGCGTTGGACCTGCCGTAACTGGGGTAGGCCCCGCCAACCTGGGCGCGCTGCCGAAAGCGCCAACTCGCGCCCCAGGCGGGGTTCGCCCTGATGCAAATGCCAGAACCGTTCAGCAAACCAGCGCATACCGGCCAAAGGGGCGCCCGCCCCTTCGCGTGGCGTCACTCCACCTTGGCACCCTCTCGCAGTGCCATGAGCTCAGCTTGAAGCTTTTGTTTGGCAAGGGCCTGCAGCAGCTGGGGTCGAACCTTGTCCATGGCTGGCGCGGCGTAAGGGCGGCGCTCTTCCAGGCGCAGCACCTGCCACCCGGCGGCTGTCTCCACCGGTGCGGCCGCGAGTTGCCCTTTCTCTACACCCTGCAGCACCTTGGCCACTGCTGGAGAAAGCATGCCGACGGGCACCCATTCCGTCAAACCACCCGACTCACGGGTCGCTGCATCGCTTGAATACTGTGCCACCACCTGCTCGAACGGGACCCCTCCCTGGATCTGTGCATGGGCGGCTTTCGCCTGGTGTTCCTCACTCACCAGCACATGGCGCACACGCACCTCCTCGGTTCCCAAGGCCTGAAGCTGACGCTGGTACTCCGCCTGCAGGCTGGCATCGGTGGGTGGGGCGTCTTGAAGAACCTGCTGCTGCCAGGCTTGCGCCAGAACATTCTGACGCGCCAGATCGAGCCTGGCCCGGACCTCGGGCCGTTGGTCCAGACCCACTTTCGTTGCCTCCTGCGCCATCACGGTCTGATTGATCAGTGTCTCGCGCAGCGCCGACTGCAGCTGCGGCGTGTTGGCGACCCCTTTGGCGATCTGCTGCTGCAACAGAAACTGGCCCCGCTCGGGCGGTTGCACTTCGCCGTTGATGGTGATCGCAAACGCCGTGGCCGGCTGGGCCAGCACGTGGCTCGCAGGGGCCAGACCGACCACCAGGACGGTGGCAAGGCTGAGCATGGAACGGGAAAATGACGGGTAAAGGGTAGTGTTCATGGAAAGTCTGTTGTTCAAAAATCGAAGGAAAGAATGGGCCACTGTTTCAGTAGCCGGCCGGCACGATCCGGGTGCCGCCTGCCACCTCGATCACCAGCTTATTCTGGTGTGAGGCAAACCCGGCGATCTGACCCAATCGAAGCGAACCGGCCTGGGTTGTCAAGGTGCTGATTCCCAGAGGACTCGCAACCGACAGGGTGCCGATATTGATGTTGCCGAATCTCGCCATCACATCGACGAGGCCACTGCTCACGTACAAACCACTGCCGGAAATGGCATTGCCACCCGACCAGGCCGTGGCGGCATCGAGCGTGATGCCGGTGTTTGCCCTGAGGGTTCCGAAGGCCAGCCCTCCCCCCTGGGAGGTCGCGCTGATCTTGCCGCCCGAGCTTGTCAGGTTGCCCAGCGAGGCATGGCTGCCGCTGGTGATGGTGATGTCACCGCTGGCCTGCCCGGCACTCAACAGCGTGGAACCGCCCGACTGCAGCAAAGCGTGGCCCATCGTCACGTTGAAGCTTCGAATGGTCAGCGCGTCGCCGCTGCGGGCACTGAACGAGGTCCTGGCGGTGGCGCCATTGATGGTCACGGCACCGGCCAACGACTCCACATCAATGCTTGATGTGACGCTGGTCAGTGCACCGGCGGTCAAGCCTGTGCCTGCCGACAGGTCCAGCTCCGTTTGTGCCCTGAGGCTGTTGGCTGTCAACTTGCCCCCGGCTTCCGCCGTGATGCTGCTGCCCGTCGAAGTCAGGGTGGCAAAGAGCGCGTCGCCACCGCTGCGCAGGTCCATCGAGCCGCTGGTCGTGCCGGTACCGGCAACGATCAGGTCGGTGCCCGCCAGCAGGGTCGCCGTGGCCGCGTTGAAGCTTCGAATGGTCAGCGCGTCGCCGCTGGTGGCGTTGAACGCCGTCTTGGCGATGGCGCTGTTCATCAGCAGAGGGCCGCTGTCGGTGGACACATCGACGCGTGATGTGACGCTGGTCAGCGCACTGGCGGTCAGCCCGGTGCCTGCCGACAGATCCAAACCCGTTTGTGCCCTGAGGGTATTGGCCGTCATCTTGCCCCCGGCGTCCGCAGTGATGCTGCCAGTCGTCGAAGTCAGGTTGCCAAAGAGCGCGTCGCCACCGCTGCGCAAGTCCATGGCGCCGCTGGTCGCACCCGTGCCGGCCACGATCAGGTCGGTGCCCGCGGCCAGGTTGGCCGTGGCCGCGTTGAACGCCTTGATGGTCAGCGCATCGCCGCTGATGGCGTTGAACGCCGTCTTGGCGATGACGCTGTTCATCAGCAGAGGGCCGCTGTCTGTGGACACGTCCACGCTCGATGTGACGCTGGTCAGCGCATTGGCGGTCAAGCCTGTGCCTGCCGACAGGTCCAGACCCGTTTGTGCCCTGAGGCTGTTGGCCGTCACCTTGCCT
This sequence comes from Betaproteobacteria bacterium HGW-Betaproteobacteria-16, assembly GCA_002840835.1. Lineage (GTDB taxonomy): Bacteria > Pseudomonadota > Gammaproteobacteria > Burkholderiales > Burkholderiaceae_C > Hydrogenophaga. The sequence continues at coordinate 96,690 of PHCQ01000007.1, read as the reverse complement.
CCGGCATCCGCTGTGATGCTGCCACCCGTCGAGGTCAGATTGCCAAAGAGCGCATCACCGCCGCTGCGCAGGTCCATCGCGCCGAAGGTCGTGGCCGTGCCCGCAATGATCAGATCGGTACCCGCCAGCAAGCTCGCCGTGGCGGCATTGAAGGCGCCCACAGTCATTGCGCCGTTCAGTGCTTGCGCGTCAAACACGGTCTTGGCGATGACCGCACCGGCGCTGAGAGACTCGTTGGTGGATGCCAGGTCGATCCGCCCAGCAGTGGAGGTCAGCTTGCCGAAATCGGCATTCCCGCCCGCCTGCGCAGACAGGTTGCCAGGCAAGGTTACGGAAGAGACACTCATGGCGCCGCCCGACATCAGCCACAGGTTGCCACGTGTGGTACTCACAACGCCCGCGTTCAGATCGCCGGTGGCCGCAGTCAGGTTGACGTCCTCGACGGCGGAAACCCTTTGGACTTCCAGATCACCCTCGTCGGTGACGGCTTGCACCGAGGACGTGGCGCTGGCCAGCATCGACGCTTGCAGGCCGGTACCGGCTGTGACCGTCACCGATCCCCTGGCCGATCCTGAGAGCATGGAGACCGCTTCGCCTGCGTCGACCGAAAGCAGTCCGGTGCTGCTGCTGGCATTGGTCAGAGCGATGTTGCGCGCGGCACTCAGTTCCACGTCACCCCTTGCGCTGGCGAAGTCCACAAACAGGTCGGCCCCGCCGTTCATCGTGATTTCTCCAGCCGACGCCAGAACGCTGGTTGCCCTGATATCGCCCAAGCCCCAGATGCTGATGTTGTTGGCAGCCCTCCAGGACACGCCCTGCACGCCGCCTCCCAGTGCGGTCAGATTCAGGTCACGTCCCGCTGACGCCGATGTCAGCTCGATCGAGCCATCTGCAGTGGCCGCCACGTCCCGGTTGGACAGCACGCTGCCCAAGGCGATGTCGCCACCGGCGTTCAAGCTGATGCCGCCTGTGCTGGCCGTCACATTGCTGCCGGTGATGTCACCGCCGGCGCCGATCACGATCTGACCGCCCGCGTTGTACATCACCCCGGTGATGTCACCACCGGCCTCGGCAAAGATGCTGCCGCGTACTCTCACCGACCCGGTGTGGTGCATGTCGCCTGTTGCAACGGCTGTGAAATCGAATCCGGAGTTGACCGCGTTCAGGTTCAGGCCGGAACCGGCTGCGCCCTGCAGGTAGACCGAATAGCCGAGTGCCGAAGTGGCATTGACGCCACCGGCACCGACCTTGACCACCAACGGGTTGGCAAGTTCACCGACAGAACCCCCCAGCGCGGTCAGTGTGAGTTCGTGAGCCTCGATCGAACGAACGGCGCGGTCGCCGGCGGTAGGGAAGTTGGTCACTGCACGAGCGTCAAAGATGGAGCCCGTAGCCGACAGGTTCGCGCTGCCCGGGGTGTAGATATCTGCGACCCGCATGTCGCCGATTTCATGGATCCAGATGCCGTCGTTCGCACGAGCCACGAGCGTGCCCGTGGCGTTGTTGGCAAGGGTGATCTGAAGCGGGTTGGCGGCAGAGCCAATGCTGCCCTGGGCGGCTTCCAGCACCGCCTTCTGGCCCTGGATGACCGAAACGCCCGGGTTGGCGACGCTCAGGATGGAGTCCGTCACCTTGATGCGAACTTCACCGGGTGCCCTGATCAGTTCCAGATTGGCCGTACCGCCGTTGGTATAGGTGTCGGTGGTGTCGGCACCCAGGTAGACAAAGCCGTCGGACTCCACATTCAGACGGTTCGACAGCACGTTGAAGGTGTCCTTCTTGACCACCGTCAGGGTCCAGTTGTCGCGGTTGAGGATCATGTCGTCGCTCTCCGCCGACATGATGGCCAGGCGCTCGTCGTCCGTCAGATCGGGCGCCAGGCCCTGATTGATGCGATCCTGGCGTTTGAGCGGTATCACCACCTGCCCGTCGTCGTTGCCGATCTGACCGTGCGCGCGCAACACCACCCGGTTGCCCACCACATTGGGCTCTTCGATGCGGGTCTGTGTGTCGGTGCTGCTCTTGGTGAACACCGCGGCGGGCAAGGGACTGTACAGCTCTGCATCCGACCACTCTGCCAGCGCTCCCACCTCTGATTTGCCGTTGGCCGCATTGGCGACATTGATGGCCGTGATGATGCGGTCGTTGTCGGTCTGGTAGCCGGTGCCGCCGAATTGGGCGTGCAGCGCCTTCATCTCCGTGGTGCGCGCCGCCTCGATGGCCTCGATCTGGGGTTCGGTGATGCCGCCAAGGAGGTATTGCTCCCGCTCCTCTGTCCCGAAGCGGAAGACATAGGTCGCCGGATCGATGACATCTGCTTCATAGCTGGTGACGTTGCCGTTGCTGTCCGTCACCACGTTGCGCACGTCGCGCAGGCTCCAGTAGCGGCGGAACTGTGCACGGGTGGTGGTCAGCGTCAACTGCCGGCTGGCTTCGGCCGAGCTGCCCTGCAGCGCGGCCTGATCCCACAAAGCCAGCAACTGGGCTTCTGTGCGCTCGTCACGCGATTCGTTGCGGTTGTTGTCGATCAGGTCGCCGCCCGTCTCGAGGTACACGTCGCCGCCACTCACGACCTGGTTGACCCACAGGTTGCCTGAGTCTTGCTTGATGGCGATGCCGTTGCGAGCGTGGGCCGTCAGGCCGCCGTTGGGCGCATCCAGGGTCTGGATGTTGAGCGTGGACTTGACGCTGCCGTCGCTGTTGAATTCACCGATCCCGCCGCGTGGCGCCGACATGAAAATGCGGTTGCCGATGACGTGAACCTTGCTGGGGTCCAGCCCGACGATGCTGCCGTCGCCATCGAGCCAGATATCGCCGTTGGTCGACACCTGGTTGATGCGCAGTGCGCCGCTCACACCCTTGAAGCTGATCGGACCCGTGTCGGAGATGGCCGTGAAGGACCCGGCCCCCGTGATCAGGTTGATGGGCGCGGCCTCTTCCCCGATCCCGGTTTTGGCACGGAAGTTCAGATCCACACCTTCAACCACCGCACCGTTGTTGAGCTGCCTGATGGACCCTTGGGTGGAGGTCAGTGTCACCGTGCCGCTGTCGTTGGTGATGTTGCCACCCAGGCGGATGTCGCCCACGCTGCTGACGTTGAGCACGCCGCTGTCGTAGCCGATCAGCTGGATGTTGATCGGGTGGTCGGCCTTGACACGCTGAGTGAAGACGTCCTTCATGCCGACCTCGGTGCGCCGATCCACATAGTAGGTCTTCTTGATGCACAGGAAGCCGCACTTTCTCCAGGATCGGTAGTAGATTTCCTTCTCGGCATCGGTGATGAAGCGGTCAGACTGGATGGAGAACGAACCACCGCCCACCGGCCTGATGGTGCTCACGTACACGTCTTCGGCCATGGCATTGGCGGTCTTGACGTACGTGTCCACACTGGTCCAGTTCGTCGTCTCGCCGGGAATGAAGCCCAGCCACGACGAGGTTTTCAGGTAATAGCGCTTTTCCGTCGCGTAGTCGTAGCCGGCCGACCAGGAATAGGTGCTGTTGGCTGCAGGGTTGTAGGTGAACTGCGCCTTGACGCCGTTGGCCGGGTTGGCCGCCGAGGAGGCCGTCGTCGAGAGAACTGCGGAGCCCACTCCCCGACCTGCGGTCACGGTAGCACGGAAAACGCCGTCAGCGTCGCGCTTGTAGGTCGTGACCTCAAAGGCGCCGTTGCTGTTGGCCACCGGCTTGCTCATGTCGGTGATGCGGATGACGCCAGCTTCCCCGCCCGTGTCCAGACCCATCAGGTCCAGGCCGTAGCCGGTCTGGTTGTCGATGTTGATGCGTGCATATCCATCGAGCGCTCGCACCACACCGCCGCCGGTGTTGATGACCGAGCCGACGAGTTCGACCAGTCCGCCCTGAACGTTGGTGGGCGCGACCTTCAGCCGGTTGGTCTGGGCATCAAAGTAGACGATGGGTTGCAGTCGACGAGTGGCCATGGCCTGCAGCATCGTGGTGCGCTGGCCGGCCGTGATGGTGCCGTTGGCAAAGCGCTTGTTGACCTCCGCCTCGCTGTCGGTGGGCAGCGCACCAGTCAGCTGAACCAGCGACGATTTACCTTGTGACAGGTAGAGCCCGCCCATGTTTTTCCATTCGTTGGCCCAGTTGGTGATCTTGCTGCCCACCGTGCTGTCATTGAGCACCACGTTGTAATCGGCCTGGCCGGACTGCACGGTGCCGTTGATGTTCAGGTAGCGCGCGCCGATGAAGATCGCACCGCTCGCATACACCCCGCCCGCCCCATTGACCACGCAGTTGGGGTTGTAGGTGGTGGTGGTGGTGCCTGGACGTGCCGAGCCGCAGGCCGAAATGCCGAGGTTACCCAGAATCCTTTGCTGGTCGTCGCTGTAATGCACCGCATACAGCGATTCGGGCGAGCCACCGACCGACTGGCTGATGGTGGGCGAAGACAACACAAAGTTCTTGCCCGCCGACACCAGAATCTCCTTGCCATCCAGGCGCGGCGTGTACGCCGGGTTCTCGGCATAGACCGAGATGCTGCCGGCCGTGTTGATCAGGTTGATGGTTCCCAGCTTGTTGTAGAGCCAGCCGTTGACGCGCATCTCGGGCGCGCGCATCTGGTCTTCACGCAGGTCGGCCCAAGTCCCATCGGGTGCCGTGGCGATCACGGCGATGCTGGGGTCCCAGGTCACCGAGCCCGGCATGTAGGTGTTCTTCACCGTCAGCTTGGGCAACTCTTGCGACGCACCACCGCCGCGTGTGTCGATGCTGTCCACACTGAGACCCGTGGTCTTCGCGGTGGTGTTGAGCGCGCCGATGTCGGCAGCACTCATCAGATAGGTGCCGTTGTACTTGGCAAAGCCGCCATTCGCGTCGACCACCATGTCGTAGACCCGCAGGTTCAGAGGGCTCTGGTTGTCGATGTAGATCTCGGAGTCGGCACGCGCCATGAGCGATGCAGAGCCGGTCACGTTGTCCCCAAACAGTTCAATGTTCCCGCTGCCAGCGCGCAGGTCCAGAATGTTCAGGAAGTTCGCGGCGACGCCTTCGGAAGCCACGATGACCTTGCTGCCATTTTCCAGCGTCATCTCTTCGGCCAGTCCTTCCCGGAGTAGCGTGGCGAAGTAGAAGCTCAGTTCGGCCTCGACAAAGGCCTTGACCTCAGGCACATCACCGTAACGCGCCAGCTGCGCATAGAGCCTATCGATGTAGGCGCCGGCAGAAGCCGACAGATCTTCATTGGTGATGGTGTAGCGGACGTCGCCCTCACTCTCCAGAATCTGCCCATCGATACCGATCACCAGCCGCTGCTTGTTACCGAAACCGGCCTCGAACTCGCCGTTCAAGACGGCCGTGTTGCTCAGGTTCTTGCGCGAGCTACCGTAGTCGCTGCTGATGCCCATGAGCTCACCCAGCTCGCGGGTCCAGTCGCTGACCTTGCCCTTGCCTTCAACCACCAGGGTGCCTTCAACGCCGCCCACCTTGATGGTGCCGCCGGAGCGGACTGCGTCGGCGTTGACCGTCACCGCGTTGTTCAGGTTGAGCGTGGCGTCCGCATCGGGGTTGATGGACACCGGTATCGCCGAGTGGTTGAACAGGTCGACGCGGGCCGTCACGAAATGTTTGTTGCGGTTGAAGTTGCGGTCTTGTCCGGCCAGCAGGCTCAGGTCTTCGGTGCTGCGCAGTTCAGAACCAGCGCCCATCGTGACCCGGTTGTTGACATTGGCCGTGGCGTAGGCATTGCCCTGGGCTGCAGCCGCCAGGCCGTAGGTTTTCGACACCGAATTGGCTTCGATGTCGATGTATGACAGCGCATTGACCGCCGCTTCGCCGTACACATTGATGTCGGTGTTCTGCCCGATGCTGGCATCGGCATTCGCGTTGCTGCTAATGCGCGTGTTGACCATGGCAATCGGTACCGCGCCGCCAACGTCCATCTGGGCCCGCGAAGAACCGCGAACCTCGTTGTAAGCGCGCAGTTCCAGCAGGTCTTCCAGCAGGATGCTGGCGTTGTTGCCGATACTGGCCGTGGCGTTGCCGTTCAGTTCGGTGTGCACGTCGGCGCCGGCACCGCTGTACACGCCCCCACCACCCCCCACAGCGCTCTGGCCTGTCAGGTTGGTGCGGGCGAGGTTGTTGCTGGCCAGAATGCGCAGGCTGCCGCTGTCCAGTGTTGAGTTGTCGAGTAACCGGGCAGTCGCAGAGCCATCAAGCGTGGCCCGGGTGACAGCGCCGGAGGCACCCACCGCCGCCGCATTCACGGCAGTGGTCGTGCTGTCGTAGCGCACCAGGCGGCTGGCGTCGACCGTTGTCATGCCACCGACCAGCAGCGTGCTGCCTGCGGTGATGCCCAGATCGGCCACCACGGTCTGATCGTGATTGACCGAGGCCTCGGCGCCGGCACCCGCGACCACCCCACCCGAACCAGCGATGGCCTCGCTGTCGATGGACTCGTTTCCGCTGGCCTTGATCTGCAGGCTACCACCCACAACGCCCCGGACGCCTTGGGCATCAACGCCGACCGTGGTGTCGCTGATGGCGCTGGAGAAGGCCATTCCAAGTCCCACAAATCCCGCCCCGATACCGACGGCGCTGGATTCGATGCGCATCGCATCGGTGGCCGTGATGCCCACATCGCCCGTGGTGACCAGTTCCACACCGGGTGCCAGGTTCACCCTGGAAATGCCTGTGTTGGTCGCAGTGGCCGAAGCGCCGGTGGCGCCAAGCAGCAACGCCCCCGCACCAGCCGAGGCCTGGCTGCTGACGGACGAGTCGCCCGATCCCAGCACGGCAGAGACGTTCACCGAGTCACCCCTGAGCGTCAGTCCGCCCAGGCTGGTGACCGAAACGTCCGAATCGACTTCCGCCTCGGCGACCGAGATGCCCACCGCAGCGCCCCCAGCCACCGCCACGCCCACGGCGTCCGCCTCGGCGTTGGGATTGGAACGCGCCGAGATGCTCAGCGCGCCCTGGCCCGCGTCCAACGCGGTACCACTGGCGAGCGTGACATTCACGGTGCCACTGTCGCGGGCCGTGGCGCCGGCACCGCTGCCCGCAAACACACCAGCCACGCCGCCAATCGCATTCGCTGACACGCTGCCTTCACGGGCCGCGTTTATTGCAACGCCATTGCCATCGACGTGGCCACCCACCTGCGTGGCGACACTGCCAGTCTGCTCTGCCGTGGCGACAACGACGCCCACACTGGCGACACCTGCCGAGGCACCGAAAGCTTCGCTCAGCATAGAGGCCTGGTCGAGCGAGGTCACACTGACCGCGCCACCCGCATTCACCTGACCCGACAAGGTGGCCGAGTTGGCGGTCTGATTGCTAGCGACCGATACCGCAGCACCCACGCCGACAAAGCCACCCGCGCCTGCGATAGCGCGGCTGGTGATGGCCGGTGCGCCCTGTGATGGGGTACGGGTGCCTGAGGCGACAGTGATCCCGCCCTGGCTGGCCAATTGGCTGGCGCTGACGTTGGCACTGTTGGCCCCGCCCAGAACGGTGACTGCCACACCGGCGCTGGCGCCGACGTACGCGCCACCTGCGATGGCGCCAGCGTTGTTTTCAACCGAGGTACGGTCCAGGCTGCTGACTGCCACCGAACCGGCCTGGACGTTGGCCGCGCTCAGGCTGGCCGAGGTGGAATGCTGACCGGTGGCGCCACCAAACGCGCTTGCGGTGTTGTAGCTGGCGCTGGCATTGAGCGAATCTGTCTCGGCCTGAGTCAGCGACGACCCGGCGCCCTGCACCTTGCTTGACTCGGTGCCAGCGGAAACCCGGCTGATGCTGCTGCCGCTGCCACCATTCAGTTCGGCCGTGGCATTGCTGTCAGGAGCGCTGCCAAACAGCACCACACCGACCGCCCCGCTGACGCCGGCCAAGCCGCCGCCGCCCAACGTTGCCGTGATCATGTCGACCTCGGCCTCGCGCAGGGCCGTCACGGCCAGGTTGCTACCCACGGTGATGTCCGAACCTGCCGCGCTGGCTGCCACCTTGCTGCGCCCGATCACTACATTGGCAGCAGACCCGACACCCGCGCCGACCGAGCTGCCGACGCCGATGCCGCCAGCGTTATGGTTGATGTCAATGGTTTCAAGCGCCGCCACCGACAGCGACTTGACACCCGCAGCTTTGGTGAACAGGACACTGCTCGAAGGAGAGCCAGAGACCGGTGCACCACCGCTGACAGATGTATAGACGATAGCCGTCAGCTGACCGTCACCCAGCGCCGAGATATCGGCCGAGTAGCTTCCGTCGGCGTTGAGTGTCGCGGTGACCTCTCGCGTGCCGTCGAAAACCTTGACCACGGCCCCGGCCCCCAGTGACGCGGGCTCATGAACCACTTCAAACGAACCATCGGCAAGCTGGGTGCTGATCGCTCTGGTCAGCACAAAGCGCGCAGCGCCCTGTTCATTGGCGGTGATCACGCCGTCGCTCGAGTCGAGTTGCACCGTCACACCGGCATTGTTGGCCGAAGCCACCGTGCCGGTGGCCCGGGTGCGCCGCTCCACCGTGGAGCTGCCGCCCAGGCCGGCTTCGGTGTTGCCTTCGAGTACGGTCACTGCTGCACCGATGGCCACGCCGGCCAGGCCGCCACCGCCGGCAGTGGCCGCCACGGCCAACTCTTGGGTCACATTGTTGGCGTGAATCTTCACGTCGCCATCGGCCTGCAGCAGGCTGTCGCTGACCAGCGCGCGGACGTTAGCTCCCGACACGTTGACGGTAAAGCTCAGGCCAACACCGGCCACGCCGCCGCCGCCCACCGAGCCGGCAATCAAGTTGGTACGGTTGGCGCCTTCGGCTAGCACACTCACATCTTTTGCGGCAACGGTTGAACCGTCCACCCGCGCCCGCGTGTCTCCCGCGAGCAGCACCACATTGCCGCTGCCGGCCACGCCAGTCGAGCCGCCAACGCCTGCGCCAGCGGAAATCTGGGCCACGCTGGCGGTCGAGACCGCCTTGACGATGACGCCGCCAATGGCCTGGACCGTTGCGCCTCCCAGCACCTCGGCATGGCTGCTGCGTTTGACGGTCTCGGTGCCTACCGCACCGGCCACGCCGGTCGCTGCGCCACCGGCCACGGTGGCAACGTTGCTGGCAATCAGCACATGGTCGGCCGCCAGCACGGTAACGTCCTGACCTGACGCGCCACCGGCCAGCGCGTTGATGCTGGCGCCGTCCACATAGGCACGGGTGCTGCCAGCGATGCTGTCCACGTTGACGGCAGCGCCAACCCCCACGGAGCCGCCACCTGCCACCGTCGTGAGTGCGGCGATCTGCTCTATCGAGGTTGCCTGCACGGACACCCCACGCCGCATGTAGGTGGCGAGCACGGGCCGCGATAGGGCCGCGTCGGTGACTTCGGTGATGTTCATCAAGTTCGGAGCCGAAGCGAGCCACGATGTGTTGGTGAGCACCCCATCCGCGTTGGCCAGGCCACTGACCGCCGTGGTGGCACCGCTGATGCCTGCCGTGGTCTGGCTGGTGATCATGTTGACCAGCACGCCGCCGGCCGCGCCCACACCGCCCGCGCCCAAAGCGCCAGCACCGGCCAGGGCCTTGATGCGAGCCTGGCTGTCGGCCGTGACGGCCACGCTGTCCCAGGCTTCGACCCGGGCTCCGCCATCGATCAGTGCAGCGGTGTCGGCGCTAATCATGCTAACGGCGACCGAGCCCTGCACACCCACCGTGCCGGAGGCGCTCATACCCACGGCGATGGTGTCGATCTCGCCGTCATTCAGTGCACGTACTTCCACGTCGCCCGTGCGCACATACCCTGCACCCGTACCTGACAGCTTGGCCTGGACCTCGGTGGCGATGCGGTTGACCGCAGATGCCGCCCCCACCGCAGCCGTGCCGCCCCCGGCAAAGTTGCCGGCCAGGGACTCGATATCTGCATCGTCTTTCGCCTGGATCTTGAGCGACCCGGTGTTCGAGCCAACCAGGGTGCTGCCCGTCCAGCTCGCGCTGATCGTGTCTTCAAGAATGTTGGTGGTGTTGGAACCGGTCACCGCGAACGTACCGCCACCACCCGCTGCGACGCCCATGGACTGGATGGTCGAATCCGAGCGTGCCAGCACGTTCACCGCGCCCGTCACCTTCAGTGTGCTGTTGTTGACTTCCGCCAACACCAGCTTCTGAGCCGCCTCATCTGCGGCCGTGCGGCCCAGGAAGTTGAGTGCGATCGCTGCGCCCACCGCGGCGGTTCCACCGCCTGACACCGTTCCGGCCAGCGAACGGATGGTCGACTCGTCCCTGGCCAGCACGTCGAAGGAGGTGGACGCCAGCGCCTGGGTCAGATCCGTCGCACTCGCACGCACGGTCGACGTCAGGCTGTTGGTGGTGTTGGAACCGTTGACCGCCGTCGTGCCAGCACCGCTGCCTGCGGCCGCGATGGAATCGATGTTTCCATCCATGCCGGCCTTGACCGTCACAGCGCCGCTGGCCCGCAGTTCGGAACTGGCCAGACGCGCCGTCACGGTGGAGGCGATGTCGTTCACTGCCACGGCGCCACCAACGGCGTTCGTGCCTGCGCCATTGATCACCCCGGCCAGCGACGAGATGCTTGAGGTCTGGTCGGCCAGCACTTGCAGCGTGCCGCCTGTGGCCGTCTGTGTGACGTTGGTCACCTCCGCCGTGACATCACCCGCAATCACGTTGCGGGTCACACTGCCATTGACGGCATTGGTGCCTGCACCGCTGCCGGCGACGGCGATGCTGTCGATGTCGCCGCTGAGCGCTGCATCCACCTTGACCGAGACCGGTGCGGCGAGCGTGGAGTTGCTCAAGCCTGACCGAACCTCGAAATGGTCCGAACCGTCGCCCATCAGGTTGACCGCGACCGCCCCGCCGACCACGCCCGCGGCGCTTCCCGAGATCGCGCCCGCCAGGGAATCGATGTTCCCGGAATGCGCCGCATGCACCGTCAACGATGTCGCCGTGCCTTGCAGGGTCACGTCATCGACCAGGGCCGCGGTGCTGCCGTTGAGCCAGTTGACGCTGGACGACCCGGCCATGGCGTAGTTGGTACCGGAAGCTGCCAGCGTGGCGGCCACCGTCTCGATGCTGCCTTGTGCGTCAGCCAGCACCGACACCGAGTCGGACGCGGTGATTGTGGACGACAGGATCTGCGCGGACCGCGTGCTCTCGATGGTGTTGAAACCAAAGGCCAGAGCGCCTGAATACCCGTTGGAGGCCGACACGCCACCGGCCAGTGAACTGATATTGGAACTGGTGCCCCCCGAACTCTGGCCTGCCTGCACCAGCACGTCGCCGGCAGTCACAGCCGATCCGCTGATGCGGGCGTCGGTGACGTCGCCGATTTCGTTCCAGGTGAGCGTGCCTGCAAAAGCGACATTGCCGTCAGATGCCGCGCCAGATGCTGCAACGGACAGGGTGTCGCTGGTGTTGTGCGCCTGCACGCGGATATCGCCGCTACCGAGGTTGATGGTGGCGCCGCTCACGGTCGCCTCATTGCCGGCTGCACGGGTGCTTGTCGAGCCGCCCGCATCGGTGTAGGTCTCGCCATCGACAACATAAGTGGTTGGCGCAACCGTGTAGGTGCGCGTGCCGGTCTGGGTGTACGCAACGGCCCCACCCGCCGCATTGCCACTGCCGTTGCCCACGGCAATGCTCACGTTGCCCGCCAGCGCAAAGATGTCACCGCTGGTACCTGAATCCAGCGTCAGGCTCGATGCCGTGATTGAGCCGCCGGTCACGCGTGCCTGGGTGCGTTGACCAATCAAGTTGGTGGAAGCCGACCCCATGCCAGAGAACTTGCCTTTGGTAGCCCCCAGGCCTGCCGACACACCCACGATGTTGGCGCGGCTCAGTGCATTCACCGTCACGTCACCAGCGGCCACCACGTCGCCACTGAGTTCTGCGTTGTAGGTGCTCTGGATGCTGTTCTGCACATAAGACAAACCCACGCTGGTCGCACTGTTGCCCAGGCTCACACTCATTGCACCGGCCACGCCGATGATGCTGTCGCCACCCGTCGCAGACTTGAGTTCGTCGCTGTAACCATTGCTGCTACTGGACATCTCGTAATCGGTCACTGCGGAAGTTCGCTGCGTGCCGATCAGGGCGTCCAGCGCGCCGTCCACGGGCGCACCGCCCGCTTGCAGGAAGAGATCGCCCGACAGGTTGACCGCCGCGCCGCCTTTGATGCCAGCCGATACCGTGTTGTTGATTTCGTTGTAGACAAAAGCGCCCATCAATTGGCCTTTTGAATCTGACCCGGTCTGTACACCGGCGACCATCCCCGCACTCACCACCTTCTGCGACGACAGGGCAGCGACCGTCAGGTCATGCATCTGGCTGATGGAGCCCGCATCGACAAAGGCCGACGTGCTGCCTTGCAGATCCACCATGGAGATGGTGGCGCCGATGCCGGCCGAGCCCTTTCCCTTGCTGAAAGACAGGGCTCCTCCTCCCGCGCCAATGCGGCTGCGGTCATAAGCCACCACGCTGGCACCCGCTGCCGACGGGTTGGCCGCGTCGCCACTGATCGTGCTGCCCTCTATGCTGGCGGTTGTTTTGTCACTCAGGTGGGTTTGCGATACCGAACCGACGATCGACAGATCGCTTGTGCTGCCCTTGGACAAATTGACCGAAATGCCGGTGGCCACGGCGGTGCGTTCGCCGCTTTTAAGGGCTGTCACGCTCAAGCTACCCGCTTCATCGGCGAGATCGCGCACGGTACTGCCCACCACGCGCGCCGTGGTGTCATCGTCCGAGTACTGGATCGCGGCCGCGCCGGCGATGGCCGAGCTGAAGGTGGTCGACGCATTGTTGGCCATGGCCAGTGCACCGCCCCCGGCCACGCTGATCTGCGTCAGGTCCGAGAGTGCCTGCACATTCAGGCGGCTGGTGCCCGTGTCAATGCCAGTCACCAGGGCGTTCTCGACCAGGGCCAGGGTGTCGATGTTGCTGAAGTTGCTCACGACAGCGCCAGCGCCGGCGATGGAGAACGGCGGCGGCGTGCCGGCACCCTCATCACCGCTTTCCTCGCCGCCAGCCCCCTCGTTCTTGCCAGATTCGGTACCCAGGCTGAGCACGGTCGTGGTCGCGGCGTCCATTTCAGCTTTCATGGCGTCGGCCTTCTCCGCCAGGCCGGAGCCGGGTGGTTTGGTGCCGTCGCCTGCCGCAGCCCCGGCCACGCCCACGGCCGCAATCATGCCCTCGCTGCGCGCTTGCACCTGCAGTGCTCCCGTCGCTATGGCCCCGACCGCGCCCTCGGCGGTATCGCTACCGCCGCCATCGGCATCGTTGTCTCCAATATAGGCGCGGGTATCGCCCGCGAGCTGGTTCAGCGACACGGCAATGCCGACACCCGAGTTTTCGCTCTGGGTGACCGCACCCGTGACGGCGAGCACCCAAAGTTCCAAGTCAGCGTTCACCTTCACAGTGGGCGCAGTAACAAAGGCCTCACGGCTGATCGACGCCAGGGTCGTCTCTTTGAGATTGTTGGACGACACCATTCCGTTGGCCGCCATACCCTCTCCGCTGCCCGACGTCGGGGAAATGGTCAGCAGCCAGTCGTGGGTGCTTGCATCGACCGCCAGGCTTTGCGTCTCGATCACGGCACCATCGGCGATACCGGCGATGGTGGTGTTGTCCCGATCAACCAGGGACAAGGTGCCGCCGACGGCGCCGCCCGTGGCACCCGCTTCGGGGCCGGAGCCACCCGCCAGGTGCAGGGTCTGCACATTGGTTTCGGCCTTCACCACGGCAGCGTCGATGAAGCTGCGCGTGAAGTTGATCTCTTCCAGATCGGGGCCGCTGGGCGCAGCCCGCGTCTCGCTGACGAAGCTGCCCAGCACGCCCAGATCCTTGTCCAGGCGGTAAGGCGCGCTGCCGATGAACATGGCTTCGACGTCGGAGTCGAAAGCCACTTCCTTGACGCCATAACTCCAGCTGGCGCCGTCGGCGACCGTTGTGGTGATGCTTGCACCAGTACCGATCCAGGAACGCGTGTCGTTCTTGATGTACGAGAGGTTCACGGCACCCGCCAACGCGAGGTTGCCACCGGCTGAAGCGGCTCCGACCCGGGTGTTGAACCCCGCATACAGCGGGTCGGTGCCGCCCATCAGATTCTCATAGACAGAGAAAAAATTGTCCCATTGCGTCGGCAGGCCTGCGGTGTAGAACTGGGGAATGTCGGTAGCGGCATGCACCGCCACATGCCCGCCCTGTACCACGGCATTGGCGCCTACATCGGCGCGCGTGTTGAAGGCGTGATCCGAATAATTGAAAGCCACGCTCAGCGCGACCGGGGATGCGTCCTTGCCCTTGGTCTCGGAAGTAGCTTCTGACAGCCCCACGCTCTGCAGTTGCCCAACCAGTGTCTGGGCATCGACCACGGCATCACCCCCCGCCGTGATAGAGGCTCCGGCCCCCACCCTGGCATGGGTGATGTGCTCCGACTCCGACCAGGTCATGGTGCCCGCCAGACGCAAGGCAGGTGCAGACCCCGAACTGCCGTCGGAGGAAGACGCCGATTCGGACATGGAACCGAGCTTGTCCACCATATCGAGGTAGCCCAGAGCCAACTGGTCTTTGGCTTCGCTGTTGGACAACTCCAATGTCTCCGGCAAACCGATCGTGTACGGATCGGATGTGGTGACGGCCGTGGCAGAAATGATGTTCTTGGCGGAGGCGTTCATGGCCATCACGCGCGCGTCGCCACCCGCGTTGATCGTGCCGTCGACGCTGGTGGATGTTGTTGACTTCTGCAAGGACAGCGCGCCCACCACTCCGGCGGTGCCTCCGCCGTAGACGGTGACGTCGGCTGTGGTTTCGTAGTTGCCCGAGTGGAATGCCTGCAGATCGGTGTTCGCACCGCTGGTGAGCACCGCCGCGGCGCCCACATGGATCGAGGTCGTGATGTCGGACAAAGAGCCGGAAAACACCACGGAGGCAACATTCTGCTCGCCGGTGCCCTGGTCGGGCTTGCCGATGGCCGCACCTGCCATGGCAACGCTGGTCTTGGACGCGGCGACCACGTCGATGTCGCGCCCCGCATCGAGCGTTGCGCCGGACTGGATGTCAACCCGGGTCTCGCCCGCGACGTGCGCAAAACCTGCGCTCAGATTGGCCATGGATGAACCCTCGGTCGCCACTTCGGCCGAGGCCGTCCGGTCGGCCTTGGCGGCGATGGAAATGTCCCGGCTTGCATCCATGACGGCCGTGTCGCGAACGGTAACGGTGGCATTGCCTTTCGCCTCGACGTAGGCCAGGCTCAAGCCCAGCGGAGCATCCATCCCTTTAAGCACCAACTCAAGCGCCTTCTCCTGGATGCCTGCGGCGGCCCCTCCGAACTCGGCCGACGATTCGATCGACGCTTCAAACGAAATGTCGCGTCCCTTGAGCGTGCCGGCCACATCGATCGACGCATCGGCATCGGCGAGGCTGACGAGGGTCTGCCCGCTGCTGCTGTTGCTGGCGTACAGCCTGATGTCGCCGGCTTGGTAGGTGGTGCCGCCCTGGTTGACCACCGACGCATCCAGAAAGCTGTTGCCCTCCAAAGTGATGTGGCGCGCCGTCAGAAGGATGTCGCCACTTCTGCCAACGGACGCGGCAGTGGCGTCTTTGGCGTCGTCGTATACGTTGCGCGTGTTGATGAGAGCACCCGCCCTCACCGTCAACGTTTCATCGCCCGCAAGCTCAAGACTTGCGCCTCCGGTCAGAATCTCTCCTTCAAACACTGCATGGGTGGAGTTGCCCGAAGAGGCGACACTGGCACCCATCGCACCATCATCTGCCGCCATAGTGCTGAAAGTAGCTGTCTCGGACGTCAAAGTTTCGTCGCCCGCCGGCTCAGAATCGGGTTGATTAGTGGAAGTTTCGCCCCCGCTCTCCGTTGTATCGATCGCCACCTCAGCGTCGGCTGGCTTTGTGGGAGTTTCGCCCCCACTCACCGTTTCGTCGACCGCTGCCTCGGAATTGGCGTCCTCAGTCGAAGTTTCTCCCTCAATCACCGCCCGGCTGAGATCGACCAGCACGCGGCCGGCTGTCCCGGAATCGCTGCCCGCGTCGAATTTCATGCTGTTCAAGGACAGTTGTCGCCCGCCCGAGTACTCGATCGTGCCGCCCGCACCCGAACCATCGCCCCGCGCGCGCAGTTCTGCACCCGGCGCATTGGCAATATCGCGCTGGGCATACAGGGCCACCTGGCCCCCCGCGTCGCCTGAGCCTGCGGCTCCAGACGCCGACACCCGGGTGTTTGCGCCCACCTCGATGTCAGTGCCCGCGACCACGCGCACCGCGCCGACACGGCCCCACCGAGAGCTGTCGGAAATCAGCACGCCGTCGAGCTTGATCGAGCCGGGCGTCGTGATGTCGATGACACCGTCGAGGTCCTGCAACGGCGCCAGCGATTTGAGGTTGCCCAGGTTCACGGCCGAGCCAGCCGAGCGGCCTTGAACCGTCACCTGACCGCTGATGCTCACCGCACGGCTGGCGCCCGCACCAGCACCCGCCATCAGGCTCACGCCGTCCTGAGCCGTGATCCGGCCTCGAATGTCCACCGCACCCGTGGCCGATCGCTTGAAGTCGCCCGCCAGCAGGCCCTTGACGGCGGCACCGGACAACACGCCACCGCCGTCCAGCAAGCCGTCGACAAAGGCAGTGGACGGCGCGGCAAACGACAACCGGCCAACGTTCACCCGGCCGGATGGCCCGACCGCAAAGCCATGGCTGTCGATGAACATGATGTTGCCGCCGATGTTGCCATTGGTCAGTCGGCTCTCCAGCAGGCCGTCGACGCGCACTTGCGAATCGCGCACGATGTTGACCCACCAGTTGGCACCCTGGGGCACCGCCATCTGGGCCGTATCGCCCCCGCCGACCTTGAACGCAGAGTAGGTGCTGAACGCGTTACCGTCCCTCAGACTCTGGGTCGATATCACCGTCTGGCTTCCCTGCGTGCTCACCACCGTGTCGGTCTGCCCGGGGCCCGTGATCGGTGTGATGACGGTTTGTGCGTGCACCACCGGCCCGGTCGCACCCAGCGCAGCCGCAGCGGCCAGGGCCAGGGGCCGCACACGCACCAGCAAGCGTCGACGGGCAATGCGGGCCAACTGGGCAGGGGTTCGGGTCGGGAATGCGGCGAATTTCATGGCGTGAGTCCTGTTTGCCGGGCGATCCGGCAGGGTGGGCAAAGGAAGGGAGAAGGCCGCTTCAGGCTGTGATCGGCTCGGCCTCGGGCTCAGGCTCGACCGGAGCCGTCGCTGCGCCCGGTGCTGCAGGTTCCTGCTGCGCCGCTCGTTCCATCAGTGGGCGGAACCGCCTCAGGGACAGCAGGTGGAGGTAGGCCAGCGCCAACGCGCCTTTGCTGTGCAATTCCCCGGCCTGGGCAGCATCAAGCGCATTCAGCTTGGCCTCGTCCACGCTGAGGAAGCCGTTCAGTTCCATCTGGCGCCCACCCGGGAGCACCACCTGCAGCGTGCGCTCGTGCAGAAGGCCTGCGGCATCCAGCGCGGCCACGGTGTCCGAGGTGGTTGTCGCCGCCGCGTCCAGCGCAACCAGTTCCTGCAGCACCGCCTTCAGCCATGGCATTTCGATACCTTGATCGTCAAACAGCGGCTCGCCCTCGGTCAGGCTCAGCGCCGGTTGGTGCACAGCGACGGGCCGCGCGCCTTCGTCGTCGTACTCGGTGAGCAGGCGGAACGGCCAGGTGCGAAGGACCGCCGGCAGGTAGTTGCCGGTCCAGTGGCCTTGGCTGTCGACATACAGGTTGCGCCCGTTCTCCAGCCCGGTGATGGCCAGCAGCCGACCACCGCCACCAGCCGAACGCGTCATCACGCATGGAAACTCGATGGCAGCCGCCGGCATTTCTGCTGCCGCGAGGGCCACGGTGATCGTGCTGCCCACCCAGCGCATGTCGCGCTGGTCACGTTTCAGCCGCTGCTGGCGGTGTGCCTCGCGGTGCAGTATGGTGAATTGCGAAGCGGCCGCTGCGCCAGGTGCGGGGTTGAAGCCGGGAACCGCCGGATTTCTGGTTTTTTTCATGAGAGTCTCGTTTCGTGAGTGAAAGAATGAAGTGACGAGTGGTGTGTAGCCGCTACCAGCTTGCGCTGGCCCGCAGCGAAAGCCGCGTTCGGGCTCCCTGGAAGCCGGCCGTTTGCCTGGCCACGGTCGCATCGACGGCCAGGTGCCGATTCACCTGAAACTGCAGGCCTGCGCCCGCTGCGGCAATGCGGTGATGCGAGCCGCCGATGTAGACCTCGGCCTGGTCGGCAAACAGATACACCTCGGTGGCCTCAAGCCCCTTGACAGTGACGGGCTGGTAAAGCGCCAGCTGCATGGCATACCCACGCTCCCCGACCAGGGAACCGCTGTCGAAGCCACGCACCGAATTGCTGCCTCCGGCTAGCCAGGCGTCCACCACGTCGGGGGTGTTGTTCGATCCCACGCGCGCCTGGCCATTGACGCGCAACAGGGGACCGCCCGACGCGCCCAACCGCGTGGCCAGCATGCCCGCCACCTCCGCAAAACTGTAGTCATTGACAGACCCACGCGCGGTGGTGATCGAGGTGCGCAGCGAGGCCGGCGAAACCTCGCCGCGCTGCGCTGGCCACTCAGTCGACGCGGCCAGCGTCAACCTGTCGACGGTGGGGTCGCTGAGCACCTCCCCGCCAATGGTCGACCGAGACTTGAGTTGCGAAACGGACGCTGTCAACAGCATCAGTTGTTGCGCCGAGATTGACAGGTGGCGCCCAAGCTCTACAGCCACCGAGCTGGAATCACCATGGATCACCAGGTCGGGTATGTCGGAATCCGTTGACTCGAAGGTGCTGCGTGATCGAGATGCCGTGGCGCTGCCACCCAGCCGCCAACCCTGATGGCCCAGCGGCAGGCTGCCGGCCACGCTGAGCGTGGTGGCGTTCGAACTGGCAATGGTCATGAGATCGACACGACCACCCCGCAGACCCACCGGATACAGGCGGTAACCGGCGATCACGCTGGAACGCTCCGATGATCGGGTATCGGGCATGTCCACCAGGCCCCAGACCTGACCCGCTGCCGGGGCTGGCACGCGAATCAACAAGTCGCTGCGGCCGAACTCGGCGCCTGGAACGTAGGCCGCCTGGGCTGCAAAGTCACTGGCCACATTGAACACGCCGAGCCGGCGCTCAAGCGCCTCGGGGCGGATGACCGATCCGGCCGCCAGGTCGAACCACTGACCAACCCAGGCGGGATCGACCCCGGACGCGCCCTCCACCTTGACGGCACCCAGCTTGCCTTCGACCAGCAGCACCCGCATGGTGCCGCTGCGCAGGTCTTGCTGAGGCAACACCGGTACCGCAGTCTCAATGCCTTTGCTCAGATACAGCGCCTGGATCGAGCGAAGAAAGGCGTTCAGGTCCTGGCTGGATACTTCTCGTCCCAGGTAGGGCTGGGCCATTGCGCGGAGTTCAGCTTCGTCCAGCAGCTCGCTGGGGGAATACAGCACCTCGTTCAGCAGCACCTTGCCCGCAAGCGTCGGCGCCTCGGGAACTTGTGGCGGGACGGTGGGCGTGGCACGAGGCGCCACTGGCGGCGGTGGAGCGGCTTTGTCGGCGCGCCTGAGCTCGTCCTGCATGCGGGCGGCCGGATCGATGGCGGGCATGTCGGCCGCGACGCTCGGGCCACCCGCCAGCGCCAGCATGGCAGTGACCACTACAAGGTGATACGAGCCAACGAATCGCATCGAGGAATGCAGATCGACAGGCTTGCCCGTGCGGGACAAGCGAGCCTTGAGGGATGCGATCATGGTTTTCTCGATCCTTTCAACGGAACTGTTCTTTTCGCAGCAGCCTGTGCCTGGGCCCGTGGGACTGCACAGCAAACCCTTTTGCGGTCTCAAGCCACAAGCTGCTCTGAAAAAAGGCCCGCACTGCCTGGGCGGCACGGGCCAAAACCCAGGCGGGCGGAAGCCAGCCTGGGTGAGGGGGGAGATCAGCGTGGCGCGGCCATGATCGAAGAAGCCACCGAGTTGCCCACGGCCGAGGCCGAGATCTGGTTGCCGCTCACGTTCACGGTGCTGCCCGTCATCGCGTTGGAGATGCCGGCGCCAAAGTTCACGCTGGTGACGGTGGCGGTGATCGCACCGGTGTTGCGCTGGTAGTTGCCAATCGCCGACGTCGGGGTGCCGGTGTTCGACGCGTTGAGCGTCAACTGGTTGACCGCGCTGTTGCCATAGGCTTGCGCGACCACCTGGTTGCCGGTAACGGCCAAGCTGCTGCTGCTGAGGGCTGCTGCATCCATCGAGTTCATGGCCACCTGGTAGCTCGCACCCGTGCTGGCGGCCGAGACCGCGCCGGTGTTGCTCTGGCTGTTCAGGATGCCGGCGTTGGCGTTGACGGCGAAGCCCGTCAGAGCATCACCCGACTGGACCGAACCGCCCGTTGCCGGGCCGTAGTTGGCGCCTGCCAGCGAGTTCAGCACGTTGGTCGCGCTGTTGCCGCGGGCCAGGGCCGTCGTGCTGTTGCCGTCGAGCACCACGCTGCTGCTGTTGAGCGCGGTCGAGTTCAGCGGTGCCAGTGCAACGCGGGCCGCGCTGGTGGCGGTCGCCGTCACATCGGCACTGCTGTCCTGGATGTTGCGCAGGGCCACGCTGGCCGCCTGGCTGGCCGTGCCGGTGACCGACGCCGTGTTGAGCGCCTGGTTGGCGGTCGCTTCAGCGGCTGTGGTGTTGTCCAGGATGGACAGCGTGCTGCGAACCGCGGTACCGGTGTCGCTGGCCAGGGCTTCCTGGTTGTTCAGCGTGGTGGTGGCGGTGCTGGTGACAGTGGTGGTGGCCGCCTGCTGGTTGGCCAGCACGTGTTCGGCCGTCAGTGTGTCGCCAAAATCACCTCCGACGCTGATGTTGGCGACATCACCCGAGCCGACCTGGCTGCCTTGGACCGTCAGGCTGTTGGTCGCGTCGTTCATCACGGCCAGCGCGATGTTGCTGTTGTTGGACAGCAGCACACTGGAGTCGGTGACCGCGCCCGGAGCAAACAGGTTCAGGTTGGACGACGCGTTGACCGCCGCGGCGCTCATCTGTGCGGATTGCAGCGCAGACACCGCCGTCACGCTTGTGCCTTCCAGCATCAGGCTGTTGGTCGCGGTGTTGGCCCTGGCTTCGGCCATCTGGGTGTTGCCCGACACGCTCAGCGAAGAACCGCTGATCGCCGCGCCCGGCTGGGCACTGATGAAGAAGCTGCCATGGACATTGCTGTTGATGGGCGCGTCACCGATGACCTGCTGCAGGTTGGTGACCGTGTGGTCTGCAACCGTCTCCAGCCCACCCATAATCCCTTCGCCCGCAGATGCCACAGTGGCGCTGCTGCCCGAAGCGATCGTGTTGCCCTTGACTTCCGTGCGGTTGGAGGCCACGTTGCCGCGGGTCAGACCGTAGGTGGTGTTGCCGCTGACCGAGAGCGCGGAGTCGGTGACCGATCCGCCGACGGCCAGGTTGACGCCACCGGAGTTGGGCGTGCCGTCGGTGGGCAGTGTGATCCCTGACCGGGCAAAGGTGCCGCCCATGGTGAGATCCAGATAGTCCACCACCGTTGCGGAATAGCCCACGGCACTTCTGGAAACCATGTTTGCGCCTGCATCAGACCAGCCGTTGTTCAGGAGAAATGCACGGGCATCGGCACCCAGCGCTGTCGTGTCAACAGTCAGCGTACCGGCGGTAAACATATCGGTTTCGGAATCATGGGAAAGACCTGTGCCACCGATGCCGTAGTTGAAAGGACCGCCCGCTGAAGCAGGAAGGCCCGCTTGTCCCACCAGCGCATTCACGCCCGCGGAGGTTACCTGAACGTTCTGCTGCGCACTGCTGGTAGCCAGGTTGCCGGAGCCATCGATGAGCAACGCGTTGGTGGCGTTGTTGCTGGTGGCCACGGCTCGGGCGGTGTTGCCGTCAGCGAGTACGCTGGAGCGCGTCACATCACCGACGATGGCGACTCGCACGTCGGACGGCAGCGAAGTGTTGTCCACGTCCAGCAAGGTGGCGTTCACGCTGCCCGCTCCCGTCTGCATGTTCTGCAGGCTGAACGCCGCGGTGGTGGTCATTTCACTCCCCATCGCGGTGCTGGTCGAACCCGTCGCCACGGTGTCGATGTTGGTGGCGCTCACGCCCACCGTGTTGATCGCGCGGCTGCCGGTGGCCTGCGCGTCGATCCGGTTGCCCGAAGCCGAGACGCTGGAGACGGTGTCGACGGAGCCGACGTTGCCGCTGACGCTGGTCAGAGCGACCGCGCCGGTGGCGGTCTGGGCTGTGATGTCGGCCTCGACCGATTGCAGGCTGGTCAGGTTGCCCACGCTGGAGAAGGCGCCGACGCCCACGTTGGTGGCGGCCAGCGACAGGCCGCTCTGGCCGTAGTTGCCATAGGCCTCGGTGGACAGGGTGTTGGCATCGTTCAGCGCCGTGCTGTTGTCCAGGGAGCCGGTGACGGCGATCTGGGCCGAAGCGCCGCTGCTGGTGACGCGGGCGTTCACGTCCGACAGGACCGATTGCTGGCTGAGCACACCGAAGGCGGCCACCACGTTGCCGGATGGCATGTTGTCGACGCTGTCCAGCGTCACGGTCGAAGCGGCACCCAGGGTGTCGGGGGTCACCAGCGTGGTGCCGGAGACCGACATCGCGTTGTTGACCAGGTTGCCGTAGCCGATGGCTTCCTGCAGGTTGTCGGTCACGGCCAGCGTGCTGCCCGCGACGCTAGCGCCGTTGCCGGCTTCGATGAAGGCACGCGCGCCGCTCAGCGTGGCGGTCACCGTGGAGGCTGGCGTGTAATCGGCTTCTTCTGCATCGACCCGTTGCTGGCTCAGGATGCCGGCGCCGCCGCTCACGGTGGTGCCCGCGAGGCTGAGCTGGTTCGAGGCGTTGTTGGCCAGCGCCACGGCGTCCTGGGTGTTGCCGGTGACCGACAGCGTCGGGCCAGAGACGGATGTGGCGCGTTGGCCAATGGACGATGCGGTGTTGTTGGCGGTCACCGCTGCGCCGGTGTTGACTTGCCGGTTGCTGACCGTGGCGGGGCCGGAGGCCTGCAGCAGCGTGGCGCTGCTGGTCAGGTTCACGGTGTCGCCCAGCGACAGCGTGGTGGCGTTGAGGTCCAGGCTCTGGCCGACTTCGTTGCCGCGTGCGCTGGCGCTGCTGCGGTTGTCGGCGACCGACACGCTGCTGTCCTGCACGCTGCCCGCCGTGGCTTCGATGGACGAGCCGGCGTTGGTGGCCGTGACACCGACGGTGGTGTTGTCCTGCTGGTTGGCCAGCGCGGCGCTGCCGGAGAACGACGCGGCGTTCGTGCCGCTGGCCAGGGCGCTGCGCGCGGCGTTGCCGGTGGCGCTGGAGGTGATGGCGTTGTCCGACAGGGCGACCGCACCGTTCACCAGGGATTCGACCGAGGTCTCAACCGCGCCATTGATGGTGCTGCTGCCCATGACCGAACCGAGCAGGCTGGTGTTGCTCTGCGTGTTGGCAATCACGAGGTCGGCGTTGACCGCCGTGCCATCGGCATAGCCGTTCAGGGTGGCGCCCGGGGGAGCGCTGATGTTGCCTGGGCCCGCGAACGAGAGGCCGTCGGCCAGCAGGATCTGGTTGCCGACCGGATTGGTGCCACTGCCCAGCGCTTCGTTGCCGATGGTGGCGCTGCTGATGCTGTTGCCCGAGACCGCCAGCGAGCCGCCGAGTTCACTGATGCCCAGCAGGCCCGTCACGGTGGCGCGCACGCTGCCGTCGCTGTTGGTGGCCGAGGCCGGGGCGTTTGTGCCGAGCTGGGTGTTGCTGATCACGGCCGAGCCGGAGAAGGTGGGTGCACCCTCGACCGACTGGATGTCGATGGTGCTGGCGCTGCTGTTGCCCTTCGTGCTGGCGACGATCTTGTTGCCGGTGACGGCTGCACCGGCTTCGAGTGCGGCCATGTTGCCGGCCGTCAGGGTCAATGCGACGGCGTTGTCTGCAGCGACCGCGCTGGAGGCAACATCGCTGGTCTGCTGCGCCGTGGTCACGACGATGCTGCCCTGGGCGGCGGATTCGACCGGTCCGAAGAGCGAGCTCACGCTGACGGAACCCGGCGTGACGGAGGTGTAGCCGACTGGCACGACGCCGGCGATCGACGAGGTGCCCTGATTGACGACGGTGCTGGCGGAAATGGTGTTGTCCTTGTTGACCGCGCTGCCGCTTTCAAAGCCGGTCAGGACGATCGACAGGCTGTTGTCCTCGACCAGGCTGCTGACGGCGCCGGTGTTGGTGGAATGCAGCAGCGTAGCCAGACCCGTATTGCCACCTGCGGTATCGCTGATCAGGATCAGGTCGATCGATGTGTCGACTGGCAAGGCAACGTTGCCGATGGCACTCGCGCCCATGGTGTTGCCCGTGAGGAAGGTCGAGTTGGCGGTCTGGGCGCCACTGGCACTGATGTTGCCTTGGCCATTCTGCAGCGTGGCAGTGACCGGGCCGCCGTTGTTCAGCAGCAGTTTCTGGGTCTGGTGGCCACTGGCATTCACTGCCGGAGCATTCGCTACCGCAGGTTCAAATTCGAAGCTATAGGACGTGTCGGCCGCATGGACGCCGCCGGCAATCAGGGTGGCCACAACGGCCATGCCGATGCTGCTGAGTGCCGGCTTGCGGCTGATGCGGTTGCGGTTGCGGATTTGGCTTTTTTTCATGTGAACTCCTCGGGCTGTGGGTGCCTGTGACGGCGAAAAATGACGTGGATTGACGGACGAGAACTAAAGGGAAGGTTTCATGGAATGGAGGTCAGCCGCCTATGCGCAGCTTGGCGATCTCCTGAAGACCCGGGCCATCCCGGTGGATCGAGCTGTCGGCCGCGTCGGGCCGCCAGATGACGCTGACAGCGGCCGGGGCAACGCCTCGGTTGGCCAGTGCGGAGGTGAAAGCGGCAATGCGCTGGTCGATCAGGTCGTCGCGTTTGCGGGCATCCCATTTTTCGCTGTCGCGCGCCACCAGCACCACCTCGACGGACCCTTGTTTGGCCGCTGCTGCGATCTGATCCACCAGGGCCATCGTTGCCCCACCCAGTTGTGTCGCACCAAATTCGAAAGGCAACTGCACGACGCTGCCCGCCGCCTGAGCCCCCGCCTGGCTCGAAGCATTAACAGCTCTGCCGCTCTGGCTTGTCTGCAAAGGAGCGCCACTGACATCGACCGTCGGGTTGTCCACCTTGCGCAGTTGGGCGGCCGGTTTGGTCTGGATTTTTTCTCCAGCGCCGGGGAGCATCGCCAGGCATGGCTGATGGTCGACCTTGGTGACGGCGCCAATCAACCTGACCACGCCCTCTTCGAGTGCGGCGCGTACGCCCAACTGCACGGGCTCCTGGCCTTTTGCACCGATGTCGATGTCAAACAGATCGCTGTTGAAGAAGCGGAAGACATTGAAGCCCACTTCATAACCCTTGAACTGCTTGGTCAGGCTGATTGTTTGAACGACCATCAGCGACTTGGTGTCGACGATGCGAAGGTCCACACCCACCGACTGGCTGAAGGTGCGCGCCTTGAGGGCCACCTGGTTCATGCCGAATTCGGCACCGCCCGAGTTGATGTTGTAGTTCAGCTCGGTGATGCCGCCCACGATGAAATAGTCGGACTTGTTGATGGTGCCGCCAAAGTAAGGCAGCCATGGCACGTTCTGACCTGCGCTTCCATTGGCCCCTGCCAGTACGTGACTGCGGCCGTCGCCAAGTTGTCTGCGGTCGGCGTAGCCCAGCTCACGCTCGGCGATCATGGGATCGAAGCGTTCGGCAATTCGCACAGCGCCGCTGAGCTTTCCGAGCGCGGAATACACCATGAGTGCGCCACCCTGGGTAATGGCGTTGCCTTCATTGATGTTGTATTTGCCCGTGTAATCTTTGACGTCGCCCACAGCAACCACCACCGGAGCCCGCCCGGTGGCGGCCACATGATCGGCAAAGCAGGCAATCACTGGCTCCATCGGCGTGACGTTGTCACGCACGGACGGGCCCAGAACCGTAGGCAACTCCATCGGCCCCATGCGCTGCATGGGCGCAGTGCCGCAACCGGCAAGCAGTGCAGCGGTGGAGGTGGCCAGCACCAGTTTCAGCCCAGGCGTGGCAAGGGAAGAAGCAAAAGAATTCGGTTTGATGATCATGTCTTGTGTCCGCTGCTCAGTTCAATACGCCAAACGTGCAGCCGTAACTTCCCGTCACGCCGGCGCTCTGGTCGCCGCTGTTGTCCTGGCGGTTGTTCAGCGCTTGGTCGGCCGATCCTCTGACATGGGTGTTGGTGTTGCCCCTGACGCTTGATCCCACGCTGCCGCTGTTTGCCTGATCGCTGTTGGCCGTGCTGCCGTTGGCCCCACCTGAGTTGGTGTTGTCGTTGCCGGTGGCATCAGATGTGGCGCCACTGTTGGACGGCGAGAGAGCGGCAGCCCCCTGGCTGCTTTCGTTGCCTGTGGCGTTTGCAGATTGGTTGCAATTGATCTGGCGGTCGATGTTGGTGGTGTAGACAGGCGCCGTGTAGTAGCCCATGTTGCGTTTCTGGACCATCTCCAGAACCATGGCCTGGTGGGCCTTGTCGGCACGCGTCTGAAACTGCCAGGGAGCGCTTTCGCCTGCACCGTTGGCCAGTGCAGCAGGGATGGCCATGACGGCGGCCACCATGGCCAGAAGGCCATTGCGGGCCGCCGGGAGCAATTCAATGCACCGCAGCACTGGGAAGCGCGAAGGTGCCGGAAGCACTTTGGTTTTCATGATCTGAGAAATCCTGGGTTGGGCCCACCCTGAAGGCGTTGGGTCGAGGTGGCCACGGTTTAAACGGGGAAAAGGAGGCTTTGGTGCGATTGCCGAGCCTTGAGCGGGACAGCCATCTTGTTGACTTCGAGTTACATGTTAGCGTCCATAGAGATATTTACAATCTGTAAATGTTAAAAATAATATTTATATACTTTAACTGTGAAAAATATCATACAAGCCATAAACAATGCGGGAAGCCGAATGGGGTTTACCCGCCTACGCAGGTGACAGAGGCGGTGAATTTCGGGGGGTTGTGATGGGTGCAGCATTGAGTGGCCCGTGCACATCGGCCGGGATGCAGCACGCCGAGCGGGTTGGGAGCCCGCGTGGTGGGGGCGCTCGGGTCGGCCGGCCAGATGGACTTTGATGAGATGCTGCGCAAACCAACGCGGCTAATATCACCACTCAAATCCCGACCGATGGCTAGCAGTACGGTGGCACCTGGGTCCGAGGAACGTCACCCCGTTCGGCGGCGTCTGTCACTTTCACGAAGGAGACATCGATGAGTGCCCAGCTTCACTCACCGCAGCGAATTGCGTCAGCAAGCGGGATCGTCAACATGAAGTGAACGCTGTCGCCTGGATGGCTCCGATTCGGCATACAGCTCGGCAATGGCTACGAGATGTCCACTGCGAGACTCGTGGGGCGACGGACCCATCCTCTGCGTTTCTGGGCCAGGCCCTGAGCCTTGGCGAGACGGTTGCTTGCAGGCGATCCGAGGGGGGCTACGAACTTTCTGTAGGCCAGGCATGCAATACGGCAGACAACTGCGCTGAGGACAGCAGCACTGCCGACGCCTCACTGCGACCGAGACGGCAGTTCAGAATTGACGAAAGGCCAACATGGCGGCAATGAAGCCCTTGAGCCATCGCATGTCAACGGGCTTCTGAATGGCGACTGTGTGTGCCGGAAGCCCCCCTTTTGCTGTGACTTCTACGGGATTGAGTCCGGTCATGGCTATGAAGACGATGGAAGAAAAGCTGGGGTTGGCCCGCAACGTGCGCAACAGTTCAAACCCATCCACACCAGGCATCTTCAAATCTGTGATCAACACGTCCGGCTTGAGCGCATTGATGTCAATCAGAGCCTCCATGGCAGACGACATCGGCGTGACGTCGATGGGCAAGCCCCAGCCGTCGATGGTCGACCTGACGATCGCCAGCATCGCCACATCATCTTCCACCACCAAGAGTTTGAGAAATTTCCCTGCTTCAGAGGTCTTTGCCAGTCCATTTTCACGTTGGTAATGGCGGATGGAAGAGAGAGATATCCGGCGATGACCACCTCTGGTCTTCCAGGCAGTGAGCTCATTTTTCTTGGCAAGCGCCTGGACGGTCCCGACTGAGAGTCCCAGCAGCTTGGCGGCGTAGAAGGTTCCGCAGTATTCGTCCGTGGTCACAGCATTCATATCATTTCAAACCAATTTAGGCAGTTTTACCGGAAATCTAAAAAATCTCGCTTCCGGACTGGCGATTGTCGCCCATGAGCGCCTACCCTCCCCCCTCCCGGCAGACCGTAATATCACCATCGTTTCAAATTGACATTGTTGCTATTTTTGTAATATTTGTTATATTTGGTCTCATCTTGTTGTTTTCTGGTCATGCCGAGGCCGGTGGCAAACACCCTTGCGAACACAAACAGCTTCAGTCCGCCATTCGAGTGCGAGAGCTGTATGGGTGTGGTCTCAACCTGCACACCGGTCCTGATGGTCTGTATCCCATCTGCTTCCTTACCTCACGAAGACGCTTATGCAATCCGCCCCCCTCACCCCTGAAGAACCCCGCCGACTGGACATCTTGAATTCCCTTGGCGTGCTCGACACCCCGTCCGATCCCGTGCTCGATGGCTTTGTGCGGGCTACCGCCCAACTGATCGGTTGCCCGATCTCGCTGGTGAGCCTGGTAGACGCCCAGCGCCAGTGGTTCAAGGCGCGCCATGGTCTGGATACACAGCAAACCCCGAGGGATCAATCATTTTGCGCACACGCAATCATGCAGACCGACCTGTTCGAGGTGGTCGATGCCCGGCTGGACCCCCGTTTTGCCGATAACCCCTTGGTCACCGGTGAGCCCAATGTGATCTTCTATGCGGGTGTACCGCTGTCAGTCGAAGGTCAGTCGATGGGGACCTTGTGCGTCATCGATCACCAGCCACGCCGGCTCACCGAAGAGCAACGCCATTCGCTGAAGGACATGGCCCGCGTCGCCGAACAATGGCTGCAGAAGCAGGTAGTCAATCACCAGCTCCAACGTGTCGACGCCGAACGCCGCTCCCTGTTTGACCAACTGGGCGACGGGATACTGCTGCTGGACCGCAATTACCGCGTGGTTGAAGCGAACCGCGCAACGGCGGGCATGCTGGGTCGCTGCACCGAGGAACTTCGGCAGATGCACCTTCATGACTTGCTGCCTGCCAGCGAGCATCCAAGGCTGCCTCGCACTGCAAAGGATGTGCGCGAAGGCAATGAAGAACTGGCCGAATGGGAAGTGCTGCGTCGCGATGGAAGCAGCTTCATGGCCGAGGTGAGCACGCGCATGCTGGACGACCAGCGCTTCGTGGCAGTCATCCGTGACATCACGCAGCGCCACGAGCAGGAAGAAAAAGTGCGCCTGCTCTCGATGGCGGTGGAGCAGAGTGCGCAGAGTATCGTGATCGCCGACCTCGACGGCAACATCGAATATGTCAACGCCTCGGTGCTGTCCACCTCCGGCTACAGCAGCGATGAGCTGCTGGGCCGCACCCCGCACATGTTGCTGTCGGACCAACTGCCACCCGCGACCTACACCCGTATGTGGCGCATGCTGGTGACAGGCAAACCCTGGCGCGGCCTGATCTTCAGCACCCGCAAAGACGGCGAAGCCTACGTTGAAGACGCGACCATCACACCCATTCGGGACGCCAGAGGCAAGGTGACCCAGTACATGGCGATGATGCTGGATGTGACCGAAAGGCGCCAGCTGATCAAAGAGCTCAGAGAACACCAACTGCACCTCGAAGAACTGGTGGAGCAGCGCACCGTGGCGCTGGTGGAGGCGCGTCGAGTGGCCGAGGCCGCCAATGAAGCCAAGAGCGCATTTCTTGCCACCATGAGCCACGAGATCCGCACGCCCATGAACGGCGTCATAGGCAGCCTGGATTTGCTGCAATGTTCTGCGCTCTCGGATTACCAGCGCGACCTGACCGACACCGTCAACGAATCGGCGATGGCGCTGCTGTCCATCATCGATGACATCCTTGATTTCTCGAAGATCGAAGCCGGTGAACTCAAGTTGGAGAATGGGCCGGTCAACCTGGTGCTTCTCGCCGACAGTGTCTGCGACGCCTTGCGTCCCATGGCCACGTCGAGCGGGGTCTATCTGCAGATGAACTTACTGCCCGGCGTGCCAGACTGGATACTGAGCGATGCCGGCCGTCTGCGCCAGATCCTCAACAACCTGATAGGGAACGCCATCAAGTTTTCGGTCGGTACAGGCCGCGCCGGTCGGGTGGAACTGAAAGTGGAGCTGTGCGGAGACCGCCTGCCCGGACACCTCCAACTGAGCGTGACCGACAACGGCGTCGGCATGGCCCCCGAAGTCCTGCAGAGCATGTTCAAACCTTTTGTGCAGGGTGAGAACACCCTCACACGCCGCTTTGGCGGCACCGGATTGGGCCTGTCCATCTGCAAGCGCCTGGCCAATCTGATGGGGGGATGGGTCAAGATGCACAGCGTGGAAGGTGAGGGTTCCACGCTCACCGTCACCCTGCCTTTCCAGGCCGCGCTGGCGCCACCCCGCCCTGTCGTAATGGACAGCACCGCCCATTCCACGCATACCGGGCCACGCTTCGTGCCTTCAGGAGGCCCGCTGGTGCTGGTGGCTGAAGACAATCCCATCAACCAGAAAGTGTTCGCTCAACAACTCGCGTTGTTGGGCTTTTCAGTGGAGATGGTCAGCGACGGCCTTGAAGCCTTGGCACACTGGCGCGCGGGTTACGCCACCCAGCGACACGCATTGCTGCTGACGGATCTGCACATGCCGGGACTGGATGGCTACTCGTTGGCCGCCACCATCCGAAGCGAAGAACCCAGCGGTTCGCGCATGCCGATCGTGGCCTTGTCGGCCGACGCCTTGCCTGGTCAGTTCGACCGGTGTCGCGCGGCCGGCATGGACGACTACCTGAGCAAACCCGTGCGCACAGACATCCTCGGGGAGGTGGTCAGACGCTGGTTGCCTTTGGACGACGCGCAAACGCCAGAACCAATCGGTGAGGTGCATTGTGAAGAAGTCGATGTGCTGGAAGTCGAACTGGGCTACAGCGCATACGACGACGAGGCACTGGAGCGCTGGGTGGGTGACGACGCAGCCATTCTGGCTGATTTCCGCCAACGCTTTGTGATGTCCGCCCTCCACACCATTGACGAGATGCGACACGCCGCCAGCAGCAACGATTCTGTCTCGCTGGTCAATCTGGCACACCGCCTCAAGTCGTCAGCGCGACTGATTGGCGCTGTTTCGCTGGCTGCATGCTGCGACAGCATTGAGCGCTCAGGCGCTGGCTGCACCGCTAGCGAAATGCACCAACACATGGCGCAGATGGAAGCCGCGCTGGCACATGTCTTGACGTGCATGACCGCTCACAAAGGCCTTCATCACTCTGACGCCGACCACTGAACCAAACGAATCGTAAGCGGCCGGCGATCCCATCTTGATGGATCGCTGTTCCCCAGCGCCAAGGCTAGACTTCAGGAATCGGCCAACAACAGCCTGCCGCGATGGCTTGCCTTGTACCGGCATTGGGTCTCGGACGTTCGTCGTTTAGACATCGAATCGTCACGACGTTGGCTTTCCTTCATTGAGCCAAGCATCGCTCGAACGGCGGCAGGTCCTTCCAAACCGCCCCGAGGGTTCGTTTGCAGGCTCATTGGTTTCGTGGTGTGACTTAATCCTCCTATTCAGTTTGCAAATTACAGGTGGAGGTAGTAACGCACAGCATCGGCGATGGAATTTTCATGTTCAGCACTGGTTCTGTCGATCATCAACCCATCTATGAAACTTCAGTACAAAGCCTGGCTACTCGTTTTGGCAACCATCGGCCTGTTGACTACGGCGTCGGTCCTTGTCTCAAGGTATTCGATTTTCAATACTTTTGAAGATCTGGAGCGTTTACAGTCTCAAGACCAAAGTGAGCGCGCCCGAAGGCTCTTGAGCCAACAGCTCGAAGGCTTGACGGCGACCGCCATGGACTACGCGTACTGGACGGACACGGTGCAGTTCATAGAGGGATCGAGACCAGAGTTCTTCGAAGAGAACTTTGGTACTGACAATATGAAGTACCTCGGGATCACCAAGATTCTGGTTCTCGATGCGCTTGGGCTTCCACTAGCTGGTGCGGAACTGACAGCGGAGCCAACCCTAAAGCCGATCTCCGAAAGCATGTCGCAAGTGCTGCGCAGCCTTGCGGTTTCGGTCCTGTCCGACAAGACCAGCAAGACGGTGCTGCGAACCTACCACCGAGTCGATGGGGATCTGTACTTGGTGTCGATTGCAGCTGTGCGCAGCCAGTACAAACCAGGCACTGATCCAATGGGTGCTCTTGCTGCGGTTCGGCGCTTTGATTCGACAGAACTCACGCGATTCAGCGACATCCTCATGCACCCCGTGCGGCTGAGTTTCGTCGAATCGTCTCCGTCCGATTCATCTGATGATCGAGGCTCGTCCAGTCACGCAAGAACTGAGGTAAGCGCACCCGTGTTGGACCATGAGGGACGACCGGTGGCACTTTTGGTTCTGAA
This sequence comes from Betaproteobacteria bacterium HGW-Betaproteobacteria-16, assembly GCA_002840835.1. Classification (GTDB taxonomy): domain Bacteria; phylum Pseudomonadota; class Gammaproteobacteria; order Burkholderiales; family Burkholderiaceae_C; genus Hydrogenophaga. Next base: position 64,206 of record PHCQ01000007.1, on the reverse strand, counting down.
GCTCGATATGCGTCTTCACGAAGCGGGTCATTCGCTTGCGCTGGCAGGTGCATTGCAGGTTGCGTTTGCAAGCTTGGTAGTGGGAGCCCTGCTGGTGCTCCTGTTGAATCACCTCATCCTGCGCAGATTGCAGCGCACGCACCAAGAATTGATTCATGTGACGCGCGAGGGAGTTACTGGAGACGCAAAGCTGTCGGTCGGAGGCGGAGATGAGTTGACCGATCTGGCCCTGGGTATCAACGATCTTTTGGCTAAAACAAGAGAGGATGCGGTAGAGCAAAGGCAGGCACACGCGCGCCAGGAAGCGCTTCATCTCCAGTTGATGCAAAGCCAGAAGACCGAAGCGCTGGGTCGATTCACGAGTGGCATCGCACACGACTTCAACAATTCCCTGGCAGCGATCTCCGGATGGGTTCGACTTGCAAACGAGGACCTGCCACCCAACCACCCGAGCGCTGAGTCATTGGAGCATGCCTTCAAGTCCATCCGATACGCATCGGGATTGATGAAGCAACTCTTGTCGTTCAGTCGCCAATCGACACCCTGTCTGGAGCGCATACGCGTGAGCGCACTGATCGCGGAGGCGCGCACCTTGGTCTCTTTGGGCTTGATGGGGAAATGCACCTTGCAGGTGGATCAACGAACCGAGGATGACTGGATCGAGGCGGATCCTACGCAGATGAAGCAAGTGATCGTCAACTTACTCATCAATGCATGTGATGCGATGGGCGGGAAGGGGTCGATCACGCTCACGCTTGACTCACATGAAACCACTTTGCCAGCGGGCAATGCACCAAGCATATTCTTCGATCAACTCGGTGAAGGTCGATACGTCACATTGAGCATCCGCGATGTGGGCCCGGGGATTGCAGCTGAGCATCTCGATCGCATTTTCGAACCGTTCTTCACAACCAAAGCCTCCGACAAGGGTACGGGGCTCGGGTTGTCCGTAGTGCAGGGCATCATGGCCCGCCATTCAGGAGCAGTTCGCGTGACCAGCGCACCCGGAGAAGGCGCCTGCTTTGTGCTCATACTTCCAGCTCAGGAGGAGCTCCGGCTCTCCTCTCGAAGCCCAGAAGCGGCTGCGGCATCCACCCCTAAAAGACTCCTTTACGCAGAGGACGATGCTTTGGTTCGTGACGCGTGGAGCGCGCTGCTCCAGCGTCAAGGATGGGTGGTGACAACTGCTTGCGATGGAGAAGAGGCTTGGACTCAATTCCAAGCCCATCTAGGCAAATGGGATGCAGTCCTGACTGATCTGTCCATGCCAAGAATGACAGGACTGCAACTGGCGCACCGTATCGGTTCAACAACTTCACCACCACCGGTGATTCTCATCAGCGGGCAGATTCCGTTTGAGGACGAAGCACAACTGGAAGGGGCTGGCTTCAGCGCTGTTCTGCACAAACCAGTCGATCAGGACGAACTGCTGCGTTCATTGGATGAAGCGATCAAGAACAACACATCCAGTTGAAATCTTCATGTGTTTTCATTGCTGGTTGAGGTCGACCGAGGTGGGCATCGGCTGATCAATGACGCTCGCGCGGGGCCTGCGACTGCTTTGCCTCATACAGCAGACTCGCGCGCCGCCCGCGACCTCCATCTTCAGTAACCGCCTAGTTACGGGCATCGTTAGTGCGCCGCTTCATGGCCAAAGACAGCACCAGCGATGCACGACTGTCACTCAGTTGGATGCCGTTACCGCCTGCAACGGGCCCCGAGCTGCAGTCCGAGGAATATCTCTGGGTGCCAGCGTCGTTAGATGCCATAGGTGCGGGAGCAGTTCGGCGATGCGCCTGTTCGGCTGGGTTGGCAGACGACTGAGCACGTCATTGATGTATGCCCACGGGTCATGCCCGTCCATGCGCGCCGACTGGATCAGGCTCATCACCGCTGCCGCCCGCTGGCCCGCGCGCAGGCTGCCAGCGAACAGCCAATTGTTGCGGTCATGCGAAGCTTCGCATGACCGCAATAAGGCGAACTCCACTTTTATGCGAAGTCGGCACGACGCTGTGGAATCGGCACCCTGGGCAGGATCGCCGCAGGGCACCGACACTGCTTCGCATAATCACAGCGCTTGCAAGAATGCCAACAAGGCCTTGGGCGCGCGGTACCGCGCTTTCTTGATCTCCGGTTACTTCAGCCGCGCAAGCGCGCGCTCCTTCATGGCCAGATCCGCCTCGACGTACATGTGAGTTGTCGAAGGGCTCTCGTGACCCAGCCAGAGCGCAATCTCGCAGGGGTCTACCCCGGACTGCAGCAGGCTCATCGCAGTCGAGTGGCGCACGATATGAGGCGACACCGACATCGTCTTGAGTTGCACGTGTTTGACCGACGCCACCTTGACGGCCAGCTTCAGCCGCTGGGCGACGTTGGCCCGAGTCATCGCGCGCCCGTCTCGCGTGGGCAGCAGTGGAGACTCCTGGCGCAACTGCGGATTCAAGTGCAGCCAGTCGCGCACGGCCCGAGCCGCACTCTTCCAGCAGGATCACGCCTGGCGGCGAACTTCAGGAACGCTCGCACCGCGGCCAATCGAACATTGCGACTGCGCACAGAGTTGTGACGCTGTGCCTCCAGGTGGTCCAGGAAGTCAGCCAGGAACCGGGCATTGAGGTCGGTCATCGCCATCCCGTGCGCCGGCAGATACAGCTTGTCTTCTGCGAAGCGCAGCAACAGCACAAAGGTGTCCCGGTATGAGGCCACCGTGCGCGGGCTCAAGGCGCGCTGCTGGACCATGTAGTCGGTGAAAAATTCCTGCACGAGGCCGGCGAACGTCGGTGCGGTCTGACGGCTCATCGCGCGCCCCCTTGCTCGGCGATGCCGACGAAGCGCTCGAACCGAGCGCCGATGGTGTCCATCAACTCCGGGATGCCGGACAGGTACCAGTAGGTGTCAGATAGCTTGGCGTGGCCCAGATAGGTGCAAAGCCAGAACATCACGTGGTCGATGGACTGACCAGACTCGCGCCAGCGCTGCAGGCGTCGCACCGCCATGGTTTACCTCTGATCGTGGATCCGGGTATAAGGATGGCCGCCGCGGGCGCACCAGCCGAGTCCTGGTTGCAGGCGCCGGAAGACTTTCTCCACCGTGCGCGTGGGCTGATGCCCACCATCGCGCGAGATGAAGAACGGGGCGCTGTCCTCGGTGCTCTGGTATCGGTCTCGCGCTTGCGGTACAGCTCGAGTTCCCGCACCGTGCTTGGATGAAGCGGCAGGCAGCGGTGGAGGCAGATTCAAATCAACGAACTCATTACGGGGCGTTGGCAACAGGGAGTCCGCTTGCTCCCGCATCCAGCGATGAACGATGTTGGCGTTGATGCCGTGTGCAAGTGCTACGCTGGCCACCGACGCGCCGGTGACTTGGCATTCGGCCACGATCTGGCCTTTGAGCTCCGGGGAGTGGTAGCGCCGCTTGTGGCGTTGGGCGATCGTGTCGTTCGCAATGGTGTGCATGATCTTCATCGTGCACACGATGCCTTGGCGCTGGGTCTATCTCAAGATGGGATTGCCGGACGCATACAACGAATCGGCCGGATTCGCCCCTGATCTGCGCTCGGAGGTTGCTGCCTACGGATTGCGCGTTTGTCGCCCCCGCTCCGATCAACGCCAACTACGTGGCCATGCCAGGGGCGCGTTCACCGGCGCGAGATGCGCCCGCGACCAGCGGTTTCCCTGACATCACTTCGAAGAGATTGCCGAAGACCCTCCACAACAGGCCGTCTGGCGGACTCAAGTGCCAACAGTGATACACAAACACTTTCCCATATTAAAATATCAGTTTTGATATTTAAATGATAGATATCGCTTTCAATTTGTTAAAGGAGTCGGACTCTCATTCTTGTGAACCCCGGCACACCCGCAACAGGCGCGAACAAGCCTGCAACGTTGCCGAAATCACCCTACTGGCGTTGGCGGATTCGACGCCATCAGTGCAGGGCTGTCTGCCGCAAGGGCGCACGACGCTGCTCCCGGGCGTGCCATGCGGGGAAAGGACGGGTTTCGCGATGCAGTGCCTGGTGCATCGCGTCAGATCTGCGCGGACATTGAAGAGGCTGCCGTCTGCATGCCACACGCCGAAACACTGGATCCCCTGATGGCCCATTTTGAAGTCGAGCTGCACGCCGTTCACGGCTTTCTCGACAAACCACAAGGTGGGTATTTGGGCACATGACACAACGCATGCAACACCGGCATCTGGATGCAAACCAGGCTAATGCAGGCGTGGAAGCAACCACCCTCTGACCAACACCAGGCGGGTACCGCGCCCAACCGGTTCTTACACCCCATTGCCCCGCTACCCAACGCGTGTAGCCCCACTCAATCTCTTTCACGACCAAGGTCTTCCGTGCTCAAAACCCCTCTTCTGCCCTTTGCGATTCTCATCCTGAGTCAAGCGGCATTTGCCCAGCAGCCCCCCAGTGCAGGCAGCCAGCTTCAGCAGATTCCGCCGGTCCCCACACCGAAGGAAGTGGCTCCGGCCATCCGGATTGAATCTGCACCCACGCCAGCCACGCCCGCCTCTGACGCGGTCAAGATCCTTGTCAATCGCTTGCAAGTGACGAATGCCAGCGTCTACCCCGAAGCGCAGCTGCTGGCTGTGACCGGTTTTCAGCCCGGCAGCGAGCTGAATCTGGCCGAGCTTCGCGCCATGGCGCAGAAGATCACCAACCACTACCGCAGTCAGGGGTACTTCGTGGCGCAGGCTTACCTGCCCGCTCAGGAGATCAAGGATGGCACGGTCACCATCGCCGTGATCGAAGGCCAATTCGGCAAGATCGATGTGCGCAACCAGAGCACCCTTTCTGATGCCCGCATCCAGCACCAGTTGAGAGGACTCAACAGCGGTGAGACGATTCAGATCGACCCGATCGAGAACCGCCTGCTTCTGCTGTCTGACATTCCCGGTGTGAAGGTCTCGTCCACCCTGACCCCTGGCGCATCTCTGGGCCTTTCCGACCTGATTGTTGACGTGGTGCCAGGAGACCGCATCACGGGCAGCATCGATGCTGATAACGCTGGCAACCGCTACACCGGCGAGTACCGCGTGGGCGCCACCGTGAACCTGAACAACCCGGCCGGACTGGGCGACGTGGCTTCGCTGCGAGCACTGACGTCGGGACCGGGCCTCACCTATGCGAGGGCCTCGTACCAGGTACCCATCGGCATGGCAACGGTGGGCGTGGCCTACAGCTGGCTGAACTACGAACTGGGCAAAGAATTTGCGTTCGCGCAGGCCACGGGAACGGCCAGGATCGCGAGCGTGTATGGCAGCTACCCCCTGATCCGCACGCGCAACAGCCGCTTGTACGCTGGCCTGGCTTTTGACGCCAAAACCTTTCAGGACAAGCGACCGCTGAACCCGGACATGCCGGTGGAAGACAAGAAGGCGCAGGTTCTGATGGCGAGTTTGCGGGGAGAGCACCGCGACCAGTTGGGCGGGGGCGGTGTGACTGGCTTGGCGCTGACATGGTCAACTGGCAACATCGACCTGCAGACGCCCGGCCTGGTGCTGGCCGATGCTCCGGTGCAATCCAACGGTCACTTCAACAAGCTGGGGCTCAGCGCCTCGCGGCTGCAAAGTGTGACCGACACCGTTTCGGTTTACGCCGGCTTCAACGGCCAACTGGCCTCAAAGAACCTCGATGCCTCCGAGAAGATGGCGCTCGGTGGCATGTACGGCGTGCGGGCCTACCCCGAAGGCGAAGCCTATGCGGACCAGGGCTACATGGCAACGCTTGAGGCCCGGCTGCAGCTGCCCAAACCCGCGCAGTTGCCCGGTCAGGTGCAGCTGATCGGCTTCGTCGACACCGGCAGCGTGACCATCCACAAGAACCCATGGTCAGACGCCGTACCCAACAGCCGAACCCTGCATGGCGCTGGCGTGGGCCTGAACTGGTCAGACACCAACAACTTCGTCGTTCGGGCGTACTACGCCCGCAAGCTGGGCAGTGAACCTGCGACGTCTGCGCCCGACAAGTCGGGCCGGTTCTGGATACAGGCCATCAAATATTTTTGAGTTTGTCCAGCGCGGGCCTGGCCTGTGCTGATGTCGGTCCCAGTCGAATTGCAAAGAAAACACGAAAGAACGTCATGAACCGCATTCACCGATCCATCTGGAGCGAACAGACCGGCACCTTTGTGGCCGTTGCTGAAAACACCTCCAGCGCTGGAAAGAAAATTTCATCCATCACCGCATCTCTGTCATCGCCCAATGCTGGCCTCTTTGGACTGAAGGCCCTGGCCGTCTCACTGATGATGGCTTGCGCGGCCACCGCGTTCGCGCAACCCACGAGTGGTGTGGTGTCGTCTGGCAGCGCCACCATCGGCGGCACACCGGGCGCCATGGTGATCACGCAGACCACAGCCAATGTGGCGATTAACTGGCAGAGCTTTGGCGTCCAGGCCTTCGAGTCGGTTCAATTTGTGCAGCCAAGCACCAGTTCGGTTGCCTTGAACCGGGTCGTTGGTCCCGACCCCTCGAGCATCCTGGGCAGCCTGTCCGCCAATGGCAAGGTGTTTCTGGTCAACCCGAACGGCATCCTGTTTGGAGCAGGCGCGTCGGTCAATGTCGGCGGCCTGGTGGCTTCCACGTTGGGCATTTCCGACGCCGACTTCATGGCGAACAATTACCGGTTCTCCGGGGCAGGTCCAGGTGAGGTGGTGAACAGCTCGAACATCGACGTGAACGGTGGCTACGTAGCGCTGTTGGGTGCGAATGTCAGCAACCACGGGATCATTACTGCTCAACTTGGCACTGTGGCACTGGCGGCTGGGAATAGGATGACGCTGGACATGGCGGGCGATCGCTTGCTCAGTGTCACCATCGACGAGGGGGTGGCCGGTGCACTGGTAGAAAACAGCTCCAGCGGAGAAATCCTTGCGAACGGCGGCCGCGTGCTGATGACCACGCGGGCAGCAGGGAGCGTGCTGTCCAATGCGGTCAACAACAGCGGTGTGATTCGGGCGCAAACAATCGTGAACGAGGAGGGATCGATCCGGTTGCTGGGGGGCATGGAAACCGGAACGGTGAACGTGGCAGGCACGCTGGACGCTTCTGCCGCCGCCGGTGGGGATGGGGGTTTGATCGAAACATCTGCAGCCCGTGTGGATGTTGCTTCCAACGCGACGGTTACCACGCTGGCACCGTCGGGTGAAACGGGTCAGTGGTTGATTGGCTCGCAAGACTTCATTGTTGAAAACGAGTCCTCCGCCAACATGCAGGCCACAAGCCTTTCGGCGTTGATGGTGACCAACAGCGTGACCATCAGCACGGCGACCGACGCCGATGGCGAGCCCATCCGCAGCCTGCCGTCGACCGATATTTTTGCTCCCACAGCTGGCAGCGGCAACATCGAAATCAATGATGCTGTCTCTTGGACAGCGAGTGCCAGCCCGACCACGCTGACGTTGCTGGCTGGTGGCGATACGAACATCAACGCCGCAATCACGGCCAACACCGGCAACCTGGTGGTGTGCTGTGGGCGTGACGTCAATGTCAACGAAGCGATCACGACCACCAATGGAAGCGTGATGTTGGGCGCAGGGAGAGATGTCAATATCGTGAGGAGCAATACCGCTCCTCTCACACGCATCACAACCACCGACGGCAATATCCAGATCTGTGCAGCACGCGATGTGACGCTGAACAATGCGCACGATGGTGCGGCGTTGATCACACTGACACGCGGCAGCACCACCGCCGGCGAGGACCTCGCGAACCTCGGCGTTTCACGTGGTCTGACACTCAGCGCTGGAACAGCGGGTACCGGTCCGGGGCCTGATAGCGGCACCGTGCGATTCGTCAATGGCGGACTGGCGGGCACCTACATCACCACCACGGGACCAGATCCGGTCACACCGACCAACATCTACTACAACCCCACCTCGTACGAAACTCCGACCGATTTTTCGCTCTTTTTCACCGGAACCGGCAGTCCATTGAACCAGTACATGCTAGTCTTCCCCGATGGCGGGGACAAGACATTCGATGGCAGAACCGGCACTACGCTCTCCGGTCTGAAGGGCGCCCCGGCGGGTGTGTCGCTGGTGGGTGGCTTCGGCAGCGGCGCCCGCTTTGAGACTGCAGCCGTGGGAACGGACAAGACCATTTCCTTCGTCGGCTACAGCCTGACAGGTGCGAATGCCAGCGATTACGCTTTTGCCGTCCCGTGCTGTGGCGCTTCTGCATCGAGAACAACCGCCAGCATCACTAGCGCGTTTGTACCTGGATTCCCTCGCCCCATACTGACACCTGAAGTACTCCCCCCCGAAGCACGCCCGCCAGCCTTTGTCCTTCATCCTTCAGCGCCCCCCTCACGAGTGGTCGCTGCATCGGTTGCGAGCCCTGTTATGGGTAATATTCCGTTGCCTCCCGTGCTGACCCCGCACACATCTCCCGACTTCGCGTCACAGGGATTTGTTTTCACTGTGTCCCCCGCAACGCCATTGCCTTACTCCACCCTGGTGGTTCAGGCCCCAGTGGAACTGGAGGAACTGCCTGCGGTAGCGCCGGCAGCGACGCAGCTGGCGGTGCCCATTGCCACGCCGCCCGCGCCCTACCAGCCACCGATGCGCAGGCCGAAACCGGAGCGCAACTGAAGAGGCTCTGGTGAGAAGGCCTGTAACAGGGCCGCAACTCAAGGCCCGGAGCATGCTCTGGCTCTTACTGGGAAGCGGCTTGATTTGCATGCAGGCTGGAGCTTCGCAGGAGGCGACGCACCGGGCCACCCCGGATGTCGCGCAAACACCAAGCTTGCTGGCCACTCGTGGCTACAAGCGCGCCGAATTCGGCGGAGCCAATGCCTCGAAGGAAGCCCGGCACCTGGCCCACTGGGTGATGGATTCGGGCGACCACCTCGGCAAACCTTTTGTCATCGTGGACAAGCGCGATGCCAAGGTGTTTGTGTTCGATGCCATGGGAAAGCTGCTTGGTACGTCTTCGGCTTTGCTTGGACTGGCCATCGGCGATGACTCGGTGCCTGGCATTGGAGACAAGAGAATATCGGACATTCGCCCTGAGGAGCGCACCACGCCAGCGGGCCGGTTTGTCGCGCATCTGGACAAAAACCTCAAGGGCCAGGAAATGCTCTGGGTGGACTACGACACTGCTGTCTCCATGCACCCCGTGGTGCCTGGCCATCCCCGCGAGCGCCGTGCCGAAAGGCTGGCCAGTGCGCTGCCGTCAGAGCGAAGAATTTCCTACGGCTGCATCAACGTTCCGGCCAAGTTCTACAAGCAGGTGGTGAGCCTCGCCTTCACTGGCACGGACGGCATTGTGTATGTGCTGCCTGAAATCCGCTCGGCTCGTGATGTTTTTGGTTCGTACGACGTCACAGAATAAGGCAGCCCAGAAACGAACTTGCACAAGCGATGACCGCGGTAGTGTCAGGCCTCCCTCGAAAGAATGCCAGGGCGACCCTGATCACGCACTCAAAGAAGCACGATTCAATGTTCTTTGGATTTCTCAGCTTCGTGCTGATTGCCGATGGCCTTTGTGGTTGGTGTCAACAGGCTCTGGCTGCCTCAGGTCACACCCAGCTGGCACGGACTGCACGCCTGCGATCCAGGACCGCCAGGAATGACTTGCATCCCCGTCTTTGAGGTCTGGTGTTCAGGCAAGTGCACCTCTACTTTCCGGTCACTAGCACCGCCTTCTGAAGCGACCTTCAATATCGCTGACCCATACCCATACGCTCCCCGCCGGACGCCCCCGTTGCCTGCTGCAACGACCCGCACACCAAAACCCTGCCGGCGACACGAGCCCCGTTTCGAAACCCACCCGTTCTGATGAGCAATGCAGAGATGCCCATAGTGGACTTATTTCACACTCATGATTTGATATTTATAATTTTTATTAGTTTTATTGCTATCTATGTTAGATTGAGTTTGTGGTGTTTCAGAGCCCACCATTCCGGACTTTTTCGCCACCTCATTGAGGCCGCCAACGACAAATCCGGACTGTCGACACCCGCACAGGGTGACAAGAGGTCTTCGTGGAGCGATGTTGCTCCGTTTATTGATGGAAGAAATTGAAATGAACTCGAAAATGAACAAACTGGCGTTGGCAATCGGCGCCGTGATCATGAGCGGCTCGGCCGCCGCGGCCACAGCAACACAAGACCTGAGCGTGAGTGCAGACATCGCAGCCAGCTGTGAGTTCGGTGCGGCTGCGTCTCTGCCGTTTGGAACGCTGACCGTCAGCGATCTCGCCGACGGAAAAAACGAGACCACTGCAGCATCGGTCAAGATCACCTGCACGAACACTGGCGTGGCCGCGAGTCTTTACGGTGGCGCTACGCGTGAAATGATCAACGGCGCCAACACCCTTGCGTACGAGGTGTACACGGACGCAGGCCGGACAACAGCTCTGGGCACTGCAGCCCTCGGTGGCGCATCGGTGATCGCCGACGGCACCGAGCAAACTGTCACCCTGTACGGTAAAACGACCGCGAGCCAGGGAACAAAAGCTTCCGGCAGCTATTCGCAAGCCCTGGTACTGACTGTCGACTTCTAAGCAGTTAGAGGCATGCGGTGATGAACAACGCGCACGGCTCCATACGGTTGTTCAGCACCTGCGGGCGGACAGCAGCTTGGCTGCTGTCCGCCTGGCTTTGTGTGGGCGCCGCATACGGGATGGGAATCTCGCCGGTACTGGTCGAGCTGGGCTCCGCCCGCCGCGTGGTCTCGGTGGTGGTGAGCAACCCGACCGCCTCCCCCACGACCTTTCAGACGCAACTGCTTTCGTGGCGGCAAGATGACGGTGCGGACCAGTATGCCGAGTCCGAGGACCTGATCGTCACGCCGGCCATCGCGCAGATTGCGGCGGGCAGCACACAGGTCTTTCGCGTGGCGCTGCGCGGCGGGCCACCGATGCCTCTTGAACGGTCCTATCGCCTGATTATTGAAGACATCTCTGAATTGAGTCCGACTCAAGGTGGATCGGCCGTCAGCCTGCGGTTTCGGTTCAGCCTGCCGGTGATGGTGGCACCCGCTGCCCCTGCCAGCGCGCTGGCTCGCTGGAGCCTGTGTCCCGCGCCTGCGGGCAAGGGCTGCGTGCGGCTAGACAACGAGGGCAACCGACGCCTGCGCCTGTCGACACTGAGCCTGGAGGGATCTGGAGGATGGCAGCAGCATGTCAAAGGCGCCGCCGGCACGGTACTGGCAGGCGCTTGGAAGCAGTGGACGTATGAGCTTTTGCCGCAGCATCAAGGCGTGCCGCTGCGGATCAGCGCCCGAGGCGAAGGCGGCACCACCCTGCAAGGTGACATTGAGCCTGCGCGTTGATGGCCACGCGCTGATGTTGCGCCATCCACCACCCCGACGGCCGTCAGGCAGAACCTTGGCGGGCGACGCCATCCAGCGTCCGCGGCATCTTTCCCAAGTGATGCACACGCTGCCTTCACTCTTGTCCGACGCTCCGTTCGCCCTGCACACCTGGGCCTTTCTGCCCCCGACATTGACGGCCCTATGGCTGGTCTTTGTGCCTCTGCAGGGGCAGGCCGCCCCGACGGCTGCCCGATTGACGGTGAGCCTGCTGCAAGACGAAGGCGCGACGGTACGCCTGCGCGTGCGGCTGCCCGAAGGGCTGGAGCCAGCCTTGGCCTGGTCAGGCACTGCAGGAGAAGCGCCTTATCAGCTCGTGCTGGTCTGGCCGGGTGTGGATATGACGCTCAACCGCCCCCTCCCCTCGCTGCCACCGGGGGGCATCGGCCCCCTTCAAGCCGTGGCATTGCGCACAGAGACCGATGAAACAAGACTGGAGTTTCAGGTCAGTCACCCTGTGGAGCCCTCTCTGCTCCGGGTTGGCGACTCCTGGGTGCTGCGGCTAGTCCCGGTCGCGCCCGCTACAGCGCCACCCTCCTGCATGCCTGCCCCGGCCGCCGTGGCTGGCTCCGCAACCACACCCACGCCTGCGGCAGTGTCCAGCGCCCCACAACTGCAGCGGCCGCTGCCTCGTCAATCAGCCACCACCGGCAGCCAGCTTCGACCCGAGTCATTGCTGCTGGATGTCACTATCAACAACCAGCGGCTTGCCGGCGTGGTACACGCCGAGCAGCTGCCCGGCGGCATGCTTCTGCTGCCTGCGGAAGCCTGGGCAGAAGCGCGCCTGGCAATTCCGGAGCAGGCCCAGGCACTGAGCGACGGCACATCAGCCTACGCGCTCGACGCTATCCCCGGCGCCACGTACCAGGTCAACCGGCAAAATTTGAGCCTGGAGGTGACCGCGCCTGCATCCGCCTTTACAGGCTCCACGCGGCAATCACGGGGCGGCTTGGCTGAACCCCCGCCCCGCCCGCAGGCGGGCTTGCTGTTCAACTATGATATTTCCGTGGCAAGCAGCGGAGCGGGCGGCCCCGTCACCAGCGGCGCATCACTGGAAGCCGTGGCTTTCAATGGCTTTGGTAACTTTGTTGGTTCGGCACTGGTACGCGACACGGGCGCCAGGCGCACCGCCGAGCGTCTCGACACCTTCTGGCGCTACGACATGCCGCATCGCCTGGAAACCCTGGTGGTGGGCGACACCGTGGGCGAGGGTGGAGGCTGGAGTCGGCCTGCTCGTTACGGCGGTATTCGCTGGGGGCGCGACTTTGGCATGCGACCGGGCTTCGTCACGATGCCGCAATTGACGCTGACCGGGGAGGCAGCCCTGCCCTCCACGGTGGAAATTCTGGTCAACAATGCCCGCCGCATGAGCCAGGCCATGCCACCCGGTCCGTTCGAATTGACCAACGTGCCCGTGATCACCGGGGCCGGGGAAATCAACTTGGTGGTGCGTGATCTGCTCGGCCGGGAGACCGTGGTGCGGCAGAGTTACTATGCGTCGCCCCGGCTGCTGGCGCCGGGCTTGACCGACTTTTCGTTCGAAGGGGGCTGGCTGCGCTCGGGTTATGGGCGTCACAGCACCTACGGAGATATGTTCGGTGCAGCCACCTGGCGACAGGGTCTCAGCAGCAGCCTGACGGGCGAGGCCCGTGTGGAACTGCAGGCGGCTCGCCGCGCGGCCGGCATGGAACTGGCCGGCTTGCTGGGGCAATGGGGCGTCGGCCGGGTGGCGCTGGCTGCGTCCAGCGGTAGCACGCAGGGGTTGGCCGAACAGGGGCACTTGTTGCAACTGGGCGTTGAGCGCAACACCCCGCGCGGCGGTGGCGCACTTCAGTACGAACGTGCCAGCCGGGGCTTCGCACCCTTCGGCGAGGGCATTGGCGCCACCGTCGCCGAACAGCGCGCGCGTGAGCGCTGGCTGGTCAGCATCGGTGGACGGATTCTGAAAGGCGTCACCGGTGGCATCAGTTTTGTCAGCCAGAGCCGATGGGACGGCGATCAGGTACAGACCATTGGGCTGTCGCTGAACCGGCCGCTGTGGCAACGTACCAGCCTGAGCTTCTCGCTGAACAAACGCATTGATGGCGACAAGGCCTGGCGCGCTGCCCTGAGCGTGATCTTTCCGCTGCAGGATGGCATTCACAGCTCAGCGCGGGTCGACCTTGCGAACAAGGCTCAATCGTCAGGGAGCGTTTCTGCCTCGCGCAACGCACCGGCCGGTCCCGGGCTGGGCTGGCGCGTGGAGGGATCCAGTCGAGAAAGTCAGCTGGCCCGCGCAGGCGTTCAGTACAACACCAGCCAGATTGAGACCACATTCGACCTTGCCAGCGACGCACGAGGCAAGATAGCCACGCGTGGCGGGGCGCGCGGCACGCTGGGCCTGATGGCCGGCCGTCCGTTTGCCTCCAGGCCCGTGGGCCAGGGCAGTTTTGCCATGGTCGAGGTTGAAGGCATGAGCGGCGTGCCAGTCAAGCGCAGCAATCAGGTGGTTGCCAGAACAGATGCGCGCGGCCTAGCCTTTGTGCCCGGGCTCGTGCCATGGGAGAAGAACCGCATTGAAGTCGATCCGGTGGACCTGCCGCTGGACAGTGAACTGAGCGATTCCGTCCGGGAGGTGACGCCCTACGCGGGTAGCGGCGCACTGGTCAAGTTTTCGGTGAAGCGCTCGCGCCAGGCTTTGGTCGAGCTTCATCAAGCAGACGGCCAACAAGTGCCCGTGGGTACCCAGGTGCGGCTGCTGCCCAACGGCCCAAGCTTCATCGCAGGCCGACGCGGCGAGGTGTGGCTTTCCGAGCTGTCCGCCGAGCGCCAGCCTCTGGAGATCAACTGGCCGGGGGGCGGATGCACGATGGACTTGGAGGTGCCCGCCATGGACGGGGCCACGTACGGAAAAAAAATCGGGCCCCTAGCCTGTTCAAAGGAGTAGGACATGACCATTTTTCGCGGACATCAACCGGCCGTTGCAATCCCATTCTGGCGAACGTTGCTGCTCGTTGTGTGCGGCGCACTCGCTTCCGCGCCGACCCATGCTGCAGGTTGCAACGTCAACTCGACCGGATTGGCGTTTGGCTCCTACAACCCTTTGAATTTGCCCGGCGGTTCCCCTTCCCCAGCCAAGACCGCCGACGCCAGTATTTCGATCGCCTGCACGGGGATTGTGGGTGGCGGCAGTTTCACCCTTGCGCTCGGGCCGAGCTCGGTGGGTGCGGGCGATCGAATCAGTACCCGCTACCTGGCCAACGGCGGAGGCGGCGACCACATGGCATTCAACGTCTACACGACCTCAGGCTATTCGGCCATCTGGGGAGACGGCACGACGGGCAGCCTGATGGGGGGCACTATCCCTGCAGGCGACAGTACGCAACCGCTGACCGTTTTTGGCAGGATCCCCGCAGGGCAGCACACGCTGAAGACAGGGAGCTTTTCCGGCGCTCTTACCGTGACACTCACATACGAACCTTGACCCCGGTCGGTCTAAACAAAGACCAATCAGGGCAATCACCGTGTTCAAGCATGGTTGATTCGGCGAGCCATCTGCCCACCACCGCGACCCCTGGTTCAAGGCCTGTAGATCGACGGTCGCCGGACTGGCCGCAGGTCCCGGGCATAACCCGCCCTCTCTAAATGGCGCCCCCCGGATGTGGGGGCTGCCTGTACCACAGCGGAGTCTACGTACGCGTACGTACCCCGCCCACGACGAAATGCCGAGCCCTTGCACGGGCCTAGGCCAGCAAATACACTCATTCAATATGGTCGAAAGCACCTTGACTGATCCGACAACGCCGTCACATTCGAACTCCGGCTCGCATGCCGATCCAACTGCGCAATCGACAACGTCAGTGGGCATTGCTGCGTTTGCGGTTCGCAGCCGCTTCGTCATCGCCAACGGGATGGTCGAAGAGGTGCGAGCGGCTTTTCGCAACCGCCCGCACCTCGTCGATGTTGCCCCGGGGTTTGTGAAGATGGCCGTCCTCAGTCCATCCGATCGACCTGAAGAGATCTGGCTGATGACTTACTGGACCGATCGGCAAAGCTACGTCAACTGGCATGGTAGCCATCTGTATCGCTCTTCACATGCCGGAATCCCGAAGGGCCTCAAGCTGATCGGTGCTGAAACCGAGATCCGGCAGCTGGACGTGGTTTGCACATGAGCTTCGGTGTGGCATCCACCGCCGCGGAAGCCCTGCGAACCCAGCAGGCCTCGCTTGCACAATCCCTGGTCGAACGTCAGTTTGCCTTGTCGCCGCAACTTGCGGAACGCTATGGCGCGGCGGGCCGCATCAAGTGCCTGGAAGACGCCAACTTTCATCTCTCGTTTTTGGCCGAGGCAGTCGATCTTGGGCATCCGGAAATGTTTGCCGACTACATCGCCTGGGTCAAAGTGATGCTGACGGCACGTGGCATACCGCCGGCGGATCTGGTGAACTATCTGACCCTCTTGTGCGACGTTCTGCTTGAGGCATTGCCGGCAGAGGCAGGGACAGCCGCCGCCCGGGTCGTCGACCAGAGCCTGCGGGAGCTGCCGAATATGCCCTTGGAGGTTGCCAGCTTCCTCGATCCGCAGGCGCCACTGACCCCGCTTGCGCATGAGTACCTGGCTCTCTTGCAGCGTGGCGAAAGGCAGCTGGCCTGCCAGCGGATACTGGACGCCGCTGCGGCGGGGTCAAGCGTGCGGGATATCTATCTCGGGGTGTTCCAGCCGACCCAGCGCGAGGTTGGACGGCTATGGCAGATGAACCACATCAGCGTGGCCCAAGAGCATTACTTTACCGCCACGACCCAGTGGGTCATGTCTCGACTCTACCCGCAAGTCTTCACTGAAGGGAAGGACATCGCCACTCTGGTGGCGACATGCGTCTCAGGGAATCTGCACGAGCTCGGCATCCGCATGCTGGCAGACCTGTTCGAGATACGGGGCTGGAAGACGTTCTTTCTCGGCAGCAACACGCCGACCGCCGCTGTACTTGAGATGGTCGCGCAGCAAGGCGCCCAAGTGCTCGCCATTTCGGCAACGCTCATGCCCCAGGTTACAACAGCGCAAAGCCTGATCGCCAAGTTGCGTACGGATCGTCGCTTTGACCACGTCCGCGTATTGGTGGGAGGCCATCCATTCAACCTCTCACCCGGCCTCTGGCGAAAGATCGGGGCCGACGGGCACGCCCGGGATGCCGATGAAGCGATCGAACTGGCCGAGCGGCTGATTGGCGTGGACTCGTGATGTCGGAAGACGACCGTCCGGAGCTCGGCGCTCACCGTCTGTCTAGCGCGGATTCAAATGCACAACGCGCGCTCTTCGAAGATTTTTCGAGACTGAACAACGAGCTGACCAACGTACAGCGCGATCTGGTGCGCAAGAACGTCGAGCTGGTTGGGCTGAACCAGGAGAAGGCGGAGGCCTTGCGTCAGGCGGTGACCGCTGCGGCGGCACTGCAGGAAAGCGAGCAGCGCTATCGCGTGCTGAATGCCGAGCTAGAGGACCGCGTCACCGCGCGCACAGTTGAACTCGACCGATCCCGCAAGGAAGCAGAGAGAGCCAACCGCGCCAAGTCGGAATTTTTGGCCATGATGAGTCACGAGATTCGCACGCCAATGAACGGGGTAATCGGGTTGCTCGACATCCTTGGTCAAAGCAAACTCAGATCATCCGAAGTTGAGATGGTCAACCTTGCCCAGCAATCGGCGCGCTCACTGCTCGGAATTCTCGACGATCTGCTCGATTTTTCACAAGCGGACATCGACAAGCTGCAGTTGGTGCGCGAGCCGATGCAATTGGCGGACGTGGTCGATCAGGTCTGCAAAATGCCGAACGGCGCAGCAGCGAGAAGTGGCGTGAACCTCACCGTATCGTTGGACCCACACCTTCCCGCTTGCGTGATAGGCGACAAGGCGCGCTTGCGGCAGGTGCTTGCCAGTCTTGTCGAGAATGCAATCAAGTTCTCGGAAACTGGCGATCAAGTCGCCAAAGTGTCGGTGCGGGCAGTTGTCGTTGAGCGCCAGGGCGATGCCGTAACGATTGATTTGATCGTGAAAGACAACGGCATCGGCATGAGCACCGAGACCATTGCCGTACTGTTCACACCATTCTCGCAGGCCGACGCGACGATCACACGGCGCTATGGTGGCACCGGCATGGGTCTGGCTTTAGCGGACAAGCTTGCCAGGCTGATGGGTGGCCACATTTCCGTTCAGAGCGAGCTCGGAAGGGGTTCGACTTTTGTCGCCCACTTGCGCTTCGATACCGTGCATACGGGGCAAGATGGCGATGTGTCCAATGTACTGCGCGAGAACAATGGAAGAAGCGCCCCAACCGGAGCTCCACGCACAATTGAGGATGCCCAGCGGAAAGATCGGCTCATACTGGTGGTCGAGGACAATGAGTTCAATCAGACGGTCATCGTTCAGCAGTTGCGGCTTCTGGGTTTTGCCGCCGACGTCGCCAAGGACGGTCGAGAGGCGCTAGAGATGTGGCGCAGTGGAGGCTTCGGCCTGGTACTGACGGACCTTCACATGCCGGAGATGGATGGATATTCTCTCGCCGCATCCATCCGGGCGGAGGAAGGCTCAAGACGACGTACACCCATCGTCGCCCTGACCGCCAATGCGCTGCACAACGAGGAGGCTCGCTGCCTCGCAGCTGGCATGGACGCCTACCTGACCAAGCCAGCTGGATTGGCTCGCTTGAAGGAGACGCTAGAAGCCGGGTTTGCTGGCACGTTTCTGTCAAGGGAACCCATGGTTGGGGCACCTCGCCGGTCTTAGATGCTTCGAACTCGCATTGCTGGCACGAGTCGCGCCTCGGTTCCTGCGTCCGATTCTCCAAACTATGCAGAGCACTCGCGCCACGTCTCGGTCCCAACTGTGCGTGGTTACAAGACCACTAGGACTTGTTCGGGGTGTCTGATGCGATCTGCACGCTACTCGCAGTGCGTGTATAGGCTGAAGTTCTTCGCATGCTGTGGTACGAGCAATACATGGAAGCGTGCCGAATTTTTGGCCCACTTTTGGCCCACCAGAAACGACTACGCCACCCGAAGGTGGCGTAAAGCGTTGTCATGTATGACAATTTTTGGTGGGCGGTGCAGGGTTCGAACCTGCGACCCCTGCCGTGTGAAGGCAGTGCTCTACCACTGAGCTAACCGCCCAAATGACTTTGTTCTTTCGATCCAATCATTTGGAAGCCTCAAATTATAGCGTGCTTCTGGCCTCGTTTTTGATGCTCAGTGAACTGCGATTTCAGAAACCAGTTGCCGCCACACCGTTTTACCCTTGCACGCCTTGTCGATATCGCCCAGGACGCGTTCGTGTACCTGTTGCTCCTGCTCATTGGCGCAAATCACAGGCAGCTCGATGCGGCTGAGATCGATCTGAATCACTTCACCTTCTTCACTGGTCGTTGATTCCAGATCAATGATCAACGCGTCCTGGCCACGCGTCATGTTGATGTACACATCGGCCAGCAACTCGGCGTCGAGCAATGCACCGTGCAAAGTCCGACCGGAGTTGTCTACACCCAACCGGTCACACAAGGCGTCCAGACCGTTGCGCTTGCCCGGGAACATCTCCTTCGCCATCACCAGACTGTCCGTGACCTGTGCGATCAGGCCATTGAGCGGCGGGCGACCCAGCCGTTCGAGTTCCTTGTTCAGGAAACTCATGTCGAACGGCGCGTTGTGAATGATCAGTTCGGCATCGCGCAGGTAGTCGAGCAGTTCATCAGCAATGGCCGCGAACTTGGGCTTGTCACGCAAGAATTCGTTGCTGATCCCGTGCACCTTGAGCGCGTCTTCGTGGCTGTCACGCTCGGGGTTGACGTAAAAGTGCAGGTTGTTGCCGGTCAGCTTGCGGTTGAGCAGCTCCACACAGCCAATTTCAATGATCCGGTCTCCGCTATCAGCGGACAAGCCAGTGGTTTCGGTATCGAGGACGATCTGGCGCATGGTCCATTATTCCTATGAGTTAGCGATCCACGTTGGAGGGCAGCGACCCGCGCAGCGGTGGAGCGTGGGGGTCAATGTTTCTCTTTTGCGTGGTTGATCGAGTACTTGGGTATTTCGATCGTCACGTCTTCCTGCGCCAGGATCGCCTGGCACGACAGGCGGGACTGCGGCTCCAGACCCCAGGCGCGGTCCAGCAGATCTTCTTCGTTCTCATCGAGTTCGTTCAGACTGTTGAAGCCTTCTCGCACCACGACGTGACAGGTGGTGCATGCACAAACCATGTCGCAGGCATGCTCGATGGAGATGTTGTTGTCCAGCAGCGCTTCGCAGATGGAAGTGCCAGCAGGCGCGCTGACCTGTGCGCCTTGTGGACAGTACTCGGGATGGGGCAGGATTTTGATCGTGGGCATGAGGACTCGTTGTACTGGAATGGGCCGGAAAGCTGCTCAACCTCTCACATTTCTTCAACTTTTTTACCGGCCAGGGCCTGCTGAATGCCCCGATTCATCCGCATGGCAGCAAATGCTTCGGTCCCTTTGGCCAGTGCACTGGTGGCGGCTTCGATGGCGGCCGGGTCGTCGCCTGACACGCACTGTGAGAGCGCATCCATGAGGCCTTCAATGTTTGTGCGCTCGGCCGGTTCCAGCAAATCGGCATCAGCGGCCAGGGCGCTGCGCGTGGCGGCGATCATGCGGTCTGCGTCAACGCGAGCCTCCACCAGCGCCCGAGCCTGCATGTCTTGCTGCGCAGTGGAAAAGCTGTCCTTGAGCATGGCGGCAATCTGCTCGTCCGTGAGCCCATAGGCAGGCTTGACATCCACCCGGGCTTCCACTCCACTGCCCTGCTCTTTGGCAGTGACAGAGAGCAAGCCGTCGGCATCGACGGTGAAGCTGACCCGGATGCGTGCTGCCCCAGCCGCCATCGGTGGGATGCCGCGCAACACGAACCGTGCCAGGCTGCGGCAGTCAGCCACCAGATCACGCTCCCCCTGCACGACATGCAGCGACAGCGCCGTCTGACCGTCCTGGTAGGTGGTGAAATCCTGCGCCATGGCGGTAGGAATCGGGCTGTTGCGCGGGACGATGCGCTCCACCAACCCACCCATGGTTTCGATACCCAGCGACAGCGGAATCACGTCCAGCAACAGCAAATCGCCGTCGCGGCTGTTGCCGGCCAGTGCGTTGGCCTGAATGGCCGCGCCCAGCGCCACCACCTCGTCCGGGTTGAGGTTGGTCAGGGGCTCCCTCGCAAAAAACTCGCCCACCGTGCGCCGGATCACCGGCATGCGAGTGGAACCACCCACCATGACCACACCTTGTACATCGTCTTTGGTCAAGCCTGCATCTCGCAGCACCTTGCGCACTGCCGTCATGGTCCGTGTCGTGAGCACCGCGGTGCATTGTTCAAAGTCGGTCGCTGTGATCGACTGCTCGATATGCTGACCGGCCACTTGCACAGAAAAACTCACCCGCTCGGCTGTCGAAAGCGCTTCCTTGACACGGCGCGCCTCGGCATGCACGGCAGCGCGTTCTGAGGCGGTCAACGCGGTGGCAATACCTTGCTGGGCCAACACCCAGGCGGCCAGCGCCTGATCGTAGTCGTCGCCACCCAGCGCGGAGTCGCCTCCTGTGGCCATCACTTCAAAAACACCCTGCGTCAAAAGCAAAATGGACACGTCAAAGGTCCCGCCGCCCAGATCGTAGATGGCATATACGCCTTCGGAGCCATTGTCCAGCCCGTAGGCGATGGCTGCGGCAGTGGGCTCGTTGATCAGGCGCAGCACGTTGATGCCGGCCAACTGCGCAGCATCCTTGGTCGCCTGGCGCTGTGCGTCGTCGAAGTAGGCCGGCACGGTGACCACCGCGCCATAAAGCTCGTCGTCAAAGCTGTCTTCGGCCCGGAAGCGAAGCGTGGCGAGGATCTCGGCACTGACTTCCATGGGCGTTTTGCGTCCGGCCACGGTTTCCACCACCGCCATGCCGTTTTCATCCACCACCTCAAATGGCAAGCGGGCCACATCGACCACTTGGGCGCGCGTGCGACCCATGAGCCGTTTCACCGAGCTGACCGTGTTGGCCGGGTCGTTGACCTGCGCCGCCAGCGCATCGAATCCGACTTGGCGACCTGAACCGCCGTGAGCCGGATCTGTGTACCGCACCACGCTGGGCAGAATCACCCTGCCGTCTTCAGCCGGCAAGCACTCTGCCACACCATGCCGAACCGCCGCCACCAGCGAATGGGTCGTCCCCAGGTCGATGCCCACGGCCACGCGCCGCTGATGAGGGTCCAGGGATTGACCGGGTTCGGAAATTTGCAGTAGCGCCATGAATACAGTAGATAGGAAAAAGAAGCAGAGTAGCTGTTCAAAGACAGCGACTATTGTCCCTGCTGATTAAGGCGTTGCTCCACATCGCCTGCAAAGCGCTCAACAAACATAAGGGCTCTGACCTGCCTGGCGAGCGCCGCATGGTCTTTTTCGACGTCAGCGGTCTGCGCCAGCGCCGCAAGCATATCGCGGCGCACGGCGGCCACCTCGTCGAGCATGCGCTCCAGATCTTCAACCGTGCGAGCCTCTTCAAGCTCCTCCCGCCACTGCATCTGCTGCATCAGGAAAGCTGCGGGCATGGCCGTGTTGTCTTCGGCGCCAATGGGTACGCCGTGAAGCTCGCAGAGGTAAGAAGCCCGTTTGAGCGGGTCTTTCAGGCGCTGGTAGGCCTCGTTGATGCGCACGGACCATTGCATCGCCTGACGCTGAGCCTGGGCATCCGACGTGGAGAAACGATCCGGATGGGCTTCGCGTTGCAGTGCCTTCCAGCGCTCGTCCAGCGCGGCGCGCTCCACGGTGAAACCGGGTGTCAGACCAAATAACTCAAAGTCATTGGATTGCAGATTCAGGCTCATGCCAGGACTGGTCTTTCAGGTAAGTGGCCGGTCGACGCGCCAGGCGAATTCAAAAGCGTTGACCCTGGAAAAACAGAAGCCGCCAATACAGATGCGCACTGGCGGCCCCGGATTCGTCCAAACCGTTGTCAGATGCGGAAACTCTCACCGCAACCGCAGCGGTCGCGCTCGTTCGGATTGTTGAACCGAAAACCCTCGTTCAGACCTTCACGAACGAAATCGAGCTGGGTGCCATCAATGTAGGCAAGACTCTTGGGATCGACCAATACCTTCACACCGTTGTCTTCAAACACCACGTCTTCGGGTGCAATTTCGTCGGCGTATTCCAGTTTGTAGGCCAGACCCGAGCAGCCGGTCGTTTTCACGCCCAGACGCACGCCCACACCTTTCCCTCGCTTGGTGATGTTGCGGTTGACGTGCCGCGCAGCGGCTTCTGAAATCGAGATGGCCATATTTTTATCCAGGGCGCCGCACCGAAAGAGGTGTCATTTCAAGCACTCGCCGCAGAACCGGCTTTGCCGGGCTGCAGGCGAGGTCCCACTTGGGGGAATACGCGTAGCGGCGCAGGGGGTTAGTTCACATGTTTTTTGCGGTAATCGTCCACCGCTGCCTTGATCGCGTCTTCCGCTAGGATGGAGCAATGAATCTTCACGGGTGGCAGCGCCAGTTCTTCCGCGATCTCGCTGTTTTTCAACGAGGCCGCCTGATCCAGCGTCTTGCCCTTGACCCATTCGGTCACCAGCGAAGACGAGGCAATGGCAGAACCGCAGCCATACGTCTTGAATCGCGCATCCTCGATCACGCCCGTGGTCGGGTTGACCTTGATCTGCAGCTTCATCACGTCGCCACAGGCGGGGGCACCCACCATGCCGGTACCGACCGATTCATCACCCTTGTCGAACGAGCCGACATTGCGGGGATTTTCGTAGTGGTCTACCACTTTTTCAGAATAAGCCATATCAATCTCCTAAGTTCGCAGACCCTTCGTTGATGCGAGGGTCCAACTTCCAGAACGCCGCGGAACCGGCTTTGCCGGGCCGCCAGCGTTGCCCCTGGGGGTGACGCGAAGCGGCGCGGGGGGAATCCTCTAGTGCGCCGCCCACTGGATGGTGGACAGGTCCACGCCATCCTTGAACATCTCCCACAACGGCGAGAGTTCACGCAGCTTGGCCACGTTTTCCTTGATGGTGGCGACGGCGTAGTCGATTTCTTCTTCGGTCGTCCAGCGGCCGATCGTCATGCGCAGGCTGCTGTGGGCCAGTTCGTCGCTGCGGCCCAGGGCGCGCAACACATAGCTGGGCTCCAGACTGGCCGACGTACAGGCCGAGCCCGACGACACCGCCAGACCCTTGATGCCCATGATCAGCGATTCACCTTCCACGTAGTTGAAGCTCATGTTCAGGTTGTGAGGCACGCGCTGCGACTCGTGACCGTTGATGAACACTTCCTCAATGTCTTTCAATCCTGCCACCATGCGATCGTGCAAGGCGCGGATGCGCACGTTCTCGGCGTGCATCTCTTCCTTCGCGATGCGGTAGGCTTCACCCATACCCACGCATTGGTGGGTAGGCAGCGTGCCCGATCGCATGCCGCGTTCATGTCCTCCGCCGTGCATCTGTGCCTCGATCCGCACACGCGGCTTGCGGCGCACGAAGAGCGCGCCGATACCTTTCGGACCGTATGTCTTGTGCGAAGTCAGGCTCATCAGGTCGACAGGCAGCGTGCTCAGGTCAATATCGACTCGACCAGTGGCTTGTGCGGCGTCGGTGTGGAAGATCACACCCTTTTCCCGGCAAATGGCGCCAATGGCAGCGATGTCCTGAATCACGCCGATTTCATTGTTCACAAACATGACCGATGCCAGGATGGTGTCAGGTCGAATGGCGGCCTTGAACACCTCCAGATCCACGAGGCCATCCGTTTGAACATCAAGGTAGGTGACCTCGAACCCCTGGCGTTCAAGTTCGCGGCAGGTATCGAGCACCGCCTTGTGCTCCGTTTTCACGGTGATGATGTGTTTGCCCTTGGTCTTGTAAAAGTGTGCAGCACCTTTCAAGGCCAGGTTATTCGATTCGGTCGCACCGCTGGTCCAGACAATTTCTCGTGGATCGGCGTTGATCAATGCTGCCACCTGTTCGCGTGCCGTTTCCACCGCCTTCTCAGCCTCCCAGCCCCAGGCATGGCTGCGCGAGGCCGGATTGCCGAAATGCTCGCGCAACCAGGGAATCATGGCGTCGACAACCCTGGGATCGCAGGGGTTGGTGGCGCTGTAGTCCATGTAGATGGGGAAATGTGGAGTGCTCATGGCAGACAGTTGGTAGCTGACGGAGGAAGGCAGAGATCAGATCTCACGCCTAGACGATGGAATGGAAGCGACGCATGGATGACCATGTCCGAGGTCTGCCGCAAGGGCATCGCCCCAGCTGGCAGGCGGATCACGTTGCTCACTTTGAAAAGGCAGCGCCACCCAGCGCAAAGACCGAGTTGGGCGCATTCACCCGAATCGGCTTGACCACTGGCGCGCTGGAAATCGCCCGCTTGATCATGGGTGCGTTTTCCACCACCACGCCCTTTGCAAGCTGATCATCCACCAGAGACTGCAAGGACACCGAATCCAGAAAATCGACCATCTTGGTGTTAAGGGCAGCCCAAAGCTCATGGGTCATGCAGCGATTGCCTTCACCCAGGCAATTTTCCTTGCCACCGCATTGGGTTGCGTCGATGGGTTCATCGACCGACACGATGATGTCGGCCACCGTGATGGCGCTCGCTTTGCGACCCAGGGTGTAGCCGCCGCCCGGCCCCCGGGTGGACTCCACCAGTTCGTGCCGCCGCAGCTTGCCGAACAGCTGTTCCAGGTAAGAGAGGGATATCTGTTGACGCTGGCTGATAGCAGCCAGCGTGACGGGACCGTTGTTCTGGCGCAGGGCCAGATCGATCATGGCTGTGACCGCAAAGCGGCCTTTGGTCGTGAGGCGCATTTCAAGCTCCTTAATTGTTGGCTTGACTGTCGTTGAATGGCCCAATGGCAAAGCCCTTGAACCCCTTCTCCGCCCACCCCGGCCATGTTTCTGGCCGCTTAGCTGAAGGATTCCCGACTGTTTTCGTCGAGTATACCTTAAAACCCCAGTGAATTGCTCAGCATTGTAGCCCAACGCGCTGTTTGTCTAGGACAAATTGACTTTAGCTTGGCCAGCGAGTTCCCCTCCCCGCCCGATCAACAACCCCGAATCAAGCGGTGCACCCTGCCCGGCTCAGGCAATGTTGTCAGAGCCTGAGGCACCAAACACCTTGGATTTGAGCCTGCCCAACTGGTCGCGGACGCCTGCGGCCTGCTCGAACTCCAGGTTGCGTGCGTGCTCGAGCATGAGCTTTTCCAGCCTCTTGATCTCGCGGGCCACATCCTTTTCGCTCATTTCTTCCACGCTGGCCCGGTGTGCGCTCTCTGCGGCCAAACGGTCGGCCTCTTTGCCCGCCTTCTCGCTGTAAACGCCATCGATCAGGTCCTTGATCCGCTTGTTGATGCTGCGCGGCTCGATCCCCATGGCCAGGTTGTGGCTCACCTGCTTGGCGCGGCGACGGTGGGTTTCATCCATCGCCCTTTTCATGGAGTCGGTGATGCGGTCTGCGTACAGAATGGCGCGTCCATTGAGATTGCGCGCGGCGCGCCCGATGGTCTGGATCAGGCTTCGCTCAGAGCGCAGGAAACCCTCCTTGTCGGCGTCCAGAATGGCCACCAGGGACACCTCGGGGATGTCCAGACCCTCTCGCAGCAGGTTGATGCCGACCAGCACGTCGAAGGCGCCCAGGCGCAGGTCGCGCAGGATCTCCACACGCTCAACCGTGTCCACGTCGCTGTGCAGGTAGCGCACCTTCACGCCGTTTTCGGTCAGGTAGTCGGTGAGTTGCTCGGCCATGCGCTTGGTCAGCGTGGTGATGAGCACGCGCTCGTTCTTCTCAACCCGGATGCGGATTTCCTGCAGCACGTCGTCCACCTGGTGGAAGGCCGGTCGAACCTCCAGCTCGGGGTCGACAAGCCCGGTGGGCCGCACCAATTGCTCCACCACCTGGCCGGCGTGGGTCTTTTCGTAATCCGCCGGGGTGGCCGACACGAACACCACCTGGCGCATGCGCTGCTCGAATTCCTCAAACTTCAACGGACGGTTATCCAGTGCGCTTGGCAGCCGGAAGCCGTACTCGACCAGCGTGGTCTTTCGCGCGCGGTCGCCGTTGTACATGCCGCCAAACTGGCCGATGAGCACATGGCTTTCGTCCAGGAACATCACGGCGTCCTTGGGCAGGTAGTCGGTCAGGGTCGACGGCGGTTCACCCGCAGCACTGCCGGCCAGGTGGCGCGAGTAGTTTTCGATGCCCTTGCAATGCCCCACCTCGCTGAGCATTTCCAGATCGAACCGGGTGCGCTGCTCCAGCCGTTGCGCTTCCACCAGCTTGCCTTGCCCCACCAGTTCCTTGAGGCGGTCGGCCAGTTCCAGCTTGATGGCTTCTACCGCGTGCATGACCTGCTCTCGCGGCGTCACGTAGTGGCTGCTGGGGTAGACGGTGAAACGTGGAATCTTCTGCCGCACCTTGCCGGTGAGCGGGTCGAACAGCTGCAGGGTTTCGACCTCGTCGTCGAACAGCTCGATGCGGATCGCCATTTCGGAGTGTTCCGCCGGGAACACGTCAATGGTGTCGCCCCGCACACGGAACTTGCCGCGCGAAAAGTCCTGTTCGTTGCGGGCGTACTGCATGCGCACCAACTGGGCAATGAGGTCGCGCTGGCCGATCTTGTCGCCGGTGCGAAGCGTCATCACCATCTGGTGGTAGCTCTCGGGTTTGCCGATGCCGTAGATGGCCGAGACCGTGGCCACGATGACCACGTCGCGTCGCTCCAGGATGCTCTTGGTGCAACTCAAGCGCATCTGCTCGATGTGCTCGTTGATCGCGCTGTCCTTCTCGATGAACAGGTCACGCTGCGGCACGTAGGCTTCGGGCTGGTAGTAGTCGTAATAGCTGACGAAGTACTCGACCGCATTCTTCGGGAAGAACTCACGGAATTCGCTGTAGAGCTGCGCGGCCAACGTCTTGTTGGGCGCGAAGACGATGGCCGGGCGCCCCAGGCGGGCGATCACGTTGGCCATGGTGAAGGTCTTGCCCGAACCGGTCACGCCCAGCAGGGTCTGAAAGACTTCGCCGTCGTTGATGCCTTCCACCAGTTGCCGTATCGCCTCAGGCTGATCACCTGCGGGCGGGTAAGGAAGAAACAGCTCGAATGGCGACCCGGGAAACCGGACGAACTCGCCCTCTGCGGGCAGTTCGCCGCCTCCGTCAGTGAGG
Organism: Betaproteobacteria bacterium HGW-Betaproteobacteria-16; assembly: GCA_002840835.1. Classification (GTDB taxonomy): domain Bacteria; phylum Pseudomonadota; class Gammaproteobacteria; order Burkholderiales; family Burkholderiaceae_C; genus Hydrogenophaga. The sequence continues at coordinate 36,710 of PHCQ01000007.1, read as the reverse complement.
GGTGTCGTCGCTGGAAGGGGTGTCTGAGTCAGGGCCATCTGCAGATTGTGCCGGATGGTCTGCCCCGGCATTCACATCGGCTTCCCGGCGCTGCCAGACAGCCGGCCTGGCCAGCAGCTCGACGTAACAATGCGTTGCGCCTCCCTGGGCCAGCACATCCAGCGAAGCCGTCAATTGGCTCGCCTGCACCTCCACTGCCGTGTCCTGCGTGGCACCGAAACGGCAGTCGAAGTCCCAGAAATCAGCGCCTTCGGGCAAATCGCGCCGACGCTCGCGCTTCATGTATTTTCGAATGTCGTGCTTGACGGCATCGAGCACGCGGTCAGGGTGCTTGCCCTCAGGGCGAAGCGGGTAGGTTTTTCTCATGGGAAGTCCAGGTGAAGCGAGGGAACGACCGCGCTCTGTGGACGCGAACCAAGGCGCTGATTATGCGGTCAGGCCTGCAGGCGGATTTCCACCAGCCCCTCGCCCATGTGGCGGTGCGGGCCAAAGACCGCTTCCATGGCGGCCGCTTCGGCGGCCTGCCACCGGTCAAACACCAGCCGCTCGTCATCGCTGAGTGCATCAGGACCAGGGGCTTCACCATGCACGGCGGCGATGCGCAGGTAGGCTGTGTACACGGGTGCAACCAGCGCTGCATCGCCCAGCGCACCTTCGAGCGCATCGCGGAATCGGCGCTCGGCCGCCTCTCGCTGGGCGGGCGTGGTGTCGTCAGGCACAAAGAGTTTGATGGAATAGGTCATTTTGGCGTGAAGGGCACAATGCTTCGATTATCGACTTGGGCCCACGCTCACCCTGCATGCAAACCACACGCGCAACACCGGACAAAGAAGCCATTGCCCTCTTGCCAGAATTCGACCGCCTCGGTCTGGACCGCATCACCCTGGTCACGAACAAGGCGCAAGCGCTGGAAGCAGGCGCGGCTCTTCGCGATCACCCGGCCTGGGGCTTCGACACGGAATCCAAACCCACTTTCTTCAAGGATCAGGTGTCCGACGGGCCGCACATTGTTCAGCTGTCGACGCTGCAAAGAGCCTGGGTGTTCCAGTTGCACGAACCCGGGTGCCTGGAGGTGGTGGCCGGCCTGCTGGCAGAGCACACGTTCATCAAGGCCGGGTTTGGTCTGGGAGACGACACCAAACGCATCAAATCCAAGCTGGCGGTGGACCCGGCCGGCGTGCTGGAGCTCAATGCGATCTTTCGCGAGCGCGGCTACCGCAAGGACATGGGCGTCAAGGGCGCGGTGGCGGTGCTCTTCAACCAGCGATTCATCAAATCAAAAAAAGCTGCCACGTCGAACTGGGCCAACCCGCGCCTGAGCGAAGCCCAGTTGATCTATGCGGCGAACGACGCCTACGCGGCAGCGCGCGTCTTTGATTCGCTCAATGCCTGAGCCGCTCGTAGTGGTGTGAGCAGATCGCTCAGGCCGTTGTGGTCGATCTCGTGCATGAGCGCCAGCAAGCGACCGATCTCCCCTTTGGGAAACCCCTCGCGCGCAAACCAGTTGAGGTAGTTGCCCGGCAGGTCGGCGATGGCGCGGCCTTTGTGTTTGCCGAAGGGCATTTCCACCGTCAACAGGCGCTCAAGGTCTTCGGGCTTCATGCCGTGGTCTCGGCGCGGGGTTCCAGCGGCTTCACCCGGCTCTGGTCCAGCCAGCTTCGCACCGTGGTGGTGAACTCCAACGGTTTCTGCCGCATCAGCCAGTGGCCGGCTTCAAAGCCTTGCGTTGCGCTGCCGGGCGTGTCCGCCAACTGGGCCAGCCAGCGGGAGGAATGGAACATGAACGGCTTGCGCTTGCCAAACGCAAACAGCGTGGGCATGCAGGGGCCAAACACCTTGTCGACCCGGGCCACGCCGCGCAGGCCACCGAACGCGCCCAGCCACTGCATGGCGTAGGGGTAGTTCATCTGCCAGCCGATGCGCTCCGGCGCGGTGCGGCACCCGATTTTCCGGGCCATGAAGCGGGTCATGCGGTCGGCCAGACCTGGCAACACGCCACCCAGCTTCCAGGCGGCAGCCAGCCAGAGCTGATAACCCGCAATCAGGATCTTTTCCTTGCCACTGAGCCCTTTCAGGTAGGCCGAGGAATTGGTGTCCCCGATGTCAACGCCCACCACGCGCGAGACCCGCTGCGGGTGGCGCGCAGCATATTCGTAGCCAAAGAAGCACCCCCAGTCATGCAACAGCATGGTGACCGGTTCGTTCGGGCTGACGGCATTCACCACCGCACCGACCAGCTCACACATCTGATCAACAGACACCGGACGGGGCGGCTTGGAGAGATCAAACCCGGGCAAGGCGAAGCGCACACAGCGATAGCCATCGCTCAGAGCGGCAACCGTTTCATCCCACAAGGCAGGCGAATCGGGCCAGCCGTGCAGCATGACCACGGTCGGCCCCTGGCCTTCGATGAAGACGTCCATATCCTGGACGCTGAGGGAGCTTGGCATCGGGAGTCTCCGTTGGGATTCTTGTGGCGGCATCGTAGCGCACGCCTGCGCCGCAGGCGTCGCAAAGATGTCAGCCTACTGCCGCTGGGTCATACTTCCTGAATGCGCAGAACCATCTTCACGACCCCAGGGGTCAATACCCTTTTGCGGGTCTTTTCAATCGGCTTTCTGCGACTCACGGGATGGCAGTTGGAGGGGGCTCTTCCCGCGCATGCAAGCAAGAGCGTGTTCATTGCCGCCCCTCACACCAGCAACTGGGATCTGCCCTACACGCTGATGGTGGCCTTCGCCTTGCGACTCAACATTCACTGGATGGGCAAACAAAGCATCTTCAAGGCGCCATTTGGTGGCGTGATGCGGTGGCTCGGTGGCATCCCCGTGAACCGCGCGCAATCCAACAATCTGGTGGCCGCGTCGGCCGCAGCCATCAAGGCAGCAGACGGTCCGCTGCAGCTCATTGTTCCGCCCGAAGGCACGCGCAGCAAGACGCATTACTGGAAAACCGGCTTCTACTACATCGCGCTGCAGGCCGAAGTGCCGATCGTGATGGCCTACATGGACTACGCCACCAAACGCAGTGGCCTGGGCCCGATCTTCGTGCCCAGTGGCGACATCGAGGCCGACATGGTGCACATCAAGGCTTTTTATGCGCCATTCAAGGGAAAGAATGCGAGGTAACTTGCCGCCGAGGCCGGAACGTCGGTGTCAGCCTGGTGAGTCAGGAATGTCGTCCTCAGGGTTGTGACGGGCTCACGCCCATGCCTGCCCGGCAGGGGTCGTCGGCCGGCGCCATGCATCCCGGAGAGAGGGAAGCATTCCTGGGTAACCCGTCTGCAGGCTGGCGCTGAGTCTTCAAAGCGCCTGCGCCAGCCGCCCCACCCCCTCTTCAATCTTGTCCACGCCCACGGTGGCAAAACTCAGGCGCAAGGTGGCGAGGTCGGGCTCGCCGGCATAGAACGGGGCGCCGGGCACAAAGGCCACGCCTTTTTCAATCGCGCGTTTCGCCAGCTCGCCGCCGTCGGCCACCTTGCCGCCCGCGCCCGTGAGGCGGGCCCACACGAACAGACCGCCCTGCGGCTGCACGAAGGAGATGGCATCGCCGAGTTCGCGTCTGAGCGCATGGCCCATGGTTGTGGCGCGCTCTGCGTACACCGCACGCACCTTGGCCAGCGTGGCGGGCATGCGGCCGGCTTTCAGGTACTGCGCTGCCGTGGCCTGGGCGAAGGTACTGGTGTGGGCATCGCTGAACTGCTTGCACATGGTGGCCTTGGCCAGCAGTTCGGCGGGTCCGACCATCCAGCCCACGCGCAGGCCAGGGCTCAGCACCTTGCTGAGTGAACCGCAATGCACCAGCAGCTCGCGGCTGCCGGGCACGCTGGCGCTGAGGGCCAGCAAGCTGGGAGGCGGTGCTTCGCCGAAGTAGAGGTCGCCGTACGGGTCGTCTTCCACGATGAGCGTGTTGTGCTTCACCGCCATTTCCAGCACGCGCTTGCGGCGCTCCAGGTTGAGCATGGCACCGCTGGGGTTGCCGAAGGTGGGAATGAGATAGACGAACTTGGGCTTGTGCTGCTCGATGAGTTTTTCCAGTGCGTCGGTCTGCACGCCGTCGCCGTCGACCGGAGCGGTGATGAGTTCGGCGCCGTAGAGGCGGAAGCACTGGATGGTGGCGAGGAAGGTGGGGCCTTCAACGATGACCTTGTCGCCGGGCGAGATCAGCGTCTTACCCAGCAGGTCGAGGGCCTGCTGGCTGCCGGTGGTGACGATGAGGTCTTCGGGTGCCAGGGTCTGGGTGCCCTTGCCTTTCATGAAACTGGCGATCTGCTCGCGAAGAGGCTGGTAGCCTTCGGTGGCGCCGTACTGCAAGGCCGCACCGGGTTCTTCGGTGAGCGCGGCGTTGACAGCTTCGCGGATGCCATCGACATCGAACATCGCGCTGTCCGGGAAGCCACCGGCGAAGCTGATGATGCCGGGCTTGCCCAGCAGCTTGAAGAGTTCGCGGATGGCGGAGGTTTCGACGTTGTTGAGGCGGTCGGCAAATTGCATGGCGTGGACGGAAGTGGGTGGCAAAGGATCTCGCATTGTCGCCATTTGCTGTGCAGGTTTCCTGCGACTTAAACTGGAGGTGGAAAAAGTTTGACCCACCGCCAGCGACGAGGCCCCCATGCCCCTCGAAATCCGACAATTGCCCCCGATGCTCCTTGCCTACATGCGCCAGACGGGCCCCTACGGCCCATCGCTCACACAGCTGTGGGACCGCTTTGGTCAATGGTGCGCGGCACACGGCCTGAGCGAGCCACGCCCCAAATACTACGGCATCAGCCTGGACAACCCCGCCTGCACCCCGCCCGCGCAATGCCGCTACGACGCCTGCGTGCAGGTGGGCGTCGGGCTGCACATAGGCCCCGAGGTCCAGGTACAGGACTTTCCGGGCGGCGAATACGCCTGTTTGCACTTCGTCGGCACGGGGCCCGAGATCGGTGTAGCCTGGGCCAGCATGATGTCCCCGGGGCAGATCCCCGCTGGCTGGGAGGTTGCCCCCAGGCCCGCCATCGAGGTCTACGAAGAAGACTTCGCCGTCAACCCCTCAACGGGCGCATTTCCCTGTTGGCTGTGCTTGGCGGTGCAGCGCACCGCTTGACCGCAGACGCTGAGCGGGCGCACCGCTGCCAACGGCCGCGCGCATGTCCCGGCATTTTGCGAGGCAGCCACGGGACAATGCAGCGTCCGCCACCTCTCCCAAACCCACAACTCCATGAAACCCGCCGCCATTGAGGCATTCTTTGCCACCCTTCAAGCCGCCAATCCGCAGCCACAGACCGAGCTGGAATACACCAGCGTGTTCGAACTGCTGGCGGCGGTGCTGCTCTCTGCGCAGGCGACCGACGTGGGGGTGAACAAGGCCACACGCCTGTTGTTTCCGGTGGCCAACACCCCGCAGAAGATCCTGGCCCTGGGTCTGGACGGGCTGGAGAGCTACATCAAGACCATCGGCCTGTATCGAAGCAAGGCCAGACACCTGATGCGGACCTGTCGCATGCTGGTGGACCAGCACGGTGGCGAAGTGCCCGGCACGCGCGAAGCACTGGAAGCCCTGCCCGGCGTGGGTCGCAAGACCGCCAACGTGGTGCTCAACGTGGCCTTCGGGCAGCCGACCATGGCGGTGGACACACACATCTTCCGGGTGAGCAACCGCACCGGCCTGGCACCGGGCAAAACGCCGCTGGCGGTCGAAACCCAGCTGATGAAGCGTGTCCCGCCAGCCTACGCGGTGGACTCGCACCACTGGCTGATCCTGCACGGGCGCTATGTGTGCCAGGCGCGCAAGCCCTTGTGCCCCCGATGCGCGGTCTCCGCCTATTGCGAGTTCAAGGACAAGACAAAGGTCTGAACAAGGACGCCGAGCCTTACGGCTGCATCCAGCCCTGTACCACTGGAAAACCCAGCGCCATCTGGGTGAGCGCGTGCAACACCAACCCGACCAGCGCACCCACCAGCGTGCCGTTGATGCGGATGAACTGCAGATCACGGCCAATGTGATTCTCCAGCACCTGGCTCATGTCGTGGGCGTCCCAAGCTTCAACACGCTGCGTCACAAAGGCCACCAGCGTGTCGCGGCTGGCATCCAGCAGATGCAGCAGGGCCGCCTGGGCCTGCAGGTTGAGCCAGTCGCGCAGCTTCGCATCGTTGACCAACTGTTGCCCGGTCGATTGCACCACCGCCGCTATCCGGTCTGCCAGCGGGCTGTCTGCCCGAGCGGCATCTTCGCGCAAAGTTCCCATGAAGTCGTGCCACCAGGCGTCGATCGGCTCGGCCCAGCCGGGCTGGTCCAGCCATGCATCGCGCCAGCCGGCCACTTTGGCACGCCATTCGGTGTCGGTCTGCAAGCGCTCGATGGATGCCTGCATCCAGTCGTCAAACCGGTGACGCAGTTCGTGGGTAGGATCGGCAGCCACGTCTGACAGGGTGCGAGTCAGCGCCGCCACCAGCTTGCGCGTGGCGAGCCGGGCAGCCATCTGGTCCAGCCCCACGTACTTGAGTTGCTTGAGTTCGAGCGCGATGGCGTCGGTGAGGCGCTCCTGCACCGTTTCCTGTTCGGCCCAGGTCGCCATCTGGCGCAGCAGACCGTCAAGCCACTGCTGGTGGTGGCCGTGCACCGTCAGCGCCGCCAACGCCTGCCCGCTCAAGGCCGCCAGATCGGCTTCGCGCAACATGCGCTGGGCGAGTCGCGCCACCCATTGCCTGGCGGGCGTCTGGTCGAGTGCGTCGAGCAGCGCGGGTGTGGCCTGCTGCAGCCACCGCCCCACCTGCTGTGCCGACTCGGGTTTGCACAACCAGCTCCCCAGATCGCCCGCCATGTCCCAACGGGCCAATGCCCGCTGCACATGTTCGGCCGTCAGGAAGTGTTCGCCGAGGAACCGGGCGAGTTGAGCGCCCAGGCGGTCCTTGTTGGCCACGATGATGGCGGTGTGCGGAATGGGCAGGCCCAGCGGATGGCGGAACAACGCCACCACCGCGAACCAGTCGGCCAGTGCGCCGATCATGGCGGCTTCGGCTGCGGCGGCCACGTAGCCCCAGGCGGCATGGCGCGGCTCCAGCAGTGTGGCCCCGGCGTACACCAGGGCCGCGAGCAGCAGCAGGCCCAGCGCGATCGATTTCATGCGGGCCAGGCTGTAGGGTTCGCGCATGGGTGAAACAGGAGACTGACTTGTCATGTAGAGAGTGTGACCGCTGGCAGAAAGTGCAAAACCAGCCAGAGACTCACAGTTTCAGGCAGAGGTGACCACCAGGGTCAGGCGCGTCGGCGGGCCACTCGCTTGCGTTCTGAATCGGTCGGGCACCATGCACGGCCAGATACTGCACGGCGCGGATCACCCCCGCGTGGGTGACCCAGACGGCTTCTGGTCGGCCGGTCTGGCGCAGGTCACTCAACGCAGCGAAGACGCGATCAATCACCTGCTGGGTGCTCTCGGCGCCACCGAAACGGTGGTGGGCGAATTCGGCCATCCAGGTGTCGAACGCGTGGCGAGGAATCACATCCCAGCGTTGAAGCTCCCACCGCCCAAAGTCCATCTCGTTCAGCCGCGCATCGGTGTGCAGGGGTTCAAGATCGGGCCGGAGCAGGCGGATGGCCTCGGCCAGTTGTCTCGCCCGGCCCAGGCCGGACACCCAGAGGGGTGCACCTTGGGGAATCAGAGGGGCCAGGGTTTCGGCCGCTGACCGGGTGAGATCGGCGTGCGCGGGCACATCAGATGCGCCGTAGCACAGGCCGGGCGCCAGGTCGACGCGCGCATGGCGCAACAGCCAGAGCTTCACATCCCCACGCCCGCCACCGAAGCGGGCAGCGCCATGGCCAGCGCCAGCAGGAAATCCACCTCACCCACCTGCTGCGTGGCACCCAGCCCATCACCCGTGAAGCCTTGCAGGCGCCGCCTGAGCAGGCGCCACATCCACGCCAACCCGACCAAGGCACCCAGGATCGCCTGCGGCCAGGGCGCCGCGGGCAAGGCCCAGGCCACCAGCGCCATGGCCACGGCCCACCAGACCACTCCGATCGCCACGCCAGCGTTGCCAATGCGCTCAGCCAGGGGCTTGCTCTTGGAGGTGGGCGTGTCACCCACATGCGGCAAGGTGCGAATGACGAACAGCGGCAGCAGGCGTGAAGTCACGTGCCCGGCGAACAAGGCCGCGGCGGCGAGAAAGGGATCGACCTGAGCCAGCAATGCCAGCAGCGCCACCTTGCTCAACAAGGCCAGCACCAGCGCAATGGCGCCATAGGTGCCAATGCGCGAGTCCTTCATGATGTCCAGCGCCCGCTCCCGGTCCATGCTGCCACCCAGGCCGTCCGCCAGATCGGCCAGGCCGTCTTCATGGAAGGCACCGGTGAGCAGCACGCCGAAAACGGTGCTGGCCATCGCCGCCACCCAGGGCGCTGCTGCCACTGCAGGCAACAACTGCAGCAGCCCGAACAACAAGCCCGCCGTGAGCCCGCCCACCAGCCAGCCCACGCCGGGGAAGTGGGCGGCACTGGCACGCAACATCGCCGGGCTGAAGCCCACCCACGTAGCAAGCCTTCCTGTCACTGGCACGCGTGTGAAAAATTGCAGTGCCAGCAGGTAGTGGCGAATGAACAGCCACCCCTCTCTGCGACGCGGTGCGTCTTCCCCCTGGGGAGACACCGGTTGTGGCCCGGTTGAGCCGGTTCCAAGGGTGTCCTGGGCAGGGGGTGTTGGCTTCACGGCGTGTGGGGTCAAGCGGTCAGGGTGGCGCTGGCCGGGGATTCGTCTTGTCGCGACACCCCGGCCGACTCAAAGCTTGCCATTTCGCGCAGCAGGGCGCAGGCGCTCACCAGCAGCGGCCAAGCCAGCGCCGCACCGGACCCCTCGCCCAGCCGCAACCCCAGTTCCAGCAACGGGTCTGCCCGCAGATGCGCGAGCATGAGCGCATGGCCCCGTTCGCCTGAACGGTGGGCGAACACGCAGCGCTGCAGCACGTGCGGCTGCAAGTGGCTGGCCACGAGCACTGCCGCACTGGCGATGAAGCCGTCCACCACGATCACCCGCCGCTCTGCGGCGGCCGCCAGCACGGCACCCACCATGGTGGCGATCTCGAAACCACCAAAGGCTGCGAGGGCTTCCAGCGGCTGCCTGGCATCCGGGTGGCGCGCCAGCACCTGGCGCAACACGGCGATCTTGCGCTGCACGGCATCAGCGTCCAGACCGGTGCCGGCGCCGGTGCAGTCGGCCACCGCCAGGCCGGCCAGGCGTGCCAGCAACATGGAGGCCGCCGATGTGTTTCCAATGCCCATTTCGCCCAGCAGCAGCGCGTTGCCTGGCAACTCGCGCACCAGCGCCGCGCCTGCTTCAAGCGCCTCGGTGCATTGCTCGGCGCTCATGGCCGGGCCATCCAGCGCATCGGCCGTGCCTGGCCCCTGCTTGCACACCACCAGCCCCGGTCGGGGAGCAAATTCGTGGCGCACGCCGCAGTCGACCACGGTGAGGCCGATGCCGTGCTGGCGTGCCAGCACGCTCACGGCCGCGCCACCGGCGAGGAAGTTCTCCACCATCTGCCAGGTCACGTCGCTGGGGTAGGCAGAGACGCCGCGCGCCGCCAGGCCGTGGTCGGCAGCGAACACCACCAATTGCGGCGCCTCCAGCACCGGCGATTCGGCCCCCAGGATCAGGCCGATGCGTTGGGCCAGCGTTTCGATGCGACCCAGGGAACCGACCGGCTTGGTCTTGTTGTCGAGCACATGCTGCAGCCGTGAAGCAAGTGCGTTTTGTTTAATATCTTCAATGACGGGCAATTCAAATGACATGGGAGCCTCCTCTGTTCTCAGGGTTTGACAAGTTGGTCCAGCACACCAACCTCGAAATGGGTTTCGATGAAATCGGCCAGACCATCGAACACGCTGTCCAGGGTGGGTGCAGCGGCACCAAACAGCGCTTGCAGCACGCGGGGGTCTTCGAAAAGACCGTGCAGGTACACACCGAGCACATGGCCCTTGCCCCCTTTCGCACCATTGTCGGATTGCCAGGCCAGCCCTGGCAACACCTCCACCGCCAGTTGACCACCCGCGGCCATGGCGGGGTGTTGCGAAGTGTGTCCATGGTGAATTTCGTAGCCCGCCACCTCCACGCCCGACAGCGCCGCCCAAGGGCCTGACAACGTGCCGAAGCGGGATTGCGCGTGGCGCACGGTCTTCTGCAGTTCAAACTGCGTCACCAGCGGGAGCAGGCCCAGGCCGGGCGCATTGCCATCGATCTGGTGCGGGTCGATCAAGGCCTCGCCCAGCATCTGCAGCCCGCCGCACACACCCAGCACTGCCCCGCCAGCAGCGGCATGGTCAGTGACCGCACGGTCCAGGCCCTGTGCCCGCAGCCAGGCCAGATCGGCCGCCGTGGCCTTGCTGCCAGGCAGCACGATCCAGTCGGCACCCACGCACTCGGCCGGTGTGCGAGCCCAGACCAGACGCACACCCGGCACGTTCTTCAATGGCTGGAATTCGTCGAGGTTGCTGATGCGCGGGTAGGCGATGACGGCGATGGTTTTTTGCACTGCACCAGAGGCACGGGTCTTGTCGTCGAACACGCCATCCTCTTCCGGTAGGCCGTGCTGCCACCACATGGGCAATGTTGCGACAGTGGGAACGCCGGTGAGGTCCTGCAGCATCTGCGGCGCGGGCGCGAGCAGGCTGGCGTCGCCGCGGAACTTGTTGAGCACGAAGCCGCGGATCAGTGTCTGTTCATCGGCCGGCAGCAGCGCCCATGTCCCGTAGAGGTGGGCAAATGCGCCCCCGCGGTCGATGTCGGTGACGAGCAGACAGCGCGCCTGGGCATGTCTGGCCACCCGCATGTTGACGATGTCGCTGGCGTGCAGATTGATCTCGGCCGGCGAGCCCGCTCCTTCGATCACCACCACGTCGTTCTCGGCGCGCAGCGCATCAAGTGCGGCGGCTATTTGCGGCCACACGTGCAGACTCCGTCCCCGCCACGGCATGTCGGAAAGAGCCTGGCTCACCTGCCCCATCAACACCACCTGACTGCGCGTGTCGGCCTCAGGCTTGAGCAGCAGCGGGTTCATGCGCACGTCGGGTTCGGCGTTGGCGGCCAGCGCCTGAAAGTACTGCGCTGATCCGATCTCGCCACCGGAAAACCGATCTTCCGCAGGGCCGCCCCAAGGAAGATCAGCCCCCTCGGGGGGCAGCGACCCGCGTGAGCGGCGGAGCGTGGGGGCGACGACCCGAGCGTTGTTGCTCATGTTCTGCGCCTTGAACGGCGCGACTTTCAAGCCCTGGCGTGCGTAGTACCGGCACAGTGCCGTCGTCACCCAGCTCTTGCCGGCGCCACTGGTGGTGCCCAGCACCATCACGCAAACAGCGGTCACAGGACGCCCTTCGCTGGTGCAAATGAAAGCGTGCTGGCCTGGGAAGGGTTCGGCGCTGCGATCATGTGACACGCTCCTTCCGGTGCATCAAGGCGGCCCGCAATGCACCTTGCGCCTCGGGTGACTGCACGCTCAGGCGCCAGTAGCCGGGCAGGCCCAGCGACCGGGTGTTGCGCAGCTTCACGCCATGGTCTCGCAAGGTGTCTTCGTCAACGGGCGTGGGTGCAGTGGCACAGAAATAGTTGGTCACGCTGGGCAGGCATTCCCAGCCCAGTTGGTCCAGCAAGGCCAGTTGTTGCTGCTTCCAGATGCTGAGCCGATGACGGCTCCAGATCAGCCACTGCTGGGCCTCGACGCTCACCCAGGCTTGCAACAGGGCCACGCCGTGTGCCCCCAGTGGCCACGAGGCTGCCATGTCTTCAAGTTCTTGCGCCAGCGTCGCGCCATGCAAGGGTGCAATGACATACGCGCCACGCACACCGGTCAGACCCATCGCCTTGTTGGGCGACCAGAGTTGCCAGATCGCGTCCAGTTCAGCTCGTGAAAGGCTGGACTCACCAGTCAGCCGCAGCGGTTCGTACGCCCGGTCCACCACCACCACGCTGCCCTGCCCGGTACCCTGAAGGCACTGCACCTCGGCCGCCCCCAGCGGACTGGAGGGCTCACACAGCCAGATCAGATCGGCCTGCACCGGGCAGTCAATCTGCTGCAGGCGCCAGGCTTGCGCCGCGAGCGCATAGTCGCCGTAAGCCAGCGCCGGTTGCCAGAAACGGCGCGCGCCCGCCCGAAAGGCACAGGCGGTGATGCGTGAAATCAGTTCGCTGGCGCTGGTACCCACCACGATGCGGCGAACGTCCACCTGATGGAACCTGGCCAGCGCTTCTTTCACAGCCGTGTAGTGCGGGTCTGGATAGTGGGCAGCGTCGGCGCGCTGCATGGCATCAAGTGCCACCGGGCACGGGCCACAAGCGTTGGCGTTGGTGGAGAAGTCCCACTGGGGCACGCCGTGGGCATCCGTTCCGCCGTGTTCACGCTTCATGAATAGTTTCTCCAACCAATGAACAGTGCCGCAACAAAGGCGAACGCGGCCAGCCCCCCAACCACGCGGGCACTGAAGCGCAGCGCTTGGGCCGTGTCAGCCAGTGTCGGGCTGCGGCCCGTCGGGTGCAAGGTGTAAACGCCCGGCTTGGCCAGCCGCACATTCAGGGCCAGGGCCATGGCGGCCATGGGCCACCCACCGTTGGGCGAGGGTGTCACCCCCGCTTGGCCAGACAAGGCGCGCAAGCGCTGCCAGCCACCCGGCACCGCCAACAGCGCCGCCGTGATGCGGGCCGGCAACCAGGACAACACATCGTCAGTCCGTGCCGCCCATTTGCCGGCCCAGGTCCAGTCGCGCCCATTGCGCTCGCCCTGGTAACCCCACATGGCGTCCGCGGTGTTGGCAAATCGGTAGAGCGCGGCGCCGGGCAGGCCTGCCACAGCGAACCAGAACAAGGGCGCCACCACCGAGTCGTTCAGGTTCTCAGCCAGTGTCTCGATCGCGCTCTCGCGCACCTCTGCCTCGCTGAGATGGGTCACATCTCGACTGACCAGCCAGGCCAGGCGTTCGCGCCCTGCCGGTAGCGACTCGGCCAGGGCCGTTTCCACGGCGCTCACTTCGTCGCGCAACATGCGCCACGACAGCATGGGTTTGAGCAGCGCGCCCAACGCCAGCCCCTGAACCCACCAAGGCCAACTCGCCAATGCCCAGGCCAGCGCTCCCGCCAGGGCGACACAGAACACCGCGCCCAGGCTCCACGCCAACGCGCCCATGGCGAAGCGGATGGGCGGTCGCTTGTCCAGCGCATCCGTGAGCGGTGCAATGCGCCGCCCCATGAACGACAGGTAGTGACCCATGGCCACCACCGGGTGCCAGCGTGCGGACGGTTCGCCCAGCACGCGGTCCAGTGCCAGGGCCACCAGCACCGCCAGTGGCGCAGCGACGGAGGAAGGCCAGAGCTCAGGCATGCGGGCGCGACATCAAGCGCGGCGCGCTTGCAGCCCCAGCTTGGCCAGCAGACCCATGTCGGCTGCCACGTCGGGGTTGCCGGTGGTGAGCAGCTTCTCGCCGTAGAAGATGGAATTGGCGCCCGCCAGAAAGCACAAGGCCTGCACCGCTTCGCTCATCTGCTGGCGCCCGGCCGACAGGCGCACCCGGGCGCGCGGCATGGTGATGCGGGCCACGGCAATGGTGCGCACGAACTCCAGCGGATCCAGGTCGGGCTGTTCGGCCAGCGGCGTGCCGGCCACCTTCACCAGGTGGTTGATGGGCACGGACTCCGGGTAGTCAGGCGCTAGGTTGGCCAGTTGCGCCACCAGCGCGGCACGCTGCAGCCGCGATTCACCCATGCCCACGATGCCGCCGCAGCACACCTTCACACCCGCGCCGCGCACCCGCTCCAGGGTGTCGAGCCGGTCCTGGTAGTCGCGGGTGGTGATCACCTCGCCATAGAAATCAGGGGCGCTGTCGAGGTTGTGGTTGTAGTAGTCCAGGCCAGCATCGCGCAGGGTCTCGGCATGGCCTTCGTTCAACATGCCCAGGGTGGCGCATGCCTCCAGGCCCTCTTCCTTCACCGCACGCACCAGCTCGGCCACAGCGTCCACATCACGGTCTTTCGGTGCGCGCCAGGCTGCCCCCATGCAGAAGCGCGTGGCGCCGGCCTGCTTCGCACGCTGTGCAGCTTCCCTCACGGCATCCACACCCATGAGCTTGCCGGCGGTCAGGCCGGTGTCGAAGTGCACCGACTGCGGGCAGTAGCCACAGTCTTCAGGGCAGCCACCGGTTTTCACCGACAGCAGCGTGGCCAGCTCCACCTCGCTGGGGTCGAAGTGTTCGCGGTGCACCGTCTGTGCACGAAACAGCAGATCAGCAAACGGTAGATCAAAAAGTTCGGCCACTTCTTCCACCGACCAGCGTTCGGTGGTGGCGGCAGGCGTGGGGCGTGGCACGAGGCGCACCGGTTGTTCGTTCAGGGTTGTCGTGCTCATGTTCTTCCTTCAGAAACGGAATCAATCTTCAATACCGCGCTGGGCAGGGATTCCCGCCTTGAACGCGTGTTTCACCAAAGTCATTTCGGTCACGGTGTCGGCCAGCTCGATGATCTCCGGCGGGCAGCGCCGACCGGTGATGACCACATGCACATCGCGCGGTCGTTCGCGCAGCGTCTGCAACACATCATCCAGCGGCAACCAACCGTAGATCAGCGGGTAGGTCAGCTCGTCGAGCGTGACCATGAAGTATTCACCACTCAGGATGGCATCGCGCGCTTTTTGCCAACCATCGCGGGCGAGCTGCGCAGAATGCGCGAGGTCCTGGCTCTTCCAGCTGAATCCGTCGCCCAGCCCTTCGATCGGCACACCGAGGGTTTCGAACACGCGGTGCTCGCCGAAACGCGCCGATGGCACCTTCATGAACTGAAAAATCTTCACCCGCTTACCGTGCACATGGGTGCGGCCAAAGGCGCGCATCGCCAGGCCAAAGGCCGCTGTGCTCTTGCCCTTGCCATCGCCGGTGTGCACGATCACCAGGCCACGGCGTTCGCCCTCGGGCTTTTCATAGCGTTTTTCGGTCGGCGGGGATTCGATCTGCATCAACGGACTCCAGTCAAAAAATCATTCAACGAGGCAGCGCCACCCACTGGTCTCCCAGCGGGCAGATGGCGATGCGGTGCTCAAACACCTTCTCCAGCGCCTGATGGGTGGCCGGGTCGTCGCAGTTGCCTTGATGGCACACGCGGCCCTGGGCCATCACCACCATCTGGTCGGCATGCAAGGCCATGCCGATCTCGTGCAACACACTCACCACCGTTTTGCCCTGCGCCACCAGCTCGCGCACCAGCAGCAGCCAGTCGGCCTGGTGTGGCGCATCCAGGTTGGCCAGGGGTTCGTCCATCAGCATCACGTCGGCCTGCACGGCCAGCAGGCGCGCCAGCAGCACCCGCTGCCGCTCCCCGCCTGACAGTGCGCCCAGCGGTCTTTCACGCCAGTCCCAGGCCTGGGTGGCACGCAAGGCGTGTTCCACGGCGGCGCGGTCAGCGACTGATGGTGGGGCCAGCCAGGGCTGGTGCGGCAGGCGGCCCAGCATGGCCACGTCCCACACGCTCAGGTCGTCTGCACCCTGCTCGCCCTGCCCCAGCCACGCCAGACAGCGCGCGCGTTCACGCCCGCGCCATTGCGCCAGGGGACGATCCAGCAAGCGCACGTTGCCGGTGTACGGCAGCAGGCCCGCGAGCGCCTTGAGCAGCGTGGACTTGCCGGCGCCGTTGGGACCGACCACGCTGGTCCAGCGCCCTGCCGCCAGGCTCAGGTCAATACCGTGCAAAACCTGCGTTCCGCCCAGCGCCACACCAATACCGACGGCTTGCAGAGCGTTTTTCATTCGCCATCCTCCGTGCTGCGCACTGCGGTACGAGCGCCTTCGGGCGGCCGGACGGCGCTCACAGCCCGCCCCCTGGCCGGCGGCGCCTGTGCATCAACCAGAGCAGGTAGCTGCCACCGAGCACGGCGGTCAACACACCCACGGGCAGCTCCTGCGGCGCAATCACCCAGCGTGCCAGCACGTCGGCGGCCATCAGCAGCAGCCCGCCCATCAGCGCGCTGAGCACCAGCAGCCGGCCATGCGTGGTCTTCACAATGGAGCGCACCAGGTGCGGCGAGGCCAAGCCCACAAAAGCGATCAGCCCGGTCTGAGCCACGGCGGCGCCGGTGGCCAGTGCCAGCACCGCCACCAGCACGCCACGCACGGCCCCCAGCGGCAGGCCCAGGCTCAGAGCCGTCGACTCACCCAGCGCCAAGCCATCAAGCACACGCCCCAGCGACGCGGCCACCAGCAAACTGCCCAGCAGGGCCGCCGCCATCACGCCGCACGCCGACCAGCCCACGAACCCCGTGCTGCCGAGCACAAAACCCTGCATGGCCTGCAGGGTGTCGGGCTCGGCAATGGTCACCAGGTCGCGCGCCGCGCCCAGCACCACACCCACGATCACGCCGGCCAGCAACAGGCGCAGCGTGTGTTGCACCCCCTTGGCCAGCGCCAGCGTGAGCACCACACCCAGCACCGCACCGGCAAAGGCCGCCCCCGTCAGACCCAGCCGCACAAACCACTGCGTGGCAAATGGCGACATACCAAAAAAAGCCAGCGCCAATGCCACGCCCAGCGCCGCGCCAGAAGCACTGCCCAGCAGATAAGGGTCGGCCAGCGGGTTGCGGAACAACCCCTGCGCGACCGATCCGGCCAGGCCCAGCAAGGCGCCGGCCACCCAGGCACCGAGCGTTCGCGGCAGCCGGATGTCCCAAAGGATCTGCCAGGCGACCGGGTCGGTTCGAGCGTTCAGCACGCTGTCGAAGCCCGTGCTGCCCACACCCGCGCCCAGCAGCAACACGGCGGCCGCCACCAGCAGCAAGGCGCACCCGAGCCAAAGGCTGTGGCGAACGCCGTTCACCTGCACAACTCCCCGCGCCGTGCCGCGATCACTGGCGTACCTTCACTCTGCGGGCTGCGGTGCGAGCTTGATTGGGAGCGGCCCGGCGCGACGCTCATGGCGCTGCCTTACCCGCGATGCAGCCCGCCATGATCCGCGCCGCCTCGGCCATTCGCGGACCGGGGCGCACCAGCACATCAGACTCTTCCGGTGTGAACACGCAAACCCTCTCTTCGCGCAAGGCACGCATGCCGGCCCAGCCGGGGCGCTGCGCCATGCCGCTCACATTGCGCGAACCGATCATGATCAGGTCCGGGTTGGCACGCACCACGTATTCGGGATTGATGCGCGGAAACGGACCGAGTGCAGGATCGACCACGTTCTGTACGCCCAGGCGCGCCATCATCTCGCCGATGAAAGACCCGGCGCCGGCCGCGTAGCCTCCGGTGCTCACTTCGTAATACACACGCAGCGAGCGAGCGCTGGGCGGCAGCGACTGCGCCGCCGCCATCACACCCGCGTCGATGGCACGCCAGAGGCGGTCGGCATCAGGCACCTCCAGCAGCCGGCCCAGCGTGCCCATGACGCGCTGCACATCCGTCGAACGTTTGGGTTCGAGCGCCAACACCTTGATTCCCAACGCTTCCAGGCGCTGTACGCCACGCGACGACATGGCCATCAACACCACGTCGGGCCTGAGCGCCACGATGGCTTCAATGTTGGGATCGATGCCGCCCCCTGTCTTTGGCAGGGCTTGCACGGAAGCCGGATAGTTCGAATAGCGGTCCACGCCCACCAGCCGGTGGCACTGGCCCAGCTCGCACACCGTTTCGGTGAGCGAGGGCAGCAGCGAAACGATGCGCTGGGGCGACCTGGCCAGCTCCACGGTCACGCCACGATCGTCCGTGACCTGCAAACCAGCGGCCTGAGCGGCCAGCGCCCAAAACAGGCCCATCGCCCATCCCGTCAACGCCCGGCCAAAAGTCAACGCCTTCATGAGGAGCCTTTCAGTGTCAGCGGCAGGCCGGCCGCCATCAGGGTGACACGCGCACACACGGCAGCCACCCGCTGATTCAAACCACCCAGTGTGTCCACATAGTCACGCACATCGCGCCCCATCGGGATCACACCAAGGCCAATCTCGTTGCTCACCAGCACCACCGGCCCGGGTGCGTCGGCGATGGCGCGGCACAGGCTCTGGGTTGGCTCATAGGGATCGGCAGATGCACCCTCGGCAGGCATCATCAGGTTCGTCAGCCACAGGGTGAGGCAGTCCACCACCACCAGCGTCTGCTGCGCACTGTGCTCCTCCAGAGCCTCGGCCAGCGCCAGCGGTTCTTCCACCGTGCGCATGCCCGGCACGCGCTCGGCGCGATCGCGCTGGTGCCGTGCGATGCGGTCGCGCATCTCGTCGTCCCACGCCTGTCCGGTGGCGATCATCAGGGCGCGGTGTGCAGCTGCAGCACCCAGCCACTGCCGCGCGAGCAATTCGGCACGGCGCGACTTGCCGCTGCGCTGACCGCCCAGAATCAATTCAGTGCAGACCGTTTCAGCCATGGGTCTTCATCCACTGGGTGACGATGCTGTGCATCTGCTCCACGCCATCGGTGAGGGCCGCAGGCCCGGGCTGCAAAATGTCCGCCGACTTGATCTCGAACAGTTGCCCATTCTTCACAGCAGCCACGTCCTGCCAGCCGGCGCGCGCCGCCACCTTCTCTGGCCGGAATTTTTTGCCGCACCACGAGCCGATGATGATGTCGGGGTTGCGGCGCACGATCTCGGCGCCGTCCGCAATGATGCGATCCTTGCCCAGCGACTGCACCGCGAGTTCGGGGAAACAGTCGTCCCCGCCCGCCACGCCCAGCAGTTCAGACACCCAGCGGATGCCGCTGATGTGCGGCTCGTCCCATTCTTCAAAAAACACGCGCGGGCGGCGCTTGCCCGCGGCCACCATCGCATCCACCTCCTTGCGTATCTCCTCTAGTCGCGCACGTCGTGCCGCCATCCAAGCCAGCCCTGCATCTGCACACCCGACCATGGCCGCCACCTGGTAGAGCATGGAAAAAACCTCTTCCACGCTGCGTTGGTTGAACACCGTCACCTGCACCCCCGCGCGCACCAGCGCTGCCGCAATGTCGGCCTGCAGGTCGGAAAAACCGAACACGCAGTCCGGCTGCAGCGCCAGAATCTTGTCGATCTTGGCCGTCAGGAACGCGCTCACCTTGGGCTTCTCGTCGCGCGCCCGGCGCGGCCGCACGGTGTAGCCGGAGATACCCACGATGCGGTGCGCCTGCCCCAGCAGGTACAGCCATTCGGTGGTTTCTTCGGTCAGGCAGACGATGCGCTGCGGGCCGAGTGACACTGGCCTGTTCAAACCACGGACTCCTGAACAAACAGCGACGCCGCCGCTGCGGGGTTGGACGCAAACCAGGCGTGGAAGTAGCTGGCCCGTACCGGGCCGTGAGCATAAAGCGCCTCGCCGTCGGCCACCGCCCCCACGCGCGCTGGCGCCGTGCGTGCCACCGGCTGCAAGGGCGTGTCGCACACAGAGTAGTGAAAGGTGTGGCCACGCAACTCGCCAGCAGCCAGTGCGATCCGGTGCGGCCCCAATGCCGCCAGGCGTTTCTGCATGCGCACAGTGCCGGGCAGCACGCCCCAGCCATCGTGACGATGACCATGGGCATCCACCACCGCATCGAACAACACCATCATGCCGCCGCATTCGGCCCACACCGGTTTGCCCGCCGCCACATGGGCGGCGATGCTCTCGCGGCAGGTGTGGCTGTTCGCCAGGGTCGCCCCATGCAGCTCCGGATAGCCACCTGGCAACCACACCGCGTCGCAGCGTGGCAGAGGCTCGTTGGCGAGTGGTGAAAAAAAGACCACGCTGGCGCCCAGCACCTGCAAGGTGTCCAGATTGGCCGGATAGATAAAGCAGAACGCCGCGTCACGTGCCACCGCCACGGTGCGTCCTTGCAGCAGGGGCGCCACCTGCGGTGCAGGCAGTGCGGCATCAAAGTCCACCGTCCAGCGCGACAGCGCAGCCGAGTCCATCTGCCCCAGTTTGGTGGTGGCCAAGGCATCTGCAGCGGCGTCCAGCCGGTTCATGGCATCCGGCAATTCGGCGGCCACGGTCAGGCCCAGGTGACGCTCGGGCAAAGCAAAGCGTTCGTCGCGCATCACCGCGCCCAGCCACGCCG
Source organism: Betaproteobacteria bacterium HGW-Betaproteobacteria-16 (assembly GCA_002840835.1). GTDB lineage: Bacteria > Pseudomonadota > Gammaproteobacteria > Burkholderiales > Burkholderiaceae_C > Hydrogenophaga. The sequence goes on along the minus strand of PHCQ01000007.1, from coordinate 16,718 downwards.
AACCAACACCTGCTGACCCGCCGTTCAACGCAGACTCAAGCATCTGCGCATGGCGCTCGCTGGCCACCCTGTTCGCCAGCACGCCCGCCCACGGCATGCCCTCGCGAAAGTGCTGCAAGCCGAAAGCCAGCGCGCCAAAGGTGCCCGCCATCGCCGACGCATCGATCACCGCCAGCACGGGCAGCTGAAAACGCTGCGCCAGATCGGCCGCACTGGGTTCACCGTCGAACAGGCCCATGACCCCTTCCACAATGATCAGATCGGCTTGAACAGCAGCGGCATGCAGACGCTCGCGCGCATCGCTCTCGCCCGTCATCCACAGGTCCAGGTTGTGCACCGGGTGACCGGTGGCCAGCGCCAGCCAGTGCGGATCCAGAAAGTCGGGCCCGCACTTGAACGCCCGCACCCGTCGCCCGGCCCGCGTATGCAGGCGCGCCAGCGCTGCGGCCACGGTGGTCTTGCCCTGGCCAGACGCCGGAGCCGCCACCAGAATGGCCGGGCAACGCGCGCTCACTGCCCGGGCTTCCAGTTCAGCGTGAGGTACGCAGCGCGACCGGGCTGGTTGTAGCCATGTGCCGTCTCATACACCTTGTCGGCTAGGTTGTTCAGCCTCAGGTTCAGCGACCAGTCTTTTTGTACCTGATAGGCCGCATAGAGATCCAGCGTGGCAAAGCCCGGCAGCCGCACGGTGTTGGCGGCGTTGTCGAAACGGTCAGACACCGCCAGCAACGAACCACCCCAGGTCCAGGCGCCGCTCTGGCGGTCCAGGGCCAGCGTCAGTGTTTCATCGGCACGGCGCTGCAGCTTGAGCTGGTTGGCTTCGTTGCGCGCATCCAGCAGTTCCAGGTTGGCTTTCCAGGTCCAGTTGCCCACCGCACCGGTGTAGCCCAGCGACCAGCCTTCCATGCGCGCACGCGGCACATTCACCACCACCGGCTGAGTGGTGATGAAGCCGCGCACCCGGTTGTCGAAGCGCGTGAGTTTTACCTCATGCAGACCCCGGCTGTAGGTCAGCCCCACTTCGCTGTTCTTGCCACGCTCAGGCTGGGTCGTGGGGTTGCCGTTGAAAAACGGCGACACGTAATACAGCGTGTTGAAGGAAGGCATCTTGAACGAGGTGCCGTAGGCCACATGCGGTCGCCAGTGCGGCGTGATCTGGTAGCCATAGCTGGCAAACCCGGTGTTGGCGTCGCCGAACTGCGAGTTGCTGTCTCGCCGCAGGTTGGCCTGCCAGAAATGCGCACCTGATTGACCATGCAGGCCCGCAAACACGGCACGCGTGGTGCGGCTGTTCACGGCATAAGCCTGCGTGCCGGAGACCTCTTCCTTGATCGATTCCACCCCCACGATCACGTTGCCCACAGCGGTGTTCAGGTCGTGCTGCAGCGTGGCCTGCGTCTGCGCAGTATCGAACTGCCCTGTGTCAAATGTGGTGAAGCTGGTGGAACGGTCGTCACTGCGCGCCAGCTTGAACTGCGTGCGAGAGTCGGCCGACCACTTGTGCTCCAGACCCCAGCCAGCAATGCGCGTGGTGGCGTCAGAACGCACATCGAAGTCACCCAGTCCCTGGTCGTATTGCGATGTGCCATCGGCCTGGGTGAAATGAACGTTGGTCGACCAGCGGGGAGCAAAGGCCCAGCGCAGCGAGCCGGAAACGCTGTCCTGGTCGAAGCCGTCGTCGTCCGGGTTGTGGCCGCTGAAGGCCACGTTCGGGTTGGTCGCAGAAAAACCGTCTTCGCGCACGGTGCCAAAGTTGAGGGCGTAGGTCACCGCTTCCGTACCACCGCTCAGGCCGCCGGTGGCGGCACGGTGGCCAAAGCTGCCCAGCGTGACGCTGGCGTTGGGGTGGAAGCCTTGGGAACCCTGCTTGGTGAACACCTGCACCACACCACCCACAGCATCGCTGCCATACAGCGCAGAAGCGGGGCCCTTGAGCACTTCAATGCGCTCGACGATACCCAGCGGGATGTTGTCCAGCGAAGCCGAACCGGCCGTGGACGAGCCGTAGCGCACACCGTCCACCAGCAGCAGCACGTGCCGCGATTCTGTGCCACGCACGAACAAGCCCGACTGCTTGCCCAAGCCACCGTTGGCCGACATCTGCAGCCCGGCCGATCGCGAAAGCACTTCAGACAATGTGCGGCCAGTGGATTTCTCCAGCGTCTCGGCTTCGATCACCACGACGTCGCTCAGCAGGGCGTCGGTTCGGGTTTCGACCCGCGTGGCGGTGACCACGGTTTCTGAAAGGTAGGCGACGGTTTCGGTCTGGGCGTGGGAAGGGAAAGCCGCCAGCATGGCCAGGGGCAGCGCGGCAAGTTGCACGCGCGAGGAGAGGGTTTTCATGAGAGAGAACAAGCATGAGTGTCCTCACTGTCTTCCCCGACAGTGCATGGACGTCACGGAAGCGTGCCCGCTGCCGGGCGCACTTCCACCTTGTTGGCCGGTATCCGGGCTGACAGAACAACCTCCATCGCCTTCCCAGGGCACAGGCCTTTGACAAGGCCGGCGATCCAGTGGCTGCGTGATGGAAGCGGAGCGAACCGAAATGGCTTCGGGTCTCTCGTCTGCTTACCGTTGCGGGGGCAGCGCAGGTTAGGTCTGTTCGGGTGAACGCGACCCCCCTGCTTCCCGTTGAACTGCGGCATGTGAACCACACCGCGAGCACCAACGGCTGGCATTGTACGCCCGGCCATCGCGCGTCGACCCTACAATGGGCAAACTCAAGTGGTAACCATGGCCGACACCAAGCACCTTGACCAGATCGCCGAGCGGGTAGAACGCTTGCTGCTGCGCCATGAAGAACTCCAGCGCACCAACGCCCTGCTGCACGAGCAGATCCAGGCTCTGCAAAGCGAGCGCGACACCCTGAAATCTCGCCTGAACGCCGCCCGCGCACGCATCGACGCGCTGCTCGACCGGCTGCCTGGCGGTCACGGTGCTGCCGAATCCGATCCCGTCGCCGACCCCAGCCGCCAGGAGCGCGCATGAGCAAGCCCACCAGCAAACAGGTTGAAGTTCAGATCATGGGCCAGAGCTATCTGCTGGCCTGCCCGGTGGGTGGCGAATCGGCGCTGCTCGACGCGGTGGAGCGGGTCGACACCGCCATGTGCCGCATCCGCGACGCCGGCAAGGTCAAGGCCCGCGACCGCATCGCCGTGCTTGCATCGCTCAACTTGGCGTTTGAATTGTCCCAACGCGAAGCCGACAGTTTTCAGGCTTCGTCTTTTGGCGGCGAAGCATCGCACCTGGGCGATGCCGAAGACACCGACCCTGCCGTGCAGGCGCGTGTGGACGACCTCATCCGCCGACTCGACGGCACGCTTGGGGTAGACGGCCAGTTGCTCTGACTGGCGTTTGCAGTGCAGCGATTCACCTGTTCAACAGCCGTCCGTCTGTCAGTGGTTTTTTCTGGACCAGTGGTCCACACACCTCTTCTCGTGCACCTACAATTTGAACTGTCTGCAGTGCATGCCGGGCTTTATATTTCCTTGAACCAATGCTCATAGAGCCCGGGCTTGGAACATCGCATGGTGGGTGTGAGCGTCTCGCGTCAGACGAACCCGAAGCCATGCTGACCTTGCCCACCTGAACCCCGGTTCAGGATGCCGGTCCGGTGGCACTTGCAGACACCTCTATTCGGAACACCCCCCTGCGCCGCTTCGCGTCTTCCCCCCTCTCCTGCGGGAGGGGGGACGCAGCCACTGGCCCGGCGGAGCCGGTTCCACGGCTGCCCTGGATGGGGTCCCCTCTCTCGAACGCTCTTGGCAGTTCGCTCGGCGGCATTCGCGATGCTCAACGCTGAGATTCTCAAGCGGCAGCTCCAAGTGTTAATAGATGGCTGCCTTTGCCGCGCGCGCTTGGCGTCTGCCGTTCGGCCACAATCCCCCCATGATTTTTGAACCTCTGTTGATCGCTCAGCTGATCGTGCTTGGCCTGTGCACCGGATTCCTTGCGGGCCTGTTGGGCATTGGGGGGGGCATGATCATGGTGCCTTTCATCTCGGCGATTCTGGCGGGCCGTGGTGTGCCGGTCGACCTCTCGGTCAAGATGGCCATCGCCACGTCCATGGCCACCATCATTTTCACCTCGGTCTCCAGCGTGCGTGCGCACCATCAGCGCGGCGCTGTCCGCTGGGACATTGCCAAGCGCCTGGCACCTGGCATCGTGCTGGGCGCCGCGCTGGCCAGCCTGGGTGTGTTCGCCCTGCTCAAAGGCAGTTGGCTCGCGCTGTTCTTTGCGGCCTTCGTGAGCTTCTCTGCCACCCAGATGCTGCTCGACCGCAAACCCAAGGCCACCCGCACGCTGCCCGGCACCGCAGGCCAGGTGGCCGCAGGCACCACCATCGGATTTCTCTCTGGCCTGGTGGGCGCCGGTGGCGGCTTTGTGAGCGTGCCCTTCATGACCTGGTGCAACGTCTCCATCCACAACGCCGTGGCCACCAGCGCCGCACTGGGCTTTCCCATTGCGCTCGCCAACGCCGCAGGCTATGCCATTTCAGGTCAGGGTGTGGCCGATCTGCCGCCGTGGTCGTTCGGCTACATCTTCGTGCCGGCCCTGGTGGTGATCGCCGTTTTCAGTGTGCTCATGGCACCCGTGGGTGTGCGGGCTGCGCACGCCCTGCCCGTCAAGTCGCTGCGCCGCGTGTTTGCCGGCATTCTGTATGTGCTGGCGGCCTACATGGCCTACAAAGGCCTGGCCTGAATCACCCCCGCCGCGCTTCGCGCGACCCCCTCAAAGGGGGCGATACCAGTGGCCCGGCGAAGCCGGTTCCACGGTATCTCTGGACTGGGTCACCTCGCTCCGGAAGCTCCAGCCGCGCGTTTCATCCCTGAGGTCCCGCTCAGGCCAGCTTGCGGTCGGCCACCACAATGCCGTCTTCGTCGGCATACAACCAGTCACCCGGCCGCACCCACACGCCCTGCATTTGCACCGGCACATCGCGCTGCCCTTCGGTGCGCCGCTCGGTGGGCATGGGTATCAAGGCCAGCGCCCTGATGCCCACATCACAGGCCGCGAGCTCTGCCGCATCGCGCACACAGCCGTTGACCACCACGCCGGCCCAGCCATTGCGCGCTGCCGCAGCGGCCAGGTTGCCGCCCACCAGCGCACGGCGCAGCGAGCCCCCACCGTCCACCACCAGCACACGTCCTTCTCCCGGGCTCTCCACCGCCTGCTTCACCGGTGTGTTGTCTTCAAAGCATTTCACCGTGACCACTGCGCCGGCAAAACGCTGCCGGCCACCCATGCTCAGAAACACCGGTGGCAGTACCCGGAAGCGGCCGGAGTCGTCGCTCTTGTGCGCGTCGCACAGATCGCAGGTGGGCACGAAAGGGGTGAACTCAGGTGGGTTGGAAGTACTGGACGACATGGTCGATCTCACGAAGGATTAGATGTGTTTTGAAGAGGATTGGCAGAAGGAAACGCAGAGGAAAAAACACCATCATAGGCAGTGAACACCAGGCACCATGCGGGTGCCACGCACACAAGGCGCGTGGAAGTGTTGTTTTCCGTGCCACAAACCAGTGTTCCCCCTATGAAATTCGCTCAAAAAGCGCGCTGCCCATCTTGGATTGCTCTTGCAAGTCCATTAGCATCCGAGACACCAGTAAGAAAGCGCGTTTTCTGCTGGTGAATTACAAACTTCTAGAAGGACATTCAACCATGGCAACTGCGAAAAAAGCGCCCGCTAAAAAAGCGGCACCGGCAAAGAAAGCCGCCGCACCAGCGAAGAAAGCTGCACCGGCAAAAAAGGCGGCAGCACCTGCGAAGAAGGCCGCACCGGCCAAGAAGGCAGCACCTGCGAAGAAAGCCGCTCCAGCGAAAAAGGCGGCTCCTGCCAAGAAGGCCGCTCCCGCCAAGAAGCGCACCCCCAACGCGGCCTTCATGAAGGCCATGACCCCCAGCGCCGCACTGGCCGCCATCGTCGGCAGCAACCCGCTGCCACGCACCGAAGTGACCAAGCAGGTCTGGGCCTACATCAAGAAGAACAAGCTGCAGGACGAAGTCAATCGCCGCATGATCAACGCCGACGCCAAGCTGAAGGAAATCTTCAAGAAGGCCCAGGCGTCCATGTTCGAAATGACCAAGATGATCAACGATCACCTCAAGTGATCCCTGCCTGCAGCAGCTCTTACCCAGAGCTGCTGCACACAAAAAAAGCTGGCGCAAGCCAGCTTTTTTTTTTCGCCTGTCCGGTATCGCCATCACGCAGTTGCAGCCAATCACGACCTCAATCAGCCACCACGGCGGTTGCGGCGCCATCCCCCATTTGTGTGTGACATGCGATTGAATTGCACGTTCAAAAGGCATCGTTCAATCAGGCACGCGCTGATGCAATTGGCAGCGCGCAACGCTGCGTCGCCGAATGGACACGGTCAGCCATAGGACGTGTCGCCAAACTGTGAGAAACTTTGTCCACTGTTTCCCCCAGTTGTGGGATGACACCTCCAATCACAACCACCAACATGCAGTTACAAGGTTCCAGCGTCGACGCGCCACTGGATGGTGCCTTGCCTTTGCAACAACACAAGGTGGTGCTGGTGGTGGATCTGGTGGAATCGGTGCGCCTGATGGCGAGCAATGAAGCAGCGGTGGTGGAACGGTGGCAAGGCTTCATGCGCTTCGCCTCGAAGTGCGTGCCTGATCACCGCGGCCGGCTGGTCAAAAGCCTGGGCGACGGCCTGCTGGCCGAATTCGACGAAGCCGCCGACGCCGTGCAGACCGCCATGGCGCTGCACAGCCACTTCATCCCGGTGAACAAGTCCCTGCACCCCAACGAGCAGCTGCACCTGCGCGCCGGCATCAACGCCAGCCAGTTGTATGTGGGTGAACACGATGTGTATGGGCACGGGGTGAACTTGGCGGCGCGTGTGGCCAGTCTGGCCGGACCTGACCAAATCGTGGTGACGTCTCCTGTCCGCGATGCCCTCGTCGATGGCATGGACGGTGATGTCGAAGACATGGGCGAGAGCTATCTCAAGCACTGGCCAGAACCGGTTCGCACCTGGCGGGTGTGGCCGGTAGACCGGGTGGGAGACGGCGCAGCCCGATCCAAAGAAGCACTACCGGTTCAGGAAGACTTGCGCCCAAGCATTGCGGTCATTCCATTCGACTGTCACCCGCCGTCACCAGAGCATCAGGTGGTGGGTGAACTGATTGCTGACGGCGTCATCACCCAGCTCTCACGCGAAGGCCAGCTTCGGGTAATCTCCCGCTTGTCCACCACTGCACTGCGCGGGCGCCAGGTCACCCTGAACAACATTCATCATCTGCTGGCAGCCAGCTTTGTGCTCAGCGGCAGCTACAGCGTGGTCGGTGGCAAGGTGGTGATCAATGCCGAACTCAGCGATGCACGCCGCAATGACGTGGTCTGGGCCGATCGTGTGATCGGCACGGTCGACGACCTGCTGCAGATGGAGAGCCAACTCATTCACCAGCTCACCGATGCCAGCACCCAGGCACTGATGAGTTGCACCATTCGGCGCGCCATGGTGTTGCCTGTACCACATCTGGACAGCAATTCCCTGCTGCTGGGTGGCATCGCCATGATGCATCGCTCCACTGCTCGCGATCTGGATCGCAGCCGCGAGCTGTTGGACGCCGTCACCGAGCGTCATGCGCGCGTTGCCACGCCCTGGGCCTGGATGGCCAAGTGGCACATTCTGAATGTCATTCAAGGCCGCAGCGCCGACGCACCAACCGAGTTCAGGCGCGCCATCGACATATCGGACAGAGCACTCGATCTCGAACCCCAAAGCTCACTGGCTTTGGCAATCAAGGGTCATCTGCTGTGCCACCTCGGCGTTGATCTGGACAAGTCGAGGGAACTGTTGCTGTTGGCCACCGAGGTCAACCCCAACGACCACACGGCATGGCTGTATGCCGGCTTCTGGTCAACCATGTGGGGTGATCCCGCCGACGCTGTCCGTGAATCCGAACGAGCGTTGGATCTGTCGCCACTGGATCCGCAGCGCTTCTTCATCGAGATGCTCGTCGCACACAGCTACTTTGCTGCGCACGATCTCGACAACGCCATTGAGCTGAGTCGTCGTTCTCTCAAGCGAAACCAATGCTATCTAGCTTCCCTGAGGGTTTTGATGTCCAGTCTGTACGAGTCCGGACGCGTTGATGAGGCCATAAAAGTCAAGGACACCCTTGTGAAGCTTCAGCCAGACATCACGGTTAAAGGGTTTCTGTCCTATGGAAATGCCAGCGAATCGCGGCGACGAGTTGCAGAAGCCATGACCGCTTTGGGCATCACCTGAACATCCAGCATTCACACAGCAATAGGAGAAATTGATGAGCAGTTACGGTGGCTTTGGAGGGTTTGGGGGGTTTGGGGGCTTTGGCGGTTTCGGAGGTTTTGGGGGGTTCGGTGGCTTTGGAGGCTTCGGCAGCCAAGGGGGCTTCGGGGGAAATGGCGGCTTTGGCGGTCCCGACAGTGGCGTTACGTCCCAAGCACTAAGCCTAAACCGCAACGCCATCGTCGGCCCGTTCGAAGGACCGGTCATCACCCCACCGATCCCAGCCTTCAACGACCCCAACAACCTGAAGCTCTGGGCCGACGGCCCCCGCATGGCAGCCTGTTTCAGCGAACTGGTCGAAGGCCTGCAATACAGTGCACACAAGGGCAAGGCCGGGCTGCATTTCGTCGAAGTCACCAAGAAGGGCTGCAAGCAGCGCACGCTGCTGGAGCTTGATGCGCCAGGCATCGATCTGCTCAAGAAGCAGATGGAGCTGGTGGCCGCCTACGCCGACCTGCGTGGCGACCGAGGCGCCGAAATCCTTTCACAAATGGGCCTGCCGGTGCCGTTCTGGGCCGCCATCATCGGCATCCTCGATCACAAGCAGAAAAAAACCCTGCAATTGCTGGGCCTGGCCTTTGCACTGGCCAACCATGTGGAGATGCGCTTCAAGCAGATCTTCGCCGTGGTGCGGCCGGTGGAGCTCTCGCCCCAAATCCAGCCCATGATTCCCACCCCAGGCCATGGCGCCTACCCCAGCGGTCACGCCACCGAGGCATTCATCGCCGCCACGCTGCTGGATGCGCTGCTGCGCGCCGCGCGCCCCAGCGCAGGCCATAAGAAGGGCAATGAATCCAGGCAGGTGCAGCTTCAACGTCAGGCCTACCGCATCGCCGTCAACCGCACGGTGGCCGGTATGCACTACCCGGTGGATTCGGCTGCAGGTCGCGTGCTCGGCACCCTGCTTGGCGAATTCATGATCGGCCGCAGTTGCGGCAGCAACCTGCGCGAACGCGAATTTTCAGGCAGCACCTACATCGGCCCCGGTGGCAGTGCCCGCGACTTCGACCTGCAGGACTCGATCAACAACGGCGAAGCCGGCCGTCAGGTGGGCCCGGCCTTTGGCCTGCCGACAGGGCCGCTGATGGCCTGGCTCTGGGACGAGGCGCTCAAGGAGTGGCAATGAAGGCCGGGCGCGCCAGCGCCCCGAAAGCGCAAGAAGGCTGGGCGCCTCTGCCGCGTGGTGGTTTCACCGGCATCGATTGGTCGGCCCCCGGCGCGCTGGACCACAGCGACCCCTACCAGGCCTGGGCTGAGACCACCAATTTCTCCGGGTTTCGGGCGGCGAACGGCATGCCCGCCGACCCACAGTGGTTGCCCCTGCTGATTGAACTGCTTCCGGGCCACGGTGTGTCCGATCTGGTCGCCGCATCGAACCCCGACTGGCTGCAGGTGCCCATGGTGTACCTCGGCTTGGGAAGCAGTCTGCGCTTCTGCACCGCAAGGGTACGGCGCGGCTTCTTCAACGCGCTGAAGAAGGGAGGCGCACTCCACGGCATGGTCGCCCGCTACGACCTGGGACTGCCCGTCGGCCACCAGGCTCGGCCGCTTGACCGCCATGCAGGAGACGGCACCCCGCCCCCACCTGCCCCCACGCAGGTCAGCGGCAATGTCACTGTGGTGATCGACAATGGCCTGGCACTGGCGCACGCCGATTTCTTGAGTGGCCCGCAGCACAAAACCCGTGTCGCAGCGTTCTGGCGGCAGGACGAAACCGTGGGGCCGCACGGGCGCGCTGCCGCCACATGGCTACCTGTACCGCTTGACCCGGCCCGCGCCGGCCCGGCGCCGGTGGACATGGACTACGGTCATGAGTTGGTCCGCTCGGCCATCCAGGCCGCCATCCAGTCGCATACGCAGCACGGGCGCGTCGATGAAGATGCGCTGTACAGCTACTGGCAGATGTGGGAGATCAACCATGCCGCCAACCACGGCACCCATGTCAGCAGCCTGGTGGCCGGACCGACGATCTACACCCACACCATCGGTACAGAAGACAGCCCCCCGGACTGGCGGGACGCAGACGACGTCGCCTCGCGCAACACGCTGCTGGTGGCGCAGCTCGATTGGGCCAGTGTGGCCGACGGCTCCGGTGGTGCGCTGACCGTCAGCGTGATGGATGCACTGGCGTGGGCACTGGCACGCTGTGCGCCTGATGCCTGCGTCACCGTCAACCTGAGTTGGGGCGCGCTGGCGGGGCCGCACAACGGCAGCGCCATTCTCGAAGCAGGCATGGCCCAGCTCATCGCCGCCAGTGGCCTCAACTGCCGCCTGGTCATTCCGGCAGGCAACGCATATCAGGCGCGCACCCATGCCAATGTCCTGCTCACCGGAAAAGACGCCGCCAACTTGCACTGGCGCGTGCAACCTGACGACCACACTCAGAGTTTTCTGGAACTCTGGTTTGAGGACCTTGAAGAAGCCGAACGCACGCTCAGCCAGGTACTGGTTGAGTTGACGCCGCCCGGAGCCACCTCCCCCCTGCCCCCCATGCCCATCGGGCAATGCGGCGTCTGGCCATCTGCCGCCTCACCGCAGGCAGCCATCCTGTTTCCTGTGAAGAGTGCCCTCGGCCACCCAGGCAGCTGCGCCCTGATTGCGCTGGCGCCGACCGCGCGCTGGTTCAAGGACACCGTGCTCACGCGCGCCGGTGTCTGGCAAGTGCGCCTGATCAACAAGTCCCGTCGTTCAGTGGTCGTTGACGCCTACATCGAGCGCGATGACGTGCCGCTTGGCGTGGCCGCCACCGGCGCTCGCCAGTCATTGCTGGAAGATCGCCACTACGACACCAGTGGCGGCCTGGGTGGCTTCATTGACCATCCTGACAACCCTTCGCTGGTGCGCCGCAGCGGTACCTTCAACGACATCGCCACCGGCCCAAGCACGGTGTCCGTGGGCGGCGTGCGCTACTTCGCAAGCTCACAGGACCCGATGGCCCTCTACAGTCCGCGTACACCAGACCCGGATGCCTCGCGGCCTGAACGCAAAGGGGTGCAGAAGGTACCTGATCGCTTTGCTGTCAGCGATGACAGCGCCAGTCTCTGGGGCGTGCGCGCGGCGGGCACCCGCAGCGCGGCCCAGGTACGCATGGTGGGAACCAGCATGGCGGCACCCCAGATCGCGCGCGACTTGATCGATCAGGGCTGCAAAAAATGATGTGCCAACGGCGCTGCGTTTGACCACTGCAGCGCTGGCCTTTGGCTGCTGGTCAGGCCCAACTCCAAGCGCAGGCTCACCAGCGCGCAGGCAGGGGCTTGAGCAGCCAGATCCAGCGTTCGCGCACGGCGATGTAGCCGCCGGTTTCCAGATCGCGCAGCAGGCGGCTGACCATTTCGCGGGAACAGGCCAGGTGCTGCGCCATGGCCTGGTGGGTCATCCGTTCGCGCAACGCGCGCTCGCCCGCTTCATTGGGTTCCCTGGCCATCTGGTTGAGCAGCCGCACCAGCCGGCCATACACATCAATGAGCGCCACGCTGCGGGCGCTTTCCGTGGCCAGGCGGGCACGGCGAATGAGCCGGGCCATGAGTTCAAGGGCAAATTCCGGCTCAGATGCGATGTAGCGCAGCAGCACTTCGCGCGAGACGACCGAACAGGTGCAGTTCTCTGAAGCCTCCACGTTCGCTGAGCGCGGCCCGCCGTCGAGCGACATTTCACCCACGTATTCCATCGGCCCGTAGCTGCCCAGGGTGAGTTCCTTGCCGTTGCCATCAGCCAGGAACGCGCGCAAGCGGCCTTGCTGAACGATGTAGAGGGTGTCGCCCGTTTCACCTTCCTGGATCAGCAAGGCGCCTCGGCGATAGCGCCGCTGCACGCCCAGCCGGGCCAGGGCCTGAATGTGGTGGGTGGATTGGGGAGCCTGAAAAGTGGGGAGCGCCGCGTTCATCCGGCCAATTATCCGGGAAACGGCAGTTGAACAGCCCCGAGTGGGCTGCCAGGGGGCGCGCTGGCAAGACGCGACGAGGACGCGGGCTCTTGCCCGCAAGGAGGAGTAGCGCCGCCAGCGCGTGCTCTGGCGGCTCAATCGGTGGCTGTCCAACAGCCGCTCCCCGAATCAGGGATGGACGAACTCCGTTGCGCCATGCGCCATGGGGGTGATGATGCGCAGAGCCGGCACCACAGGAGGCAGGCTGGTCACGCGCTGCATGAGCCTGCGGATGCTGGAGCAGCCGGTTTTCTCACGCAGCGACTTCACCTGGCTGCGCACCGTGGACTCGGCCACGCCGTGTTCACGGGCAATTTCCGGCACGCCCAAGCCACGGCACAGGCCGATCATGACCGACTCTTCGCTGGGGCTCAGGCCCTTGTTGCGGGCAAACATGCGCACCGCGAGGTTGTCGCAGGTGCTCTGCCGTTGCAGCAGCACCAGCACGGTGGGCGATTCGGCCTCCAGTGGGTGGCTCAGGGGAATGAAGGCCAGCGACAGCTCCAGCTCGTTCTGCTCCAGCAAGACCAGTTTGCGCTGGCCGCGGCAGGCGTGGTCCAGCCCCTGCTGGATCATGGCGCTGTGTTCGGTGGAGCTGCCAAGCAGCGAGTTGCCGCGCACCATGACCAGTCGCCCGCTGGCCAGTTCGTGGCGGGCAAGGTGGTTGGCGTGCTGGATCTGCCCCTGCGCATCGATCACCAGAACGCCGTAGTCGATTTCGTCGAGCATGCGCAACAGCATGGCTGCGCCGGGCCCCTTGGGGGTGAGCGGCTGACGACCTGCCTGTGCCGCCGTACCGTAGTCCATTTCGTTGAGTTGCCACATGATCGGAACCTCCTGAAGTTGGCTTCAGTGTAGGAAGAACGTGTTCTAAAGTGGCGTATCAAGGTACCCATCACTTTGTGCGGTATTACCACTCCCCCCTGCGCTGCTTCGCAGCTTCCCCCCTCCCTGGCGCGCCTTCGGCGCTTAGAGGGGGGACGGCACCATTGGGCCGGCGGAGCCGGACCTTCGGTGCCCCTGGATTTGGGGCTACCTCGCGCGTTGCGGACTGGCGTTTTTGCTCAGGCCTGATCGTGCGCAACGTCGATGGTCAAGCCTTCCTTATGGCGCTGAGTGTGGCTCGGGTGGTGATGACTTCCAGGTCGAGCACCACCTCGATCAAGGCTCCGCCCTCCCCTTGCAGCGCGCGCAGCAGGGCCGGCTCGAACTCGTTGGTGTGGGTGATGCGTTCGGCGCGGTAGCCGTAGGCGGTGGCGAGTGCGCAGAAGTCGGGGTTGCGCAGGTCGGAGCCGCTGGTGCGGGTGGGGTACTCGCGCTCCTGGTGCATGCGGATGGTGCCGTAACTGCCGTTGTTGAGCAGCAGCACGATGCTTTTAGCGCCGTGCATGACCGCCGTGGACAGCTCCTGTCCGTTCATGAGGAAGTCGCCGTCGCCGGCAATGGTGAACGCCGTGCGTCCGGTGAGGATGGCGGCGGCCACACCGGCGGGCACGCCGTAGCCCATGGCGCCGTTGGTGGGCGCGAGCTGGGTCTTGTGGCCTTTGACCAGGCCGTGGTAGCGATAGAACCGGTGCAGCCAACTGGCGAAATTGCCCGCGCCGTTGGTGAGCACCGCATCGGCCGGCAGGTGTTGCTGCAGGGTGTGGATGATGGCCGGCATGTCGATGGTGCCTGGCAGTGTGATGCCTCCGTTGGCGGGATCGACGTTCGCTTGGTAGTCGGCGTTGCAGGCGCTTGCCCAGTCTGCCCAGGGCACGGCGGGTGGTGCAGACAGCACTTCCAGGCTGCGCGCGGCGGCATTCATGGTGGCGCAAATGGCCAGGGTGGCTTGGTAGACGCGGTTGAGTTCTTCGGCACTGGAATGGATGTGCACCAGCTTCTGCCGCGCCACGGGCGCCTGGATGAGTGTGTAGCCGCCCGTGGTGGATTCACCCAGCCGAGGCCCAAGCGCGATCAGCAGGTCGCTGTCGCGCACGCGGGCGGCCAGCGCGGGGTTGATGCCCAGGCCCACGTCGCCTGCATAGAGCGGGTGGTGGTTGTCGAACGTGTCCTGAAAGCGGAATGCGTTGGCCACAGGAATTTGCCAGTTCTCTGCGAAGCGCTGCAGGGCCGCAGCGGCCTGCTGCGTCCACCCGCCACCGCCCGCGATCACCAGGGGTCGCTGGGCCTGCATCAGCAGTTCACGCAGTTCACGCAGCGAACCCGGGTCGCTCCAGGCTTGTACCGGCTCCACATGGAGCAAGGGTTCGGCATCGACCGTTTGTGTGAGCATGTCTTCGGGCAGCACCAGCACCACTGGCCCCGGCCGGCCGTTCATGGCGGTGGCAAAGGCACGCGCCACATATTCGGGAATGCGCCGGGCGTCGTCGATGCGCTCGACCCGCTTGGCCATGCCCTTGGTGCTGGGGCCGAAAAAGACGGCGTAGTCCATTTCCTGAAACGCCTCGCGGTCGCGCGCATCGCTGGCCACATCACCCACGAACAGCACCATGGGCGTGGAGTCCTGGAACGCGGTGTGCACGCCAATGGAGGCATTGGTGGCGCCTGGCCCCCGGGTGACGAAGCACACACCGGGCCGGCCGGTGAGCTTGCCCTGTGCTTCGGCCATGAAGGCGGCCCCGCCTTCCTGCCGGTTGGTGATGAAGCGGATGCGGTCGGCGTGGGCATGGAAGCCGTCCAGCACGGCAAGGTAGCTTTCGCCCGGCACGCCAAAGGCGTGAGTCACGCCCTGAGCGATCAGGCATTCAACGAGAAGGTGTCCAGCGAGTTGGGTAGTCATGCGGCCAATTGTGCCCGCATGCGCACAGGAACTGATCAGCGGGTTTCGCCAGCAGGGCCGCCGTTGTCGCCTGTGTCGGCAATGGCCTGGATCGCCATCTGCACCACCGCGTGGGTGTCCACCGGGCGCAGCCAGCGGCGGCGGATCAGCTTGATGCAGCTGCGCCTGCTCATGGAATGCGCGCGCCCGCCACTGCTGGTGAACATGAACAAGGTCCCGCGTGCGCTTGCCCAGATCATCTGGGCCCGAAGCCACTCGCCGTGTGAACACAGGTCGATCCAGTCGCCCACGCGCAGCAGGGCCAACACCGCCTCGGCGTCCTGGTCCGACATGGGCGCGCCTGCGGGCGATGGCGCGTCGTCGTCACCAGCGTCTTCGGCAGAAAAGTCGGACAGCTCGCCAAAATCGGTGCTGGGAGCTTCTTCGAAACCAGCCGCATGCAGTTCGCTTCGGTCCAGCCAGGGTTCTTCTGCTTCGCGCAGCCGCAATTGCTCTGACGTGGCGGGCAAGGTCTCGTCGAGGTCCATCGACATCGACGATTCCAGCGGCGTGGGGCCCGAGATCGTTCCGTCGTGCCGCACACGTGCACGGCGCGCTCCCAACACGGGCTCGTGCAGGCGCATCAGCGCGTCGAAGAACGGCTTGGTTTCGTTCTTGGTCATGCCCAGCATGTCGAGCCCTTTGTGCAGGGTCTGGATCAGCTCGGGCAGGGTCTCGAATAGCTGGGCGGGGCGGCGCATGACCACTTCCTTGCGCCCGCTCCAGAGCAACTGGTCGACCGCTGCACGGTAGCCGCCTGGATCGTCGCCACCGTGGGGGTGCGTCAGCCGGGCTGACGCGATCACCAGCGACCAGACTCTGCTCAGGAAATCCACGATGAAACCGGGCACACCTTCGAGATCTGCCTGCTGCCCCAGCTCGCGGGTGAAGTGGTCGGCCAATGCCTGGCGCTCGTCGGCGAAACGCATGGCGCGCAAGCGCTGATCCTTGAGCACCTTCTCGCGCTGGTCCTGGTTGTCCCAGAGTTCGCGCATGGCAGTCAGCACGTCGGCGAAGACCTTGGGTTCTTCGGTCGCGGAATCGTTCAGCAGGTTGAACGCCAGGCGCACCGGCTGCATGAAGTCGCCGAATTCGGAGGCAAATTCGTCGTTGTACTTGAAGGATCGCTGGGCCACACTCTCCACCAGACGACGGGCCGGGTGGTCGGCTTCGCTGAAGAATCGCGGGTGCACCAGCGCCAGCCTCTGCAGGGCTGGCTCGACGGCCACCATGGCCTCGCGCACCGGCGCCAGCAACAACGGGTCGCGGGCCACCTGGTTCACCAGACGGCGCACCACGTCGATGCCCATGGCCTGGGCCACGCGCTCGGCCTTCAGCTTGAGGTTCAGCACCACGCGGGCGCGTTCACGGGGGTCGGCGAACACACCCCAGTCTGTGGCGTTGAGCCGCGAATCAATGTCGACCTCGCGCGCGGACCGGTCCACAGCAGGCAGGGCCTGATCGCGGTTCGCATGGTCCACCACTTCGCTGAGCACCGGCAATGCCGCGTGCTCGTCAAGTTGCGCCAGTTCCTGCTTCACGCGCTCAAAGTAGTCGTCGGTCAGCGCCCGTGCAAAGGGCACACCGCCGTGCTGCAGGAATGCCAGCAAAATCGCCTGGCTCACTTCCGACTTGGCGCGGGCCAGCGCGGCCATGGTTGGCAGCACAAGCC
>PHCQ01000084.1 GCA_002840835.1 Betaproteobacteria bacterium HGW-Betaproteobacteria-16 | reverse complement strand
AGCCGCGCTGGCTTGGCAGGAGCGGAACCCGCATCGCCTCTGCCCGCGAGGCCAGAATCGTCACCCAGCAAGTCGCGACGCGGTGGCTGGGCGGGTTGAGGTGCCTCAACCAGACGCACGCGATAGCTCACCTGTTCCTGGGTGGCGCGCTGCAGCATGAGCGCCAGGTGTTGGTACAGGCGGCGCAGCTCAAGGCCCAGTGTGGGCGCAATGTGGCGCAACCAGACCGCGCGCACCCCGGGGCTGGACTCGATCGACGCCATCAGGTCGCGCAGCACGCCCATGAAAACCGAAGGCCGCAAAGGGGTGTTCTCGACATGAACGGCGCCCTGACCGCTGAGCGAGCTCAGCCGGGCATCAAGGGCCGCCAGATCCTGCTCCACCGCCGTCTGCAGTTCCTGCAGCAGCCGCGCCGCATCCAGCCATTCATTGACCGCCTGTTCGTCTTCCAGCGCCAGCTCGTGTTTGGAAGCGTGCAGATGAAGCGCCTTGTCAGGCCCTTGATTGCCATGCTGGCCAGCAGAGAAAGCCTCGCGAAGGAGGTGGGCATAGGCAAGGCACCAATCGGCCTTGTTCTGGAGCAGGTCCCACCAGACCTTGGATGAGGCGTCGTGCACCACCACTTCGCGCCCCTGCCCGGCCTGGGCCTTGAGCGAGGTCACAGCGTCGTCGAGGCAACGCCCGAGCAGTTCGGGGGATTGCTGCAGTGCTTCCTTCAAGCACTGCGACAGCAGCGGAGATGTGACCAACATGGCGGGAGACTGGCTCAATGCGAAGGTGGGGGATTGGAATTTATACCCGGGAATCGATGACGTTCATGAGGGTTGTCGGTCATGCAGACCGTCCCTGTGCACCCGAGGTTCCAGACGGCTGTTCCTGAGCTACCGGCGGTCAGTCGCCGGGTGTCGGTCGCGCTTCTTGCGACGCCGAAGGGGGGCGGTCCTGAGGGTCAGGCCGGCTCAGGCGCTGACGATGGGGCCGCGTCACGGGCCATGGCGGTGATGGCCTTTTGCACCACGCCACGCGATTCAATGGGGCGCAGCAGGCGATTCGCGATCAGGCGCTCGCAGCTGCGTTTGGTCATGGAATGCGGGCGGCCTCCCCGGCTGACAAACATGAACAGCGTGCCTTTGCTGCTGGCCCAGATCAGCTGCGCCCGCAGCCATTCACGGCGGGAGTTCAGATCCACCCAGTCGCCTTCACGCAACCCGGCCAGCACCACCGCCGGGTCAATCGTCTCCTGGCTTTCTGCCGTGGCCGCCTGCACCATGGCCTGCTCGTCGGCCTGGTGGGCCTGCGCCGCGGCCTTGCTTTCGACGAGGTCGGCGTAGTCGGTCGGCAGCGTGTCCTCAAACCCGGCTGCGTCGAGCTCACGCCGCCCAAGCCATGGCTGACCAGACTGACGGGGTTTGCGCTGCTCAGGTGTGGCAGGCAGGGTCTCGTCCAGCTCCATGGGCTTTGACGAAATTTCCAGCGGTACCGAATCAGACGAGCCGGCGTCGTTGCGCGTGCGGGCGCGGCGCAGGCCCAGCACAGGTTCGTGCAGGCGCATCAGGGCGTCAAAGAAAGGCTGGGTCTCTTCGCGAGTCTGGCCCAGCATGTCCAAGCCCCCGTGCAGGGTACTGAGCATCTGGGGAAGGATCTCGAACAGCTTGGCCGGCCGCTTGAGCGTCACTTCCTTCTTGACGCTCCAGAGCAGGTGGGAGACCACCTTCTTGTAGCCGCCCGGATCGTGGTGTTGCGTCTGGTCGTTGAGCTGGGCAGAGGCGATCACCAGCGACCACGGGCCGTAGAGGAAATCCAGAATCACGCCCGGCGCATGGTCGATGTCGGCGCGCTGGCTGATGTCCCAGGCGATCTGGTCGGCCAGGGCCTGGCGCTCCTCTGCGTAGCGAACCGACTGCAGGCCCTGGTCCTGGTGTTGCAGGTCGGCCTGGTCTTGCGCCTGCCAACTCTCTTCGAGGTTGTCGAGGATGTCGGCAAAGGCGGTGGAGTCGGCCTGTTCCGATGCGTTGAGCTCGCGGAAGGCCTGCTGCACCGGCTGGAAGAACTGGTCGAATTCGCTAGCGAACTCGTCGTTGTACTTGAAGCTGCGCTGGGCAACACTCTCGATCAGGCGCCTTGCCGGATGTTCGTCCTCGCTGAAGAAGCGCGGATTGGCCATCGCCTGGCGCAGCAGTGCAGGCTCCAGAGCCACCACCGCCTCGCGCACCGGCGCCAGCAGCAGCGGGTCGCTGGCCACCTGGTTGACCAGCGTGCGCACCACGTCAAGGCCAACGGCCTGGCTGACTTTCTGCGCCTTCTGCTTGAGTTGCAGCAGCAGCCTGGAACGCTCATGCGCGGCCGCAAAATCACCCCATTCCTGGGGGCTGAGTTCGCTGCCAATGCCCACCTCGCGCGCTGGCCGATCCACCGCGGTGACCTCGCGGTACTGCATGCGCTGCTGCTGCAGCACCTGTTCGTCAATTGGCTCTGCGGGAGCCGACCGCTCAACCTCCCGCAACTCCCGCTCTACCTGCTGGTAATAACCCCCTTCCAGGGGCCGTTCGTAGCGGCTATGTCCGTGTTCAAGAAAATCGTGAAACACGCGATGCTCTACCTCGGACTGAAGGCGTCCGAGGTGCGGCATGGGTGGCAGGTCATAGGCGGGGTAGCTGTCCAGCGGGGCGCCGCCAGACGGCCGACCGACCGCGCCGTCTGGATCGGGCAGCTTGCCCCATTGGGAACCTTCGTCTGCGGCGCCGGCGCGAGAGCCCTTGCCCTGAGGTGCGAGCCGAACGCGGTAACCCGCCTCGCGCACATTGGCGCGCTGCAGCATCACGGTGAGGTTCTCGTACATCTTCTTGAGCTCACGCCCCAGCGGTGGCCCAAAATGGCGCAGCCACAAGCCCCTGATTTCAGAATCGGGCTCGTCGTTGGACATCATGTCGCGCAACGCTCTCACGAAAACCGAGGGCCTCAGGGGGTTCAATTCGGCACGCACAGTTCCCTCGCCGATGAGCGAACTCATCAGCGCATCGAGCACCGCCAGTTCCTGCTCAAGCGCAGGCTGGATGCTCTGCAGCAGGCGCGCCGATTCCAGCGATTCGTTCACCACGTCTTCGTCGACCAGGGAGAGCATGACCGACTCGGACAAGGTGGAGGGGCGGGAGAGCTGGGTATCGCCCGGTGCACCGTCAAACGCCTCCCGCAGGCGCTGCGGAAAGACTTGCGACCATTGCGCCTTGTTCTGGAGCAGGAGCCACCAGGCCCGGGCCACGCGGTCGCGCATGGCCATGTCCGTGCCCTTGTTCTCGGCAGCCTGCAGGTCGGCAATGGCCACTTCCATGCAGCGGCCCAGCATCTCAGGGGCTTCAGTGAGCGCTTGTTGGAAACACTGTTGGAGCAATCGGGGGCGCGCCGTCATTGTCGGTCTGCAGAAGTCTGCCGGTCGATCAGAAAATGGACAAGCCGCAGTTATACCTTCTGGAAGGTTGGGCCGCCGTGCCGCGTGAGAAATTTCACCCGCAGCGCAATGGACCGAGGCAGAAATTCAATCTAAAGACCTCAGCGCGGCAGATGCGCCGGGTCGTTGTGTCCTGCTCAGGCCACGGCCAGCGGGGTGCGCCTGACGCGGCGAACGTTGAACGCGCTCACAATCAGCACGCCCTGCACCATGGCCAGACCGATCAGCACGCCCCGGTAGAAGCCTTGGTCCATCATCAGGCCGAAGATGAGGGGAGCAATGGCCTGGCCGATGTCCAGGCCCGAATAGACCACGCCATACACGCGCCCTGTGGCGTTCTCGGGAGTGGAACGTTTGACCAGCAGGTCGCGCGAAGGCCCTGCGATGCCGGCAGCGAAACCCATGGCGCCGAACAGCGCAGGCACAGCCAATGCCGGCAAATCTCCCAGCGCAAGCAGGAGGGCAATGCTGGCCGCAATGCCGAAGCCCACACCCACGATGCGCTCACAGCGGGCCGGGTCGGCTGCCAGGAATCCACCCAACACCATGCCCCCGGCCGCGCTGAGCATGTAGGTGGTCAGGCAAACCGCCACCAGGGCCAGCGGAACGGCGTGCAACTGGCGCGCCGCTTCCGGAGCAAACGCCTGCACCACGCTGAGCGACATGGCGAAGAGAAAAAAGAAGGCGAAACACATCCACACCGCCGGAATGCGAAGAAAGGCCAGGGAACTCTCGGCAGCGGCCTGGCCGGTCGTGCCGCGATCAGGCTGCGGTACGGCCGGCAGGTTCAACCGATCGCGGTTCAACCACAGCACCGCCAGCACCACCCAGACCAGCACCCCGGCACTCACCAGCGCCGCTCGCCAGGAATAGGCCAGGGCAATGGGCACCAGCATGGCCGGCGCCAGCGCCCAGCCCAGGTTGCCGGTGATGCCATGCACGCTGTAGGCATGGCCCAGCCGGGGCGCGCTGACCTTTCGATTGAGCAAGGTGTAGTCCACCGGGTGAAAAACGCCGTTGCCAATGCCGGCCACCACCGCAAAGGCCGCCAGCATGGCGTAGCTGGTGCTGGCGGCAAAGCCGAAGGCAGCCACGCCCAGAAGCGACAGGCCCGCAAACAGGATCGGGCGCGGTCCGAAGCGATCGACCAGAAAACCGGATGCGGTCTGAACAGCACATGAGGTGACGAAAAAGACCGTCATCAAAAACCCCAGCTCGGCGTAGCTCGCGCCAAACGCGTCTTTCAGCCAGGGGAACAGCGGCGCCAACAACAACTGGCTGAAATGGCTGACCATGTGCGCGAGCCCCACCAGGCCGATCAGGCTGGCGTCTTGACGCAGGGGCACCAGGCCACCGGCAGGGAGGGCGTGGGAAGGACTTGATGACGACATGGCGTGATCGTAGACTCGACCGAACTCGCCGAATTGCGACGAACTGACATGTTTCGTCGATTTCCCGCCAAACCGCATTTCACCCAACTGCCATGGCATCGCCTCGCCCGCCCAAACCCTTGCGCAAGCCCAGGCCGACGCCGCTGGGCGACACCGACAGTTTCACTCCCAATGAAGCTCGCCCTGTGCGGGTACGGGCACGCTCGCTCAGTGCTGACACCCACTTTGAGCTGCATCGGCACCCATGGGGCCAGCTGGCCTATTGCGCCACGGGCATCGTGCAGGTCATGGTGGCGCCAGAAGACGAAGGCCTGCAGGCCGTGACCTTCATCGTGCCGCCGTCTCGCGCGGTGTGGATTCCGCCGAACACCCGCCACGCGGTCACGGTGCGCGAAGCGGCTGAGCTGCGCACCCTGTACATCCATGCCCAGGCGAGGCATTGTGCAGGGATGGCCTGCCGCATGATCCGCGTTTCACCGCTGCTGCGCGAGCTGGTGCAAGCGATGGACGCTGACACACGGCGCGCCTCCGAACCCGCCCGCGACCGCTTGCTGTCTGGCTTGGTGCTGGACGAGCTGGCCCATGCCGACACCCAGCAACTGGGGGTGCCGCTGCCTCATGACAAACGCCTGAGAGCGCTGTGCGAGGCGGTACTGCGCGCGCCAGGTGAGCGTGCCACCCTGGCGCAGTGGGCCGCCAATGCGGGGGCCAGCGAGCGCACCATGGCACGGCTGTTTCGTGAGGAGCTGGGCACCACCTACCAGGAGTGGCGCCAGCAGGCGGTGCTGGCCCACGCGCTGCCTTTGCTGGCGCGTGGGGCATCTGTCAGCCAGGTGGCAGCCGCCACTGGCTACACCAGCGACAGCGCCTTCAGTGCGATGTTCAAGGCGGCAGTGGGCCACCCACCCACGCGCTGGAGTCAGCAGGCAACGGGCTAAGTCCTGGCAGCCCCTTTCATGGGGGCTGAATTGACAAATCGTCAAGTCACTGTCATATCTGACAGGTACCTTACCCAAGGGCCGGTAGAGCCTCTGTCACAGTGACGCCGTGCCCCAGTGACACAGGGAGAAAAAATACATGACCACTATCCGACGTTTGATGAAGACGCCTCGCGCATGGGAAGCGCTGGCACGACCCGATCTGGTGGGTCGCGAAGCCCACACGCTGCTGCTGATGGTCAACGGACGACGCAGCAGTCTGGAGCTCTCGGCCCTGCTGGGCCAGGACATCGACGAACTGGCGACAACGCTGCAGGCCGGCGGCTACCTGAAGGAAGCCGATCTGAAGCTGCCGGGCGATGTCGATGAGGAAAGCTCTGCGGGCGCCTGAGGCGTCAAGCGCCGTCCCCCGCTGTTTCGTCAGAGCCAGCGTTTCATGAGGCCAATGACCCGCGCAAAGCGTGCCCCATAGGGCGGGTAGAACAGATGGCCCATGGAGAGGCTGGATTGCACCAGCACGGGCTTCATTTGCGTGAAGCGCAGGAAGCCGGCTTTGCCGTGGTAAGCCCCCCAGCCGCTTTCCCCGACCCCGCCAAACGGGAGGTTTTCGTGCGCCACGTGCATGAGGGTGTCGTTGACACTGACGCCACCGCTCACGGTGCGCATGAGGACCTTGTCGCGGCTGGCTTCATCGCGACCGAACCAATAGAGCGCCAAGGGGCGCGGGCGGGCATTGATGGCGGCAATCGCTTCGTCGAGATCGGTGTACGACAACACCGGCAGAACGGGGCCAAAGATTTCTTCCGTCATCAAGCGCCCACTGGGCGGCACCCCAAACACCAGTGCGGGCGCCATCTGGCGACTGGTCGAATCATGGGCCGGTGACACATCCCAGCCTGATACCCGGGCGCCCTGCTTGCACGCCTCGTCGACCAGCGCCAGCAATCGGGCATGGTGGCGCTCGCTGACGATGGATGCGTAGTCCGGATTGCCCTCGATGGTGGGGAACAGCTTCGCCACGGCGACCCAGTACGCCGCCTCAAACGCCGGTTCCATGCCCTTGGGCAACATCACATAGTCCGGAGCGATGCAGGTCTGACCGGCATTGAGCAGCTTGCCGTGCGCAATCTTGGAGGCGGCATCGTTCACATCGCAAGACGCATCCAGAATGCAAGGCGACTTGCCACCCAGTTCGAGCGTGGTGGGTGTCAGATTGACGGCAGCCGCTGCGGCCACCTGCCGGCCCACCTGCGTCGAACCCGTGAAGAAGAGGTGGTCGAAGGGCAGTTGCGAAAACGCCTGCGCCACATCGCTTGCCCCCTGAACCACGCAGAACTCGTCGGCGGCAAAGGTCTGATGCACCAGCGACGCCATCAGCGCAGAACTTTGCGGCGTGAGTTCGCTGGGCTTGAGCATGACACGGTTGCCCGCCGCCAGCGCCGTGGCAGCCGGGCCCAGGGTGAGCTGCAGGGGATAGTTCCAAGGGCCAATCACACCGACCACACCCAGCGGCTGGGGCTGCAGGAAGCCTTTGGCGGGCAGCAGGTAGAAAGGGGTTCGCACGCGCTGGCGCTTCATCCAGCGCGGCAACTCCTTGTGCAACTGGGCCATGCCGGCACGCAGAACGAACAGGTCCGCGGCTTCCGTCAAGGATCGGGAGCGAACCCCGAAGTCCGCTTCCACCGCTTCGGAAAGGGCTTCAGCGTGGGTATCGATCAGGTCACGCAGCCGGGCGAGCCGGTCGCGACGCAGTGCCAGGGGCACATCCACCTGCGCCCGGCTGGCAGCATGTTGCGCCTCAAACAGCGCGCGCAATGGGAAATCGGGTGGGTTCTGGGTCATGCGGTCCATGATAGAACTCGCAGGCCTCGTCGGGTAGTGCCTGGGCTCCAATTGGTCGGGAACCCAGGCACGTGGGGGGCGGGCTGAGCCGCTCAGGCAGCGCTCAAAGCGTCGCCAAACTCGAACACGCCCGGGTTGCGGACCGGATCGACCCCCACCGGGATCACCGACTTGGGTGGGTAGCGCCCCTCCAGCAACAACTTGGACAGCGGGTTCTCGATGCGCTGCTGAATGGCCCGCTTCAGCGGTCGGGCACCAAACACCGGGTCGAAGCCCACCTTGGCCAGCTCTGCCAGGGCAGCAGGCGCCACCTCCAGCCGCAGGTCCATCTTCTGCAGACGTGCCTGCAAAGCCTTGAGCTGGATGCCGGCGATCGATTCAATGTGCTGTGCATCGAGTGCGTGGAACACCACCGTTTCGTCAATGCGGTTGAGGAACTCGGGCCGGAAGTGGCTTTTCAGCTCACCCCAGACCGCGTCCTTCACATCTTCGTAGGGCTCACCCACCATGGCCTGGATGAGATGCGAGCCGATGTTGCTCGTCATCACGATCACGGTGTTCTTGAAGTCCACGGTGCGGCCCTGGCCGTCGGTCAGGCGACCATCGTCCAGCACCTGCAGCAGCACGTTGAACACGTCAGGGTGTGCCTTTTCCACTTCGTCGAGCAGCAACACGCTGTAGGGCTTGCGGCGCACGGCTTCGGTCAGGTAGCCGCCCTCCTCGTAGCCCACGTAGCCCGGTGGCGCGCCAATCAGGCGGGCCACGGAGTGTTTCTCCATGAACTCGCTCATGTCGATGCGGATGAGGTGCTCTTCCGTGTCAAACAGGAAGCCGGCCAGCGCCTTGCAAAGTTCGGTCTTGCCCACGCCGGTGGGGCCCAAAAACAGGAACGAGCCGGTGGGGCGGTTCGGGTCAGACAGGCCCGAGCGCGAGCGGCGAATGGCATTGGCCACGGCGGCGATGGCCTCGTCCTGCCCCACCACGCGGTCGTGCAGCTTGACCTCCATCTGCAACAGCTTGTCGCGCTCGCCCTGCATCATTTTTGACACGGGAATGCCGGTGGCCCGACTCACTACCTCGGCGATCTCTTCGGCACCCACCTGCGTGCGCAGCAATTTGGGCGCGGTGCCCTCGGTGCCTTTGGCGGTTTCCTTGTCCTGCGCTTCCTTCAGCTGTTTTTCCAGCTCGGGCAGGCGACCGTACTGCAGCTCGGCCACCTTGTTGAAGTCGCCCTTGCGGGTCTGTTCCTCGATCTGCAGCTTGAGCTTCTCGATCTCTTCGCGCACATGCTGGCTGCCCTGGGCCTGGGCTTTTTCGCTTTTCCAGATTTCGTCCAGATCGGCGATTTCCTTTTGCAGCCGGTGGATCTCTTCTTCGATCAGTGCAAAACGCTTCAGAGAAGATTCGTCCTGCTCCTTGCGCACGGCCTCGCGCTCGATCTGCAGCTGGATCAGGCGGCGATCGAGCTTGTCCATGACTTCCGGTTTGGAGTCGATCTCGATCTTGATCTTGGCAGCAGCCTCGTCGATCAGGTCGATGGCCTTGTCCGGCAGGAAGCGGTCGGTGATGTAGCGGTGCGAAAGCTCGGCCGCAGCCACGATGGCCGGGTCGGTGATCTCCACCCCGTGGTGCACCTCGTACTTTTCCTGCAAGCCGCGGAGAATGGCGATGGTCTGCTCCACCGTGGGTTCGTCGACCAGCACCTTCTGGAAGCGGCGTTCCAGCGCGGCGTCCTTTTCGATGTACTTGCGGTATTCGTCCAGCGTGGTCGCGCCGATGCAGTGCAACTCACCACGCGCCAGCGCAGGCTTGAGCATGTTGCCGGCATCAATCGCGCCCTCTGCCTTGCCGGCCCCCACCATGGTGTGGAGTTCGTCGATGAACAGGATGATTCGGCCTTCGTCTTGCGAGACTTCCTTCAGCACGGATTTGAGCCGCTCCTCGAATTCGCCACGGAACTTGGCACCGGCCAGCAGGCCTGCCATGTCCAGCACCAGCACGCGTTTGTCGCGCAGGCTCTCCGGCACTTCGCCGTTGACAATGCGCTGGGCGAGGCCTTCCACAATGGCGGTCTTGCCCACCCCTGGCTCACCGATGAGCACGGGGTTGTTCTTGCTGCGGCGCTGCAGCACCTGGATCGCGCGGCGGATTTCGTCGTCGCGGCCGATGACCGGATCGAGCTTGCCGGCACGGGCACGCTCCGTCAGGTCGAGTGTGTATTTTTTGAGCGCTTCGCGCTGGCCTTCAGCTTCGGGGCTGTCCATCTTCTGACCGCCGCGCACGGCGTCGATGGCGCTTTCCAGGCTCTTGCGGGAAAGCCCGTTCTCGTTGGCCAGCCGACCGATTTCTCCTTTGGCATCAGCCACGGCCAGCAGGAACAGCTCGCTGGCCACAAACTGGTCGCCGCGCTTGATGGCCTCTTTCTCGGTGGCCTGCAGCAGCTTGGCCAGCTCCTGACCCACCTGCACCTGTTCCTGGCCCTGCACTTCCGGCAGACGCTTCATCGCCGCCTCAACAGCCTTGCTCAGGCCTGCCACGTTCACGCCCGCACGCTGCAACAGGGACTGCGGGCCATCGGGCTGGCGCAGCATGGCCAACAGCAGATGGGCCGGTTCGATGTAGGCGTTGTCATTGCCCAGCGCCAAGGTCTGGGCTTCGCTCAGGGCTTCCTGGAATTTGGTGGTGAGTTTGTCGAGTCGCATGCCTGGGTACTCCGGAAAAATGAATTACGGCTCATCTGGCGCTGATTCAGGCATTTTCAAGCGCAAGCCGTCCCCGCGCCACATCCAGCACCCCGCAGATTGACGCAGGTCAACCCATTGTTCAGTTCGGCTGGCGCCAGTAGCTGTAAGGCCAGGCCGTCACCATGCCGGCTCGGCGGTAGAGCGCCAGCGCAGCGGCGTTGCTGGCATCCACCTGCAGGAATACCCTGGCCACGCCGCGCCGTCGGGCTTCCTCTGCCATGGTGATCAGCACGCGACGCGCCAGCCCCTGGCCCCGACAAGCCGCATGGGTGCGCATGCCATGCACGCTGAGCCAGCCATGACCGAACGCCGCCGCACCCGAGGCCACAGTGCTTCCCGCTTCTCGCACACTGGCAAACAGCGTGTTTTCGGCCCGGCTCAGCGCGCGGGCCCTGCTCGCCCCGTCCACCGGATCGAGGCCCGGCCCCAGAAACATGGCCATCCACTGGGAATCGGCCTTGTCTTCCAGCACGCCAGGCGGGCCGGGATGGAGTTGCAACAGGTTTTCCACCTGCCCCACCATGGTCAGCGTGGGCTGCTCGCGCACGTAGCCCAATCGAAGCAGCCGTGCATGAAAGTCGTCAAACACCGGCAAATCCGGAAGGCGGAAAGCTGGCGCAACCCCCTGGGCCCGATAGCGCCCGGCAATGAGGTCGACATGACCGACATCAGGCCGACTGTGCCGCAAGGGCACCGCCGATCGTGCCCGGCCCACGGTACCGTCAAAAATGGGCAGCAGCCACCCGGTGAGATGCTCCATTCGGTCGGGCACTACCGCCTCCAGCGTGGCCCGCTCGATCGACTCCACATCCGCGTCGGCAAGCGGCAACACCATGCGCTCTCCGGTGTTCATGGATGTGTCCCTGCCCTTGGGCGATCAGGCGTTCTGACCCGCGATGCCCCAGCGCTGAAGCGCAGCATCGTCACTGACCCGTGCGTCGACCCAGCGCGCTCCCGCTGGCGTCTGTTCCTTCTTCCAGAAGGGTGCCTGGGTCTTGAGGTAGTCCATGAGAAATTCGCAGGCCTGGAAACTCTCGCCCCGGTGGGCCGAGGTCACCACCACGAGCACGATCTGGTCCATGGGCTGCAAAACGCCCACGCGATGGATCACGCGGGCACCGAGGATGTCGAACCGGCGATGCGCCTCGTCGATCATGGCCTCGATGGCTTTCTCCGTCATGCCCGGGTAGTGCTCCAGCTCCATCGAATGCACACCCTGCCCGTCATTGCGATCCCTGACCGTGCCGACGAACGAACAGACCGCGCCCACACCCGGGTTGGGCGCACGCAGCCGAGCCACCTCTGCAGACAAGTCAAAGTCTTCGACCTGGATACTCACCCGTTCAGTCATATGCGTCACCTGAGGGTTGAATGAGACCGCATCGTCGACTTCAGCCGCCGGTGACGGGTGGGAAGAAACCGACCTCAGCGCCTTCCGGCAGCGCAGCGCTTTCTTCGCTCATGGTCTGGTTCAGCGCGACCCGCACTGCCTTTCCGCGGGCCAGCGCCTCAGCGTAGGCGCCGCCCCGGGCGATCAGCTCGTCGCGCAGCGCGCCCAGCGTTGGGGCGCTCGTGTTCACCGCTTCACTGCCGGTGGACAAAGCTTCGCGTATGGAAGCGAAATAGCGAATGTTGACGTTCATGCAAGCCACTCTGCAAACGAAACAAAATGAACCGGGTCGCCATGGGCAATGGTGCGGCCTGCGGCCTTGTCCACCAGGCCGTCGGCCCAGGCGACCGAGGTGAGCACGCCTGAACTCTGGTTGGGAAACAGATCGAGCCCACCTGCACTGTTGCGCCGCACGCGGATGAACTCTCGGCGCTTGTCAGCGCGGGTCACGTCAAAGTGGGCCGGCAGCATCACCGGAACCGGCATGGATTGGGCAGCAGCGGCTTTCACACCCTGCAAGGCCAGCAAAAATGGACGAACCAGCAGCACAAACGTGACAAAGCTGGACACCGGGTTCCCCGGCAATCCAATGAAATGGCACGGCTGCTCGGCCGCTTCTGCAGCCAGATGCCGCCGGACCGTGCCATAGGCGAACGGTTTTCCGGGCTTCATGGCAATCTGCCAGAGATCCAGCGAGCCCAGCTGTTGCACCGACGGCTTGATGTGGTCTTCTTCACCGACCGACACGCCTCCGCTGGTGAGAATCAGGTCGTGGTGGTCGGCCGCCGACTGCAGGGCGGCCAGCGTTGCATCGCGCCGGTCGGGCACGATTCCGAGGTCGCTCACCTCGCATCCCATGCGGTGCAGCAGCGCCCGCAGAAAAAAACGGTTCGAGTTGTAGATGGCCCCCGGTGGCATGGCTTCGGGCGGTACGTCACCCGGCATGACGAGCTCGTCACCGGTGGAAAAAAGCGCCACGCGCGGCCGCGCCACCACAGACAGCCTGGCCCGGCCCAGGCTGGCCGCCAGCCCGAGCCCGGCAGGCGAGAGCCGCTCACCCCGTGCCAGCACCACCGACCCCAAAGCCACATCTTCACCAGCCCGTCGCACCCACTGACCAGGTTGCGGCATGGCATGGATGTGAACGCCATGGATGTTGCCGCCCACCTCTTCCGTGTCCTCCTGCATCACCACGGCATCGGCACCTGGCGGGAGGGTGGCCCCGGTAAATATGCGGGCACAGGTGCCTTCGCGCAGCGGGCTGGCTGGATGGCCGGCAGCAATGCGCTGAGAAACCGGCAGGACCACACCGGGAGCGCTCACATCGGCGCAACGCACCGCGTAGCCGTCCATGGAGGAGTTGTCCTGCGGTGGCACCTGGAGAGATGAAACCAGGTCTTCAGCCAGGACCCGACGATCGGCGTCGAAGGTGGCGACCGTTTCAACGCCCGGCAGGGGCTCAACGCGCTCCAGCAACTGCGCCAATGCAAGGTCGAGTTCCATCAAAGGCGTACGCAGGTGGGCGGGAGCGGTCATGTTTGAAAGTTGTTTGGCGTCAGCACAGCGCCTTCTGCTGGCGCGGGAATCTGTCTGTCACCCGTGTGCCTCCGGGTTGTATTCGAATCTTTGGCCATTTTCGATCAGCCATGCAGCCACTTCATCGGGCTGGTTCAAATCCAGTACCGGACGCAGGGTGGCCTCGGGGAGCCGGTCGGCACTGTCGGTGGCAATGGCCGCGATGAAAGGGTCGTTTGGGTAGAGCGCCGATTTTGCACTTTCTGCGCGCCAGATCTCGATTTTGAGCAGGTCGCAGTCCTTGAATCCTTCAACGAACACCCAGTCGATGCCGTCATACAGCTCGGCAAGCAAATGGTGAACGCCCAGTTCGACAGGTTGCTCGAATTCACGCATCAGCACCAGACGGTGCCGTGAGGCCGCCACCACCTCGAACGCCCCCGCCTCGCGGTGGCGCCATGTGTCCTTGCCGGGATGGTCAATGTCGAACTTGTGGTGGGCATGCTTCACCACCGACACCCGGAGCCCACGCAGCTTCATCGCTGGAATGAGCTGCTCGACCAGGGTGGTCTTGCCCGAGCCCGAAAAACCCGCGAAGGCAACGACCTTCATGAATCGCCGCAGTGCTGAACGATGTAGTTCTTCACGGCCACCACGTCTGCTGGCATGACGTGAACCCGTTTGGGCAATGCCTCGATGCCTTCGAATTGAGGTGGGCGGTCAGGTTGACGCCCCAGCGCTTCTACGATGGTCTCGGAGAACTTGATCGGCAGAGCGGTTTCCAGAACGATCATGGGGACTTCCGCGCTGGCGTGTGCGCGTGCCACCTTCACACCATCGGCGGTGTGGGTGTCGATCACCACACCAAAGCGTTCGAAGGTGTCCTTGATGGTGGCCAGGCGGTCTGCGTGCGTGCTCTTGCCGCTGACGAAGCCGTAGTGACTCGCCGCTTCGGCAAACACCGGGTCGACGCCCAGTTCAAAACGCCCCTCGCGGCTGAGCGCGTCGCCAAACAGCGCCTTGACACGCGCGCCGTCGCGGCCCAGCAGGTCAAAAACAAAGCGCTCGAAGTTGCTGGCCTTGGAAATGTCCATCGACGGACTGGAGGTCTCGTGCGTATCGGCGCTGGCACGCACGCGGTAGACCCCGGTGCGGAAGAACTCGTCAAGCACGTCGTTTTCGTTCGTCGCCACGGCCAGGGTCTGGATGGGAAGCCCCATCTGGCGCGCCACATGGCCTGCGCAGACGTTACCGAAGTTCCCACTGGGCACAGTGAAGCTCACCTTCTGCGATTCGTTCGAGGTCGCCTGGAAGAAGCCAGCGAAGTAGTAGACAACCTGCGCCAACAGCCTCGCCCAGTTGATCGAATTGACCGTGCCAATCTTGTACTGGCGCTTGAAAGTCAGGTCGTTTGACACCGCCTTGACAATGTCCTGGCAGTCGTCGAACACGCCTTCGATGGCGATGTTGTGGATGTTTTCGTCCATCAGACTGAACATCTGCGCCTGTTGGAATGGGCTCATGCGCCCGTGCGGGCTGAGCATGAACACCCGCACGCCTTGCTTGCCTCGCATCGCATATTCGGCCGCGCTGCCGGTGTCGCCACTGGTGGCACCCAGGATGTTGAGCTCTTCGCCGCGGCGCGCCAGCTCGTACTCGAACAGGTTGCCCAGCAGCTGCATGGCCATGTCCTTGAACGCCAGGGTCGGACCATTCGACAGCGCTTCCAGGTAGAACCCCTCTTCAAGCTTCTTCAGCGGCACGATGGCCGCTGTGCCGTACACCGCTTCGGTGTAGGTCTTGTCGCAGATGGCCCTCAGATCAGCGGCAGGTATGTCGTCGATGTAGAGCGACAGCACTTCAAACGCCAACGCCGCGTAACCACCAGGGGCCCCACCATTGAACACGCCTCGCCAGCGCGCCAGGGTGGCGGCATCCACTTGCGGGTAGCGCTCTGGCAGGTACAGACCCCCATCGGGCGCCAGGCCCTCGAGCAGGATTTCACAGAAGTGTTTGCGATCCGGATGGCCGCGGGTAGAGAGGTACAGCATGTCAGTGTTCCAGGGCATTGCGAGCTACCGACCCCATGCGTGCAAGGTGTCTGATCCAGACACCCACGAAGCTGGTCTTGCCAGGCCAGGGTGTGGTCCCGCCCGAAGGGGGAAGACGCGAAGCGGCACAGGGGGTCAGGTCAGTTCAGCTCCTCTTTGCGAATGCGCGTGATCGGCGCCAGCACGGAAGACAGGCCCTGCATATCGGCCAGTGCCCGATTCATGACGCCCTCCCGTGTTTCGTGCGTCAGGATGATCAGATCGGTAGAAGCTGCACCCGCGACGGCCAGGTCGGCGCTCACCTCTTCAGCCCGGCGCTGGAGCAAGGCATCGATGCTGATGCCAGCCTCTGCGAGCAGGCCCGTCACCTTGGCCAGCACACCGGCCTCATCTGCCACGCGAAGGCGCAGGTAATAGCTTGTCACCACCTCGCTCATGGGCAGCACCTGCAGGTCGCTCATGGCATCGGGCTGGAAGGCCAGGTGCGGCACCCTGTGGTGTGGATCGGCGGTGTGCAGCCGGGTCACGTCTACCAGATCGGCAATCACCGCACTGGCAGTGGGTTCGCTGCCGGCCCCTTTGCCGTAATACAGCGTGGTACCGACGGCATCCCCCTGAACCACGACCGCATTCATGGCACCTTCCACGTTCGCGATCAGCCGCTTGCTCGGCACCAGGGTCGGATGCACGCGCAGTTCCACACCGGCCTCCGTGCGCCGCGTGATGCCCAGCAACTTGATGCGGTAGCCCAGTTGCTCTGCATAACGGATGTCCGTTCCACTGAGCTGGGTGATGCCCTCGACGTGGGCCTTGTCAAACTGCACCGGAATGCCAAAGGCAATGGCGCTCATCAGCGTGACTTTGTGGGCCGCATCCACGCCCTCGATGTCGAAGGTCGGGTCCGCTTCTGCATAGCCCAGCTTTTGAGCCTCTTTGAGCACGACATCGAAATCCAGCCCCTTGTCACGCATTTCTGACAGGATGAAGTTCGTGGTGCCGTTGATGATGCCCGCGATCCACTGGATGCTGTTGGCCGTGAGACCCTCACGCAATGCCTTGATGATGGGAATGCCGCCGGCCACCGCCGCCTCGAAGGCCACCATTACACCCTTGGCCGAAGCCGCAGCGAAAATCTCGGTGCCATGCACGGCCAGCAAGGCCTTGTTGGCCGTCACCACATGCTTGCCAGCCGCGATGGCTTCCATGACCAGCGCCTTGGCCACGCCATATCCACCGATCAGCTCCACGACGATGTCGATGTCAGGATTGGCAATCACGGCCCGCGCGTCGTTCACCACGTTCACATCCGGCCCCACCAGGGATCGCGCACGATCCATGTCCAGATCAGCCACCATGGTGATTTCTATGCCGCGACCGGCGCGCCGCTTGATCTCTTCCTGGTTGCGTTTCAACACATTGAATGTGCCGCTGCCCACGGTGCCTATGCCCAGCAGGCCTACTTGGATCGGTTTCATGCTTCTCTCATTCAATTAAACAGACGGGACACCGATGCCCCCAGTTGCCTCCCATCTAGACTAGACGAGAGGCGGCGCCGCATTGATGGCCATTTCGGCGCGAAATAATGCCTCTTCAGGCGGTGCCATGCCGCTTGCGCCAGCCTTCGAGGAACCTGGCCACCCGCCCAATCGCTTCACGCAGATCGTCTTCGTGTGGAAGGAACACGATGCGGAAATGCTGGTTGTCCGGGTAATTGAACCCCGAGCCCTGTACCAGCATCACACGTGTTTCCTGCAAGAGCTCCAGGAACAGCTGCTGATCGTCTTCCACCGGGTAGACCTTGGGGTCCAGCCTGGGAAACATGTAGAGTGCCGCCGACGGCTTGACGCAGGTCACGCCAGGAATGGCTGTGATCAGCTCATAGGCCAGGTCACGTTGCCGGCGCAATCGGCCGCCCTCACAGACCAGGTCATTGATGCTCTGGTAACCCCCGAGTGCCGTTTGAATGGCCCACTGCCCCGGCACATTGGCGCACAGGCGCATGTTCGAGAGCATGTTCAAGCCCTCGATGTAGTCTTTGGCCGGCTTCTTGTCGCCCGAGACGATCATCCAGCCGGCGCGATAGCCACAGGAGCGGTAGCTCTTGGACAGCGAATTGAAGGTCAGGGTGAGCACGTCGTCCGACAGGCTGGCAATCGCCGTGTGCCTGGCGCCGTCGTACAGCACCTTGTCGTAGACCTCGTCAGCAAAAATCACCAGCCCGTGCTCGCGCGCAAGGTCGACAATGGAGCGGAGCAGCTCATCCGAGTAGAGTGCGCCGGTTGGATTGTTCGGGTTGATGACCACAATGCCTTTGGTGGCCGGCGTGATCTTGCGGCGAATATCGTCCAGATCGGGCATCCATCCATTGGCTTCTTCGCACATGTAATGCACCGGCGTGCCACCCGAGAGGCTCACCGCCGCCGTCCAGAGCGGATAGTCCGGTGCAGGCAGCAGCAACTCGTCGCCATCGTCAAGCAGCGCATTGGTCGCCATGACGATCAGTTCGCTCGCACCGTTACCCAGATAGATATCGTCGAGCGTGACGCCCTTGATGCCCTGCTTCTGGGTTTCGTGCATGACCGCCTTGCGCGCGGCGAAAATGCCCTTGCTGTCGGAATAGCCCGCCGAATTCGGCAGGTTGCGGATCATGTCCTGCTGGATTTCTTCCGGGGCATCAAAGCCGAACACCGCGAGATTGCCGATGTTGAGCCGGATGATCTTGTGCCCCTCTTCTTCCATCTGGCGCGCGGCGTCCATGATGGGACCCCGGATGTCGTAACAAACGTTGGCCAGCTTGGCGGATTTCTGGATGGTCTTCAAAGTCCCTCCCGCATGGGGCAGTGAGAATGTCTGCAACAGATTGGGGCGGACCCGGACCGCTATATTCAAGCCTGCTGCGCTTGGGAAAACCTGCAATTTGAACACAGTTCAGCACCGCATTCGGGCATGAAGCCTGCCGAAACACCGCCCTGTGCCTTGGGAATTTTTGATGAAACTCCACGCCGACAAACCCGACGCCAACACCATCACCGCTTATGGCGACGGCTGGATCGCCGTGAATGGCGAGCGCTTGAGCCAGAGCGTGGTACTGGCCTCCAGCGGCGAGCGCGTCGACTGGCGCTGCAATGCGCACGACGAACTGGACGCAAGGCACTTCGCGTCACTGCTGGAGTTGATGGACTCGCCACCCGAGTTGGTCATTTTTGGCAGCGGCAAACGCTTGCGCTTCGTGCGCCCCGCCCTGCTGCAAAGCCTGATCCATAAGGGCATTGGCGTGGAAACCATGGACACCCAGGCCGCCTGTCGCACCTTCAATATTCTGGCTGGCGAAGGGCGCAGAGTGCTCGCAGCCTTGCTGATTGAAACCAGTGCCCCGGAGGGCCAAGCCTCGGGGGATCAGTGACAGCACCAAACGACGGCCACTGCATGGGTGACCGGACGCGACAGCCGCGCCATGCCAGTTCAGAGTAAAATAGCGGATTGTTTCCTGCCATGACTCCGTTTGCCAGCCGGCAAGACCAAGATCATGAAGCAGCTGGGAAGCCAACGAATCACCACCAACTTACGTCAGGGGCTCACGCAGTATGGCAGTCGTTGTCAACAAACCCATTCCCGAATTTGAAGCGCTAGCCACAGGCGGCCTCAAGGTCAGCAATCAAACGCACCTCGGACAGACCATCGTGCTCTATTTTTACCCCAAGGACAACACCCCGGGGTGCACCACCGAAGCCATGCAGTTTCGGGACAAGTACAAGGACTTTGTGAAAGCCGGGGCACAAGTGTTCGGCGTCTCGCGCGACAACATGAAGTCTCACGACGATTTCAAGACCAAACTGGAACTGCCGTTCGAGTTGATTGCAGACACCGAAGAGAAAATGTGCCACATGTTTGGCGTGGTCAAGAACAAGATCATGTATGGCAAAAAGGTTAAAGGCATTGAGCGCAGCACCTTCCTGGTGGGCCCTGATGGCGTGCTCAAGCAGGAATGGCGTGGCCTGAAGGTGCCTGGCCATGTTGAAGACGTCCTCAAAGCCGTCAAGGCATTGAAAAAAGCCGCCTGACGGCGCCTTCTCTGCGAGGGTGCCTGTGGCGAAGGTGCGGTCACATGACTCGTGCATAATGAATTCATGACGTTAGGAAGTCCTTCCGCATCGCCTTCTTGCCCATCCTCAAGCAGCTCTGAAAGCCGCCCGGTTAGCCCGGCGGCTTTTTGTTTTCTGGCGCCACGCTGAACACCACCCATTCCATGCCACTGCCACCCGCCCCCACCAAACGCGCCGCCCTTCTCTCACCCGAGTCCTACAGCCTCAAAGCAGCCGAAGACGTTTTCGAAGAGGTACTCGACGTCATTCCAGAGGCAGCACCCACTCCTTCCGTCGCATCGCATAAAACGGAAGCATCCAAAGCCTCCGAGCCGCGTCGAGACAACGGCTCCAAGTCGCGAAGGGGCGAACAAGCGCCAGAGCGCGACAAGGCCCTTTCAAAACGCAGTGCGGCACCTGCGGTGGCACCATCCATGGCGCCCCTGCCCGCCGAGGGCAAAGACAGTCAGAAGCCCGCTGACACACGCCCCCCGGCTCCGGCACGCGTTGTCTCGCCCGTCGCCAGCAACCGTCGCACGGGTCGCAACAAAGCCACCATCAACGGTATCAGCCGTCTCTTCGTGCTCGACACCAATGTGCTGCTGCACGATCCGATCAGTCTGTTCCAGTTTGAAGAACACGACATCTTTCTTCCCATGATCGTGCTGGAAGAGCTGGATGGCCACAAGAAAGGCATGACCGAGGTCGCCCGAAACGGGCGGCAAACCAGCCGCACCCTGGATGCGTTGGTGGCCCAGCAGGGCGCTGACCTCACCAAGGGACTCAAGCTGTCCGCTACAGGCCACCAGTCCGCCCGTGGCTCGCTGTTTTTCCAGACAGAGCCATTGGACAGCGAATTGCCGTCCAGCCTTCCTCAAGGCAAGGCGGACAATCAGATCCTGGGCGTGGTGCACGCGTTGCGGGACAAGTTTCCCCAGCGGGAAGTGATTCTGGTCTCCAAGGACATCAACATGCGGGTCAAGGCCCGCGCACTGGGCCTGGCGGCCGAAGACTATCAAAACGACAAGACCCTGGAAGACGGCGATCTGCTGTATGCCGGCGCACTGGCACTTCCTCAGGATTTCTGGACCCGTCAGAGCAAAACCATCGAAAGCTGGCAGAGCGGCAGCCACACGTTCTACCGCGTGAGCGGGCCGGCGGTGGGCCAGTTCTACATCAACCAGTTTGTGTACTTCGAGGCGCCCGGTGAGCCATCGCTCTACGCTCGCGTGACCGAAATCCGCGACAAGACGGCAGTCTTGAAAACGCTCAAGGACTTCACCCACCTGAAGAACGCGGTGTGGGGCGTCACCAGCCGAAACCGCGAGCAGAACTTTGCCCTCAACCTGCTGATGGACCCGGAGATCGACTTCGTCACGCTCGCGGGTACGGCGGGTACCGGCAAGA
>PHCQ01000145.1 GCA_002840835.1 Betaproteobacteria bacterium HGW-Betaproteobacteria-16 | reverse complement strand
ACTGGGGTTGTCGATCAGGTCGGAAAGGGAGGTTTGGTTCATGGTTGTGACTCAGCGTGAAACAGATTGGGTTCTGCGCTCCATCCAGTCGAGGATGAAGTCGGCGATTTCTTCCGGCTGGTTGAGGTCCAGCTGCGGCAAAGGAGTATTGACCGGCGCATCGGTGGCCACCGCAATGATATGGGGATCGTCTGTAGCGAGGAGCGGGCACTGCATGGCTGGCCGATGCACCTCGATCTTGGGGATGGGCTCACTCTTGAAACCCTCGACCAGAATCAGGCCAGCCATGCGGCTGTCGAGTTGTCCCAGCAGTTCTGCCAGGCCGGGTTCTTCGGCTTGCGGCTCGCCGGTGCGCGACAATTCTGTCATCAGGGCCCAGCGATGGCGCGAACCGAGCAGCATTTGCACGGCGCCGGCTTCGCGCAGGCGGTAGCTGTCCTTGCCCGGATGGTCGATGTCGAAGCTGTGGTGCGCGTGCTTGATGACCGATACGCGCAAGCCGCGCGCATTCAGCACCGGGATCAGCCGGGTCAGCAGCGTGGTTTTGCCGATGCCGCTGCCATAGGCGCAAAACCCTAGCAGTGGCAGTTTGCCAGTCATGTGTTCGTTGCTTGTCAATCTGGTGGCCTGTGTTGATGTTGGACGGATTCGAGTTCTTCCGGCGTGTTGATGTTGGCGAACGCTTGCGGTTCGTCATCGAACGACACTTCCACGACCTTCAGGGTGTCGTGCCAGTCGCTCATTTTACGCCCGTCGGCTTGCAGATAATGGTACAGATGGTCTTTCAGGCTGCTGCGGCACAGGCAGAATACCGGATGCGTCCGGTTGCCAGTCCTGGCCAGCGCCAGATCGGCACCATTCTCCTGCAACGCCTTGAGCAGACGGCCGGCAAGGTCAGCCGGTAACAGAGGCGAATCGCAGGGCACGCTGAGCAGCAAAGGGTGCTGCGCCATGCACATGCCGCGATGCAGCCCGGCCAGCGGGCCAGCGTACCCTTTGATCTCGTCGGCGATGACCGGAAAACCATAGGCGGCATAACGCCCGATCTCGCGGTTGGCGCTGATGATGATCTCGTCGACCTGCGGCCGGAGTCTTTCCAGCACATGGGCGATCATGGGTTTGCCAGCAAATGGCATCAGGCCCTTGTCGACGCCGCCCATGCGGCGCCCGAGGCCGCCGGCCAGTACGATGCCGCTGATGTTCATGTTGTTGGTGCTCATGTCGTTGATGCTAATAGCGTGGCCTGCGCGTCGAAGACGCTGGTTGTGTTGGCGAAAGGCAATGCGCGCGTCATGGGTGGTACGGGGATGTGTGCTCAGCCGCCGGTGTGCGACATGAAACGAACGACGGCGGGCGTCGCGCGGCGCAGGTCGAAATCGTGGCCTTTGGGCTTGATGCGCATGGCATCAAGGATGGCCGCGATGACCGGTGCATCGTCATCCGGATATTTGCGCAGCAATGGCATGAGGTCGACCTTGTCGTCATGGCCGAGGCAGAGGAAGAGTTCGCCCTTGCAACTGATGCGGACGCGATTGCAGGACTCACAGAAATTATGGCTGTGCGGCGAGATGAAGCCGACGCGGGTCTGCGTGCCGGGAATGCGCCAGTACCTGGCTGGGCCGCCGGTGGTTTCCGCGCTGCTGACCAAGGTGTGCTGCTGTTGCAGCCGCTTGAGTGTGGCGTCGTTGCTGACATAGGTAGCATCGCGTTGGTGATTGACTTCACCCAGTGGCATTTCCTCGATGTAGGCGATATCCAGTTCCTGTTCGATGGCGAACTCCAGTAATGAGAGGGCTTCGTCATCGTTGACGCCGCGCATCAGGACTGTGTTGAGCTTAATGTTGTCAAAACCGGCCTGCTTCGCCGCCGCGATTCCGCGCAGTACCTTGTTTAAGTCGCCGACGCGGGTAATTTTTCGGAAGCGCTCAGCATCGAGGCTGTCCAGACTGATGTTGATGCGCTTGACACCAGCCTTTTTCAAAGTCTCTGCCTGCGATTCAAGCTGCGATCCGTTGGTAGTGACCACTAGCTCACGCAGTCCTTGCAGCTGTCCGATCTGTTCGAACAGCCACAGGGCATTCTTTCTGACCAGTGGCTCGCCACCTGTGATGCGGACTTTGCTGACACCCAGATCCACGAAGACCTTGACCAGTCTTGCACATTCTTCCAGTGACAGCACTTCGTCGCGCGGCAGGAAGGTCATGTCTTCCGACATGCAATAGACGCAGCGGAAATCGCAGCGATCGGTGATCGAAAGCCGGATGTAATCCACTTTGCGACCGAATTGGTCGAGCAAGGTGGGCGCTGGGAGTGGATTGGCTGTCATTGGAAAGTCGGGTGGGCTGCGCGGTCAGACGCAAATTAAGCTAAGGCTTTAAATTTTAAGTCTTTCGGCCGGGATTAACAATGCTGATAGCAGTAGGGTTATCGTGTCTGGCGAGCGATCCGTTCCTGCCGGGCAGCATTTCATCCGCCACGGGATCTGGTTTTGTCC
Organism: Betaproteobacteria bacterium HGW-Betaproteobacteria-16; assembly: GCA_002840835.1. Taxonomy (GTDB): domain Bacteria; phylum Pseudomonadota; class Gammaproteobacteria; order Burkholderiales; family Burkholderiaceae_C; genus Hydrogenophaga. The sequence continues at coordinate 1,050 of PHCQ01000145.1, read as the reverse complement.
GCGAGCATGGCCATTCATGCCGTGTCAGTGACTACTCGCTGTCGTTAAATGCGTTGTTCAGCCGCACTCCTTCACTGGAGGCAGCTGGATAAGCTCTTCATCAGTGAACAGGCGTGAGCGGATGATGAAATGCCGTCCGGTCCCCTGTTCCAGCGAGAACTGGCCGCCGTGCCCGGCAATCGCGTCCAGCGTTAAATGAGTGTGCTCCCAGTACTGGAACTGGAACTTGGCCATGTAGAACGGCACGCCATGTACTTCACCCAGCTTGACATCGGACGTGCCGACCAGGAATTCCCCCGCCTTCAGGCACATCGGGGCGCTGCCCTCGCAGCAGCCGCCGGACTGGTGGAACATGAGGTCGCCATGTCTGGCCCGGAGTTCGTCAATCAATGCCTCTGCTGCAGGCGTAGCCACGATGCGAGAGACCGGCATCTGATGCTCCTTAAAAACGGTTGTGGAAAAAAGGACGCGAGGTTGTTGACCAACCGTCGCGTCCACCCATTTGCCTGAACTGGCAGGCTAACTTGTAATCAGGCTTTTCTTGGTGGGCAGCAGGTCATCATATCGTGTTGTGATCAAGCGCTACTTCCCCCGTTTTACTTACTAGAAGAAGCCCAGGGCGTTCGGGCTGTAGCTGACCAGCAGGTTCTTGGTCTGCTGATAGTGATCCAGCATCATGCGGTGGTTTTCGCGGCCGATACCCGACTGCTTGTAACCGCCGAATGCGGCGTGTGCCGGATAGAGGTGATAGCAGTTGGTCCAGACACGACCGGCCTGGATGCCGCGCCCCATGCGGAAGGCGCGTGCGCCGTCACGGCTCCAGACGCCTGCGCCGAGGCCGTACATGGTGTCGTTGGCGATGGCCAGTGCTTCGGCTTCATCCTTGAAGGTGGTCACCGACAATACCGGGCCGAAGATCTCTTCCTGGAAGATGCGCATCTTGTTGTGACCCTTGAATACGGTCGGCTCGATGTAATAGCCTTCGCTCAGCGGCCCTGCCAGTTTCGATTGCACGCCACCGGTCAGCAACTGGTCGCCTTCTTCCTTGCC